>DKAH01000008.1:0-3926 GCA_002448795.1 Fidelibacterota bacterium UBA6931
TAGCTCAGTTGGTAGAGCAACGCATTCGTAATGTGTGGATTCTAAGCTACTTTACCGAAAAGCAACCCCACTTTCAATATGTTGGAATTGAATGTTTGTACAAATATTTATTATAGTGTAAACTTGCTGAGCTAGTTCTTAAAATAAATATTATGGAGAAAAAATGATGGCGATTTCAAAAAAGTTATTACCTCTACTAGGTGTAATTGTATTATTTGAAGGATGCGCACCGGCGGTTAATCCTTGGGATCGTTTTGAATCTGCGCAATCAATTTCGGTTTATTCAGTGAAGGTTGATAATGAGTTAACTCATTATAAAGAAGTCTGGACAGGAAGAGGAAAAAGCAAAACGGTTTCATACGAAAAAGTAGTAGCAAATCCTGATGAAGTGAATTTTGGACTGAGCGAATTGGGCACGTTTGCAAAAGGTATCAAAAGTACTGTAGAAAACAAAAACTTAGGTGCTGTGGTGGGTGCTGGAAAAGGTCTTATGGATGATAAAGCCAATGCTATTGCTTCAAATGAAAGTAACCTTTCGCATTTTTCAGACAATTTCAGCGATTATGTTAGTTATGCTGTAAAAGATGGTGGTTTTGATCCTAAAGTTGCTGATGGTGTTTCTAGATGGATAGATGTAAAAGGTAACAAAGTTGGTAAACTTGTTGAAAAAACAAATTCTGACGCATTGATTACTGTACAAGGTCATGCGGGGTACGTAAAAGTATCGACAAAAGTTAAGGGCCTAGGTGGCTTGGTAAAAATTGATGTTGGAGCTACTACTGGAGACGCTACTTACACATTTGTAGGCGTGTTCTGGCTGAAAGTAGCCGATAAAGAAGGTGTTATAGGGTCCCAAAAAATGTGGATTGATACAGGTATAAAGAAGAAATCAGACAAAGGATATCCTCCCGTATTCACTAAAGGTGACTATGATGTTTTAGTTGAAAAATTACAAAACCAATTAAGTTCTTTTCTTAGTGAAAAGAAATTAATGGGTTGATTATAATTTATTTAACGACTTAATTCTATATTATAATAGCCCTTAATTAATATTAAGGGCTATTTTTACTAATAAAAAACCCAGCTACCGATTAAGTATCTGAAATGTGTGTTGTTACCCTCTCCAGTAGCAGAATTGCTTTTAAACTTCTCTGTTCCATAATGCCAAATGTTGTTTTTCCAGTACCAAGATCTTGTGCTATTGTTGTCACAACACATTCTCATTAGAAATATCTAAGATTAAAGCCCGAATTCGACCTACTAAATTATAAGGTTCGATTTTTTCCAATACGTCTTATTGTCCCCTAATCTTCGGACTAATCGTAATTGGTCTGGTGTTGGCAGAAGCTTGGCGAACTCCAGTTCACGTTGTCTGATGCCTTCCGGTATCTGATTGGTCTTGGGATCGCGGGTTCTAAGCCACTCAAACCTCCACTGGGCAAAAGGATCATCCTCATCAACTGCTTGGTTAATTGTAATATTTTATCGATCTGAGGCATAGAGATTAGACTACAATTATTTTCAATTAAAAAGAAGAGCAAACAGATACAAAAACCTTTGAAGGTTTATTAAATAAAAATACTAATTACATTCCTACTGTATCAATTATATCTATATTTAAAATTCTAAAACCTAAACGTATACTTAAACCTTGGGCTTGAAAAGTAGGAGCACCTAGATCTACGTTCCATACAGCAGGCTTATATTCTTCTTCAGATTCCTCAGGGGGGATTGACCAATTTGGATCACCCCCAAATCTATATTCTATTCCAAGCACCAGATCTTTGCTTGCAGAAGTTAGGATACTGGCTTCTAGACCTAAAGCAAGGTTTCCTTGAAATCCTATAACACTATTCCCTGCATCATCTTTTTTACCTAGTAGAACATTGCCATATAGATTTGTTGTTGCTCCAAAAGTAAATTTTTCGCCTTGAATTAGTTTATAAGTTGTTAATACAGGCAATCCTAAATACAAATTTGTCTCGTCGCGAGAGTCAACAAACCCACCTGATGCTAATCCTGATTTCACTTCTATGTTATTGAATGGATTAATAAAAAAGCAATAGAATACATTGATATTATTTTGAGATGCAATCACCCCATAATTAAGACTTGCTGCATTAGTTGGTTTCTCTTTGACTTGATACCCAGGTTTTATTTGACCCCCCCATTTACGAACAATTTTACTTCGGCTAGCATCTCTAGTTGAACTTTCTACACGGACATAGCCTATTGAGCGCCCTGGAACTGTTACTTTCTCATTATCAAATTCTTTTATTTCATCTGGAGATATTATTTGAAATATACTTCCGCTTATAACGCCAACATCAGTACCTCCAGAAAATAGCACATTTTTTGGAGTTACATCCAATACTTCACCAGAAAGTTTAAATAATCGGCGCATTTCAATAGCAATCTGTGGTCTTATATCAGCTAATGATTCTCCATAGAGTGGCCCTATATCAACTGTGTTTATAGTTTGTGATGTAGTGATATCCAACAGCTTGATTGAGAAATCCAGAGTTAGAGACCCCGAAACTTCCTGGAACTGATTTAATGTGATTTTCATGCCTTCATTGGCACCAGCAAATTGCCCCACTTTTACAACATCAGCATCATTAAACTCTGTCACTAATCCGAACTGAATTCGGCCTTGTTCCTCAAGAAGACTTCTCAAATCTTGACGGTTAAAAACTTCATATCGACTTAATTTTGAGGCCTCCGAAGCAACTATCTCAATCAACCGATAATGAATAGAATTCTCATCTTCTCCTTGCTCAGAGGACAAAATTATTACACGACGTTTTTTAGAGGTAGTTTCGGGTTTTACGATCTGTCCTTCCAATAAAGAACATACCGAAATAAGCACCATTATCAATAACCTATTCATCACATTTCTCTTTTAATTTTCATAAACACACCTTTTATAATATAATCTATACAAATATATAAGCTGTGTCCCTAATTCGCACATCCTAATTTTTCTATTGAAACTATAGTATCTTCCGGGTCTGACTGAATTTTCCAGCCCCTATCTGGTATAGATAGACTCCAGCATTCATTGGTCTGCCAAACTCATTAGTACCATCCCAAACAGCTATCTTATTGCCAGCATTTTGTGATTGGTTGAACAGAGTCTTTATATGTTTTCCTAGCACATCGTATATCACAAGAGAAACCTGATTCTTTTCTCCCATTCTATATTTGATCTTAGTTGAACTGTTAAATGGATTAGGATAATTATTTGAAAGAAAATAGTACTCAATTAGAAACTGATCATGGATAGAAGATAAATAAATGGTTTTTCGGTTGTTATTAAATCGCCATCAGTTCCATAAGGATGCGTTTACATTCTATCGTGCTACGGGGTGTCGGCTTAGAGAGCCGTTTTACGGCAAATTAGAGGTACACGGTGAAGATGATTGGTGATTGGTGGTTTCGTCTGATGTATCAAAGTCAGGTGTCCTCCGGCAAATAAAGCTCACATATCAGCAGATAGGCTTTGTTGGTTGGAAGAAGAAGTTCTAACTGTACCATTGAACATCACACCCACTGCAGAAATAAAAACGGCAATTTCAGTAAGATATTTAAGAAAGCTGTTCGTGATATTGGAAGACCAGAACTGAAGTTTCACAACCTTCGGGATACATTCGCTTTGATGCGCTATCTTGAGACACGGGACATCTATCAGGTGTCCAAGGAGCTTGGTCATAGCTCAGTTAAGGTGACGGAAAAGTATCTCACGCACCAGCTGAGTATGCTTGAAGCTGACTTTCCAAGTTTGGCTCGGGATTATAATGCCCAAAAACAGGCAGAAAAAATTATGTTAGGGATACCCTAATTAGGGATACAGAGCCATCAAAAAAGGAGGTTGCTTCTCGGTAAAGTAGCTTAGAACCCATGCATTACGAATGCGTTGCTCTACC
>DKAH01000008.1:4251-16237 GCA_002448795.1 Fidelibacterota bacterium UBA6931
GCTCTACCAACTGAGCTACGGTGGCAAACACACCAAAATTAGCGTCAAGAAGCTCCTCATTCCGAGGGGTTTCTCGTATAGGGTTGACTATTATTCACTTAGTTCATAATTGGAATGATAAAGAATCATCTTTTGCTCTTCATTATAATAACCAACATCAGTTTTTAATTACGAGCATTAATCCCATAACTAAAAGAAAAAGGTTGGAGTAATTAATATACGTTGTTTCCCTAATTTTAAAATAAATATATCTTTCTACGATAAAAAATATTGCTGGTCCAAGAGCCCAGTAAATAAGATTTGAACCAAATACAATATTATTGTTTTCAAAAAATATAATTATTGTTGATAACTGAAAAATAGCGAATGTTAAATAACAAGCCGCGATTGTTGTTCTTTTGCCCTCCTTGGTTAAATTTTTGCTAAATACTATAGCTGAAAGTAGTGCGCCTCCTAGATTAGTTATACCATGGATTATACCCATTATCATTAAATATATATTTTCATATTTAATTAGCCGCTTCATAAATCTATTGATTGATAAAATGGTTTCTTTTTGAGAGATGATAACTAGGAACACCCCAATAATTACATCTATTTTGAATGCAAACGATTCAGTTAAATAAAGGAAAGTAATTATTAGTGGGATGCTATATACTAGTAATCTTTTATAGAACCGAATATGTATTTTGCCCAAATTATTTCTGAGTTGAAACAAATTAATTAATATTGAGGTCGGCAGTAAAATAATTAGTATATACTGGAATTTGTAACCAAGTATCAACAATAGTGGAGTGCCAAATAGCAATACTCCAGTACCAAAGATGGACTGTACCGAGGCCGTGAAAAAAATGACAAGGATAATATCAATAGACATATTCCATAATCAGAATCAATAGATTCTAATCTCCTCGATTACTATTGTTACTTTTTTATGGTTTAAACTACTTTGAAATAAAAAGTAGGTTGAACAATGTAATTTCTATGCAATTAATATTGCAATGTATTTTCAGATACTTCTTCAGTTAGTAGTGCTACCCAATCAAAATAAGATGCGAATTTGTTGTGGTATTTCTTATTTCAGTCACAAAGCAACAGTAGAAATTGGGCTGATGATAAATACTACTCTGTTTTCAAAGCTGCTTATTTACTGCCGCTCCTCTGTAGGCGCCGATGATCTCACCAACATAGAATGACAGGGTGAGGCCCCCAAAGAAAAGTGTTCCGCCTTCACGCTTCAACCTATGATGCCGGTTGGTGATGTTTGCAAGTGCGGTAACTGTGAGAAAGCCAAAAAGTCCGTCCCACTTCCGGCCAGCATAGATCCGCCCCACGCCAGGAATTGCTGCTGAAAGGGCGGAGGCGAGGAGGGGTGATCTTTCTTCACGTTTCTGTTCGAACAGTCTTACCGGTACTAGGTTCACAAGCCGACCGTCCGAGTGAAATAGTGAATCCGTTGACCGAATGTGGTAACCGTGAGCAAAGGGGTTGCATCGGATGACCCTGTCCGCCATCAGTGCCATGCCGGTGACGGTGCCGTGCCGAGCGATAGATAAAGCGCCGTAGTTGCTGCAGCTGGGATAGAACTGGCAGTTGTAGGCGGCTTCTGAATAACTGATCCGCTGCCAGAGAGCCATAGGGGTGATGGCAATCTTCCTGAAAAGTGAAACATTCTCCGATTTGAGTAGTGTATCGGCGGGATAAAGTTCCTGAGCGCCGACGTCTCCAAAGTAGAGAGAGAGGAAAAAGACGATTAGCCGGACCGATCTCACGGTTGGAAAATTACACTTGATATAAATCTGAATTCCACTGATATTCACCGACAGTGAAACATCGGTTTCTTCCATCGCTTTTTTCAGTTGTCCTTCTCTATTCCCCATCTACGGCGGCAGAAAAGGACATTGTGCTCCTCTATACCAATAACACCAACGGTGCCCTGGAAAACTGCCTCTGCCCCGAAAAAGCTTACGGTTCGCTGGAGAAGCGGGTTCACTATCTTCGGGAGTGGTTGAAGGAAAATCCAAATTCTGTTCTTGTGGACGCTGGCGATTTTCTATCCGCCTCTCGCAATGCCCTGAAAGACAGTATCGCCTTTCGGATCTACGAAATGATGGCTTATGACGCTATCGGTCTTGGCGATCAGGAATTTTTCAAAGGGACGCAATTCATCACCGATCTCATAGAAGGATCATCTCTGCCGTTCATTTCATCAAACCTTGACAAGCCGACTCTTTCATCAGTTAAGAGAGATATGGTGGTGGAGCGGGGCGGTGTCCGGTTTGGTTTTCTCTCCGTTATGGATCCATCTGTTTTCATGTTCTACCCCAAGCGGGTAAGGGACGAGCTGGCGTACAACGACTTCAGTTCCACGCTTCAGGGGGAGATCGATGCAGTGAGTAAAAAGAGTGATGTGGTAATTCTTCTATCTCACAGCGGCGTCGATGCTGACAGGGAGATCGCGAAGACCTATTCGGGCATCGATGTTATTGTGGGCGGTCACACGCAGACGGTCATGGAAACGCCGGAAGTTGTGGGTGAGACTATCATTGTTCAGGCTGGAAAGGACGGCTACTATGTGGGACACCTTAGACTTACGTTTGATGACAATAACCGCATCACTGCCCATGAGGGTGAACTGGTGGCCATAGATTTTCATTTCCCGAACGATCCAACAGTGGTTGATATGATCATTGGCTACAACCGGATCAGCAAGGCTCGGGCGGGGTCGGTGGTGGAAAGGATTACGCCTGTCCCGTTAGAGTTCATGGTAGCTTCGTCGGAATCGTGCGCATCATGCCACGCCACCGAATACGATCATTGGAAAGCGTCCCGCCACGCCGTCTCCCTGAAGACATTGAAAGATGATCACAAGGAAAAATCGCTGGACTGCCTCTCCTGTCACACCTCAGGGTTCGGGCGGAACGACGGCTACCTAAACTACAACATTACCGCGGCGTTGAGCAATGTTAACTGTACAGAGTGCCACTACACTCCTACGGGCCACCTTGCTGAACCAGCCGCTTTTGTCACTACCGGTCTAGCAGAGGAAAACTGTGTTCGGTGTCACGATCAGGCCAACAGTCCCACCTTTGCCTTTGCGGCATTCATGGACCGAAGCCGTCATCCCCTACCTCCTTCGGCTGTTGCGCCGGCTCTAGATGATAGAACTGCTATAGCTGAAGTGATGACTCCGGAGGAATCGGTTGATATTGAAGAGACAGGCGATGAAATGAACCTCGTCCATACGGTCCGTGCCGGTGAATCGCTATGGTCCCTTTCAGAAGAATATCTCGGTGATGGGCGCCGATGGCGGGAGATCTACGAAGCGAATCCTGCTCTCCTCAGTTATGATCCCAACCAACTCCCGGTGGGAATGAAGCTGCGAATTCCTCCGCAATAGTTCAGTTTCTTGGAATCGTTGATCAATCAGTTGATGACCAACCCCGTCGTTCTGGCGGTGGTGATGGTGCTGGCTGTCCTGATTCTCTTCTCAGTAATAAAGAAACTGGTCAAACTGGCGCTGGTGGCGGTGGCCGTGCTGGCTCTCTATCTTGGCTATCTTGTCTACAGTGGCAAGGAGGTGCCCAGGACAGCGGATGAACTGAAGGAAACGCTTCAGAATAAGTATGAGGAAGGGAAAGAGGTGGTGGAGAAAAAGGTGAGTGAGATGAACACCTCACTCAAAGAGAAAACCTTCGAACTGATGGAGGAGAAGGTGGAGAAGCTTTTCGAAGATACAACGGGGGTGCAGGTTCAGAAGTGACCGCCCGGTGAAGCAATAACTTAGGCGATGGCTTTCCGGAGCCTCTGAGTCAGCACTTTCACAATTCCCTGCATAATCTCCATGCGACTCGCCATAAGGTCGTAGAAATCCTCCCCGTTGATCTCCAGGAGTGTAGTCTCCTCAGTGGAGGTGATGGACGCCGAGCGCGGCTCTTGATCTAGAAGGGCCATCTCGCCGATGAATTTCCCTTTTGACAGGACAGCAATTTCCTTTTCACCCTTGTGAATCCGGACTGCACCGTCCACAATGATAAACATGGAGTCGCCTGCGTCCCCCTCTTCAAAAATGATCTGTTCCTTGCCAAACTCCCTCTCTTCGGCGATCTGCGCCACGTGGGACACTTCCTCGCCGGAAATATCGCGGAACAGATCAACCCCCTTCATGAAAATAGTTTTTTCCAGAGTTGAGTACATAGGTGCCTCCTTAAGTATGAATTGATTATGGGGAAAATCCGCCATGCCTTTGAGCTGGGAACCGTCCTTCGCCCAGTTGACCGTGCAAACTTCACGAACTATTTGATCCATAGGGACATTATTCCATTCAATCTTTACGTTGGTTGTGAGGTCCTGGAGCAGATAATCGAGGGCCACTGCCGCGGTCCACGTTTTTCCGGAATAGAGCCAATCGGTGACTGTTTTACTGGTGTCAGCTTTCTCCTGAAGAAACTGTTCACCCTTGGCAATTTTTTCGGTTAAGTCTGAATCATCAAAAAGTGGAATAATGAGGTCGCGGTTCTCCTTGGTGAGAAGGTTGTCTAGTATTTCCAACACATTTGACTGGGCGCCGCTTTCTCCGGCTGTCAGGGCGTGCATGTACGTTTCTATAGGGCTGTCGGGAAACGGAAGCAGGGCCAGTTTTAGCATTACCCCCTTCTCTTTCACAATGGTGGTCGTGATGTGGTCCCTCACGAGGTTTGCCTCAGAATCCTCTTTAAACTGACTGAGAAGTGTCAGTGCGAGATAAGTCTCTGCCGCCATCTTATGAAGAAGGGCGTCAGTCCTGACGATGTGGTTCTTGGGCAGAGGCGATTGCCGAGACAGCTTCAGAAGACTGTCCACCATTTCCTTCGTCACCACCAGAGATCTGCTCGAACCTTTTTCCACCATCGCCTTCAAGTCGGCCCCTTCACGGTAGTCGCTTAGAGTGCGGATCACGCCCAGGAGGTGCTGGTCTGAGAGATCAGCTTCTTTCAGAGCGTCGTTCAGTCTGGATGCAACGATGGATTCATCAAAGGAGCGGAGCGCCCGTCTCGCCACCGGGAGCGTGTGGGGATCGTTGAGATTGGAAATGAGCGGTGAAATGAGTGATTCACCGTGCCTGTTTGTCGCCAGCTGGGCCGCTCTTGCCCTCACTTCAGGTGAGTCATCATTCAGTAGTATGGCGACGCCTTCATCCGACAGAATGTTAGCAATGTGACCCACTGAAGATAGGGCCGCCAGCTGAACATCATTGTTGGGATCGAAGAGCATTCCTTTTATTACCTTGTTGGCGTCTTCTGCTTGATCGTTTTGCATCAGGATGAGACTGGCTGCCGCCGCCGCTTTTCGAATGTCGTTGCTTCCCGTAAGAAGGTCGGAAAGTTTGTCTGCGGTGGCGACGTTACGGCGAATTCCGCAACTTATCATGGCACGGGCGGCAACAGTGTCATCCTCATGATCAATGAGGGGAATGACCTCATTATTGGGGATGATTTCAGGATGCTTGCTAGTCATGATTAGAATCTTCCCCTTCAAATCAGCTGAGCCGTTCTTGAACAGCGCAAGGATGTCGGACTTCCACGGCGTAAGGGGGAGGTTTTTCATGGTGTTAAGGGCAAACATTTTCTGATGGTCGTCCCCCTTTGAAAGGGTCTTCCGGATGGTTTCAACAATGATGGGATCGGTGACGTCTATCTCCAACTCCTCAAAGTCGAGCCGCCGCTTTTCGATGGCTTTTTTCAGTTCGGAAACATAGCCGGTCTTAAGCTTAAAATTGGTCAGAAGCCAGACGACGAGCATTATAATGGACAGAATGGATAGCAGCCGCACATCCTCGATGAAGTATGACACCCCGATGATGAGCAGACCGGCGATGCCCGCTGCCACGTTCTTCACCGTTCCATCTATAAACGGTTTCGCCTTTCCTTTATCCTGAGGAGAGACGGGGAGCCACAGCAGCTGACTGGAAGTGTCATGCAAAGTAAATCTGAAGATTTGGTCGCCGGCTTTGGTCATCACACTGGAGAGGACCACAGGCAAAACCATAGGTGTGAGCAGCAGCATGGCGCTTCCGAGAAATAACGCCACCGGAAGGAACATCAGTCCCCAAAGGACGCCGAAGCGTGAGAGCAGCCTGCCGGTCACAAAGAACTGCAAAAAAATTGAGATGAGACCGATGGCGCCGTAGAGTGTTCCAAAAAGGGCAGCCATTTCGGCTTCACCAAGATTTGCGCTGACAATAATTTTCATCTGGTAGTCCACGAGTGCGCCTACCACCGCCGCCAAAGCGATGGTCAGCGTCATCACTTTGAGATAGGGTGAAGAGATAAGGCTGCCTGTCTGCTTTGTATCCTTACGGCCGGCCGGCCGCTTCGGGATGGTCTGTTCCGGCATTGTAAGTCTGCCAGCCATCATGACCGCTCCAATGGCTAGAACGATGAAGACGGATGTGGCGGGTAGAAGAAAGTTGGTTCCTAAGGCATCGATGAGCTTTCCCATGGAAAAGCCGAGGGTTGTGTTGGCGATGGCGGCGCCGCTGGCTATGAGACTGAACAAGCGTTTTGCTTCCCGGGCCGTAAAGGCCGAGCCGGTCAGTATCCAGAACTGGATCATCATGACAGTACCGATAATTTCGAACCAGACATAGAGGACGGGATAGATCCACTCGGCGAGCAACACTTGTATGAGAATAAACGAAGCGACACCGATTCCGTAGGTGCCTATCATCTGGGGAATGATGGGAATCCTGGCGGACAGTTTCGTCATCAGTGCGATGGTGAGACCAATAAGCACCGCCGTCAGGATCATCATGTGAGGCAAATAGGAAGGATCGAAGCGACTCAGGAAGAAGGTATCGCGGGCCGTTCTACCTAATACGAAGGCGCCCATTGTAAAGAAAAAGCAAAGGAAGAACGGGAGGACTTTCTTACCCTCTCCGGGTTTCATCTGAAAAAGTTTATTGAAGATATTCATTCAAATTTTTGTCAAAATTGGAACTTAAAAAGTACGGATTCCCTCGCCAAAAGAGGAGCTGTTACTGTTTCCTTTTCTTTTTCAACTCTTTTTCCATTTCACGTTTCCACCATGACACCTCCTGACCTGTCAGTCCCCGTCGTTTTCTCCCTTCGTTGTTTCGGCGACTGTCTAACTGTACCGGGGAAGCGATCAGTTGAAAAAATACCCCGGGAGTCATCTGCCTACACCCTTCGGATCCGGTCATCCGCTTAACTGCTCCATCATTGGTAACCACGGTGGTGCTCTTCGGAGGAACAGCTTTTTCAACGATGAGAGCATCGGCATCCCGTTCTTTGCCGCTGAAGAAGACCGATACACTACCGCCACCTTTTGGCGGATCAAATGGGGGATTGCCATCGAAGATGATCACTATCTTCACAGAGTGGGATGAGCAGTAGTCGGTGCAATCATTGATAAGTCTCTTGAGGCATGAGGGGTAATCGCGATCAAGAAGCTCGAGATAAAGGGGGATCGAATGGATGGTGTTATGTCCATCCACTACATAGCGGATCATGGAGAGTTTGAGAGGACGAGCCAGAGAATGATGATCAGGATAAAGATGATGATCAGCCGGACCATCCACCGCGTCTGTGTTCTGAAGTAGGAAGGAACGGTGTCGTCCAGATCATCTATCTCGTCTTGAGTCCTCCGGGATAGAAAAATCTTGGATGTGATGATAATGACGCCGAAGAGTAACAGAAAGAGTCCCAGCCTACTAATCAGCTCCATCAATCTCCCTCAAACTCTTCGCTGGTGACTGTTTTCATGGAGAAGGCGTGTATGGCGCCTCCCATAAGATTGCCGAGCGCATCGTAGACGAGACGATGTCTTTCCAGGAGCGACAGGCCGGAAAAATCGTCGGAAACGATAAGAGTTCTGAAGTGCCCACCACCGGTGGTGTTCCCCCGGTGACCTGTGTGGTTAGCTGAATCATCCTCAAGTTCGAGATGGGAGATAACCAGAGCCCCGTTCAAACGCATCTCGATCTCCCGAAGCATAAACCAAGTCTAAGTGGTAATGGAGAACTTTCCAACTTGTCCTGTGATGAACTGTTGGACGAGACTTCGATTCTCACTTACCTTTCTGCGTCAAGTTTTTGGGAGTTGTGAGCCATGGCGTTTGAACCGTTTGAAAAGACAGACTATTCAGCAGAGGAACTGGTGGCACGGTCGGTCCAGTTTCGTGAGCAGCTTTCGGCAAGGCGGAGCATCAGGCATTTTTCCCGCCGGGCTTTTCCCAGGGAGGTGATAGAGAATGTGATCATGACAGCGGCGTCGGCGCCATCAGGGGCCAATAAGCAGCCTTGGACCTTCGTTATAGTAGAGGACACCGATGTGAAGCGGGAGATTCGCATCGGTGCCGAAGAAGAGGAGAAAGCTTTCTATGATCGCCGGGCTCCCGATGAATGGCTTGCTGATCTTGAACCTCTTGGGACGGACTGGCGAAAACCATTCCTTGAAGATGCTCCTTTTCTCATTGTAGTTTTCAAAAAAGTGTTTGACGTGGAGAAAGATCATCGTTTCAAGAACTATTATGTGAACGAATCGGTAGGGATTGCCAGCGGTTTTCTTCTGGCGGCGATCCATCAGGTGGGGCTGGTGGCGCTGACCCATACGCCGAGCCCCATGGGCTTTCTTTCGAAAATCTTGAAGAGGCCGGAAAATGAGCGGGCGTTTCTGCTCATTCCCGTGGGATATCCCGCGGAAGATGCTCAGGTGCCGGCAATTACCAGGAAAAGGATGGAAGAAGTTGTGGAGATAGTGTAATGAACAGAGTCAGAGATATCGTTTTTCTTGCGATCGTTTTTGGGGCGGTTACCTTCATGGTGGTACGGGATAAAGACCGTCCTGCTCCATTCAAAAATAACGCCATCAGGCAGGCAGAGAAGGTTTCCGGCCTCAGTTTTACCGGGCCGGAGCGGAAGCAGATGATGGAAGACCTCGTTTCCAATCTTGAGAAATATGAGGGTCTGCGTGATGTGGATATTCCCAACGGTGTGCAGCCGTCGCTTCAGTTCAATCCAATACCTCTTGGGTCCGAGTTTGACAGAATTCGCCGACCGATTCGATGGAGCGAAGTAGAAGAGCTAAAACGTCCGGTTGATCTGGAAGAGCTGGCGTTCGCATCGGTGGCTCAGCTGGGTGAGTTAATTCGAACCGGCAAAGTGAGCTCCGTCGAATTGACAAAAATGTATCTGAAACGTCTAAAGGAGCACGGTCCTACGCTTCAGTGTGTTGTCACATTAACGGAAGACCTTGCCCTGAAGCAGGCCGCCCGCGCTGATGCCGAGATCGCCGCTGGAAGATATCGGGGACCGCTCCACGGAATCCCCTACGGTGCTAAAGACCTTCTTGCGGTGAAGACATACAAAACAACCTGGGGCGCCATGCCTTACAAGGATCAGACGGTAGACGAAAACGCCACCGTTGTTCAGCGATTGGAAGATGCCGGTGCGGTACTGGTTGCAAAGTTGACGCTTGGTGCCTTGGCGTGGGGAGATGTCTGGTTTGGCGGCAAAACGAAAAATCCGTGGAACCTTGAGGAAGGATCCAGCGGTTCCTCGGCTGGGTCTGGCTCTGCTACGGCGGCGGGGCTTGTCGCCTTTGCCATAGGAACCGAAACATTGGGATCCATCGTCTCTCCTTCCACTCGTTGCGGTGTCACCGGACTGCGACCAACTTTTGGCAGGGTGAGCCGCGCCGGAGCCATGGCATTGAGCTGGTCTATGGACAAAATCGGTCCAATGTGCAGAACCGTTGAAGACTGTTCCATCGTGTTTAACGCCATTTACGGTCCCGATGGTCTTGATCAGTCGTTGATTGATCTGCCTTTTAACTATAATGCCGACATTAATCTGGCCGATCTTCGCATCGGTTATCTGAAGTCCGCTTTTGAAGGGGACTATACCGGAAAACAAAACGATGAGAGGTCTTTAAAGGTCTTGAGGGAACTGGGTGTTGATCTCATCCCTTTTGAATTACCTGAATTCCCCGTAGAAAATATTTCATTTATCCTGTGGGCGGAGGCGGCCGCAGCCTTCGATGAACTGACACGGTCCGGAAAGGACGATATGATGGTACGGCAGGTTCAGCGGGCGTGGCCGAATGTTTTTAGAGCGTCGCGCTTCGTCCCGGCGGTGGAGTACATTCAGGCGAACAGGGCAAGGTTCATGCTGATACAAGAAATGGCGGAAGAGATGAAAGAGGTGGACCTTTTCGTCACCCCTTCCTTTGGCGGCAACAATCTTCTTGTGACCAACCTGACGGGGCATCCGTGCGTGGTGGTCCCCAACGGATTCAAGGAGAATGGAAGCCCAACGAGCATCAGCTTCATCGGGCAGCTTTATGATGAAGGGACGATCCTTGCAGTGGCCAAAGCGTATCAGGACGCTACGGAATGGCACAGGAAATATCCTCCACTGTTCAGCGGAAGGTAAACGATCTTCTCTGCGCTCGATTTGTTCTTTTATTCTTCTAAACAAAAGAACATTAGCAGCAATATATTGAGGTGATGTGACAACGGGTACACACGAATATCTGGAAGACGCCAGAAACGAGAATGTTCTGATGTACGTGGACGGGGAGATTGTTCCCAGGTCGGACGCAAAGGTGTCTGTATTCGATAGCGGTTTTCTTCTGGGTGACGGTGTCTGGGAGGGGATTCGCCTCCATAAAGGAAAACTGGCCTTTCTGGACGCCCATCTCGAGCGTCTTTTCAGCGGAGCCGAACAGCTTGCCATCGACATCGGCATGAGCCGGGAGGAACTGACGGCGTTAATCCACAAGACAGTGGACGCCAACAGAATGACCGACCATATCCACATTCGCCTTATCGTCTCCCGGGGTTTGAAGAAGACACCCTATCAGCATCCCGACGCCAATGTGGGCGGCCCCACCATTGTCATCATTCCGGAGTACAAGATTGCTAGTGAGGTGGTACTCCAGAAGGGGATCCGACTTGGCACTGTTTCGGTTCGAAGGGGGACGGCTGATACTCAGGACCCCCGTCTTAACACGTTGAGTAAACTGAACTGCATCGCCGCCTGCATCGAGGCGGACAGTCTTGGCTATAACGAAGGGCTCATGCTGGATGTGAACGGTTACGTCTCCACCTGCAACTCCACTAACTTTTTCATCGCCAGAAGCGGTGAGGTGTGGACATCCCGGGGGGAGTTTTGTCTTCCGGGAGTGACGCGGGGAAACATCATCAGCCTCTGTGCGGCCAACAGCATTCCAGTTTTTGAGAAGGACTATTCTCTGTCTGACGTCCACACCGCCGATGAGGCATTCGTTACCGGTACCTTCGCCGGCGTCATCCCGGTCATTGAAGTGGACGGACACGGGCTCTCCGGTGGTCAGCGAGGCACCGTGACGGAACGACTGCAGCAGCTCTACATTGACTTGATCAGGCGGGAATGCGGCGGTGACTGATTCCCCGCTTCGGATCGCAATGTGGTCCGGCCCCCGGAATATTTCCACTACCCTCATGCGTTCCTGGGAGAGCAGAGGAGACACCGTTGTCACCGATGAGCCGTTCTATGCTCATTATCTTTCCGTTACCGGCAGGAATCATCCCGGCAGAAAGGAGGTGATAGCCTCTCAGGATACGGACTGGCGGCGGGTGGCGGAATGGCTTACGGGTCCCATTGAGAATGGGGAACCCATCTGGTATCAGAAGCATATGGCGCAGCACTTTATGCCTGAAATGGAAGCTGACTGGACGTCACACCTGGTCAACTGCTTTCTCATCAGGGAGCCGGCTGAGGTCCTGCTCTCTTATACAGCCAAGCGGGAAAAAGTGACGCTGGAAGAGATCGGCTACCGCCAGCAGGTGGAACTTTTTGAACTGGAGAGAGTCCGGACAGGAAAGAACCCTCCCGTGCTCGATTCCAGGGACATTCTTGAAAACCCCAGGAAGATGCTTTCGCTCTTTTGCGAAAAGGTCGGTGTGACATTCACGGAAAAAATGCTCTCCTGGCCCGCCGGCGGGC
>DKAH01000008.1:16533-16821 GCA_002448795.1 Fidelibacterota bacterium UBA6931
GGCTCTCCTGGCCCGCCGGCGGGCGGAAGACGGACGGCGTCTGGGCGAAACATTGGTACGACCGGGTGAAGAAATCCACCGGCTTCCTTTCGTATCAAGAGAAGCAAAAGAAGCTTCCCGAAGAACTGAAACCGCTCTGGGAAAAGGCAACGGAGTATTATGAACTGCTGAGTGCAAACCGACTGAAAGGTGATTGATATGAATATCTGGCACACCGACTATACAGCGGAAGAGATCGGACGGATAGAGGCGACGGGCCTCAACAGCCGGATCGGTATCGAGATTACC
>DKAH01000018.1:0-134286 GCA_002448795.1 Fidelibacterota bacterium UBA6931
AGTTCTCCGATATTTTATCGATTTGCAATCAACAGTATTTAACTCCGTGGCTCGGTATTATGTTCCATATGGTTTTCAACCAAACTTTTCAACTTCGAATTGAAAGCGACGGGATGGCTTCGTGAATGAAAGAAGCACCCACAATTTTATTAGTATGCAAGTACAGCTTAT
The DNA here is from genome assembly GCA_002448795.1 of Fidelibacterota bacterium UBA6931. Classification (GTDB taxonomy): domain Bacteria; phylum Fidelibacterota; class Marinisomatia; order Marinisomatales; family S15-B10; genus S15-B10. The sequence goes on from DKAH01000018.1 coordinate 172, forward strand.
AACATAAATAGCAAAAAATGATGTGAAAATTAGGATAGATCACTTGCCATTTCCGATGCCTCAGCGACCCCATTCTTTCGTTCAGCAATGGCGTCATCTGAGCTTACTGCATTGGGAGATCGATCCAACGCAGTTGATTCCTTACATTCCAGATGGTTTAGAATTAGATCTTTTTCAAGACAAGGCATACTTCAGCATTATTCCCTTCATGATGGTGGGAGTGAGGCCACGGCTAGCTTTATCTATTCCTGGAATCTCAACATTTCCTGAATTTAACATTAGGACCTATGTCAGACACGCGGGAAAAGCTGGTGTTTTTTTCCTCACTCTAGACGCGCAGAGCAGAATCAGTTGCATGTTCGCACAATATTTATATGGGCTCCCATACAGATATGCAAAGGGCAAATTGGACATTCATGGTAGCACCTACAGTTGGATGAGCAAGAGGGTAAAAGGTGGCCAGGAAATTATCGGGTCATGCATTGGTACAGGTGATACTATGTTAGCAAAGCCTGGATCTTTGGATGAGTTTCTGCTCGAGCGATACTGTTTATACACATTTCATAATAACAATCTATGCATCGCATACATTCATCATAATCCTTGGATATTTCGAAAAGGAAAGGCGGATTTTATTTCAAACACCCTGACCGAGTCATATGATCTAGCAATATCAGATCCACTAAAACCAGATCTGGCTCATGTCTCGGAAGGAGTTTTAGTGCATACATGGTCGATTGAAGAGGTTGATGAATAAATGCTAGACTCTAGCCGAGATGTTCTACTACTTGATGGGGAGTGTGGCCTCTGTCACCGACTCGCACTTTTCATGGAACCGAAACTAGGGCCAGGGGTTGATATTGCATATAGACCTATTAAGTCAGATGATGCTCAGAAATTAATTATTAAGCTCCCCGGATGGCAGCAAAAAGCTGATTCAGTTTATTTATTGAGGAACGGACGTTCTTACGTCAGGTCTGCCGCAGTTATTCGGTGCCTGCTCTATTTAAGGTGGTACTGGAAGATGTGGTTCCTTATTCTCTGGATTATCCCCCTACCAATACGTGACATGATTTACCGATTTGTGGCTAAATACCGGCACCTTGTCTTTAACAAACCAGAATATTGCACATTCAGAATCGATTGAAAATGAGTTGGCTAACAAAGCCAGAAAAATCGTGTTGACAATCTACACTTTTCATTACAATGATAGAATGATTCCCGGAAAAGGATATTTGTACAAAACCATTTTCCAACCACTTGCTGGGGACTTTAATGGGTCCCTCCTTTTTGCGCTATCCCACGTATTGGCTTTTTGGCTTCTGCTATACTGGATGTACAGAAAAAAGATTTTTGTTAAGATCTAGCAATTAATAACCTAAGAATTCCTACATTGTCCTTCTACAAAACACACGGAAAATCAGCAATGTGGATATAGAGGCGTCAGCATTGGAGTCTGTGATCGACAAATAGACGCTCTTGCTTCTGCTTTGGGAGCAGGGGATCAGGAGTTTCTCCCCGCTCTGGCCCTAAGGAAAAACTTCAAAAACTGCGGTCTTGCCATTTATATCATCTTTATTGTCAATACTTGACATTTATTCATGCAATAACGTAGGTTAATAAGTTAAACTAAAATGCAAGTTCTAATGGAAAAAATGGCTAAAAAGGAGCAAAAAATTCTTTCCCAATTGGGCTTAGGGTTATTTTTGCTCTCGGCAAGTATAATTAACGGTCAGGGAAATGTCACCACAGCTTTGCTTGACAGCCAGCACAATAGCTTAGATATATGTAGGTCGACAGTATATATACTGCAAAATAACCTCCCCAAAAAATCTTCAAAGAAAATCAGCAAGAAACTCTCCAAACAACTCAAGAAAGTTAAAAAAGGGCTGAAGGTAAAAAAACGATATTACAATACTGATTGCCGGTTTGTTGATTGTGTTATTGAAGATGTGGGTAAAACCAAAGCTACACATGCCTTTGTTCTTGATAACTCTGTTATTCCGTTGGGAGCTGATAGGAGCATCGTCATGAGGGAACTCCTCTATGACTTTAATAGTGACAAGATAAGACCGTCAGCACAGTTAGAACTTCTGAATCTTCTGAGACTATTGGAAGAAAACCCCAGAATAAGTCTCGAACTTTCTTCCCATACCGATTCAAGAGGCGTAGACGCCTACAATCTCGACCTTTCTCAACGACGGGCGAATTCAGTGATGAACTGGCTTACTAATAATGGAGTTGATGCTGACCGATTAAGGGCGGTGGGATATGGTGAAACGAGGCCTGCCACAATCACTAGTCAACAAGAAGGGCTATACCCATTTATGAAAGAAGGAGACATGCTTACTTTAGATTATATCAATGTTCTGGATAACGCTGAAAAACAAAATATAGCCCATGGCTTAAACCGCCGGACCGAGGTCTCTATTTCTAGCACGGTTGCACGCAAAATGGTGGGTGGAACCCTTGATCTCATGCTTCTTGATTTAGAATCCGGCGTTCTTGTTAGTGAAATATCAGCTGATTTTATTGGCAGCCAGAAAAATCTTTACAGCAAGATTGAAAATATGAGCTGGGAGCTGGTAGCAAATTTTGGACTTGAAAAATGCAAAGGAGGATTAGGCGTCTTTTTAGTCCCCATTATCATTGTAGGCGGCGGTGCCGGTTACTATGCATATATGGAAATGATGGACGAAGATGAAAGCATTGGTGCTCCTCCAACATTGCCAGAAGATTGTTGCGGTAGGTAACTGTGATGAAAAAAGCCCTTTATAATTACCTATTTCTGATATCATTTTTTTCTTTTGGTCTGTTGAATGCCCAGTATTCCACAGAACACTACATGCCACCTTTTTACTATGATGGAAACAGCAATGACAACCCTGATGAAATAAGAATTGATATTTCTACCATGGAAACTTCGAGTTTTGATGTTTCTGTAAAAAATTATGCCGGCTCAACTATCTACACTAAAACCGTATCAAAGACTTCACCCAATAATTTTTCCGTTAGTTATAGCAGTTATCTTTATGCTGATGATGTTGGAACAACGGATGGTACAAAAGGGATTTATTTCACTGCACAAAAACCTTTTTATCTAAGAGTTGATCTAGAAGCAGGTAGCCAAACAGGTTCAATTGCTTCTAAAGGAAATGCCGGGATGGGGCAGGAGTTTCGTTCCGCACATTTCTATCAGTCTTCTGTTGATTATACGCAAGATGGGACTTTCGGAAGTTTTATCTCCATTATGGCAACGGAAAACAGCACCACCGTAACTCTTACACCCAATAGCGGGGTGTACTTTTTAGGTAGATCAAGTAGCAGTCCCTGGTCCGTGACGCTAGATAAGGGACGTTCTTATGTGCTGGGAATGGATAACAGTACTAATACCTACGATGAAGATATAATAGGTACAAAAATTACTTCCGATAAGGATATCGTTGTTAATTCAGGTACATGGTCTGGATCTATTCGTCAATCCCAAAGCAAAAAACCTAGGGATTTAGGCATGGATCAATTGGTCCCCATAGATAAAACCGGGACTGATTATTTGATTATCGAAGGAGAATCGGGTTCTTACGGGGGTGTACACGCCATTGTCGTAGCTACGGAAGATAATACCGTCGTTAAAGTGAATGATGCCCAAAGAGATTCGGACCTGGATGCTGGAGAGTTTTATGCTTGGGATCTTGATAATAATAATAATAGCTCACTGGATTATATTGAAACTTCAAAGCCTGCTTTAGTCTATTACCAGGGTTATGCAACAGACGAAAATAACGTAAAAAATAACCACGGTTTATTTGTACTCGCCCCCATAGATGCATCAAACACATCAAACGGGTATGAACATGTGCACTTTGGAGATGATGTTGATCGTCTCCTTGGTGGTTCTGCTGAGACCAATTTTTATGTCCTTGCAAAAAATGCACCAACGGTAACCTATGGTTCTACCAATTACTCAATCACGAGCTGGGATAATCAATCTACGCGAACTTACTCTATTGATGGGACCACCTGGACTCTTTACAGGAAACTTGACTTCTCTATTGGATATTATGATTTGTACATGTCAAGCTCTGGCCCATTATATGTTTGGTACGGTATGGGCTCTGGAGAAAGAGGTCTCTTTTCTTCCATCCAACCATTCTCAACCGGCAACACTCCACCGGTGGCCATTGCACAAACGGTGACAGCCACGGAAGACGTAGACAAAACCATTACTTTGGACGGAACAGATGATGATGGTGACAATCTTACTTATACCATAACAACACTCCCCAGTAACGGTAAACTCTATCAAACTTCGGATGGTTCAACCCGGGGTGATGAAATATCATCATCATCAACAGGTACCGAGGTTACAGATGGAAGTCATAGAATTATTTATGTATCTGCATCAAATGGTAACGGCAACAGCCATGGCAATTTCGCCTTCAAAGTAAATGATGGGACAGTGGATTCAGATGCTGCTACAGTAACGGTAAACGTAACAGCAGTAAATGACCTTCCCACTATAACCTCAGATCCTTCTATTACTACCAATGAAGATGTGGAATATGTTTTTTCTTCTTCCAGCTTCAACTATTCGGACAACGATGAGGATGCGCTAAATAAAGTTAAAATTACCGGCCTCGAGTCTACTGGGACCCTTTACCTGGATGCGGACAACGATGATACCTACGATAGTGGCGAAGATATCGCGGACGAGCAAGAGATAACCACTTCGAATATTTCAAACGGACATCTAAGGTTTGCCCCCGTAGCTAATGAAAATGGTTCTTCCTATACCACGTTTACTTTCAAGGTAAGTGATGGTACAGCTTACAGTAGTTCAGGTGGAACCATGACAATAAATGTTACTGCAGTGGACGATGCCCCAACTGTAGCAAATGAGATCGCTGATGTTACCGTGGATGAAGATGCGACTAACACATCAATTGATCTGTCAAGCGTTTTTACAGATGTTGATAATAATGATAATGAAATAACAAAATCTGTCACTGGCAATTCACCCAGTGGAAAGATTTCAACCTCCATCTCTGGCGATATGCTAACACTTGATTATACAGATGACCAGAATGGGGTAATTACCGTTACTGTCACTGGAACATCCAACGGCCTCACTGTGACGGAAGTTTTTTCAGTAACCATTAATGCGGTAAATGATCCCCCTACAGCGGATGCACAGACAGTAACCGTAAATGAAGATACAGATGTCACCATAACTCTGGCTGGAAATGATGGCGATGGTGATGACATTACTTATAAGATCAATACACTGCCTGCAAATGGGACCCTCTATCAAACTTCTGACGGCTCAACCAAAGGCAGTGCAATCTCGTCTACAGGAACTACAGTTTCTGATGGCAGTCATCGTGTTATATACGTTTCAGCGTCAAATGGTAATGGTAGTGGGCACGGTAACTTCACATTTAAAGTAACTGATGATGGTTCCGGAAATCTTTCTTCCTCAGCTGCTACAGTCACTGTGGATGTAACGGCAGTTAATGATGTACCTGTAGCAACAGCTCAAACAGTAACCGTAAATGAAGATACAGATGTCACCATAACTCTGGCTGGTACCGATAACGATGGTGAGGATTTGACTTACAAAATCAGCACAGTGCCCTCTAATGGAACTCTATATCAAACTTCAGATGGTTCTACCCGAGGAAATGCAATTTCATCTACACCCACAACGGTTTCTGATAACAGCTATAGAGTTATCTATGTTTCAGCATCTAATGGTAACGGCGATAATCATGGGAATTTCGGCTTCAAGGTTAATGATGGTACTTCTGACTCTGAGGCTGCCACTGTAACAGTTAATGTTACCGCTGTAGATGATGCTCCTACTGTTTCCAGCGCACTAAGTGATATTACTGTTAATGAAGATGCATCTAACTATACTACCGCACTTAACTCCGTTTTTTCGGATGTGGACAACAATGATGATGATATATCCAAATCTGTTCAGACAAACAGTAATACTGATTTGGTATCGGCCTCAATCTCAGGTAATACTCTCACTCTTGATTTCGAAGAAAATAAAAATGGTTCAGCAAATATTACGGTTAGAGGAACCTCAAATAGTGCTACGGTTGATGATCAATTATCAGTCACTGTTAACGCGGTCAATGATGAGCCTTCATTTACAAAAGGATCTAACATAAGTGTTAATGAGGATGCTGGCGCACAAACCAACAATAACTGGGCCACAAGTATAGATGATGGAGATCCAGAAGCTTCTCAAACAGTGTCTTTTGCGGTTGCCAATAACAATAATAGTCTTTTTAGTGCTCAACCATCAATTGATGCGGATGGTGATCTCACGTTCACCTCTGCTTCTAATAAAAACGGAAGTGCCACAGTGACGCTAGTTCTTTCAGACAACGGGGGCACTGGCAACGGAGGTGACGACACTTACTCTGCTCAAACATTCACCATTACAGTTAACGCCGTTAATGATGCGCCTACGGACATTGCCTTAACAAGTACCAGTGTGGATGATGATTCAGAATCAGGTACAACTGTTGGAAGTCTTTCAAGCACTGATCCTGATGACGGCGATTCTCACAGTTATTCAATTGTTGGTGGGGATGATGCTTCAAAGTTCTCTATCGGCAGTGGAACCAATGTCTTAAAAACCGCCGCAACAATCGATTACCATACTCAGCAATCATATCAAGTTACAATAAGAACAACTGACAGTGCTGGAGCAACATTTGATGAAACATTTACAATAAACGCTTCCAATCCAAATAATAACAAACCCGTGGTCGCGGCAAATCAGTCATTCACCATTGAAGAAAACCAAAGCACCGGTTCTGATGTAGGAACAGTTCAAGGAAGCGATCAAGATAATGAAACGCTCCAAAATTGGACTTTGGAGTCCGGCACTAACAAAGATCATTTTACAATTAATGGCACAAGTGGCCTTTTGGAAACAGCAAAAACACTTGATTATGAAGACTCTGATGAGAGATCTTATTCACTAGGAATAAAAGTTTCAGATGGGAATGAATTTTCAACTGTCGTCAATGTTGCCATAACTGTCTCAGCTGTTAATGATGTTACTCCCATAGTAAAAAGCAACCAGTCTTTTACAGTGAACGAAAATATCAGTTCTGGTTCGTTGTTAGATACCCTTGAAGCAACAGACGCTGATGCATGGTCTTCAGGCACATCAACTACTTTTCAAGACTGGGTTATAATCTCTGGTAACTCCGCCGGCCATTTTGCCCTTAACAGTTCTACAGGAATCCTAACAACAGCAGCAGCACTAGATTACGAGACCACCACATCTTACAGTCTTAGCGTAAAGGTATCCGATGGCAGTAATCTTTCCTCAGCGGCCACTGTAACAATATCTGTAAATAACGTAGATGAATCACCCACAGCATCAAGCTCCAGTAAATCTACAGATGAGGACAACTCATTAAACATCACTCTTGAAGGGACAGACCCTGAAAGTGGAACACTTACATACAAAGTCACAGGCCTTCCAACTAATGGAACCATAACTCAAAGTGATGGTGCCGCCATAACTTCTGTAAACACAACCGTAACCAGTAATGCAAACCAGATTATTTATGTGCCAACTGATAATTTTGCCGGCACTGACAGTATTAAGTTCACTGTCACTGATCCAAGCAGCAATGTTAGCAATACAGGTAAAGTAAGCCTCACGATTAATGCGGTTAACGATAAACCAAGCGCTTCGGCACAAACTGTTGTTGTAAATGAAGATGAAGACATTACAATTACACTGGTCGGGACTGACATCGAGGATAATGAACTCACTTATATACTTTCTTCTCTACCAACCAATGGTACCCTATACCAGACCTCCAATGGAACTTCACGGGGCAGCGAAATCACTTCATTACCAGCAACTATATCGGAGGAAAACCATCGCCTCATTTACGTCTCAGCTGAAAATGGCAATGGTAATGGTCATGGCAATTTTTCATTTAAAGTTAATGATGGAAGCCTGGATTCTGACGCAGCAACAGTCACCGTCAATGTTACTTCTGTAGATGATGCTCCTACTGTATCCAATCCAATCAGTGATATTACTACCAGTGAAGATTCTGATAGTACTACAATAGATATTACTTCAGTGTTCACAGATGTGGACAATGATGATAGCTCTATATTGGATTCACTCGTGTCAAATTCTGATACCAGTCTTGTTTCTGTAATAATTTTTGATAACACCATCACTCTTGATTACAAGAAAAATGCCTGCGGCAATGCCACCATAGTTATCAAAGGAACCTCTAATGGTAAATCTGTTAATGAGACATTTACTGTTTCTGTCGCATGCGAACCGGACCCTCCTGTTGCGGCTGATTCAACCCTTAACATCGCTGAAGATGCACAAATTTCCTATGTGTTGGAATGGGTTGATCCAGACATTAGCAGTTCAGCAATTCAAAAAGTCTCGTATGGACTAAATCCTGGGAAAAAACTTTCAACAATACGATCTAGAGGTAAAAGTAAGAGAAGCAGTATTAACAGCAACTCTTCAAAAAAAGGTTTATTTGGCATTCCTTCTGGAATTACCCTAAAAATACAATCACTTCCAATTTATGGTACCCTGAAACAAGCGGATAGTACCGAAATAAAAACTGCTCCCGCTGTTGTCACAAGCAGTGATGATAAAGTTCTTTATCAGCCAAATGAAAATTATGTTGGTGCAGATACTTTTAAATATAACGCTAGGGATGAAGATAATCTTGTTAGCGGATTGGGCGTCATTACCATAAATATTGCGGGAGTTAATGACCCGCCAATAGTAGTCTCATTGAATGACACCATTAATGAAGATGAATCAAAGAACTTTGTACTGTCAGGAAGTGATGAAGAAGGCTCTGATGTTACATTAAAGATAACTGATCTTCCAGACAATGGTGCTGTATATAAATCAGATGGTTCTCTTATCCCATCAGCACCTGCAAATCTAGATTCCAACCTAATAACTTATGTTCCAAAAGAGAATTTCTTTGGAAAAGATACTCTTGTCTTCCAAGGAAATGATGGGACCACCAATAGCCAAAATGGCTTAGTTACTATTTTGATCAATAGTGTGAACGACCCGCCTGTGGCAATTAAAGATACCATTAACCTAGATGAAGATAGTTCAATAGGATTTTCTGTTTCAGGCTCTGATATTGAAAGTACAGATCTCACCTATTACCTCGGAACTCTACAAACAACAGGGAAAATCTATCAAACGAACGACGGGCAGACAAAAGGGAATCAGATTTCAAAAGGAGATACGATTACTAATGATCAACAACAGCTGATTTTTGAAGGACAAGAAAATGCTTACGGAATTGATAGCCTTACATTCAAAGTGAGCGACGGTGATTTGGTCGATTCAACAAGTATTGTAATAGTAATAACAGCCGCATCCGATCCTCCAGTAGTTGAGGATGGAGAGTTGGTTATTGCTCAAGGTCTTGAGTGGGATTATGATGTTGCAGATAAAATCTCCGACCCGGACTTAGATCTCGACATTAATAGTCTATCTATAGTGTCTTCAACTGGCGGCGGTGAGTACAGAGTACCAACAGATACAACGCTTCTATTGGTGTTTGATTATACTAACAACCTGACTTATACTGGTACCGATACAGTGGTATATAAGATTTGTGATGATACGGCTCTTTGTGACACTGGGAATGTTATTATATCAGTCATCTCAGGTAGAAAACCACTTGCTATTGCTGACACTCTCAATCTGACTGAGGACGCTGACCCAGCGGCATTTAATGTATTAAACAACGATACCGATCTAGATGAAGACCTGGATATTTCTTCTTTAGAAATAATTAGCTCTTTTTCAGGGTCATTTGATGATACGGGGAATGACGCTGAAGCAAAAAAAGATAGTACTATTCTAATATCATTGGCACCCAACTTTTTCGGCCGAGATAGTCTCATTTACCGTATTTCTGATAAAACTCGCCTTAGTGCAGAAGCAAAAGTGTTCATTAAGGTAAATTCTTCGCCTGATCCGCCTGAAGTAACTGACCCTCAAACAGTTTACCTTGAAGAAGGTGAATCTATTGATTTTACTCTTTATGCCACAGATGCTGACGGAGATACTTTAACCTATACATTGTGTCAGGCACCAGGGAGGAGTTTATTGACTCAATTTTCTGCTTCTGATACTTTAAATACAGGTGATGTACTACTAGTAAGCTCTCTAGAGCACCCGATTGTTACAATTGTGCCAGAAAAAGGATTTTACGGTGAAGATATTTTTAAATACTGCGTTGAAGATAAAGATGGGAATATTGTTGAAGCACGAGTGATTATTTCTGTTGTTGATATACCCGAACCCCCTGAAGCAATAGCTGACTCAATTGATATTCTTCAAGGGAATATTGCTACAGTTAATGTTTTGCTCAATGATACCGATCCAGAAGACAATATTGACGCATCAACATTATTGATTTTTCTCGAAGAAGAAAATGTTTCATTTAAAACAATGCCTACTTATAAAGGTGGAATAGCTACTGTTTCTGATTCAAACATTACTTTCGATTATAGTCATTTGCTTATGTTCACAGGCAGTGATTCTATTCATTATTCAATCTGCGATGAAGAAAAATCCTGTGACACCACAAATGTTTATATCAATGTTTTTCAAGATGATATACCTCCCGCAATCTTTAATGTTGCCGCAGATAAGGACACATTGGTTATCGAAGGCAATAATACAACAGCTTGGAGAGGGAATAAACCCTCCACTGATCTTTCCATAACAGCGACGATCAAGGATTCTCTTCCATTAGAAAGCATCCTACTTAATGTGGGTAAGGGTGGTTCGCAAGTATATACATCATACCAAATACCTTTCGATGAAGGAATCAGGTTCCTAGATGCAGAAAAGACTGTAACTTTGGATAAAATTGATGAGAAGGGGTTAAAATTTTACTTCTACGCATCTGATATACTAGGTTATGCTTCTAATTCTGATGTTCATAGTCTTCCAGTAAAAATACCCTCAGGTACAATTTCATTCCCTGGATGTTTTCCAAAAAACACCTGGTTACTTATATCTATACCGACTCAACTAGATCAAAATACCATTGAAGATGTTTTCTATAACAGTTTTGGTGAGATAAATGAAGACAAATTTGTTATTTGGCAATACCTAAATGGTCAATATGTACAACCAACAGAAATTCTAAGTGGTGTGAGCTATTGGGTTTACCAAAAAGTCGGAGAAGAATGTGACCTAACTCTTGGTAGTGGTGTAGTTACAAATGTTGACACATTGAAATGGGTATTGAAACCAGGATGGAATATGGTTGGAAATCCCTATCCCTTCTCCTTTAACCTTGGTGATGTTGATCAAACTCTTTTCTGCGGCCCGTTGGATTATAGTGATAATGATGGTTGGTCCAATTACAAAACTACTATTACGCCATTTGGTGGATATATTATTTGTAACAAAGCGGACTCCACTGTTGTTCTCACTGCCATAGGTGGTAGTGGAGGCGAGATCAGTAACATTTTCTCTGGAGGTAGTTCAAAAGATAAGACTGAGATTAATGACAATAAGCAGATGAATAAAGCTAAGAATTTGTTTAGAGTTCAAATTGGCTTCGGTACCATAAAATATTCTGACAACAACAACTTTATTGGAATTCACCCTCAGGCAGAAATCGGTTTTGACAGATATGATAATGTCACTGAACCCCCTCTCCCCAACAATGATGAGAAAATCAAGTTTGATTGGATCATGGATAAGGAATCAACCAGACCAATATATCTGTTGCAAGATATTCGAAATACGAACGATTCCACATTCAAATGGCATGGTTATCTGCATCCCCAAAATAGTAAAGAAGAAATTATGGTAAGGGCAAGCTTTGAAGGGGACATAGACCCTGGACACAAAATGGTCATGGTTGATATGAGTCATGGGGACCAATACAACTTAGCTGAAAAGAATTCCTTTATGCTTAAATTGACCAATACAAGAAATTTGGGCAGACATTTCACCGTTTTCTACGGATCAGAATCTTGGGTGGATAAAGAGGTAAATGAGTTAATTAAAACCATCCCTAAAGAATATCATCTTTCTCAGAATTACCCTAATCCATTCAATCCTGTAACAACGATCAATTATCAAATACCTACAGATCAAAAAGTGCGCCTCTCTATTTATAACATCCTAGGACAAGAAGTAAAAACATTGGTAAACAGCGAACAATATGCTGGTTATTACACGATTCGCTGGGATGGATCTAATAATTCATATGCAAAGCTCTCATCTGGTACATACCTTTATGTCATCCAGACCGAAAAGTATCGAGAGGTCAAAAAAATGATACTATTAAAATAGTTATTGTCTTATCTCTTTAGTATAGTGGTTCAAACAATCAGGAATTATTCTAATATTGTCAATTCTGATCTATTATGAATTTCGTTGAAGAATTAAAAAGAAGGAAAGTTATTAAGGTCGGGATTACCTATGCGGTGGTGGCATTTATTTTTATGCAACTGGTGGAAATCATTTTCCCAATTTTTAATATACCTTTATGGGTATCCCGGTTGGCAATTATTCTTATTGTTATGGGATTTCCAATAGTATTTATTCTTGCTTGGATTTTCGACGTGACACCAGATGGTATTGTGAAGACAGATTCTTCTTCTCAAAATATTAATTCCTTCTTAATGGGCTCACTCCAAATTCTTTTCCTTTTAGCTGTAGTCTTAGCATTTACAAATCCCAAAAAGAATTATACGTTGAATCAAGTCAAAAAAAGATTGATTTTATTTTCTCCAGATGAAGACTACTTGAATGAATTCATCGAAAAATCAATCTCAATAAGAAGCTATTTATTTTTTTCTGTCGGAAGGATTAGTGTAAGAGGCTACGATTATAATGTAACACACGGAATATTAGGGAAGGTTTATACATCTAATTTACTTCCAGATATTTATAGTGTTGGGATTAAAGAAGCCCCTATGGTCGAGAATAAAAAACCAGTGGATATTAAGATTACTGAGGATATTACTATTGATAAAGGCATTGATATTGATGAAAAACTATCTGAAACAAAACATAAAAAGGAGGAGAAGAAGGAAAAGATTACTGAGTTTTCAGTTTCCAACACTGCCAATGAGGATAAATCAGAGAGAATATCTTCAGTTGATCCCATTAATACAATTAAACTAAGAAGTATTCGGCAGTATGATTTCAGTGCAGGCAGAGATATAATCGCTCGTAAAAAGCTCACTATATATCTCACAAGAGCATCTTTTGGACCAGCCTCTATTTACGAGTTGCCGACAAAGGATTCACAAATAATTTCAACTGTCGCTTCTGGGAGACAAATGTATGTCTTCCCTATTTTCAGAGAAGATTTTCTAGTTGTTGGGACAAATAATATAAGACCTTTAGGATATGTGAATGTTGGGGATGTACAATTTCCCGCTGCTGACAGACTTAGTAAAATAAAGGAAGTCTCAAAAGCCAATTTTCTTGATTCCTCCGAGTTTGAATAGGAACAAACTTGATGGAATAATGTCAGGACACAATACTACAGATGTATTTTAAAATTTTCAGAAGATTGTAATTATTCACTTAGTGATTAAAGAATAGGATTATTATGCTCACACTCCTCTCACCCGCAAAAAAACTTGATTTCTCTGAAACTAATATTTTATCACAGTTTTCTCAATGTGACTTTTTAGATAAATCCCAAATACTTGTTGATAAAACACGTGAAATGTCTCTCTCCGAGCTGAAGACTCTTATGAAAATCAGTGATAAGCTAGCAGAAACAAATAGTGAGCGTTATAAAAACTGGACTACACCTTTTACAAAAGAAAATGCAAAACAGGCCATACTTACTTTTAAAGGCGATACCTATGTTGGTCTTAATGCTGAAAATTTTTCAGGAAAAGAATTCAAATATGCCCAAGATCATTTTCGAATTCTTTCAGGTCTTTATGGTCTTTTGAGGCCGCTAGATCTTATCCAGCCTTATCGGCTAGAAATGGGGACAAAGTTGGAGAATCCCAATGGAAGAGATTTGTACAAATTTTGGGGGGATGAGATTACAAAAAAATTAAATGATACATTAAGAGGTCATGCAACTAAGGTTATACTTAACTGTGCTTCAGTGGAATACTTTAAATCTGTAAACAATAATACATTAGATGCCACTATTGTATCCCCAGTATTTAAAGACATAAAGAATGGCGAGGCAAAAATAATCTCATTCTTTGCAAAAAAGGCTCGTGGTATGATGGCAAGATTTGTTATCCAAAATAGAATCGATAGACCGGATGATATTTTAACATTTGATGAGGCTGGCTATTCTTATTGCCAAAGCCAATCAACCTCCGGAAAGCCTGTTTTTATCAGAGGTGAAGCCTGAAGAAGTAGTGGCACTTTGCTTAAGGTTCTCAATGGGAACTTGTCTAGGAGAAAAAGGACTGCTAGGGTGATATTCCGATCCATCAAAAAATATATTGTTTTTTCAATTACTCCATTTTGTTTTCTACAAATTTTTTCTGCCTGCCAAAAGAATGATACAAACATAAAATTGGCAGAGTGGTCATCAGTAACCTCCATAGATGTTGAAACAATAAACAGTGATTTAGAACAGGGAAAACCAACTATTGATGTAGGAATCTATTTCCCAGGAAACTTAGATCCAGATTTCGGAAAAGTGACCCTAGATCAAGTAATGTCCAGTTTTTTATCAGCTAAGGAAATATATTCTCCTACACTTGTGCAAATAAATTTGCTATGGGTCAAAACAGGAAATATTGATCCTCGTTTCCTCTCTATTCAAGCGAACAAGATCCCGCAAGTTCCACAAACAGAATATGCTAATATGTATAAGCATATGCGGAGGAATCCTTCGGTTTTGACTCAAAAGGCTTACGAAGCATTTATGAGCATCATTGAACCCGCACCCGATAATCATCGCACTATTTATTTGGTAATTTTACAGGACGTGTTCTTCCCTTTCTTTGACGTTTCAGAAGGCCGTAACTGGATGATTAAAACGGTACGTACTGGAGGATTATCTTTCCCTACTTACTCATACTGCAATACTATCCCTGATAATCTAAGGGGTATCATCACACTAACTAATCTTTCAAGACCTGACCGCCTAAGGAAGACAATCGCCCATGAAATCGGGCATAAAGCAATTAATGTAAGTCATGAATTTGGAGATTTGGATCCTCAGCATGAAATTTATGAAGGAGGAGGGTTGATGATTTACGGCAATGGTGAAGGAATTCCTTCAGGGAAAAAAGGCAGATGGCATCTTGAACGCCTAAAACTTTCTCCTTTCATTTACTATCTTGATAAGAATGGAATAAAAAATTGGAACGCAGATTACAATGAGGGGGGACATTATTATGATCCCATATATGGCAATTATGTTGTCAATTTTAAAGGGTCAGTTTCAATTGATGAAGACTGGTAATTTTCGTTCTCTATTCTCTAGATGTCTAGAATATATGCTTGGACACAAAGTTTATGAAAATGGGAACCTCTGGCTTTTGTTACTTAATTAAGCAAAAGGAGGGAATTATTGAATAAGTTCATTATAGGGTTTCTTGCATTTCATATTACCATTTTAAATGCTCAATTAGATAATCTTAGAATTACAATTTTGTCCACGATGGTTGCCGATTATGATTACTTGGACGAATGGGGTTTCTCCGCCTTAATTGAAACTGGGATCAAAAAATGCTATTTGATACAGGATTCAGGGAAAATACAGTTATGCAAAATGCGGATAGCCTTAAAATAGACTTGTCAACTGTAAAGCATGTTTTTTTGAGCCATAACCATTTAGATCATACAGGAGGTTTAAAAAGCCTGCGTGAAAAATATATGAAAATCAACCCGAGCGCACTGAAATATGTTCATATTGGAAAAGGAATATAGGGGCCCTTACCAAGTTTGGACCTTTTTTTATTTGTCTCCTGATTGACTTCAAAGCTATCGCTCCTTATTTTGACTCCAGAGAGGTTATTTTCCCATCGTGTTCTCTTATGTAACGACCAAAATAAAGTCTGTGAGTAAGGCCTCCCCAACGACAATACTGTTATGTTGACTTTAGCTGTTGATTATCTGAGGCTCCTAATTTTAGAGATGTGGTCTCTTTGCCAGGAGATGGCACCTTTTCTGCTATTGGGAATGGCTATCGCTGGGCTTATTTCCATATTTATAAATAGCCGTTTCATTTTAAAGCATTTGGGCTCAAAAAACCTCTTTTCCACTGTAAAATCCACTGTTTTCGGCATACCTCTCCCTCTCTGTTCATGCGGGGTTATTCCGGTTGCTGCTACTCTCAGGGAAGCTGGTGCCTCTAAAGGATCAACCGTATCTTTTCTTGTCTCTACGCCTCAGACAGGGGTGGACAGTATTTTCCTGACCTATGGAATGCTTGGTCCTGTATTCGCCCTGTTCAGACCTCTAGCCGCTTTCATTTCCGGGATATTCAGTGGTTTGGTAATAAACAGTTTTGATGATGATGCTCATTCTCATCAAAAACCTGAGACAGAAAAAGAATGCGATGTGAAACAACCGTTAGTTAAAAGATTAGAGTCGGGAGTTAGATATGGATTTTTGTCCCTCCCTTGTGACATAGTGGTCCCTCTTTTCCAAGGACTCATCATAGCAGCTGCAATAACCATTTTTGTCCCCACTGATTTCATTGCTGAAAAATTTATTTCCAATTCATATCTCATGCTCTTTATGATGCTTTTCGTTTCATTGCCCATTTACGTTTGCGCGACAGCATCGATACCGATCGCTTTGGTTCTTATGGCCAAGGGTGTCTCTGCGGGTGCAGTTTTCGTATTTTTAATGGCAGGACCCACAACAAACGCGTCCTCAATAGTCGTTATAAAAAATATTCTGGGTCGAAAAACCATGTTTCATTTTCTGCTTCTTACCGCATCTACAGCTATGCTGTTTGGTTTTATACTTGATACCTTTATTGTCATTGATCCACTCGCCATATCCGGCGTTTCACACGTTCATACAACTGATGGCTGGGGGACGCTCACCCTGACGATACTGTTTCTTATGATCTTGCTTAACGCCTATACATACAAGCTTAAAGAAGGGATAGTAGAGACCGATAAAGGTGAGAATGATTTTGATGCCTCAGAAGACCGCTTCTCCATTGGGGTTCATGGCATGACTTGCAGCCACTGCAAAGAAAGTGTCGAGAGTGCAGTGTACAGCTGCGGTGGGGTTAAAGACATATCAGTTAACCTTAAAACCGGTGAAGTTATGGTGTTAGGAAGTGGACTGAATGAGGCTGAAATCAGAGAAAAGATAAAAAGCAGAGGTTTCTCATTAGATTAAAATGATGAGCGGGTACCCCTTTATCACAACTGGCGGGATGCTCATTTATCCTGTCCCCTTTTTCGGCTATGCGTTCTATGCCTGATATTTGCTTCTATAGTGAATTTCCAAAAGGTGCCATAGAGCTGTAAATGAAAGGTAAAAAAGTGAAACTTTCTTTCATGCCGTTGCTTTTTGTTGCAGTAGCCTACTCACAACTGGCCACCGAGGTTTATCTGTTTGATCTCGAAGAAGGAGATGATCATGTCACTCTTTCCAATCCTCTCAACATATCTGACAACATAGGATACGACAATCAACCATCCTTTATGCGAGCAGGAAGAGAAGTTTTGTTCACCTCCACACGCAACGGGCAGACAGATATCGTCAGATACAACATCAGGCGGAAATCCAAGACGTGGCTCACCAATACGGAAGGGAGTGAATATTCGCCCATTCAAATAGGGCGGTCGCAAAACTTTTCCACAATCCTTCTGGAGAAAGATGGAACGCAGCTTTTGTACCGCTACAGCATGAGAACAGGAGAAGGAGAAGTGCTCATCCCCGGCCTGAAAATAGGCTATCACGCCTGGATAGACAGGCATCGTCTCATCTCTTTTGTGCTGGGGGACCCTACTTCACTCACTGTTTCCGACCTGAAGGAGCGGACCAACCGAATCGTTGATGACACCATCGGCCGATCGCTCCATTTAGTCCCCGAACGGGAAGTAATCAGTTATATCAGCAAGAAGGAGAAACAGTGGACAATCAACACCTACAATCCGGAAACAGTACAAATTCGTTATATTGCGCGAACGCTGGGTAAATCGGATGATGTGGCGTGGACACCCGTAGGAACACTTTTAACAGGGGTCGGTTCCAAGCTATACAAGCTAGATCCAGATAGCGATCGTGACTGGTCAGAAGCCATCGATCTGGCAATATTTGGGCTTAAGGGAATCACAAGGCTTGCTGTCAGTCCGAAAGGCGAAAAGATTGCGGTTGTTGTTGAGGAGCGATGCATGCCATCGGTGGTGTATCTTTTCCGTCACGCAGAGAAAGAGATTGTTGAAGGTGATGACGATCCCGATCTAACGGCTGAGGGGAGAGAGAGGTCCAATGCGCTGGCTGAGGCACTGAAAGATGTGAAATCAGGCGTGCTCTACAGTAGTCAGTACAGACGAACACGTCAGACAGTAGCACCACTTGAAAAGGTGTGGTCGATGGAAACAAGAATTGTTCAGGCACAGAATCCTAAAGAACAGATCGATCTTATATTCGAAAGGCATTGCGGTGAAACAGTGCTGATCTCTGGGCACTCCAATACGATACCAAACCTTATCTCACTGCTGGGGATAAAAGAGGAGATTACCATTGCAGATGATCAGTACGGTGATCTATTTGCTGTTCATTGGAAGAACGGGAAGCCGGAACTGATCATTGAACAGATAGGAAAGTGATCACTTTTTGCGCCCTTTTGAATAACTTTATCTCGTTCTGCTAAACAGTTTGATTTAAAGCCGATTAGCACCGAAACGGTGACTTTTCGTAGATTCTCCAAGTCCGAAGATCAAAGAAAACAAAGTGGGGACTTAATAATGAAAAACCGCAAGCTATTATTCTTTTCGTTGATGATTACTTTACTGAGCGTCACGCTCAAGGCGGACGAGAAGTCTGTCTGGTCAAAAGAGAACTTTTCCGGACTAGAGATGCGGAATATCGGCCCAGCCCTAATGGCGGGTAGAATTGCCGATATCGCCATTCATCCTGATAACGACAATGTCTGGTACGTGGCTGTCGGGTCAGGCAATGTCTGGAAAACGGGCAATGCCGGCGTCACATGGTCGACGATCTTTGACGATCAGGGCTCTTACTCTACGGGAGCCATTACCATTGATCCTTCTAACCCGGAAGTGATCTGGCTGGGAACTGGAGAAAATGTAGGTGGCCGCCACGTGGGGTATGGCGATGGCATCTACCGTTCCAATGATGGTGGATCGAGTTGGACAAACATGGGTTTGAAAGAGTCTGAACGAATCTCTCGCATAATTGTACATCCCATTGATTCGGACATCATATGGGTCGCCGCCCAGGGGCCGCTCTGGTCCAAAGGTGGCGAACGGGGGGTCTATAAGACAACGGATGGCGGAAAAACGTGGAAGCAGACACTAGGCGATAAAGAATGGATCGGCGCCACTGAAATTGTCATGGATTCCAGAAATCCGGACAGACTTTATGCCGCAACATGGCAGCGCCACAGAACCATTGCCGCCTATATGGGCGGCGGGCCGGGAACGGCGCTGTACGGCAGTAAAGATGGTGGTGAAACATGGAATAAGTTCTCCAAAGGTCTTCCAACATCTAATCTAGCAAAAATCGGCCTCGCCATATCACCGCAGAATCCTGATGTCCTTTACACGGCTATAGAGCTTGATCGGCGAAAAGGTGCTGTCTACCGTTCCACTGATCGGGGCGCCACATGGGAGAAAAGGTCCGATACTGTCTCCGGTGCCACGGGACCTCACTATTACCAGGAACTTTATGCGTCTCCTCACAAGTTTGACAGACTCTATCTTATGGACAACAATATTCAGGTTTCTGAAGATGGCGGATCAACATTTAGACGGATGAATGAGACACACAAACATGGTGACAATCATGCCATCGCATTCCGCGATGACGATCCCGATTACCTACTTATCGGCACCGATGGCGGTCTCTACGAAAGTTTCGATCTTGCTCAGAACTGGCGGTTTATGGAGAACATGCCCATCACACAGTTTTACAAAGTAGCGGTGGATGACGCGGAACCCTTCTATAACGTTTACGGCGGCACACAGGACAACAGTACGGAAGGAGGACCGTCAAGGACAGATAACGTTCAAGGAATTCAAAACTCTGACTGGCGTGTGGTACTGGACTGGGATGGTCATCAGCCCGCCACCGAACCAGGCAATCCCGACATCATGTACGGTCAACGCCAGGAGGGTACTCTGGCAAGAATTGATCTTACTACTGGCGAAGTGGTGGATATTGTTCCACAACCAGAAGAGGGCGAAGATTATGAGCGCTTCAACTGGGATGCACCCATTTTCATCAGCCCCCATTCCCCAACACGGCTCTACTTCGGCTCCCAGCGACTCTGGCGGTCTGACAACCGCGGTGATAGTTGGCGAGCCGTCTCCGGTGACCTAACCCGGGATGAAGAACGGTTCGCACTACCGATCATGGGGAGAATTCAAAGCTGGGACAATGCTTGGGACGTCGGTGCTATGTCTACCTACAACACCATTACTTCAATTGCCGAATCGCCTGTTCAGGAAGGGATGATCTACATCGGCACTGATGATGGACTCATCCAAGTGACCGAAAACGGTGGTGAGAAGTGGAAACAGATTGAGGTCGGTTCCCTGCCGGGCGTTCCTGCTACGGCCTATGTGAACGATATTAAAGCAGATCTCTTCGACGAAAATGCTGCATATATCGCTCTGGATAATCACAAGTTTGGCGACTTTCAACCTTACCTTTTGAAAACCACAAACAGGGGAAAATCGTGGCGTTCTATAGTATCAAACATTCCTGACAGAACGCTGGTCTGGCGAATCGTTCAGGATCATGTGAAACCTGAACTACTCTTTGCCGCTACCGAATTTGGCATCTATTTTTCTGCAACCGGCGGTGAGTTGTGGACCAAGCTGACAGGCGGCGTGCCCGTTATATCGTTTAGAGACCTTGCTATTCAAAGGCGGGAGAATGATCTCGTAGGCGCTTCTTTCGGCAGGAGTTTCTATGTATTTGATGATTACACTGTCCTTAGGAATGTCTCAGAGAAACAGATGAACGAAGAAGCGACACTATTCCCCATTCGCAAGGCGTGGTGGTACATCCCGAGACCCCACCTTTCGTTCGATGAAGTGAAAGGGAGCCAGGGAGCAGATCACTTTGTAGCACCCAATCCTCCTTTCGGCGCCGTCTTCACTTATTATTTGAGCAATGATTCCGAAACGTTGAAGAGCGCCCGCCAAGATAAAGAGGCCTCATTGAATGAAAGAGGAAAAGATATTCCCTTCCCTGGCTGGGAAGCCATTGAAGCTGAACGCCGTCAGGAAGAACCGGCTCTTTGGGTGTCTGTAACCAATCGCAGAGGGGATGTGGTTCGCCGCGTGCCTGCGACCACCGGCAGAGGATTCCACCGTGTGGCGTGGGACTTACGCTATCCTGCACCGGAGGCCATCGGTCTTGACTGGGATAATGAACCTTCCAGTGGATTGCTGGCGCCCCCCGGCACTTATACAGCCACGCTCTATAAGCAGACGGACGGCGATGTAGTCCAGCTTTCTGGGCCTCAGGAGTTTGAGGTGATTCGTCTGAGAAAAGGGGCTCTCCCTGGAGCAAGGCCGGCTGAAGTAGCGGCTTTCTGGCGAAAGTACGAAGATGTGATTCGGTCCGCCTCCGCCTTACATATGACGATGAGTACAGCAATGTCGAAAGTCGACGCTATGAAATTGGCCTTGGCAAATTCCACCGCCAAAGCGGGCGATCTCGATAAGCGGCTTCACGATATTCGTATTGCACTGCTTGAACTGGAAGAGCAGATGATCGGCAACCAATCCAAACAGGGTCCCGGTGAAAAGACGAAACCAACCATTGGTGACCGGTTATTCTCTGTCTCCCGAGGCATCGGCCAGTCCACCTATGGCCCCACTGATACAAACAAGCGGACACTCGAGCTCGCTATAAACCAGCTTGCCGCTGGCAGGAACAACTTTGAATCGATACATAGAGAAATATCCGAACTTGCGCAGGACCTGCTCGACTCCGGCGCCCCGTGGGTGGAAGGGGAACCACTCCCGAAACGGTAAACGAAAAAAGAAATGGTTCGACCACCTGTTTCTGATGATGAAGGAGAGAAACATGAAAACGATTGACCCCAAGAGTTTTATCATTGGTGTACTGTGTACTGCTCTTTTCCTCACCCTTACAGGTGCCAAGAAGCAGTCGGATAACCTGGGAGACATCCTTGTCAATTCTATTACCGTCGCCGATGACGGTGTAGGCCTCGGAGGGTGGATAGCCGTGACCGACACCAGCGGCAACGAGGCCATTGTTATCGGGTTGGATGAAGACGGAGGGAAAATTCAGGTGAACAATAACGATGGAAAACTTATCGCTTTTCTCGCCAGCGATGACAACGGCAGCGGACACCTCCTCACCTATAACGCGGATGGTCGGGAGTCCGCTTTCTTAGGCACCAGTGTTACCGGTTCCGGCTCAGTTCGCACCTACAGTGCCACAGGTAATGAGACTACTTATCTCGGCACTGGCATGGATGGCATCGGTTTTCTCACTACTTCCAACAAGGACGGTGTAACCACCGGTTACTTCGGCACGAATAAAAAACAAAACGGAATGATCATTATTTCTGATGGCGGAGGGAAAGCACGGTGGGGGATTGATTCTGGAGAAGGTGCATCTACTAAAGAGTAGCTGCTTAACGATAATGAAGCAAACTGATACTATACTCATCATGTGGAAAGTTTCCTTCAACTCCATACAATATCAATCCTTCCAAATCGACAGCATCGCTTTTTCTCAAATTGGCATCGCGCCAGGGGATGCACTCACCGATTTCAAAAAAAGAAATCTTTCTTAGATTTCAGTAGGATGCGACAGTCAAATCATCTTCTTATAATGATCTCTCTTCTTCCTCTCCTCGCCTGTGAACTAAACGAAAAGAATGAAGATCCGGAATCACTGATTGGCCTCTGGGAGCAAGTGGAAAAGCGCACTACCCTTGCATCTGGTTGGACAGTAATAGGGAGAGGATCTTACTACAACATCACATTTTCTGATGACGGCACTCACGCCATTCAACAGGGGAATTTTGCCAACAGCATAATATGTAGCGGAACCTGGGAATCGAACGGAAACGCCCTAACGATGAAACACGATTGCGGCCGAGGCGAAAGCGAGGAAAACGTTCATTTCAGCATAGAAGACAGTACATTAATGTGGGTCTACGATTTTTCGGAAGCGGGGAAGAAATTCGTCCGATCGGACGAGACAGAATGAACATGAATTTTTCCACCATAATCATTTTCTTCATTCTTGGTTTTCTTGCAGGTGGACTATTCGTTTTCAGCTATAGCCTAAAGACCATCAATCAGATTCACCGGGACTATAGAGAAGGTCGCTACGATCGTGATGAGATATCGCCCAGAGATGAAAAAGACGAATAATAATCTCTTCCTCGAAAGAATGCGCTCTCCTGACATCGCCGCAGCTATAGCAGAAGGGACTAGCACCGTCATCGTCCCCTGCGGCGCCGTGGAACAGCACGGTCCTCACCTCCCTATGTTTACTGACGCAGAACATGGAACTCATCTTGGTGCTGAGGTGGCAGAGCGATTGGGTAACGCGCTTGTTGCCCCAACCATTCGTGTAGGTTGCTCCGAGCATCATATGACCTTCGCCGGAACCATTTCGCTCAGAGAAGAGACATTCCGCGCTGTTTGCAATGATTACTGCAAAAGCCTCTCCCGCCACGGATTTACCAAAATCTGTATGCTTCCAACGCATGGAGGTAATTTCAAGCCCCTTGAAAACATGCTGGAAAAACTGAAAGATACGGCCGAAGACGGATGCACGGTTGTGGCATTCACTGACCTGATTGCTTTGGTGGAGACATGGAAGGAAGCTGTGGAAGAGACCTCCGGATTGGGGGATCGAGTTGGTGGCCATGCCGATATCGCCGAGAGTTCACTCATGCTCCATCTCCATCCGGAACTGGTAAAGGAAGATGATGCTCAACAGGGATTCACCGCCGAGTTGGATGAAACAGCGATACAGAAGATTATTAACAACGGTTTTCACACCGTGACGCCCAATGGAATCCTCGGTGACGCCCGGGGTATGTCAAAAAAGATCGGAAGGGACTGTCTGTCAGCAGTGGCGGATCTTATTGCTAATTATTTCAGGGAGGGATGAGTCGTGTATCACCTCCTCTCGAAGATTCTTGTCTGGGGTATCTACCCCCTAACCCTCGGCATAGTGCTTCTGGTAATTAGTTTCTGGTTTGAGAGGAAACGGGACCGACGACTCTTCAGACGATTCTTCACTGCCGGTTTCTTGATCCTCTATCTTTTCAGCATTGCTCCTGTTCAGAGAGCTGTTGTACGACCGCTTGGTATGGCACAGCCCACCCTTCTCAAAGCCGACGCTATTGTTGTACTGGGCGGAAATCCCGCAAGATCATTAACGGGTATTAGGCTCTTCAAGCAGGGCGTTGCACCTGTGATTATCACCGCCGGCGGCAGTGGCGAACTTCTCAAAGAAGCGCAGAGGGAGTCGGACAGGATGAGTGACTTTCTCGCTGAGTTTGGTGTACCACCAGGAAAAATCATTACCGAGTCAGAATCAAGAAACACACGGCAAAACGCCGTGAACACCAAAGCGATAATGGATAGCCTGAACGTTCAAACCATCGCTCTCGTTACCTCATCGCTTCATATGCGGCGGTCCGTGGCTGTCTTTGAAAAACTGGGGTATGATGTGCTGCCCGTCGGTTCCCGCCTCTTTAGAATCCCCAAAAAACGGGAGCGGTTTGACCCTTTTATACTCTTCCCAAAAGTTGAGAATCTTTCTGTTTCAACTCAGGCGATCTATGAGTATTTTGCGATAATCCTTTACAAAGTACTCGGCTGGGTGTGACAGGGAAAACTGACCAATCGTCAATGATGGTGCCGCGGTTCCGCGAAATTGCCACCTTCATGCGAACACCCTACGTGGAAGAATTTTCCACCACGGACATTGGATTGGTGGGCGTCCCTTTCGACGGAGCGGTTACAAATCGCTCCGGCACCCGTCACGGTCCGAGGCAGGTTAGAGACATGTCCAGCATGATGCGAACAACGCATCACGTTTCCAGGATTAATCCCTACGATAACTGTCGAATCTGCGATGTAGGCGATGTACCGCTGACAACTATCTACGACCTTCCCACAGTTAATGATCAGATCACTTCTTTTTACCAACAATTGGTGGGGAACAGTGTGTTCCCTCTCTCTATCGGCGGTGATCATTCCATCACCTATCCGATCCTTCGAGCCGTGGCGCGAAAAGACCCTGTCGGCCTCGTACATATCGACGCCCACACCGATACTTGGAACGAATGGATGGGCTCAAATTTAAATCACGGTGCGCCGTTCCGAAGGGCTGTAGAAGATGGACTTATCGATCCAAAGCGAACGATTCAAATCGGCATTCGTGGTGCTCAGAATTCGCCGGAAGGTTGGAATTATTCGAAGGATTCGGGAATGAGAGTTATCTTTATTGAGGAATTTCGAGAACTCGGTGTTGAAGGTGTCCTGAAAGAGATCGGTAATGTCGTTGGCGCTGGAGAGTGTTATCTTTCATTTGACATCGATTCCATTGATCCTGTCTACGCTCCCGGAACCGGCACACCGGAAATTGGAGGACTGACCCCCTTTGAAGGGCAGCAGCTCATCCGCAGCCTGAAAAAAATGCAACTTGTTGGCGCAGATTTGGTTGAGGTAAGCCCTCCCTTCGATCAGAGCGGGAACACGGCGCTGGTGGCTGCTACTCTTGTTTTTGAGATGCTGTGCATTGTCGCAGAACAGATTTCCAATCAGTAAAGCTGAAAGAATCAGGCGTGGATAGTGTTTGAATCAAAATATCAGACCAATCGGGAAATCTAATCAGAACGCTTAAGGGGCCAAGCAGTGCAGGAATTAATCGTGTGTGGTGGGATTTACGCGTTGAACTTTCGAAAATTATTATTCTCCGTACCAGACCACTTTACGCTGATTAGGTTGAACTGGACGATGAAGGTACACTCGACGCTGCAGTCAGTCAAAGTTCCGCTCTAGTTATCCCAGGAACTTACTCTGTTGAGCTTGGCTTATTCGGGATTAACTCTAGCAAAAAACTGTCCATAGTGAAAGATCCACACTCTGAAAGCAGTGAAAAGGATATCGCTGAACAAAATAAGATGGTCATGAATATACAGTCTAATATAAATGAAACAGCCTCTCTAATAAATAGGATTGAGATGATTCGGAGTCAATTGTATGATATAAGAACAATGACCAAAGATCATGAAGTAGCTGAAGAAATCAGTACCGCCGTTGAATCATTGGATAAAAAGCTCATTTCTGTTGAAGGTGAACTTTATCAAATGAAACTTACGGGCACGGGGCAGGATGGTATTCGATGGCCAGCTAAGTTAGCAGGGAAACTGGGTTATCCTTCTGATCTAGATGATTAAAATCAGTCAACGTAGAGATCACCAGCCAAATATTTAAGGCCGCTGTCACATGCCACCGTCAAAACAGTTTTCCCTTCGCCAAGTTCCTGAGCGACCTGAAGGGCCCCGGCCATGTTCAACCCCGAAGAGGTCCCGGCAAAGATTCCTTCTTCGCGAGCCATTTTACATGCCACCTCACGACCATCTTTCTCCTCAATTCCTCTCACTTCGTCGTAACCATCTTTGTCCAGCAACGGCAGATCGAAACCGAGTCCTATTCCCTCAACACGATGCGCTCCCTTATTGCCGGTTGAAAGGAACGGAGAAGAAGCCGGCTCAAGCGCTATGATCCGAGTCCCGTACTCACTTTTTCTCAAAACCTTTGAAACGCCCATGAGCATCCCGGCTGTCCCAACCGCCCCGCAGAATGCGTCGATCGGTTTGTCAAACTGAACTAATATTTCGTCCCCCAATTTTTCAAACCCTCTGATGATATCATGATTATTTAGCTGATCGGTGAAGAATGTTTCATCGTGTGTGGCCAGTAGTTCGGTCCGCCTGATCATCTCTTTAATCAGTTCAGCAGTGATTTTGCCATTATCACTAGGGACAATGTCCAGTTCAGCGCCAAAGGCACGCATCGTGTCCAGTTTTGCCTGAGCAAAGGCATCAGAGGAGACGATCTTACACCGATATCCTTTCACAGCACAAACGAATGCGAGAGACGATCCGGTACTCCCTCCAGAGTATTCCACCACTATCATCCCAGGACGCAATTCACCACGCTCTTCAGCACCCTCTACCATGGCCAGAGCCATGCGATCCTTGTAGGAACCAGTGGGATTGAAAGACTCAATCTTGACATAAATGTCAGCGCTTTCGCGTGGTACGATTGTTTGAACCTTAACCAGCGGCGTGCCGCCAACTGTTTCAAGAGTAGATCTAAATTGAACGACTGGCCACCATAATGAGCAAAAACTATAATTTGTAAAGCCTATTTCCCATCAATTTAAGTTATCTCTCACTCTCTCAAGCAAATCTTTAGTCGCCCTGATACCCTCCATTTCGGAAATCTTCTTTCCTTCGTACTCTATACCTACGTAACCGCTGTAGCCAGCCTCTAACACAATCTTCATCATCCTGACATAATCAGTGTGAATTTCGTTACCTTCTGAATCAAATTCGTGGCTTTTTGCACTAACGGCCTTTGCGAAGGGCATCAGTTCCTTGACCCCTTTATAACGATCATACCACTCGTCATCCTTGATTTTGAAGTTGCCGAAATCAGGTAGAGTGCCACAACGGGGATGATCTACTTTTTTCATAACACCAACGAGCCATTCACCATTGCTCGAAATACCACCGTGATTCTCAACGATCACGTTTATCCCATATTCATCGCCGTATTCAGTGAGCGCTCGTAGCCCCTCAGCTGCTAAACTCATTTTCTCCTCGTAACTCCCTTCACTCTGGGCGTTTACTCGGATGGAGTGGCATCCCAGAAATTTTGCCGCATGAATCCACTTGTGGTGATTTTCCACCGCCGTAGCTCTAGCATTTTTGTCGGGATCACCCAGAGAACCTTCGCGATCACACATAATGAGCAGACTCTCTACCCCTTGATCATCCGCCCTTAACTTCATCTCTTTTAGATAAGATTCGTTCTCTGCTTTGTCCATGAAGAAAGTATTAACATATTCAATGGCATCTAAACCAAATTCATTCCGGGTTATAGAAGCGAAATCTAGATGCTCAACATCACCTTTAAAAATCGAATTATTCAGCGACCACTCAGCTATAGAAATTGAGAAAGTCGGTTTTGAAGCACATCCTATCAATCCGCCGCCAAAACTCATGTAGCTCAATCCCCCAGCAATTCCAGCTGATCTTTTAATAAAATCTCTACGGCTAATCAGTCCTGACATGATGCATTATCTCCTTTAGATTGACTTAATATAGTGCCTTTGGCTGAAAGATCATTAATTCTTCTTGCAACCACAGTATTCCTCCTCGGGGGTTGCAGACAACCACCTAGAATTGTTACGCTGGAGGGGTTGACCATGGGAACAAATTATCAAATCAAGTATACTCCTGACGCAAAGGTTACGACACCGGCATTAGTGAAAATTGGAATTGATTCGATTCTCACTGAAATAAACCGGCAGATGTCCACCTATCTTCCAGATAGTGAGATTTCCAGATTTAACCTGTCAGAATCCTCGAAGCCGATTGAAGTCCCGTTGGAGTTCGAGTATGTTGTCAGCAGAGCACTGTACTGGGGGGAAAAAACCTATGGCGCATTCGATATTACCATCTTGCCGCTCCTTTACCTCTGGGGGTTCGGGCCAGGTGGCGCCAGAGCCCCTGCTGCATTTCCGGACACATCCGATGTGGAGAAGAGGCTTACACATATCGGAAATCACAAACTCGTTACAGGCAGTGGTGCGGTTCGTAAGGTCGATCCATTTGTCAACATTGACTTAAACTCTATCGCCAAGGGGTTCGGTGTGGATGCCATCTTTAATTATCTTTTGTCAAACGAAATCACCAATGTGATGGTGGAAATCGGCGGTGAGGTCCGCGTCAGGGGACTGAACCCTTATTCAAAGCTGTGGGCGATCGCCATTGAGAAGCCGGAGCTGTCATTGGAGATTGGAGAAGAGTTCGACTGGATTGTCGACCTCGATAATGAAGCGATGGCAACGTCTGGCGACTACAGAAATTTCTTTGAGTTAGACAATGAGATATATTCTCATGTAATTGATCCCCGGACCGGCTACCCTTCCCAAACAGGTGTCGCCTCCGCTACTGTTACGGCTCCCAACTGCACCGACGCAGACGCCCTCGCGACCGCCCTCATGGTCATGGATGTGAGTGAAGGGATGAAACTTGTGGAATCACTTCCGGAGGTGGAAGCATTTCTTATAGTGAGGGATTCAGCTAATGGATTCGTTTCTCATCAAAGCTCTGGCATGGCCTTAAAGGCCGCTGGAGATGCTAATTATAGGTAGCGTTATTCCAGCACTTTGACGTAAATATTCCGAAAGGAGACGCTGGTGTCCCAGTCATGGTTCTGTAGGCCGATGTATCCTTCGCTGGCAAAGTTGCTGATCTTACCCCGCGGCTCAGCCTCCCAGTCAACCACCTCTTCCCCGTTCAGTTCCACCTGAATACGGCTTCCCTTAAAGGTGATCCTGTATTGGTTCCACTCCCCTGTCGGATTTGAAGCATCGTGGGAAGGTGGTTCGGCATCATAGACTGCTCCCGTTTTATGAACCCCCTCTCCACTATCATTGATTTGCACCTCAAAAGAGTCATAAATGTATTCATTGCTCTTCAATTCTTCAGGCACTCTAAGAAAAACACCTGAATTAGTATTAGGCTCAGAACATTTATACTCAAGTTCCAATACAAAATCTTTATACTTCTGGAAGCTATACCAGAAGAGGCCCATGCCACCATGGGAGGTGAGTATTCCAGTCTTACTGTCCAACTCAAAATATCCAGGCCCATAATGGTTCCACCCATGTTTGGAATAAACTCCATCATTCTCTTTCAAGATTCGCTCAAATCCCTTGTCTTCAAGATCAGAAGTACAAGCCCCAAAAATAAAAGGAAAAATGGTGAGGATCAGTTTTTTGATTAGATTAATTCTCCTTCGGATTCCATTCGCCTCTAGCCACAGCTGGAACAAACGTATCAAGATCTGGGGGCGGAAACGGGATAGTTTTGCCTTGTTCTGCACTCATGTAGGCTGTCATTAGAAGCTTCGTTACATTCAACCCATCGCTGAAGTTTTCTTCCGGTCGTTTTCTTGCCAAGAACGATTGAACCATATGTCGATTCTCGGCTGTATAGCCGTAGACTTCTGCTTCGTTGCTAACAACTGGCATGCCGCCAGATTCTGCATTCTGTTTTTCGACTAGGTCTTCTCCGGCAGCTCCAGTAACACTACGACTAAAAAATAACTTCAGATCCGGATCAAGGGTATTCACAAACATTGAATACTCAGGGCCAAAGAGTTCCATGCTTAGGCGTAGGCCTTCACCTACAAAACACCAGGAAGTGGTAGTTTCTACGATTAGTTTATTGCCTTCTTCATCCAAATATTCAACCAGCGCACGAGCGAAATCCTCAGATGGACGAGTAAGGTAGTCCGTTTTCCCATCACTATTTTCGGACAATATTTTGGCGTATTCCGGGCGTTGCCATTTGAGACAGTCAGTATGTGCACTGACGCTGATAGGGATAAGCGAATTACGGGGTTTCCCCGGTTCAGTGAGCATAAAACTGGCTTCTTCCACGGAATGGCACATCATATCGTTCAACACCCCGCCACCTTGAAGCGACCCTTCCCAAAACCAAGGCATATGTGGCCCACTATGTTCTTCAGCGGCGCGTGCAAGGTATGGCCGTCCGGTAGTGGCTGCTCCCCGTGCCCAAATAATTTCCTTACCGCGAGTAACCGAAGGTGAAAACACTTGGTTTTCCAGATACCCGTCAAGCAATTCAACACTGCGGGTTAATTCCAGGACTTTTTTGGCTTCAGCTACATTTCGTCCCAAGGGTTTTTCGCATGTTACACCGATTAGTTCACCTTTGCTTGATGAGATGGAATTAACAATTTCTTCAAACGTCTCGATGCGTGTGAAATTGGGTGAACATACCCATAATGCATGGATCTTAGGATCAGCAATCATCTCCGTAATCGTGTTGTAGGCCTTTGCTTCAT
The DNA here is from genome assembly GCA_002448795.1 of Fidelibacterota bacterium UBA6931. Taxonomy (GTDB): domain Bacteria; phylum Fidelibacterota; class Marinisomatia; order Marinisomatales; family S15-B10; genus S15-B10. The sequence goes on from DKAH01000018.1 coordinate 31,528, forward strand.
CACCCACACCAATAGATCTGGCCAATGCCGCTGATTCCTCTGCAGACGCTTTAGTGCGAGACATAACACCCACCACATCGCAATCCCGCACACTCAGCAATGATTTAATGTGGAAACGGGTAATGAATCCACCACCTACAAATCCTATTCCAAGCTTGTTTATCATAAACTCTGATTCAAATTTTATTTATTTCTTCATCTGAAACTTGATGATCATCTTTGAAAAAGATCAGAAAAATAAAAGCCATAACAGTGCATAGAACTGCAGGTACCAAAAAGAATTTCCACCAAATAGTATCACCCGCAGGTGTTTTAAAAGTATCCCAAATAAAACCGGTAAATATTGTACCAAGGAAATTACCCACTCCAAGGGTAAAAAAGGTAAGCATGGCCTGCGCGGAAGCACGCATATGGTCTTTTGATTTCATATTTACATATATCTGTGATGTAACAAAAAAGAAGGCGTACCCAAAGCCATGGAGAGCAAGAGAAGACACTATCACTGGCAGGCTAGGAACCATAAAAAGGAAATATCTTATGGGCCAGGCTAACATACCGATTACCATGGTAATCCGAATGCCAAGTTTTTTGATAGAAAGGTGTAAAAGGAATAAAAGCACAGCAACTTCTGCTATTTGAGCCACCGTTTTGATAGCTGTTACCCAAGCTTCCTCAGCACCCATGTCCATTAAGAACGGCGCCGTGGGAATGTAATAAAACTGGAGTTCGGTGGTAACAACAAATGATGCCATCATAAAAATGAGGAAGTTTTTGTCCTTTAACAATGATAAGGCTTCTAAAAATGCAAAGGGGTTTTGTTTGTTTGCAACCGGGGGTGTTTTTGGTAGAGTAAAACAATAAAACCCCATGATGGCAGACGTAGCCGCAGCAATTACAAGAAGATCGCTACCACCTGTCCACGCCTCAGTCTGCCAGTTACTGCGAATAAAAGTAACCAGCCAACCCACAAAGATCCAGCCGATAGTACCCCACATTCTGATTTTTCCAAAATCCGTCTCAGGATTAGCCAGATTTCGAAAACAAATTGAATTGGTAAGCGCCAAAGTGGGCGCGTAAAACAGACAATAAATGAACATCCAGGTCCACATACCGCTGAATTCAAGTTGTGTGGCTGTCAAGTATAAGAGTCCAGCCCCAGCTAGGTGTGCAAATCCAAGAAAGTTTTGAGTTTGCATCAGTCTGTCTGCAATTTGTCCCCCAATAAATGGAGCGATCATACATGCAAGCCACAAGCATCCATAAATCGCGGCTATTTCACTTCCACTAAAGCCGATTTTATCTAAATATCCACCCAAGGCAGTAGTCCAAGATCCCCAGATGGCATACTGCAGAAACATCATGATCCCAAATTGAGATTTATTGTTCATGCTCCTACTCTCCTCTATTCGTACAGTGAAAAGTTATATAAGTTTACGTCTATTTGCATCCCATTTTATGCGGCGCCCTTTCAGGTATGACTCTGTCGACATGTGGCACGCCACCGCTTCATGAAGCGCCACTTCGATGTTGCAACTCGGCTGTGTCCCATTCCGAATGGAGTCGAGCCAGTCCTTCACATGCAGATGCGTTGGGTCAACACGCTTCCCTTCCCGGTAGGTGTAAACGAGCCCCTTGTTGGCGAAATATCTGGTGGTAGCAGACGTAATCCCATCAATCTGTTTCGATCCTGGCGTGTAGGAGTAGATGGGGTACTGAGGATTGATGATACCTTCTTGCAGTTTGTCCCTGTACCTAGTCGATTCCGCATCAGCAGTGACGATAAAGCCGGCCACCGAACCCCGATTAGATTCCCCGCCGAGCTGCATGGTTGCGTCATGACCCATAATCAGATTCCCACGGCTCTGGTTGCTGGAGAGTGTCGCACTGTAGAGCAGGGTTAAATTTTTTTCAGGATACTCAAGCGTTGCATGGAATACGTCCGGCACATCGCGTCCATCTTTGAAGAAGTATATACCGCCTGACGCACTAACATATTTTGGAATGCCAAGATCTAGAATCTGGTTCATAGCATCAAAGTCATGGGAGAAGAGATCTCCCGAAAGGCCGGTGCCATAATCAAACCAGCAACGCCATCTAAAAAACCTCGCCAAAGCTTCATCGCCAAACTTTATTTTTTTGGGGGATGGCTCTTGAAAGGTATCCCAGTCAAGATTTTTCTCGTTTGCTGCAGGATGGATATCCCATACCCAGGCGCCCCAAGGCGAGTTGCGATTGGTTGTCACCTCCACAAGATTGATCGGACCCAGTAGTCCCTGCTGAACGATCTGTCGTGCTTTCTCGTTTGCCTCAACCTGCCTGTTCTGATGCCCCAACTGGAAGGAAATACCCGTTTCCTTTACCGCATCGTAGAGATCGATAGCTTCATCGAAGGTGCGAGTTAAACCCTTTTCGCAGTACACATGCTTGCCGGCGCGGGCCGCGTCGATGGCAATTCTGGAGTGCCAGTGATCAGGTGTACCGATAATGACCGCATCAATATTCTCATCTGCCAGAAGTTCGCTGTGGTGGCGATACTTCTTAGCTCCCTCCATCGGCTTGCCGCCGGGGCGAATATCATTCTGAGATGCTGCAAGGCCCATTTCCGCCCTCACATCAAATAGGTCGCAAACGCCCGTGAGCGAAACGTTGAGGTCATTCTGCTGCATAAATGTTTCGAACCCCTTGTCTAGCTTGTTATTCTGAGCATTCTTAGACGCCCTCGCTGTCCATTCAGGTGTGGCAAAACCAGCACCCCGGACAAGATGCTGTCCCCGCCCACCATAACCGATAATACCTATCCTCAGGTGATCACCTGACAACGCAGAAGAAGCAACCGCCGGAGCGTCTTTGGTGGTAATAAGTTCAGCCAGGAGATTCTTCCTCTTAATCTCATCAATGCGAAGCTTTTTCCATAAATTGTAAAAGAAAACACCAACCACAGGAATGGTGGCGAGTCCTTTCAATACTTCACGCCGCTCAGGGTTCATGTCGTTCGTGAGCTTTGCTTGTGTAACATTCTCTTTCTCTGATACGCTCATTATGCCCTCCCGTTATTCACCGCTTTTTAGATAAGAAGAACTTGTCAATCCCAATAATCCCACCACTGGGGAAACAGGCAACCACGAAAAGAGCTGCAGCTTCAATTAAGTTTTTGTTTACAACAATATAGCTCCCTTCTGTTGGGACTGAGTACTCATATCCTACAAATGGTGGCATAAAGAGATAATAGAGGAGAACCAAGACCATCCCAGTGTAAGCCGCAGGCCGTTCCGCGAGGCCGATGGTGAGGGCCAAACCCACGAGCGTAAGCCCCCACATGTTGATATTATCGACCAATGTAAGTAGTGTGGGGTTTGCCACGATTGTAGTGGCAAGACCCGAAAAAATCCATTTCGATTCAAGGAGATAGGCTGCCGACGACCAGTATGGGTTCAGCAATTTGGCAATCCCTTCATAGAGAAAGTGCCAGCCAATGAGAACACGCATGATTACGAGTCCCGTTAACTGACACTGATTGTATTTGATATCAGTCGTAGGGAAGCAACACTTAAGAAGATTTGTCATACCATACCTTATATTGATATTTGTGGGAATTCCATATTAGAGTATAACTCACTCATAAGATAGTATCAATGACTCTCTAATAATCGGTTGTCAAAATCGGTGCGTGTAGTTCAGCTTTACTGAGCTGACTCTGGACAACGTCTCAAGCTCTGTTGCCATGAGGTTGTCACTAAGATTCTTCCAGTTGTGCGTGTAAACGAGATACAGATCACTCCCGGGCCGGATGGTGAGATGGAGTTTTGAAAACAGCCCCAGCAGATTGGAAATGTCATCATATTGAATATTGCTGTAGAAAGCCGTCCTAGGTGTTGGATAGATGCCCAGTGTCAAGCGATAGAGATTCGTGTCGAAACCGCCCTTTGAAAGCATCACAGAATTATGCTCAAAATCGGCCTTAACCGTAAACCCGGGAAATGGCTTAACCGAAAGTTCTCCTTCTGTCGTCTGCTTTTTTCCTGTCCAAAATTCGCCGGAAGAAAAGGAAAGTTCCGCAGCAATCATTCTCCTTTCTGAAGTCTCTCCGGAAATCGTGTAACTGTTTGTCACATAGTTCCCCTCCGTGATTATGTTTCCCTCTACGATTTCAAAATCATCATCGAGGTACTCCTTTAGATTAACCACTTCGCCAGAGAGACGGTCGGCACTCTCAAAATTCAGTTCGAACAGTGTCACTCTAGTCTGTCGTTTCAGCAGTCGGTTCCACATGTCTGTCATATACTCAAACTCAAATCCCAATTCTATCTGCCGAACAAGTTCCCAACTCTCTGGCCGAGGCCGGTAGTTTAAAGATGGCTGTACACGTTTGAACCCATTCCTCGGATTGAAGCCGACAGCCGGATCAAATTGTTCGCCAAATTCTCGATAGGAAATGTGAGCCTGCCACAAATCGTTGGGATAGTTTAGACGCGCTCCGCGTGTCGACAAGTCATTTATTGATGCGTCGCTATTTCCCTTTGGTGATGAATGCCCCACAAAGAATGCCTGAAAATCGAGATTCTTGTCACCTCGGAATTTTGACGTCCTGAAGTCAAGATCAACGCCAATTAGATCCTGATCCTCATAAATAGAGTCCGCAACCGTTGAACGTCCGGTATAAACGAACCCGAGATAGGACTCACTAAAGAGTGATTTCTTCACCCGAGCTACGTTGAAGTTCTCCTTTGGCACCGAACCGACGCTCTCCGTTTGAGCGGTAACCATGCCGATCTCATAATCACCAATCTGCCCTGTCAGCCTACCTCCAGAAGCAATTGGAATCTTGCTCCCCTCGGAGATACCAATCCTTCTGCTGAAAAAAGGAGTGACTCCGCTTCTATTAGCAAAAGTGTGAACGCCTGCTCCCTCCAGAAAAAAATCTCGTTTTTCCCTGAATCTCAAAGGAAAACGGGTTAGATTGACGCGTCGATCATCTACTTCAGCCTCGGCAAAATCGGTGTTGTAGGTAAATGAGCCACGGAGTCCAGAAGTGATATTGAAAGAGAGATCGAAGCCGACATCTTTGGGGTTTTCGGGAACGCCATTGGAGCTCTGCTGCCGCTTGACAATACTATAAGGTTTAACCTCAAAACCTTTGCTGTGCGCAATATCCCGGAGTCCCCATACTCTCCCGGCGTGGACCGGCTCTGTCAAGTTTTGGTTCCTTCTGAAACCCGTCCAGCGAGCATCCTCATTTTTTCTGCGAATTGTACGTTGAAAGTTAATGCCCCAGGTGTCGAGCTCAGGGTCGAAATTGAGTGTCCTGAACGGAATCTCAATCTCCGCTGACCATCCTTCTTCAGTGATCTGAACTCTCGCATCCCATATGCCGTCCCACGACTTGTTTACATTCCAGTGACCGCCGGCGCCTAAGATGCCGTCCGCCATCAGTCCCACCGGATTGACTTCAAAAAAGTAACCGGTCCTCCCATCAAGAAATGTGTCAAGAATCCAAGAAAAACGATCATCTGTCCTGGTGCTGGCATCCCTCCGCTTCTGGTAGGCGAGAATGCCCGATGGATCGCTGTCGTAAAGTCTGGCACCGATGTATAGGTTATCCTTGTTGTAAAGAATATACACTTCGGTCAATTCTGTGCTTGCCTCTCCTTCTTTGGGATCTTCCTGTATAAAATCAGTGGCAGGTTTTGCTGAAGACCACAACGTTTCATCAAGAATACCATTCAACTCTATGCGCTCATTACCAATGTTCTTCGCCTCAACCTTTCTTGAGCCCGTAGGAATCGTAGTTTGAGCTACTCCGAGAGATACTAGTAGGAAGACTGTCGCAAGCGTAATGTGTTGTTTTTGAACCATCCTAAACCTGAAAAGAGCTGAAAAGTTACTCCAAGCGGTACTTAATCAAAACAGCGGACAACGGTAGAGATTGTCAGTTATTTCCAGCTGTCGTATGATTGCGGCTTGAATTGTGGAAATTCTCACTTCTAAAAGACGGAGTCAATTATGTTTCACAAAAAGTTAATCTATCTTCTGCTTTACTCAGCGTTTTCTACTTTGCTAGCTGATAAACCTTACGAGTTGACAGTGGCAAAAATTATGCAGGACCCAAAGTGGATCGGCATTTCACCCTCGAACGTCCACTGGGGTGAAGATGGTAAATGGATCTATTTCAACTGGAATCCCATCAGGGCTGACAGTGATTCGCTATACAGAGTTTCACCCAAGGGTGGAATACCGAAAAAGGTGCCACCTAAGGAGCGTCTTACCCTTCCGGCTCAATATGGTGATTACACAAAAGATTTTTTTTATAAAGTGTATGCGAAGAACGGCGACATTTTCATTATGGACATCAAGAGCGGCAGTATCAAACAGGTTACGAATACAATTGCCAGGGAATCTTCACCCCGCTTTTCCGATGATGAGAAGAATATAACTTACATTGCTAACGGAAATCTATATCGGTGGGAATTAGCGACTGGAATAACCGTTCAGTTAACCGACTTTCGAAAGAATGAAGCCAAAGATGGAGATGAGCCGAAGACCGCCCATGAAAAGTGGCTAAAGCAGGAAGAGTTGAAACTTATCACGATTCTCGATGAACGGCGGACAAAACAAGAGAAAAGGGAAGAGATTCAGAAAAATGAAGAGCCCAAAAGGCCCCTCATAATAATTCATGGCGACAAGAAGGTCCAGAATATTCAAGCTAGTCCTAATGGGGAATTAGTCACATTTCGCCTATATAAAACGAATAAAGATGTGAAACGTACTATCGTCCCTAGTTACGTCACTGAGTCCGGCTTTACTACGAACCTGAACGCCCGGGATAAGGTGGGCCGGCCCGATGGTGAATATGAATTTGGTATCTACAGTATCGATACCGATACCGTCATGTATGTCTATACAGATTCTCTACCAGGCATTTTCGATACTCCTGATTTCACAGATGGCAGAGATGATAAAGAAAGAAGCAAGCGGGAGGTCTATTTTTCAGAACCCATCTGGTCTGAGGACGGAAAGTATGCGGCGTTGATTCTTCAATCCCTCGATAATAAAGATCGATGGATTGTTAAACTGAAGCCATCAACGGCAGAGATTAAACTTCTGGACCACCAGCAAGACGAGGCGTGGATAGGTGGTCCTGGGATTCGGCGCTGGCGCGGAACCGTGAGTACCGGTTGGACACCTGACAACAAGAGCTTTTGGTTCCAGTCTGAGGAGACAGGTTATTCCCACCTCTACACTGTAGAGGGGGTAACCGGTGAGAAAAAACAGCTGACCCATGGCAATTTCGAGGTGAGGGATGTGAGGATATCTCGCGACAAGAAATGGTGGTACTTCCGGTCCAACGAAGTTCACCCGGGAGAGCTTCACCTCTACAGAATGCCTATAGCCGGCGGAAAATGGGAGAGGATCACAAACATGACGGGCAACAATGAGGTGACCCTCTCTCCCGATGAGAAATTGGTGGCTGTTCGCCATTCATACAGCAATCGTCCTTGGGATCTGTTTGTTATGAAAAACCGCCCCGGCTCGAAAACCATTCGTCTTACAGAATCTCAAACCGATGAATGGAGCTCCTATCCATGGCGTGATCCCGAAATCATTACTTTCCAAGCGGATGACGGAGCTGATGTCTATGCACGGCTTTACCGCCCCGAGAATCCAAACGAGGGCGGCCCTGCCGTTATCTTTGTCCATGGTGCCGGCTATCTGCAGAATGTCCACAAATGGTGGAGCAGTTACTTCCGTGAATACATGTTCCACAACCTTCTGGCAGACAATGGTTATACTGTCCTCGATATTGATTACCGCGGTAGTGCTGGCTACGGCCGAGATTGGCGAACCGACATTTATAGACATATGGGTGGAAAAGACTTGAGTGATCAAGTCGATGGCGCCCGGCTGCTAGTGGATAAGTACAACGTCGATTCAAAGCGGATTGGCATTTATGGTGGATCCTATGGCGGATTTATCACTCTCATGGCAATGTTCAACGAGCCGGGCGTGTTCGCCGCCGGCGGCTCTCTTCGGCCCGTCACCGACTGGGCTCACTACAATCATCCTTACACATCCAACATCCTCAATATTCCTCAGGCCGATAGTCTCGCCTATGTACAAAGCTCCCCAATTTATCATGCCGAAGGGTTGACGGGAGCGCTCCTGATTTGCGTTGGCATGATAGATACAAACGTCCATTTTCAGGATGTGGTAAGGCTCTCGCAGCGATTGATAGAATTGGGCAAAGAAAACTGGGAAGTGGCCATTTATCCCCTTGAAGGACACGGGTTCCGAGAGCCCAGCAGTTGGACTGATGAATATAGAAGAATCTTCAAACTGTTTGAAACTCATCTGAAGTGACAACCCAATATCATAGTTTTTCGATTCTTGCACCTAAATTGCGAATGAAGAAATGATGATGAGTCGAGCAATTAAATTGGTTTTTCTGGTGCCTTTAATGCTATCAGCCGGTTTGGCACAAATCAGTGGTGGAATTCTCTCGACCTTGAAGATTTATGGCGGTATCGGCGTACATGAGATGGGCACAGTTGAACATTACCTGAAAGTCTTTAGTGATAACGGTTTTGCCAGCTCAAAAACTACCCCTCATCCCATCTATGGTAAGGAAACACGGACATACCCTTACCACAGTCGGTTGGCAAAAGAAAACGTTTTCATCCAATTAGAGCTGGAACTGGGACTTCCCTTTGTCGCAGGAGTAGGCCTTCAAGGTGAGAAGTACGGAACTATATTCGGCAGAACACCAGCGGATGAGTTTGTTACCTTGGACTATCTGATAAGATCTCGATATATCTATGGAGGATTGGTGCAACCACTTGGCCGGGCCTTTACTTTCAGAGGTGGTGCCGGTTTTTCTATGAACGATCTCAATCTGAAACTAGACACCCCTTTGGTTCTAAATGGTACACCTACCGGATGGATTCTAATGGGTGGGATCGATTACACCCTCTCCCAACTGGCTTCTATCGGTTTCATGGCACGACACAACGCTATAGCTGACTGGAAAGTCCCTGATATAGAATGGACATTCAATGATAATCCATTACGTCTTATTTCTAACAATATGCCCTCAACCCAAACGGATATTAATTTCACATTAAGACTTTCTATTTTCTGATTACCACTTAGAATGGCTTTATGAATCATCCCTTGCTCGTGGTCGCTATGCTAGCGCTCAACATAGTCTTATCTGAGTGGCTTGTTCGAAACAGCTTTTTTCGCCATCTCGGTACGGCACTTCTAGTCATTCTAATCACAGCCGTGGAGGCCAACCTCGGAATCATCCCATCAGCATCTGACAAATTCCCACTTTACAGCACTGTCTTACAATACATCGCTCCCATAGCTATTTTTTATCTTTTGCTGGGAGTCAGTTTTCGTTCCCTACGATTGGCAGGCGGTCCGATGATCGCTGTTTTTTCTATCGGAGCATTGGGAACAATGTTAGGAGTTGCGGCTGCCAGCTTTATCGTCGACCTTCAGAGTAAGATTGAACTGGCACCAGCCCTAGGCGGCATGTTTGCAGGAACATATATAGGCGGGAGTATAAACTTCAATGCCGTTGCACTTGCTCTAAACGTGGTTCAACAAGGGCCACTATATGCCGGATCTGTGGCCGTGGACAATATCCTGACGGCAATATGGATGATAACCACTATTGCGATTCCCAAAATGATGGTTCGGAAAAAGAAATTGCCTGTAGCGAAAATAGATCGGAGTGTGAACCAAGAGCAGGATTCTGAAGTATTAAACCCCTTCGGAATGGCTCTGCTGATTGTGCTTGCGCCAGCGGTTCTCTGGGTCAGCGACAGCTTGGCCGCAATAATATCTCTACCAAGTATTCTTATTGTAACTACAATCGCTCTTGTGCTGGCCCAATTCCCCGTAATTCAACAGATCAGCGGGAGTAAGATCCTTGGTCTGATGGGTGTCTATTTCTTCCTAGCGGTAATTGGCGCCTACTGTGAGGTAGCAGCCATGGGGCAAATTGGTGAAATCGCTATTGTTCTGCTGAGCTTTGCTGCGATAATCGTGGTCATTCACGGGGCCATAACCTTTTTTCTAGGCGTCTGGCTGTTCAAAGATTGGGAACTTGCGGCAGTCGCTTCCCAGGCTAACGTGGGAGGGTCTACTTCTGCCTTGGCTCTGGCCAAGAGTTTTGGACGCCAGGATCTTATCCTCCCGGGGATTCTGGTCGGAGCACTGGGGAATGGAATTGGGACATATTTGGGATTTATCGTTTTCTATCTTTTAGGCGGTGGCTGAGGAGAGCGTTTGCCCTTAGGGCTTATCTGCCATAGATTTTCTTGATCCATCGTAAAGGAGTTATGAGATGAAAAAATTTGTAACCTTCTTTTTGTCCTTCCTTATCACAATATCAAGCGTTCGCGCAGGGAGCGGCGGGGAATTCACTTTAGGTGAATTCTTCGAATTAGAGTATGCATCCGATCCTCAAATCTCTCCCGATGGTGAGCGTGTCATATACGTTCGGAATTTCGCTGATATTATGACAGACCGACGTTATTCTAATCTATGGATTGTCGACATTGATGGGAAAAACCACCGCCCTCTTACCACCGGACATAGAAACGACCGTTCCCCGCGGTGGTCGCCAGACGGTTCGAAACTGATTTATGTTTCAAACAAAGAGGGCTCTTCAGAGATCTATATGCGGTGGATGGACAGCGGGCAAACTGCACGCCTCACAAATGTCAGATATTCACCGAGCGTAATCAGTTGGTCTTCTGATGGAAAAATGATCGCTTTCAACATGTTTGTGAAAAAGGAACCTTCCTCACCAGCAGAGATGCCGTACAAACCGGCCGGGGCCAAATGGGCTGATCCTCCAAAAGTGATTGATAAAATGATCTACCGTGCTGACGGCTCAGGGTATCGTGAAAACGGCTATAACCACATCTTCACCCTTCCGGCTGAAGGGGGAACCCCGCGGCAGATTACCAGTGGCGATTACCATCACGGCGGTTCGATTGAATGGACAGATGACGGCTCAACGCTCATCTTTTCTGCCAACCGCCGAGATGATTGGGAGCACGAAGGGCGAGATTCCGAAGTATACAAAATTTCTACGAAAGATGGTTCCCTAAGTCAGATTACAAAGAGGAAGGGACCCGACAGTTCTCCCTCCCTCTCCCCCGATGGGAAGAACATCGCCTACACCGGTTACGATGACCGTTACCAGGGGTATCAGGTTTCACATCTCTACACAATCAGCCGGCGAGGAATAGCTCCCAAAAGAATTACAGCATCTCTCGACCGCTCCGTAGGGAATATTGTTTGGAGCAAGGACGGGAAGGGGCTTTATGCCGGCTATAGTGACAAGGGGAACGGCAAAATTGCCTACATTTCTCTAAAAGGAAAAGTGACAGTGATTACCGGTGATGTCGGAGGTACCTCCATAGGCAGGCCCTACTCCAGCGGCTCCTTTACTTTGTCGGATAACGGGACTATCGCTTTCACAATAACACGCCCCGGCCGTCCTGCAGATGTGGCCGTAGTCTCAGAGAGGGGGGGGGAACCGAAAAGAATCACTTTTCTGAACGAAGATCTCTTCGGCCACAAGGAGTTAGCTAAGGTTGAGGAGATTTGGTATAAATCTTCCCATGATGGACGTGATATTCATGGATGGATCGTTAAGCCTCCGGGATTCGATCCTAAGAAAAAATATCCTCTGATTCTGGAGATTCACGGCGGACCATTTGCTAACTATGGCGATCGGTTCTCGGCTGAAATTCAGGCTTTCGCCGCTGCCGGGTATGTCGTCCTTTACACTAATCCTCGGGGAAGCACAAGCTATGGTGAAGAATTCGGTAACCTTATTCATCACGCTTATCCAGGAGATGATTTCTTTGATCTGATGTCGGGAGTCGACGCCACTATAGACAAAGGATATATTGATGAAAATAATCTTTTCGTAACTGGTGGCAGCGGGGGTGGAGTACTGACTGCATGGCTGGTTGGGAGGAGTAACCGTTTCACAGCAGCCGTTTCACAAAAACCAGTTATCAACTGGTACAGCTTTGTTCTTACAGCAGACATGTACGGGATATTCACAAAGTACTGGTTTCCGGGATTTCCTTGGGAGATGCCAGACCATTACCACAAGCGGTCGCCTTTATCTCTAGTTGGAAATGTTTCCACCCCCACCATGCTTCTCACAGGAGAAGCTGATTACAGGACGCCCATGTCTGAGTCCGAGCAGTACTATCAGGCACTCAAGCTCCGAAAGATTGATACCAAACTTGTCCGTATTCCGGGCGCATCTCATGGTATTTACCATCGACCAAGCCAACACATTGCAAAGGTGGCCGAAATCCTTGAATGGTTTGAAAAGTATCGAAAAAAATAAATACTATTGCACAAACAATAGCCGGAACGTGAAAAAAGCGTGATCTAAATCACATCAACACATGTTCATACAGATTAACTTACCTAGTTGAGGCTACTGTGCCGTGACTGCGTTTCCCGGCATCCCGATTCTTTTGCCAGATCTTATGCTTCGCCTAGCCGATCGTAATGGACCAAGCTCTCGGCAATCCCCACGATAAAACTGAAGCAACTCTTTCTTGCCTTCCTATCAACATTTTTGCTGTCGACCTCCTCATTCTCTCAAAACAGTGATCCTTGCATCCAAGCGCAGCTGGATGCGAACGATTCGGTCTGGCGTCCCGGTTGGTGGATTGGTGGATTCTTTGGAAACCATGTCGTCCCGTATGGCGGCATCGCCATGGCCTACTTTTACTCACCGACCCCAAAGTCTCTACCGTACAGTAATTTTGAAGCATGGGAACGATATCTAAATTGTTACCATAGAACAAAAAAAAGAATCCAGATAGAGAATCAAACCGCCGGTTTAATCGGCCTGATGTTTTCATACGCAATTCTGAGATATGCCATGAATATGGTATGGGAAACGCCAGAAAAGGGCGATGCTCCTTTCTTCCTTCCTCAAGAAAGATCCGGTTTTTATTATATTGGTGGGCTCGGGCTCACAATTACCACCTTTCGATCACTTGATCCAGAATTGGGAGAGCCGATCGTCAATATGTACAGGAAGATTCCGATCGAGGAGCTTTGCAAAGTCTACGGAAACATAAAGATTGTGTCGAGTGGCGAAGATTACCAAGTGAGAATTGTCAACCATGGCGAAGTGGAGGATCTCAGAGTCAGGTTCACTTCCGAGGAGTCGACCAATGGGCCAGGAGGATGGAGTACGGTTGAAGATAATGAGGATTACTCCATTCGGTTTGTCCAAAGGGGAGCAGATTTCACCATCCGTGAAGTTGCTGAGGACGAGGGGTGCAACCACAGCGGCCTACGAGAATAAATCTTGACACACCCCTCTCGAGGTCAGTAAACTTTAGCGGGATGATCAAGAAAGCTATTCAGTTCCCCATCATTATAGACGGGCAATACTGATAACTTCTATCGTGAGCCCTCCATAAAAAAGGGTAATTTCTCTATCCTCAGGCCTCATAGCTATCAATGCCCATTTCATGTGGCAACGTCCAGATTTCAGAAAAATTTTCGATTGATCGAGGCAAGAGCACAACCGAAGGAGTTCACGAGAAAAGTCTTGACATACCCCTCTTGAGGTCAGTAAACTTTATTGAGATGTTCAAGAAACTCATTCTCTTCCCGGCCATTGCTTTGGTGCTCCTATCAACACAGGCATGCTACACTCAGCTGGCGTGGTTTCATCCGCCGGAGCCAAAGGAAAATCAGCCTACTTTTTCAGAATATGACCCTTACGGTTTGGAAGGTTTGGAACGATCGTCAAATTTTGAACCGTATCCTCGTTCTCTGTATCGCGGTAGGCATCATTACAGTAATGATCCATCGTTCTGGTCTTTCTACGGTGATTATGGATCACCCTTCGGGTTATATTCCCCTTACAGTGTTTATGGAGGTGGTCGATCAATATCGCCCTACGGCTATACCTATTACCCTTATGATGTACAAGGGTATGACTACGGTTTGACAACACCGGTCATCGGCAATATAAAGGCACAAACCCCAAGGGCATGGGATCGGAACAGTTCAAAAACTTCTTCTAACCTAATTATCAGACGAGAATTATCCCTCTCTGTTGTCACTGCGCAACCGATCAAAATGCAGCCGCCCGTTCCTCAAAGGAGTTTCCTGATTTCAGAATCACAGAGAAGGTGGGATGCTTCCAACGGAAATTATGATAATCCATCTTACAGGGGGAACAAATCTTCTGCCACCTGGTCAAGAGGAAGTTCTTACCCTTCTGGCAGATCCATTAGCAGTGGCACCTCGTCAGGAAGTTCTTCGTCGAGATCGTCTTCTTCCTCGGGTCGGGTAACACGCCGACGATAAGCCCCCCTTCCCTTTCCAAAAGAAACAGTGAGCAACTGCCGGGCGAAAATTTGTCTGGTTGCTTTAGCAGCTTTAACTCTTGCGGCTAGTACGCTAAAGACACAGACGGCAGCTGACGCAATTCGAATTATCGATAATGAGACAGGCTTTGGTGCGAGGGCTCTGGCCATGGGAGGAGCCTATACAGCAATAGCAAACGATTTTTCAGCGATTTACTGGAATCCCGCAGGCTTGGCTGCAATACCTGTGGGCGGCATATTCGCCGAAGGATTCGCGAATACACTAAAGAACAAAATTACATATCTAGGAACTTCAAAAGACATAACTGATCAAAACAAACGCCTCGGCGCCATTGGATTGGTAACGGCTATTCCCACGGTCCGGGGGAGTTTTGTTATCGGTGTAGGAATCAATAAGCTCGCTTCATATGACGATTATCTCGAGTTCTCAGGATTCAGTCCGGTTGATAACGGCCTTGAGTTCACTTTTGAGGAAGAGGGTCAGTATACCTTGTATCCATTTAACTCAAATGCGTTTCGCTTAGAGGAGGTAAGAAGCGTCGGCGGTGTTGACCAAATCTCTCTTGGTGTGGGTATAGCTCTCTCAGCTCGCACCGTGACGGGACTCGCTGTATCTTCCCTCGGAGCTCGGGAAGAGTACAGATTTATATTCGAGCAGACAGATTCAGAAAACAGATATCAATCGTACCCTGCAGATTTCAATAAATATTTTATGACACAGGAACTTTCCCTTGAGGGGACTACCACCAGAATCCGTGCTGGTATCCTGTCAGCCATTTCACCTAAGATTAAGGTCGGCACTACAGTTACTCTCCCTTCAACTTTCGAGGTTGCAGAACAGCACTATCTTGAGGAGCAACTCACGTTTGATGATGAATCAACGACCGATTCCACTATAACAGGATTTTGGGAATATCGATTAAGAACCCCCTTGTCAATCGACTTTGGGGCTGCTTTTACCGGCTCTGCTCTTACATTTTCAACCATGGCGCGCCTCAAGGACTGGGGGTGGACTCAATTTGAGCTAGAGGATCTCCCGTCCGGAACACCTCTTAAGGAAGAACTGGAGTCAGAAAATAGAGCCCTCTCCTACGATTACAGAACAACCATCGAACTTCGTTTTGGAACTGAATATGTTCTGAGAGTACGGGGCCTGGCTCTCAGTTTTCGGGGCGGTTACATCCGAATTCCCTCTCCCCTTCGTGATTCTGACAAAAATCGGGAATATATCACAGGTGGAATTGCAATTTCCCCCACACAACAGTTTATTGTTAACTTATCTTATCTGACTACCACATGGGGAAGACAATCATCGGATCAATACACTCCATCAGGTACCATCGAAGAGTTGACAAAGATGACCTTTGTCGTAACCGCATCCATCAGGCTGTGACGGTGATGAGTATTCACATTATGTGTATTATCAACACAGTTGGTGAGTTTTATAAATTGCTCTTTATTCAATTGTCAAGGGGAACCTATGCGAAATAAACATAGAATGTGTATTTTGATGTTCAGTTTTTCTGTACTTTTCCCGGTTTGTGTAGATGCAGATGACCGAAAAATTGAGAAAGCAGTAAAAAAGTATACTACCAGTACCATCGAACTTCGCCACCAGATTCATCAATATCCTGAGCTTGGGAATCGGGAATTCAAGACGGCTGAACTTGTGGCTAATCACCTGAAGTCTTTGGGGATTGAGGTTCAGACCGGTGTGGCTCATACAGGAGTAATCGGTATTCTAAAGGGAGATAAACCTGGGCCTGTCGTGGCTGTTCGAGCTGATATGGATGCTCTTCCCGTTACGGAGGATACAGATCTGCCTTTCAAGTCTACCGTCCGCACGACTTATCTCGGCAACGACGTGGGGGTTATGCACGCGTGTGGTCACGATATTCATACATCGGTCCAACTCGGTGTCGCTTCGGTGCTTTCTTCCATCAGGAAAGAAATTCATGGAACAGTGAAGTTTATTTTTCAACCGGCTGAGGAGGGTCCACCTCCCGGTGAGGAAGGTGGTGCTGACCTTATGGTTCGAGAAAATACAATGGAGAACCCACGACCGGTAGCCGTTTTCGGATTACACGCCCTTGCCAGCATGGAAGCGGGTAATATCGGCTACACCTCAGGGCCGGCCTTTGCCGCTGTCGATCATTTCATTGCCAAAGTGAAAGGGAAACAAGCCCACGGTGCGCGTCCTGAGGAATCTATTGATCCAGTCGTCATGGCATCGGAAGTGGTTACAGCATTTCAGACTATTCGATCACGCTCTTTAAATCCGCGTGAGCCGAGTGTAGTTACCGTTGGAATCATTCGGGGTGGCCAACGTTTTAACATCATTCCGTCTGAAGTGCATCTTGAAGGGACAGTAAGGACATACAGCGAAGAAGCTCGAGATGGCGTTGAGAACAGGATGAATCAGATCTTGAAAGGAATCACTTCCGCCTATGGTGGTTCTTACGAACTAGACTACGACAGAGGAACACCGGCAACTATCAATGACCCAAAACTTACCGCACAGGTGGTTCCGAGCCTGCAACGGGCCATTGGTCGGGAAAATGTAATGGAGGTTCCCCCTACCATGGGTGGCGAAGATTTTTCATTTTTCGCGAATGTTGTCCCGGGATTCTATTATCGCCTCGGGATGGTAAAACCGGGAACCGTTTCAGGTGGACATCATACGCCCACATTTCGCGCCGATGACTCCTGCATTCCTATCGGAATGAAGGCCATGTCAACGCTCATTATCGATTTCATGAAATCTGGGGGGCTCCAATGAAAACAGTCAATCTGGTTCTTTTGTTTCTTGTACTCGCCGCCTGCGAGCCGATCGGGAAGGGTTACTCATTCGTTCACGGATGGCCGAAGCTGCCGCCGGCCTTCATCCTTGGTCAGATGGACTGGCCCCACGATGTGGGAGATATTCACTTCGGAATGAGAATTAAAAAAATCGTAAAGTGAGGAGTCTCCTCCTTCTTTCAGTACTTCTTTCTCTATCCTCCGCACAGACCAAGGTCGTTCTTTTAGGAACAGGTAACCCCAATGCCAACCCTGAAAGAATGGGCGCGTCCATCGCAGTAATTGCAAACGGTCGTCCGTACCTCGTCGACTTTGGGCCAGGCGTTGCCCGAAGGGCATCTGAGGCATTCGAGAACGGTATAGAGGAGCTCGCCATGCCAAACCTTGTGCACGCCTTTGCTACGCATCTCCATTCAGATCATACACTGGGGCTCTCCGATCTTATATTTACACCATGGGTTCTAGACAGAGATCAACCCCTAGAGTTGTACGGCCCCCGGGGGATCAAGGCCATGGCAAGACACAGTCTGAGGGCTTATAGACAAGACATCAAGATTCGGACCACTGGTGGACAGCCCCACAACAAGACTGGCTATAAAGTGAATGCTCACCGGATCAGGCCGGGCATTGTATTGAAAAAAGATGATCTCACTATCACCGCATTCAGAGTGAATCATGGAAAAGTTGAGGAAGCTTATGGATACAAGTTCGAGATTGGTGACAAGACGATTGTTATTTCCGGCGATGCGTCACCCAGTGAATCAATTGTGGAGCAGTGCAACGGTTGTGATATGTTGTTTCATGAGGTCTATTCGCTGGAAAAATTCCAGTTGAGACCGCCGGAGTGGAAAGCATATCACTCCACCTATCACACCTCAACTGAGGAACTGGCTGATATAGCCAATCGTGCCAAGCCCAAGCGGCTGATTCTTTATCATCAGATCTTTTGGGGCGCCACTGAAGAAGAGATCCTGAAGGAGATTCACGACTACTACAGCGGTGTGGTCATTTCGGGGAAAGACTTAGACGTTTTTGAATAACCCCTCTAATAAAGGGGGACTTCAGCCATCTCAATTGATATTTCTCTGAAAAATACTGGTTGATGTATATTCTCTCTTGGTACATAAATCTTTAACTAATCGGAGATAAAATGAGCTGGGGACTAAACAATCGACTAAACAGAGTTTTACCAGGGCTGGCGAACGGCACAGGATCTGTTATGTTTGCTATCGATCACGGTTATTTCATGGGGCCAACAAGTGGCTTGGAGAATCCCAAGGACACCATTGTACCCCTCCTTTCGTATGGAGACAGTCTCATGTTGGCAAGAGGCATCCTCCAAAGCTGCATTCCGCAGGACTGTTCACTTCCAATCGTACTGAGAGTCTCCAGTGGTAACAGTATTCTGAATGAAGACATGTCTAATGAGGAACTGTGTGTGTCCACAGAAGACGCAATCCGACTGAATGTTTCCGCCGTCGCATTTTCCATTTATGTTGGCGCTGAATACGAACATCAAACCTTGGTGGAGTTCTCGAAACTTATCAATGAGGCGCACCGCTACGGCATCCCTGTACTGGCTGTAACGGCTGTGGGGAAACAGATGAATCGCGATCTACGGTACCTTTCGCTCGCATCCAGAATAGCTGCAGAACTCGGAGCGGATATTATCAAGACATACTACTGTGAGGATTTTAGCCGCCTAGTGAATGTGTGCCACGTTCCTGTGGTTATTGCCGGGGGAAAGAAGATTCCCGAGGCAGATGCACTACAGCTTGCTTATAATGCAGTTTCTGACGGTGCTTCTGGGGTGGATATGGGTCGGAACATCTTTCAGGCAGAATCACCTGTTGATATGATTCAGGCGGTTCGTTCAGTGGTGGTTGAAGGGGTATCACCAAAAGAGGCCTACAAGAAGTACAAGAGTGCACTTAAATAGTGCTGGTTGCAAGTTATTACAGCAACAGTGATTTTCGTATTGAAAAGCGACCAAAGCCGAGTATTGGCGAAGGTGAATGCCTCGTCAAAATACACGCCAGCGGAATCTGCGGGAGTGATCTTATGGAGTGGTACCGCAGAGAGAAGGTGCCACTCGTTCTCGGTCACGAGGTAGCAGGCGAGATTTCAAAAGTTGGCTCGGGCGTTGATGGACTCTCTCCGGGTGACAGGGTTGTTGTCACACATCATGTCCCATGCCTCCAGTGCCGTCACTGCCAGAAGGGAAATGAAACAGTATGTGAAACGATGAGAACAACCAATTTTGATCCCGGAGGTTTTTCCCAGTACGTACGAATGCCAGAAATCAATACAAAACTGGGCGTCTGTTCTATCCCTGAACATATCTCATATGAAGAAGCTTCATTCGCGGAACCACTCGGCTGCGTTGTTCGGGGTCAACGACGCGCGGGCGTGAAAGCAAATGATGTTGTTGTTATTGTTGGGACAGGGATATCAGGCATTCTTCACGTTGTCCTATCCAAAGCTAATGGGGCTAGGGCAGTCGTAGGAGTCGATATCTTGCCGCAGAGGCTGAAGTGGGCTGAGCAGTTCGGAGTAGACAGAGCTACTGCTGACATGAACAGCCTACCAGATTTGCTCCAGAGTGAATTTGGTCAAAAAGCAGACATAATCATTTTGACAACAGGAAATCCCGATGCGGTCCTCAAGAGTTTTCACGCCGTCACCGATGGCGGGACGATACTTCTCTTCGCTCCTGGTGAACCAGGGGATACAATTCCAATCGACATTACAGATGTCTTTTTCAGGAGAGATGTCACGGTCACCAGTACATACGCTGCATCTCCAAGTGATCTAAAGCAAGCAATTGAGCTCATCGGTGAGAGCAAAGTTCCTGTTCGCCAAATGATTACCCACAGATTAGCACTGACTGAGATCCAAGATGGGTTCAATTTGGTTCGGCAGGGAACCGATTCTCTAAAAGTTATTGTTGAACCCAACGAAGAGTAGGTTCCACTGTAAGAAGCGTGACAACTGAAACACTCATTGAGCCTACACCAACCATTAAGTGGGCCGAGGGTAAGGTTAGCTTGATTGATCAAACCAAGCTCCCCTTGGAAGAGGTATATATTGAGACGGCTGATCACCTCATTGTTTGTGATGCAATTCTGAGGCTTGCCATTCGAGGTGCCCCCGCCATCGGTGTGGCGGGTGCGTATGCCACTGTTCTTGCGGCTAATAGAATTGAGACTGACAATATTGAGCAGTTCAAGAAATCATTCCTCGAAAAAGCGGAGGAGATCAGCAATACACGCCCCACTGCCGTGAATCTTAAGTGGGCGGTAAAAAAAATGATGAGCCGTGCGGAGACATTCGAGGGAAATGTCAAAGAACTAAAGGATAGCTTATTAAGCTTGGCTGATGAAATCAAACAGGACGATTTAGAACGGTGTCATAATCTTGCTTTACACGGCGCTGCAATTATAGATGATGGCGCAGATGTAATGACAGTGTGTAATACGGGTGGCCTCGCCACTAGCGGTATTGG
This sequence comes from Fidelibacterota bacterium UBA6931, assembly GCA_002448795.1. Lineage (GTDB taxonomy): Bacteria > Fidelibacterota > Marinisomatia > Marinisomatales > S15-B10 > S15-B10. Next base: position 52,228 of record DKAH01000018.1, read on the forward strand.
GACCGCATTGGGTGTAATTCAATATGCTCACGCCCAAGGGAAAAATGTCCATGTGAATGTTTGTGAAACAAGACCACTCCTCCAAGGATCACGCTTGAACACTTGGGAACTTAAAAGAACGGAAACTCCGTTCACCCTCATCACTGATAGTATGGCTGCCTACACGATGCAAAAGCATAAGCTAGAGGGGGTATTTGTAGGTGCAGACCGAATAGCCTCGAATGGTGACACGGCAAACAAGATTGGAACGTACAGTCTAGCTGTACTGGCAAAACATCATAATGTCCCTTTTTACGTGGCGGCCCCACTCTCCACTGTCGACTTCGATATTAATAGTGGAGCAGATATACCACTGGAGGAACGTGCCCCCAGTGAGGTGACCAGAATCGAGGATATTCAGTTCACCATTGAAGACATAGATGTATCTACTCCAGCCTTTGATGTAACTCCCGCTGAAATGATCGATGGCATCATCACGGAGAAAGGCGTAGCACTCTATCCATTCACTTCATCTCTGGAGAAGCAACGGAATGCTTGATGATATTAAAGTTGGCATCATCGGTGGTTCCGGGCTGGAAGACCCCGCCTTTATAGATGACTATTCTGTTGAAACAATAGAGACGCCTTACGGCTCTCCAAGTTCTGATCTTGTATTGGGCAAGATTGCTGGCAGACCCATTGTTGTCCTGTCCAGGCATGGTAAGGGACATTCCATCAATCCCACAAACGTGAACTACCGTGCAAATATCTGGGCACTGAAAGAACAGGAGTGCACTCATGTTCTGGCTACAACAGCTTGTGGTTCTCTCAAGGAAAAGATTGCGCCAGGGCATTTCGTCTTCCCTGATCAGTTCATCGATAGAACAACCAAGAGGATATCCACATATTACGATGGCTCTGAGGTGCAGCATGTCCCCATGGGAGCGCCGTTCTGTGGACAGATTTCAGCTGCTCTTCAGGATCAGGCCGGTGAACTGGGCTTAACTTTTCATCCCACTGGTACGGTCGTCACTATTGAAGGGCCAAGGTTCAGTTCCAAGGCTGAAAGCATGATTTTTAGGTCGTGGGACTGTGAAATCATCAATATGTCTACGGTGCCGGAGGTGATTTTAGCGCGAGAGCTGGGGCTCTGTTACCAGAGCATCGCCATGAGTACGGACTACGACTGTTGGCATGATAGTGAAGAAGAGGTCAGTATTGAAATGGTATTCGCGGTGATGGCGGAAAATGCGGAAAAGGTTAAGTCTTTGATCCTAAACACAATCCCGATTCTATCGAGCTGGGAATGTGAATGCCACACTTTCTACAGGAGTATAAATGGATAAGAACAAGATAAAAGCGGCCATCAGAAATGTGCCAGATTTCCCTAAGCCGGGGATTCAGTTCAAGGATATTACAACACTGTTGCTGGATCATGGTGCTTTCAGCGAATCAATGGATGTCTTCTGTGAAGAATTCAACAACAGTGAGATTGATATTATTGTTGGCATTGAGAGCAGGGGGTTCATTTTTGGTGCACCGCTCGCATTGCGGCTGGGACATCCTTTCGCAATCGCCAGAAAGCCGGGAAAACTCCCGGCTCAAACTGTGGCTGTCGAATATGAATTAGAATATGGAACTGACAGGATCGAGATTCATAAGGATGCCATTAGAACGGGAAACAAAATACTAATCATAGATGACCTGATCGCCACCGGGGGTACCGCGAGGGCGGTAGGTGAACTTGTGGAGAAGTGCGGCGGTGAGATCGCCGGATATGCATTCCTTATCAATCTAGCAGCCTTGAACGGGCTAGATCAACTTGCTCCCCATCCCGTATTTTCAGTGATCGAAGTTTAAGAAGTTAGTATGTGGGAACCCAGCGATGGGTTCACAGCTACTTCCATTCCAGTACTCCCACTTTCACCAAATCATCCAAGTAGCGGCTTACCTCCCGTTGACGAATTGGACGAAACTGCGCGCTGAGAGCATTGCGGATTTCAGTGGCGTTCATCTCGCCGTCTATGAAGTTTACAAGTTCAAAACGTTCTTCTCCAGTCAGTGAAAACTGGTCACTGGAGTACCAAGCCCCGTCAGTTTTCGAAAGTTTACTTGCCGGCAGGTCGAAGGTGAGAGGTCCTCGTGTTTTTCTCATGGGTACTCTATCATCAACGTTGGTGATGACCGGTGGCGGCGTTTTCCCAATGGCCCCTCTTCTTTTCGCTACTGAAGCGAGAATCCCGCGGTAAGATTTGGCCTGTTCATTCAGCCCCAAGCTAAGGTTTGCAACGGAAGATTGAACCAGTTCGCTACCATTAAAATTGACGATAGAATTCAAAACGCCCCTCTCATTCAGCAAAGCGTAATCCATAATGTTCACTGCTTCGGCCCACACTTTACCCGCTTCCATCTTATCATCCTTGCGGAGAAGGGAATATGCTCTCTTAAAAGCGTCTCCAAGACGGGCGGCGGCGTTTGCACCTGATAGTACGGAAAGTTCCAGCGCTTCTTCTGTATCAAGATTCGTCAGATAAAGTGCAGAAGCTGCGGCAATAATCTCACATCGCTCAAGTTCTACAGGATCAACTTTGTCCGGCGTATCTTCGGAAGTATGGTGGGTATAATCGGGAGAATGTGTAAACATGAGACCGGGGATGTCTCGGTCAATAAACATCATATGGTCACTCCCACCGCTGTATGGTGTTATCCGATAATTGAAGGCTGATTGGCTTCCTCGAGGCGTTCGAATGTTCATTCCATCCACCATGAGCGCCATGTCGGCAATCACATCATTTAGAACTGAGGGCACTGAATCGGGCACCCGCGTGAGGATCAGCTTGGAATGGAGCAGTTCCAGATTTTCCCCAACCATGTCAAGGTTAAAGTTGGCAAAAGTCTTGCCGCCTCTGGCCGGCCCAACCATCTCCGGATGTTTGTCTATGTAAGCCATAGTGCCATACCATTCAGGCACCCAGAGGAAGCGGAGTGTTCTTTTGGGACGCGGCAGTCGACCTTCAGCAATTAGATTATGAAGAGAATGAGCAATATCCAAAAGGGCGGCCGAACCACTGGCGTTGTCATTGGCCGATTCCTTGGGGTGGTCCAAGTGTGCTGAAAAAATCAACTCTTCTTCGGCATTATGGGAACCAGTGATCGTCGCCACAACGACATCCATGAAATAAGGCTCCAGTCCTGTTCCTCTTGCTACACCATGGAGAGACACCTTCTCCCCACTATCCAAAATACTCTTCAGTTTTTCACCTTGTCGATTCGTCAGGTTAAAGCCAAACGTGACCTGCTTCAATTCTTCAGATCTTGGCCACATCCCAGTATACTGAAGCATATCAGGGAACTCCTTAGCCCGGTAATCATCGAGGTAACAGATCACCGCCTTGGCACCGTACTTCAGAACAGCAAGACGGTGCACTGATCCGCCGTAACCCGTCGCCAGCACGAACTTGTCTTTGACATCTTTGTCAATGTAGTCTTCATCGCTCGTCCCGGCACCCACCCACACCAGATCAGCGGTCAAATCGCCGGGATTTGAGTAGGTCATCAGGCTCATTCCGATCTCAGGGTAACCGATAATGCGTTCAATATAAGGTTCAACCATCCGGAGTTCAGCAAAATCGATATCCCATCCCGAAGGGGATTGCCATGTCTGGTAGGTTATCTTTCCGTCAGAGGGATAAGACTCCACGAAGGCGTTTTTGTCAGAAAACCCCGAGCGGCGAAGCTGCCGAAGGACATATTGGGCGGCGTTCCGGTAGCCCCTTGAGGCCTGGATCCTGTTATGACGGGTGATCTGGATTACATGATCTTTTGCACGCTCACCACTCAAAGCTTCGTGAAGAAGATCCCGCAGTTCAGGAGAGAGGAGCGTCCCTTGAGCAACCAAGAGGGAATTCAGTATTAAGCCCAGGAAAGTGAGTCTAAGTTTGGTTTTCATTGGTTCACAGTTTTTCGAAAATCACACCTGAATCTCATCTGTCGTTCTGTTCCAACCAAACATTTTCTCTCCGCAGTTCCACCCGGTGTAGTAAGTTCAGCCCCATGTCCAAAAACAACAAATCGACGCCAACGAGGTGTGGTTGGGTTCCCTTAAACAGACCCGCATATGTCACCTATCACGATGAAGAGTGGGGAGCCCCGATATATGATGACAAGAAAATGTTTGAGTTCATTGTTCTCGAATCATTTCAGGCGGGGTTGAGTTGGGAAATTATCCTGAACAAGCGTACCGCTTTTCGTGCAGCCTTTGATGGGTTTAATGTGAAAAAAATTGCGGCTTATGATAAGCTAAAGATCAAGAAGCTTAGAGCTGATGCGGGGATTGTCCGAAATAGGTTGAAGATTGAAGCGACTGTTAACAACGCTAAACAGTTTATGAAGACAGCCGAAAAATTCGGAAGTTTCTGCAACTACTTGTGGAATTTCATAGATGGAAAACCTATCGTCAACCGATGGAAAACGGTGGCACAAGTTCCCGCTACCACCCTTCTTTCTGACTCGATCTCCAAGGAGATGAAGGAGCTCGGTTTCAAGTTTTTTGGTTCGACGGTCTGTTACGCCCATATGCAAGCGGTGGGAATGGTGAATGATCATACCGTTGACTGTTTTCGCCACAAGGAATGTGAGGTACCAGAGTGAGTTTTCTCTCACCTGCAACACGGACCACTCTCATGATTCGGTCTTTTGGGTTTATGAAAATTCCTCTCTTATGGGCCTGCCGGCCAAAGGTGGTTAACATCGACAGTCAGAGCTGTGTGGTGAAAATTGCGCATCGGCGAAAAACCAGAAACCATGAAGAGGGGCTCTACATCGCGGCACTGACGGTAGGCGCTGAACTGGCAGCGGGAATCCTTGCCATCAGACATATGGGGATAGGGAAAGGAAAGAAGTTTATCTACAAAGATTTCCACGCGAACTATCTGAAGCGCGCTGAAGATGACGTTTTCTTCACCTGTGGGGATGGGGAATTGTTGAAACAGCTTTCGGCCCGTGCGAAACAGACCGGTGAGCGGCAGAATCTGACAGTCAATGTGACGGCGACTGTCCCTTCCAAACTGGGTGAAGAGCCTGTAGCAACTTTCGTTCTTACACTCTCCATCAAAGATGAGACAGGTGAATGTTGACCGGTGGTTCGCTATAGGGCGACAGGAGTATATTCCCCAAGTTAAACAGATTCAGATGAGTTCAAATGACAAATCATAAAAGAATGCACGACATCCCTGTGGGGGCATCTCTAAAGCTGATTCGTGATAAACGGACTGCGTGGAGCTGGAACCTTGTAGCAGGGGAAGAAGTGGAGCTTGTGGAAATACAGGAACAGCCCGTGCAGTTTAAGGTTAAGGATAAGCTAGGACGGACTTGGATTCTCGATTCGCACGACGTGGAATTGCCATCTGAAAAAGATCAGCAAGAAACAGCACCGGAGGCCGAATCGTGAGCGCTGGTGTTTTAACTGTAGATTTCCAATCAGACGATGCGCCATCACAATTTGTAGAGTCACTGCGGACAACAGGATTCGGTGTCGTAAGAAACCACCCCATGCCTGCTACCGAAATTGCCGAGCTCTATTGTAGCTGGGCTGCCTTTTTTGCTTCCGATAATAAGTTCGCTTACCAGTTCGACAAGATTAAGCAGGATGGCTATTTCCCATTCCTCACCGAGAAAGCAAAGGGATATTCTGTGAAAGACCTGAAGGAGTTCTATCATGTTTATCCATGGGGACGGCTCCCTGATGAAGTCCGGGAAGATACTCGGAGTCTTTATGATAAACTGGTGGAGATTGCGTCCATTCTCCTCTCATGGATCCAGAACGAGAGTCCTGAAAAGGTCAAGTCAGATTTTTCCACGCCGCTGAATAACATGATTAAAAAGAGCGATCGAAACCTGCTTCGTATTATTCACTATCCTCCCCTAACGGGAGAAGAGGAGGAAGGAGCAGTCAGGGCTGCTGACCATGAGGATATAAACCTGATCACCGTCCTAGCTGCTGGGACACAGCCGGGCCTCGAGGTAAAGGACGTGGATGGCAAATGGCACCAAGTATCGTGCGATCCAGGAATGCTGATTGTGAATACCGGGGACATGTTGCAGATGGCATCAGGCGGATACTATCCTTCAACTACCCATAAGGTGGCAAACCCATCAGAAGAACTCTCACAAGTCTCACGCTATTCGATGCCCCTCTTTCTCCATCCCAGAGACGATGTTGTGCTCTCACCTGACTACACCGCTGAGAGCTACCTCAACGAAAGGCTGAGAGAGATCGGTTTGAAACAGTAAAATCGACTGTTTCCCTCTCTCCTCCATGACACCTTAAATTCTTGCTATAGCTTTCGCCAGTTATTATGGTGAAAAGTGTAGGTTTGAAAATGGTGGGGGTAGCTCAGTTGGTTAGAGCTCCAGGTTGTGGCCCTGGTGGCCGCGGGTTCAAGTCCCGTCCCTCACCCAAAGATCGCCGAAGTTCAATCGAGATAGATGAGGCGATGACCGGATTTTCTAATACCTTTGTAACGGGTGAACTGGAAGATGTATTTTTGTATGTGAACCGATGAAACTTGTAACACGGTACATTCTAAGGGAACACTTCCTCCCTTTTTTCTATGCACTCCTAATTGTCATTTTCCTTCTCTTTACAAATTTCCTGCTGAGGGCGGTGGACCGATTTCTGGGCAAGGGACTTCCGCTGAATATCATTCTGGAGTACCTGCTGCTGAACACCGCCTGGATCATGGCGCTGGCAGCGCCTGTGGCAGTCCTTGTTGCGACACTAATGGCTTTCGGCCGCTTCTCAGAGGATAATGAAATCACAGCCCTTCGCTCATCTGGCATCAGTTTTACGCGGATTCTCTGGCCCGCGCTGGCGTTCTCCGCATTTGTGGCTCTTCCTCTCATGGTTTTTAACAATTCAGTCCTTCCCCATATGAACCACGATGCGAGAATGCTTGCCCGGGATATCTACCGGAAACGACCAGATCTCAATGTGGAAGCAGGGTATTTCATTGATGATCTGCCGCAGTATAGTTTTATTGTCAAGGGGAAACGAGGAGAACGGTATCAGGATGTGCACATCTACGGTAAAGATCGAACCGTGACACAAACATCCATTCGGGCTGATGAGGGGTCATTCAAACCCCTTGATGATGCCATCCTCGTGACTCTCTACAGAGGAGAGATTCACGAAGTGGAGGTAAAGAACTACCAGAACTACAGGCGAATTCAGTTTGACCGTCACAGGATAATCATTCCCGCTGACGACCTAATGCTCCGGAGGCGCGAGACAGGCTCGCGTTCGGATCGAGAAATGAACATCGACATGATGACAGACAAGATTGAAGGCTACAAAGAACGTATTATGGCCATTGAAAAACGGATTGTCGATGAGTTCGAGACCACATTCCCCGGCAGTGAAATTCCTGAAACTATTGATGAGCTCATGTCGCTCCTTGAATTAAAGCGAACTGAGGAAAGAGCCGAGACAGTCAGTGATCCGAACCGACCTTACAGCTTCAGTCAAAATCTTGAGAGTCTGGCGACACGGGTCCGGACGGATTATCAAATGAAGACGGGGTATGAGAGGAGCATCAATCGGTATGTGGTAGAAATCCACAAGAAATTTTCACTGCCCGCTGCCTGCATAGTCTTTGTCTTGGTGGGTGCGCCATTAGGAATTATGACCCGAAAGGGAGGTCTCTTCACTGCCATAGTCCTCAGTTTTGGTTTTGTCCTTCTTTACTATCTTTTCCTTATCGGGGGGGAGGAGCTTGCGGATAGGAACTACCTTCACGGTGGCGTCGCCATGTGGATACCCAATGCGGTACTCGGATCAATCGGAATACTCATGACGTATCAGACGACTTACGAGAGAACCGTCTTTCGGTTACGCCGAAAATCCGAGCGCAAGCAACCGGAATGATCATCGACGACATTGTTCGGACAAAGACTGACGGCATCGAAAACAGTCCCGCTGAGATTGAAGCTATCATCACTGCTTACAGCGTAGGTTCAATCAATGACTCTGAACTGACGCCATGGCTAAAAGCGGTGTACCGCTATGGGATGAGTGATGAAGAGACATTTGCCTTGGTAAATGCAATGATCGAATCCGGTGAGCGACTAGATTTTTCCCATCTTTCGAATCGCGTTGTGGACAAGCATTCAACAGGCGGCGTGGGCGATAAGGTGTCGCTAGTACTCACTCCGATTCTAGCCGCCTGCGGGGCTGCCGTTCCCATGATTGCCGGGAGGAGCCTTGGGCACACTGGAGGTACACTTGACAAGCTTGAGTCTATCCCCGGTTACAAAGTGGATCTCCCACTCCCTCAGTTTCAGGACATTGTGGAGAAAGTGGGTTTGAGTATTATCGGTCAGACAAAGGAAATCTGCCCCGCCGACAAAAAAATATACTCCCTCAGGGACAAGACAAATACCATCGTCTCCATTCCCCTTATCTGTGGAAGCATTATGAGCAAGAAGATCGCTGAGGGAGTCAACGCGCTGGCTATGAACATAACGATAGGAAACGGCGCCTTTATGAAATCACTTGATGAGGGAAAAGGACTGGGCGAAAAACTGAAGTTGGTAGGAGAGAAATTTGGCATAAAAACGTCGGTTGTCTATTCAACTATGGATCAGCCACTTGGCCGCAAAGCGGGGCTGTGGAACGAAGTTCAGGAAGCTGTTGCGTGCCTGAAAGGGGAAGGTGAAAAGGATGTGATGGAACTGGTAACGCAGTTGGCTACTACTCTTCTGAGGGACAACGACTCCAGCGCCCCGGAAAAGAAAGTGAAAGAGGCTATCGAGTCCGGTGCGGCGCTTCAGAAACTGGAGGCATTGGTTGAATCACACGAAGGCGATGCATCTCTACTACATTCTAGCAAAAATGTTCACCCACCTCGATACGAACAACAGGTGGTGGCAGACAGAACCGGTTTTATTGCAGATATGGACACGGAGTTCATCGGTCGGTCAGTAAACCTTCTTACAATTTTTGAAGATGGCGGGACAAGGCATCTAGACCCTTCCGGAGGGGTCAGGTTTGAGAAAAAAGTCGGAGATGAGGTGAGGGATGGCAAAACAATGGCCATTTGTTTCGGAAGCAACCAAGATAGGGTTGAACTATCAGCCCGGCGAATCTACTCAGCGGTTGTCATCAGTGATACGCCGAAGGAACCACCCCCAGTGATCCTCTAGTCAGGCCGCTGGCGATTTCTTCGAGGAGACACCTCGGTGTGTATTCTGCATGTTCGTGTGGGAGCGTATTTTGTGATGAAAAACTCCTCTTCCGCCGGGCAGTATTGGGTAGGCAAATCTTTAGAGACGCTGCAGATCTTTTCTCTAGAGATACCGTCAGGCTTAGGAAAATCTTTGTGCTTCCACCCCATACTGTCGTGAGCTGATTTCATAAACTGGGCCCAGGCTGGTAACGCAGCCCGGGAACCGTCCTGCTTGGGACCGAGGCTCACCCTTGGATCGTCGACGCCGAACCAGACACCGGTTGCAAGATGGGGTGAAAAACCGACAAACCAGGCGTCGGTCCAGTTCTGAGTTGTTCCTGTCTTACCACCTGCCGGATGAGTAAACTTGTACATCCAACGGGCCCGGCCGCCAGTCCCTCGATCAAGAACTGTCCTGAGAAGATCGGTCATCATAAATGCTGTTTCCTCACTCAGTACTTCCTGCCGATGAGGTGAATATTCCTTAATGGTAACACCAAACCTATCTACTATCCGTTGAATTGCCATGGGCCTGCTCCAGACACCGTTATTGGCGAAAGTTCCGTAGGAAGAAGTCACCTCCAGCGGGAGAACTTCTGAGGTCCCGAGGGCGATAGCGTCCACTGCACGAATGGGCGTCGATAGATGCATTCTCCTTGCGGTATTGGCCACCACTTCCGGAGGAACCAGCTCCTGTACCATCCTGACAGAAATGAGATTGAGCGAGCGCCGTAATCCCTCCCTCAAAGTGGTAAGTCCCCCTGTGGTACCGTCATAATTGCTCGGCATCCATTTCTCCCATTCACCACTGGCACTCTGGACATTAAGGACTACCGGCTGATTCAAAAGCTGATGCGTGACTGGGTAGCCGTTATCGATGGCTGATGTATAAACAAATGGCTTGAAGATAGAGCCGGGCTGTCGCCTCGCCTGCGTCGCCCTATTGTACTGATCGTGATAATCGGGCCGGCCACCAATGAGCGTCTTGATGTGACCTGTCTTCGGCTCAATGGCGACAAAGGCTGTCTGTACCAATAGCTGATGCCGTAGTTCCTCATAAAGAGGTGCCTCCCCTTCAAGCATCACCTTGACTGAATCTTCGGGATAAATCCCAAGATAGGCCAGTTCTTCAAACTCTTCTCTGTCCTGAAATAGCCGACTGTTCAGTTTTTTCTGGTTTGCTTCCACGGTTTGCATAACCGCATCCTCCGCTGCAGCCTGGAGGCGACTGTCCAGCGTGGTATAGATGATGAGCCCATCGCGATAGATATCCAGGTCCAAGGCCTCGTCTTCCCGCTCAAGGATTCGCCGTACATATTCCGTAAAGTAAGGCGCTTTACCAAGGTCATCCCGCTCCGGAGTTACCCTCAGCTCCAGGGCTCGAGCTTCGACGTATCTTGTTTGGGTAATCATGTTCTGCTGGCGCATCAGTCTTAGAACAATATTGCGGCGGCGGACCGCACGCTCAGGATAATTGACAGGGCTGTACGTAGCCGGCCTAGGCAAGATTCCAATAAGCATGGCGCACTCGTCCAGCGTTAGCTCGGAGGCATCTTTCTTGAAGTATCGCTTGGCGGCAGCCTGGGCTCCAAAGGTTCCATGACCGAAATGAATTGAATTGATGTACATCTCGAGGATTTCCTCCTTGGTGTACGTCTTTTCAATCTGGATGGCCGTGATAATTTCCTTCAATTTTCGAGTAATTGTTTTTTTAAACCCGATAGCATCATACAGATTTCGGGCGAGCTGCTGCGTTATGGAACTGAACCCTTGTCTAAACTTCGGCGGAGGGATGGCGTTGATCACCACTGCCCTTATAACGTCCCTGAGGGATATGCCCCAGTGGGAGTAAAACCGTCTGTCCTCGGAGGCAACGGCGGCGCTGATTAGCTCCTCGGGAATTTCTTCCAAATCGACAAAGACACGACGTTGGGTGTAGAGCTCTTTCAGGAGTACGCCGTCTGAAGAGAAAATACGTGTCACGAGATCGGGGTCGTAGTTCTCAAGTTGCTCGAGCGAAGGGAGGTCGCGGGACAAATACCAGACCGTGCCGAGCCCTATGGCACCAAGAAATACGAATACCGTCAATATAAGGAAGACGACCCCTTTCAGCTTCGGTTTCGACTTTGACTTTGCCACTGCTTTGAACTTACGATTTTGGAGTCTGTTTCACAGGCTCCATTGATAAACGTAGAAGAGGAGAAAAAGTTCTCAGTGACGTTTGGCCGGATATACCATCTCTTCCGGCTTCACTTTTTCGTCGAACTCCTCGCCGGACATATAGCCGAGGGTGACGATTGTTTCCCGCAAAGTTGCATTATCGGCGTGCGCTTTTTTTGCCACTTCTGCCGCCTTGTCATATCCGATGTGTGGGGCCAGCGCGGTTACCAGCATCAGTGAATTCCGAAGATTGCTGTCAATTCGCTCGAGGTTCGGTTCAATACCCGCTACGCAATGGGTATTGAATGAATCCGCCGCGTCGCCGAGCAAGTTAATGGATTGAAGTAAATTGTAGGCTATAACGGGACGATAGACATTCAGCTCAAAATTCCCCGATGCACCGGCAATGGTGAGAGTGGTGTCATTTCCCATCACCTGGGAAGCGACCATAGTCAGTGCTTCCGCCTGCGTGGGATTTACTTTACCAGGCATAATAGATGATCCAGGCTCATTGGAAGGGAGGACGATTTCTCCGATGCCCGACCTCGGCCCACTGCCTAGCCAGCGGATATCATTGGCGATCTTGTTCAAAGACGCCGCTAATGTTTTCAGCGCGCCGGACATTTCCACTGCCGAATCGTGAGCCCCCATGGCCTCGAATTTGTTGGGCGCTGTCTGAAACGGCAGGTCTGTCTTGTGGGAAATTCCCTTTGCCACTTTCTCAGCATATCCTTTCGGTGCGTTCAGACCTGTCCCCACCGCCGTGCCGCCCCAAGCGAGTTCATAGAGATGGGGTAAGGCATTCTTCATCGCCGTAAGGGCATGCTCCAGTTGAGAGGCGTAGCCCGAGAATTCCTGTCCCAGCGTAAGCGGTGTCGCATCCTGAAGATGGGTTCGGCCCAATTTAACAATGTCTCCGAATTCAAATCCTTTTGCTTCCAGCCCATTCCTCAATTCTTGCACTTTCGGAAGCAGGTGCTGATTCACCCTCATCGCGGCGGCAATGTTGATAGCCGACGGGAATGTATCGTTCGTTGACTGGGACTTATTAACATGATCGTTCGGGTGTATCGGCGACTTGGAGCCCATCTCTCCACCACTCATTTCGATAGCGCGATTGGCGATCACTTCATTAAAATTCATATTGGTCTGAGTCCCACTCCCTGTCTGCCAGACAACCAACGGAAAGTGGTCATCTAGTTTGCCATCAATCACTTCCTGAGCGGCGTCACATATAAGTGAAGCTAGATCATTATCAAGAACACCCATCTCAGCATTGACCTCAGCGGTGACCTGCTTTACAAAGCCGTAGGCTTTGATAAACTCTGAAGGAAAACGTTCTCCGCCAATCTTGAAATTCTGAAGAGACCGCTGTGTCTGGGCGCCCCAGTACCGATCCGCCGGTACCTCGATTTCGCCCATGGTGTCTTTTTCAATCCTTATTGCCACAGACTAACTCCTAAGGCTGAATACTAGGGGGAGGGTAAGAGTCGAAGAAGAAAAAGTAGCTAGGGCGGTCTAAGTGACCTCCCATGTGTCCGTCCCCGCTATGAGTTGTTGTAGATCTCCCTCGCCAAGTTTCTCCTTCGCCGCTTCAATCTGCTCCGTCATGAGCGCTTCGTACTTCGGCTGCTCTTCAGAGTAGATAACACCGAGAGGAGTCGGCAGCAAATCGTCTTCGGTAAAGTTTGCCAGAATCGCCGCTAGATTTTGGTCATGTTCATCATGTACCAGAAGATCATCCGCCGACACATCTTTCCCAACGGTCACCACTTCGGCAGTGAAACCATCCAGGCGGATACCTTTGTCTGCTTCCTTCCCGAACACCATAGGCTCACCATGTTTGAGATCAAGTATATTGTCATCTTTGACCGCCTTATCGGTTACGTGAGAGAAAGCACCATCGTTATAAATGAGGCAGTTTTGATATACTTCTAGGAAGGAAGTCCCTTGATGCTCATAAGCCCGCTTGAGGGATGCTTGCAGATGGGCCGTGTTTGAATCGACAGTCCTCGCCACAAAAGTAGATTGTGCGCCAAGGGCCACAGATGGTGGAGTAAAAGGGCGGTCAAGAGAACCAAAAGGAGAGGACTTTGTCTTTTTCCCAAACTCGGAAGTAGGCGAATACTGACCCTTCGTCAGGCCGTAGATTTCGTTATTGAACAAAACAATATTGATATCGAGGTTCCGTCTTAGCAGATGGATCAGGTGATTGCCACCGATAGATAGGCCGTCGCCGTCGCCAGTTATCACCCAGACAGAGAGGTCCGGATTGGCGAGCTTTACGCCAGAGGCGATGGCCGGCGCCCGGCCGTGAATGGTGTGGAAACCGAACGTATCCATATAGTAGGGGAAGCGGCTTGAACACCCGATGCCAGCGACAAAAACAAACTTCTCTTTGGATACACCCAGATCAGGCATTGTCTTTTGCGTCTGAGCCAGAATGGAATAGTCGCCGCAACCAGGACACCAACGGACATCTTGGTCAGATACAAAATCTTTTTTTGTCAATGTGGGCGCTGCTGCGTTTGTCATAATTCTCCTTACAGGATTTCTTCCACTTTTGAGATAATCTGCGATTTCCTGAACGGTTTTCCCCGAACAAGGTTAAGCCCTTCAGCATCAATGAGAAACTCCGACCGAATAAGCTTGATAAGCTGGCCCGAATTCACTTCTGGGATCAGGACCTTCTGAAATCTCAGCAAGTTTTCTCCAAGATCAGCAGGCAACGGGTTGAGCCATTTGAGATGCGCATGGGAAACGGACTTCCCTTCGGATCTAAGTGCTTCCACTGAGGTCCGGATGGCACCGAAAGTACTGCCCCACCCAAGCACCAGCAAGTCACCGGTACTGTCGCCGTAAACTTCGGTCGGGGGGATCTCCCGTGTCATCCCTGCAACTTTCTCTGCTCTAAGCCTGACCATCAGATCATGGTTGTCGGGATCGTAGCTGATATTCCCGCTAATATGTTCCCTTTCTAATCCACCGATTCGGTGCTCCAGTCCCGACATTCCGGGAATCGCCCAACGGCGGGCAAGCGTCTCTTCGTCCCGTTCATAAGGCATATAGTGACCATCGCTAGCTTCGGCATAGGAGACATCTATTGTGGGAATGTCCTCAAGACTTGGGATCATCCATGGTTCCGAACCGTTGGCAAGAAAGGCGTCTGTCAGGATAAAGACGGGGGTCATATACTTAAGGGCAATTCGACACGCCTCGTAAGTGGTGAAGAAGCAGTCACCGGGGGTTGAGGGCGCGAGCACCGGTGCCGGCGATTCGCCGTTCCTGCCGTACATGGCGAGAAAGAGGTCAGCCTGTTCGGTCTTGGTCGGCATGCCGGTGCTGGGGCCGGCTCGCTGCACATTGATGACAACCAGCGGAAGCTCTGCAATCACCGCCAAACCGATTGTCTCACCCTTAAGGCAGATGCCGGGACCGGATGATGCTGTTACCGCAAGATTACCGGTAAAGGCAGCTCCTACGGCAGAACCGACACCAGAAATTTCATCTTCGGCTTGAAAAGTTTTAACGCCATAGTTCCTGTAATGGGCAAGCTGATGAAGGATATCGCTTGCGGGCGTGATCGGATAGCCTCCGTAAAAGAGAGGCAGTTGAGAGCTCTGAGCCGCCGCCAGAAGTCCAAGACCTGTGGCATAGTTACCGATAATATTTCTGTATGTGCCGGACTTTAGAGGAGCCGGCCCTACTTCGTACTGCGTGGCGAATGCTTCGGTGATATCACCGAAATTGTGTCCCGCTTTCAGTGCCCGAATATTTGCTTCAATGAGTTCGGGACGCTTCTTGAATTTTTTCTAAAGCCACTCCATGGTCGGTTCCAAGGGGCGACCGTACATCCAGTAGAGGAGCCCGAGTCCGAAGAAGTTTTTCGTTCGCTCCACAGTCTTGCTGGTAATGTCCATGTCCTCCATGGCATTTGCGACCAGCCTGCTGATCTCAATATCATACACCTGGTAATTATTCAGTGAGTCGTCTTCTAATGGATTGGATTCCCATCCCGCCATCTTCAGATTCTTCGCGGTAAAATTTGATTTGTTGGCGATGAGGATTCCGCTGGGCTTAAGGTCATTAATATGCATTTTCAGAGCGGCGGGGTTCATAGCCACAAGGACATCAAGGTGGTCACCAGGCGTAAAGATGTCCCTGCTGCTGAACTGCAGCTGAAAGGCGCTGACCCCAGCCAGAGAACCGGCCGGTGCTCGTATCTCCGCGGGGAAATCTGGAAAAGTCCCGAGGTCGTTGCCTACTACTGCGGCGGTGTTTGTGAACCGATCTCCCATGAGCTGCATGCCGTCGCCGGAGTCTCCGGCAAAACGGATAACAACACTTTCCAGAGTTTCCACTTTCCGATCAGACATACTTTGACATCACTCCTTTTCGTACCTTGCTTAGGTTCATCTGGTATTGCCGGTTTAGATGTTTTCCGCTACTCAGTGGTCTTCCCAATTTAGCATTTTGAAAATGCTAACACAATGCCAAAGGAAAGCTCCTTTGCTACCATATGTTGCAACTTGTCCTTTACCATGTTAAACTCGGTTAATCATGATTCACTTGGATACAAAAGGCCAGCTCACTCTTTTTCCCGAACTTGCCGATTCACCTGAACTACCATCCACCGCCACGCTGCCCGAATTCGATCAGGCTATGCACAACCTTATCAAGATGAACGATCTAGGCGCCCTTATTTCAGTGACTGTTCACGGGTTGGACAAGTCATACTCTGTCCATGTAAGGGAGTTGGAAATTCCGGAGGACTTCCTCCTAGACGGAAGGGGCGATGCAGTGTCACAGCAGTTCACCCTGTTCCCAGAACCGTTGAGGCAACAACTCCGCAAGCTCTCGTATTATATCAAAGGTTTTTTCAACCGCGAAAAGTCTTTCCGGACCTCCTTCGGCTATTTTCTCTATAGACCGTACTTCAGAATCTGGTCCAAATTTGTAGAGGAACAACAGGCCCGACTAGAGGGCTTTCTCACTGACGCGCTTTCCGGCAGGAATTATGGGAAATATTTTCAGAGATCCTTTGAAAAAGGATATCGGTTTTTCGAATCGATCTGTGATAATACAGCACCATGGATTTTCAAGGAAAAACTAAAGCTCGTCTATCTTCAGACATGCCGCAAAACCATTAAGTCCGAAAAACTGACGCTGCACTCTATCAACAAGACTACAGCAGATTTTCCCATGATGGCCATCGCACTGAAGACAATGCACACCCGTTCAAGCTAACCGCCTTTGTTAAACAGGTTGTCTATTCGATTCGACTTTAAATTGATCCATCTCGATTACCTGAAGGATGTAGAAATAGCAACGGTTGATGACGTGATTAAGATGCGTGATTCGATACTGAATTGAGGTTGATATGCTAAACATGCTGAGATTCTTTTCCCTGTTTCTCCTAGTTTATTTTCTGTCCGCTGATGACAAATCCCGCGCCCGAGATCTCGGTGTACCTTTTGAAGGGGAACCAGGCAGATACAACGCTATCACCGATGTCACCGGCGTAAAGGTCGGTCATTCGACCATTATCAAGGGCGAGGGGAAATTGAAGGTGGGCCACGGCCCCGTCCGCACCGGTGTAACGGCGCTTCTCCCCCGAGGTGATAAAAGCTACGCCGATCCTGTCTTCGCCGGATGGTACTCTTTGAACGGCAATGGTGAAATGACCGGCACCACATGGGTGGAAGAGTCAGGTTTTCTCGAAGGGCCGGTGATGATCACCAACACCCACAGCGTTGGGATTGTACGGGATGCGGTTATTTCGTGGCGCGTTGCCCAGGGAGGCGCTGACGCCAGCGGATACTGGTGGTCCCTGCCGGTGGTCGCGGAAACGTACGATGGTTTCTTGAATGACATTAACGGCTTTCATGTAAAGGAATACCACGCCCACGAAGCACTGAAGAACGCCTCCAGCGGACCGGTAGCCGAAGGGAACATCGGTGGCGGGACGGGCATGGTGTGCCACGGATTCAAGGGGGGTATCGGCACGGCGTCAAGAGTTGTAAAGGCCGGTGGTAATTTCTACACGGTTGGCGTGCTGGTTCAGGCTAATTATGGTGCCCGGCAGGACCTTCTTGTCGCCGGCGTTCCCGTGGGAAAAGAGGTCCCCGATCTGCTCCGCATGCACGGGGGAGGATCTCCTGATGGGGACGGCTCTATCATTGTTATCATCGCTACCGATGCGCCCCTCCTTGCCCACCAGTGCAAGCGCCTTGCCCGGCGCATCCCTTTGGGGATTGCAAAGGTCGGTACTGTCGCCCACAACGGTTCCGGAGATATTTTTATTGCCTTCTCCACAGCCAATGGCGGCGCGGCCTACGGCGATGAACTTTCACAAGTTTCCATGCTTCCGAACGGAGAGATGAATCCTCTCTTTAAAGCAACGGTGGAAGCGACGGAAGAGGCGATCATAAATGCCCTGCTTGCGGCAGAGGATATGACTGGCGCTAACGGCAACACTGTCTATGCACTGCCTCATGATCGATTAAAAGGAATCCTCAAGAAATACAATAGGCTCGAAAGATAATCAGGGAACTTCGAAAGATTGATCACGTTTTTCAGTCACATGCGATCCCACTGTCTACCATTCATTTTCCTCGGGTTCATAATAAGCAGTTGCGAAAACCGCCCTCCCCCTGCTCTATCCATGTCAAAGTTAGAGTGGGCCACATACAACAATGAGCAGGTCGGTTACACGGTTCAGTATCCCACGGCATTCACCCTTCAGAACAACAGTAACGGGCGAGACCTAATTTTGAGACACAACGGTTTCCCGGTCATCGCCATCAACTATACTACAAGAGAGGAGGCTGTCAGCCGTGACCTCTGGGCAGGATATGAACCGGCAGGCGACATTGAACTTGCTGGTAAGGCAGGGAAAAAATATATCTACAAACATTACGATGGCCCCTTCTACATGCGCACTTTCTCCTATGTCATTGAGCACAACAACCGCTTCCTTGCTTTGGAATTCCGAATAAAGAACGATTCCGTCGATTCACTTCAGCAGCATATTCTTCAATCTTTCTCTATGGCGCAATGAGCGGACGCAAAGCGATTGTTGATTCCCTTCTCACTGAAAAGATCAGCGCCATCATTAGAGCTAATAAACGTTCGGCAGCTGAGCAGGCTATGGCTGCTGCAGTGGACGGGGGCTTCAAAGTGATCGAGTTTACCCTCACCACGCCCAGCGCAATGGAACTTATCACGCAGTTCCGCGCCATGGAAAACGGACTGATTGTCGGTGCTGGGACAGTCATGACGCCCCGAGCCACTGATGAAGCGGTCAATGCCGGTGCCCAGTTCATCGTCTCCCCTGTCTTCGATCGCGCTGTGGTAAAGCGTTGCAGTGAGTTGGACGTTGTAGCCATCCCGGGGACACAGACACCGACAGAAATGCAGCAAGCCCACGAGGCAGGAGCCGATTTTGTAAAGCTATTTCCTGCACCTATGAACGTTGAGGATTATATCAGGTACATTCTAGGCCCTCAGCCTTACCTGAATATCTTCCCAACATCCGGAGTAAATCTCGACAATATGCTGGAGGTGCTCCGGGCCGGCGCATCCGGTTTGGGCTTCGTCGAACCGCTCTTTGATCCCGCACTGATAAAGCGAGGCGATTTCGGTGCGATCCAACAAAGGGCGAAACAGATTTGTGCCAAACTTGCCGAGCTATAGTGTAATACCGTGAGTCTGATCGGGGCTCTCAAGGCGGTAGGCCAAAGACGGGCCCGGCAGTACAAGAATATCTATCTGCCGGTGAAACGATCTAACGAAAAGCTTGCCGATGATAACAGTTACATCAACTCAGCACTGGAGCAGATCGACTCTCTACAGCAATATCTGGAGCTGAACCAAACCACCCGAATCATCGATTTTGGGTGTGGTCAGGGCCGTTTCGCCAACGGCCTCATCCTGAGGCTCCCTGATCTGAAGCACTACACCGGCGTCGACACCAACGACGACGCAATTAAATGGTGTAAACGGTGGATTGAGAACTATTATCCAAATTTTCAATTCCACTTCATCCCTGCGCACAACGCTCGGTATAACCCCTCTTCACCCCCCCGACAGCAACTAACGTTGAAACAAAAGGGCTTTCATCTTGCGTTTCTTAACTCAGTTTTTTCGCACATGCTGATTGAAGATGTGAAGTTCTACCTCGGCGAAATGCATAAGCTTCTGATTCCCGGCGGCGTAATCTATGCCACGGCTTTCGTAGAAGAGTGGGTTCCGGAAATAGAAGAGAACCCAGATGGATACCTAAACGAAGACTGTGTCGGTCCCCTGCATAGAGTACGTTATGAAAAAACCTATCTCCTCAATTTATTTGAAAAGGCCGGGTTCGATCTAATCGACTTTGAATATCGAGGGATTAAAAGAACTGGCCAAAGCATCATCGTGGCGCGGGGAAAAGGAATAAAGGAATCTTAAAATACTAAATGTATCGATCCTAAAATAGATACCGATATTGCAAGTTGATACTTCTTCCTGATTCTGGCATAATTAATTTTATTTTAGACAAATGGTTATAATAGGTTTCATCAAGCAAATTGTTGAGCTGAAAGATCAACCGGTGAGAGCTATTAAAAGCATTGAAAGAGTAGCTACCAAAAATATCAATCAAAAAGTGCCCCGGGGTTATAGTTTCAAATTCTGAGATTTTATTCTGTCTAAAACCTTTTGTAAATCGCAGGGTTCCCGTTAGATCTTGATTAGTTTTGGTAGAAAACAAAATTTTCAATTTATCTGCGGGCATGTAGGAAAGATGGTTTTGATTAGATGTATCTATGCCTCTAACGAATGAGAAATCAGTCGTAATATCCAATCTTTTACCATAATAGGTCAGTTGTACCTCTCCGCCACTGATTTGCGACTTCAAACCAATCATTTGGTATTTATATAGCCAACCGCTTGGCCCACTACCCCATTCAATAAAATCGGCACCGGCACAAGGATGCGGCTTATCTAGAACAAACGGTTCTTCACATTCTCCCATTTGAGTGTATTGATGGAAATTAGGACTGTTGTTCAGAAAGCCATTCATCATGAATGACAACCGATTCCCTTTATATTGGAGGGAGGTTTCAATACCGATTGTTTTTTCTAGGGCCAAGTTGGGGTTGCCAATCTCATAACTATAGCTCCCGAGATGAGGGCCATCCGAGAACAGATCTTCGATACCCGGCGTTCTCCCAACGCTCATGAGTGTTGTTGAAAATTGCCATTTTTTCCATGATCTGATGAGGGCACCGGATAATGAAATAAAGCTATATTTTTTTCGATTCACATCATTGCTGTCAATATTTGAAAAATCAGGCCTATCCTCCGGATTTACAATGGAATATTCTCCACGGAATGCCCCTTGACCTGTTAAGCCGAAAAATTTTCTTTCTCGAAATCCGAAAATAGAAAAATTGGATTCAGTCGTATTGGGCGTCCAATAAAACCCCCCTGCTTTGAACCGGCGGTATTGGATTGAGCCGCCCAGCTCTCTTTTTAAACCTGTCATTTTGGTTTGGATCAAGAAAATATCCTGGCCAAGTATCACAGAAGGATTTTTCTGATTCAACTCAAACTCAGAGTGGGAATAGTGAACAAATTTTTGATCCACATCGAGGGTCTCAAAACCATTAAAGGCAATATCTCGATGGTAATTGAATTTCTGAGTAGTTTTGTCCATTTTCATATCAACGCCGCTAATATGCCCTTCAGCGCTCCCTGGAATTCCGTAATCCATGGTAATATTTTCCATGGATATTGTTCCTCTTTGATGATCTTTGAACCGGGTTAAACCGATAAATCCCTCGATAGTATTTAAAGAGGTGTTCTTTAAGATACCTAGAGGTGTTTGTTGGTTGCCTGCTCTTCTATTATTCAAAGAAAATCGTAAATTATTTTTTTTGATTGGGGTAACAACTGAAACACTGTTAAAAAATC
Organism: Fidelibacterota bacterium UBA6931; assembly: GCA_002448795.1. Taxonomy (GTDB): domain Bacteria; phylum Fidelibacterota; class Marinisomatia; order Marinisomatales; family S15-B10; genus S15-B10. The sequence continues at coordinate 73,548 of DKAH01000018.1, forward strand.
CCCGATTACCTGATTCATAGCCCGATGTTAAGTATCTATGCATATGATCAAATTCAACTACAGGGATAGTATTTTTCTTGATATTGATCACGCCGCTGATCGTATTCGATCCAAATAGCAACGTACGGGGCCCTCGAACAATTTCTATTTGCTCCACACCTCCCAAATCCATACTCACAGCATGATCAACGGAAGTTTGGGATAAATCACCAATTTCCGTGCCATTTTCAGTCATCAGGAAACGGTCCCCAGAATATCCTCTCAAAACAGGACGGGTGGTCCCCTGACCCATGGACTGCATGGCAACATTCATTTCATTTCGCAGAGTTTGGGCGATAGAGCCCGTCATCTTCTCCTGAATTTCTTTCCCAGCTAAAACAACACCTGATGGTGATTTTGAAGGGTTAAGATCCGTATGGATTTCTACATTAATCTCTTCAAAATGAATGATTTCAGGCTTGAGAAAAATTTCACCCACATCGAATTTTTCCCTATTGATATCATAAACGAAGGATGTATCATGGTAACCGATGTTTGAAATTTCGAGTACGATCCTTTCTAATGGGACATCATAAACTACAAAACGGCCATCTTGATCAGTGGCGGAACCCAGCTGAAAATCACTAATATAGACATTCACATTGGGTAAGGATTCATTGGTTCTTGATGACAGAATCCTGCCGGTCACTTGAGAATTTTGCGCATGCAGATAAGCTGGTTGCAAACTGCATGCGCAAAAACAGGCGAGTATGATTCTATTGAACAACTATTGGGACATTGTTCGAAGAAGTATAATCTGCGTGTTCACCATGCATCAACTTCAGTTTGAAACTTGTAGAGCCAGCGCTAAAACCTATGATTTCTAACGCCATTTCATGCTCTTCATCATCGTGATCATGATCATCTCCATCACCATGCTCTTCTTCAACTTCTACGGAAGCGATGCTAGAATCAAATCCAGAGACTACTAATTCTCCTTCTTCCTCCTCTTCTCCTTCATGTTCTTCGTGCTCCAATTCTTCACCATCGTGACCAAGAAAATGAACGGATAATTCCAGTGTATCACTTACACTTAAAGTGATTGAACCGGTCTGACTCCCTTCGAACTCCCTGTAGACTTCTACCCCGGCACTATTTTCTAGGATAAATCCTTCAGCATCGAGGTGTTCATCATCGTGATCATGATCATCATCTTCACAGCTGATGATAAAGAGTGATGAGAATAAGGCATAAGTAATAGTCAATAAACGTATTTTTGTTTTGCAAAGATTTAACATTGTTTTAATCCTTTTGAAATTTTTATGGAAAATTGATGGAATTATTCAACCCATCAATGGTATCTGAGTAATTACAAAAGGGCGGGAGGAGGAGCCCTGGAAGCAAATGCTAAAACAAAATTATTGAAACTAAATTTCAAATTATAATCAAAAAAGCATTGATTAATGTCGCTGAACGAATAGTCTATAGGATATAGAATAAAATCAGATCGGATATTACTTGAGCAGATTTCACAATCAAATTCCCCTACACCATGTTCATTTTGCTCGCAATCAAGCTCACAAATACTATAATTATTGTCTTGAGACCAGCTTACAGATTCAAACATATGAAACTGTTGGTTCAACAACAGTACGGCTAGTGCAAGTGATACTATTTGTTTAGCTAGGGCCATGGGGCAAAATACCATGAATAATAGCCTTAACGAAAGGACTTTATTGTTTGTTCCAAGTCATTCAATGTCCAACACCTGATGAAAAAAGATGGATTAATAGGCTGCTAACAGTTTCCTTTAATGGAGAATACTATTGTTGCTTACGACAACAGAACAGCTCTATCCGAGACCCACTTTTTTAGAGTTGTTTGTTTTTTGTCTTCAATAGGCAGACACTCTCTAAATTCCGTTCATGTCAGAGAAGCAAAAAAAACGACTTACCCAATTCAGTCACGGCGCAGGGTGAGCCTGTAAACTCAGTCCAAGCGACCTGGCTCAGGTTCTGAGTCAGCTCCCGGCTGTAGAGGACGAAAGAGTCGTGGCCGACTTTACCGGCTCAGACGACGCTGCGGTGGTGCGACTTGATGGCGACAAGGCGCTGGTCCAAACGTTGGACTTCTTCACTCCTATCGTAGATGACCCTTTCGCTTTCGGTCAGATCGCTGCCACCAATTCACTTTCGGACATCTACGCAATGGGGGCAACGCCGCTTTTTGCTCTGAACATTGTCGCCTTTCCAAAGGATGACCTCCCCATGGAGATATTAGGTGAAATCCTCAAAGGAGGTGCCTCTAAGGCAAAGGAGGCGGGGATCAACATTCTAGGCGGACACAGCATCGACGATAAGGAGCCGAAGTACGGTCTTGTGGTAACAGGCGAAGCGGAAGCGGATCAGGTTGTCACCAACGGCGGCGCTCAGGCGGGCGATGCACTTGTTCTCACCAAGCCGCTGGGTTCGGGTATCATCGCCACGGCCATCAAACGGGGCGAAGCGAGCCAGGACCTTATTGACGAGGCAACCGCTGTCATGTGCACACTTAATGCCGAAGGAGGAAAGCTGATGATCAAGCACGACGTCTCGGCGGCAACCGATGTGACGGGGTTCGGTCTCTTGGGGCATCTGCTGGAGATGTGCGAGGCGAGTGGCGTTTCCGCGGAACTACATTTCACCGATCTCCCTTTCGTTGATGGCATCCAGAGTCTCGCAGAAAGGGGAATTGTCCCCGGCGGTACAAAACGGAATCTTGAGCATGTTTCTGAAAGTGTTCACCTTGATCCGGAACTAAGTGAAGTTCAGCTACTGATGGCCGCTGACGCCCAGACGTCCGGAGGACTCCTCATCTCGATTCCAGAAGAGAAAGCAGATGACTTTATCTCTGACTTTGAAGGAAAAACCCTTTTCCCCGCCTGTCGCATTGGAACGATCAAAACGGGCACTGATCAGAAGCGTATCTCCTTCTCCTGATTTTCTCTCTCCAGAAGGGCGAAACAAATAAGACCAAATATATCGGATTTATCTTGGCAGGTGCATTGAAACGCAAGTAATTTCAGTGTTTTATTAAGAGTTAACAATATGGCAGACAATGGATTAAAGACTGAAGTGATATCAGACGAAATGCTGACCATCGAGGGTCGGCTGTCGCAGGAGTATAAGTACGGCTTCGTCACCGACATCGATCAGGAGACTATACCGCCGGGTCTCAGCGAAGAGGTTATTGGCATTATCTCCTCCAAAAAAACCGAGCCGAAGTGGCTCCTTGACTGGCGCCTGAAAGCGTACCGCCAATGGCTCAAAATGGAAGAACCGGAGTGGTCCATGGTTGACTACGACCCCATCGATTATCAGAAGATCAGTTACTATGCTGCGCCAAAGTCTAAGGAAGATGGGCCGAATAGTCTTGATGAGGTCGATCCTGAATTGCTCAAGACTTACGAGAAGTTAGGAATTCCGTTAGAGGAGCAAAAGATGCTCGCCGGCGTGGCCGTGGATGCTGTATTCGACTCTGTTTCCGTTGCCACTACATTCAAAGAAGAGTTAGAAAAGGCCGGGGTGATTTTTTGCTCATTTTCCGAGGCAGTGGTGAATCATCCTGATCTTATCAGGAAATATCTCGGTTCGGTGGTGCCTTATACCGACAATTTCTTCGCGTCCCTCAACTCAGCTGTTTTCAGCGACGGAAGTTTTGTCTACGTCCCGAAAGGTGTTAGATGTCCCATGGAGCTCTCCACCTATTTTCGGATCAACGCCGCCAATACGGGGCAATTCGAGAGAACGCTCATCGTGGCCGATGAAGGGAGCTACGTCAGCTACCTTGAGGGGTGCACTGCACCCATGCGGGATGAGAATCAACTCCACGCCGCGGTGGTGGAACTGGTTGCTCACAAAGACGCTACTATCAAATACTCCACTGTACAGAACTGGTATCCCGGTGATCCGAATACCGGGAAAGGGGGCATCTACAATTTTGTCACTAAGCGCGGTTCATGTCTTGAGAAGAACTCCAAGATATCGTGGACGCAGGTGGAGACAGGCTCGGCCATTACATGGAAGTATCCCAGCGTAATTCTTAAAGGGGACAACACTGTGGGTGAGTTCTACTCCGTGGCACTGACCAATAATTTTCAGCAGGCAGACACCGGCACGAAGATGATCCACATGGGGAAGAACACATCCAGCACCATCGTTTCCAAAGGGATTTCCGCCGGTAAGGGTCAGAACACTTACCGTGGTGCCGTCACCATCCAGAAGAAAGCAGACAATGCCCGGAACTATTCCCAGTGTGACTCCCTGCTTATTGGCAACAAGTGCGGCGCCCACACCTTTCCTTATATAGATGTTCGGAATCCCTCGGCACAGATGGAACACGAGGCGTCCACCTCCGCTATTGGGGAGGATCAGATCTATTACTGCAACCAGCGGGGCATCTCCACGGAAGACGCCGTTTCCATGATCGTGAACGGCTTCTGCAAGGAGGTATTCAAGGAACTGCCTATGGAGTTTGCCGTGGAAGCCCAGAAGCTGCTGGAAGTTAGTCTTGAGGGAAGTGTCGGCTGATCCCCCACTCTTCTTTTTTGCTAAGACACAAAACAAGATTCTAGGAGATAAGCTGAATGCTTGATATCAAGAACCTTCATGTGAATGTTGAGGAGAAACCGATCCTCAACGGGATCGATCTGACGGTTAACGCCGGTGAACTGCACGCCATTATGGGACCGAACGGTTCAGGTAAGAGTACACTAGCCCACGTCATCGCCGGCCGGGAGATCTATGAAGTGACGAATGGCGAAATAATTTATGACGGGAAAGACCTACTGGAGATGAATCCGGAGGAACGAGCGCTGAAAGGAGTGTTCATGTCCTATCAGTATCCTGCGGTGATCCCTGGTGTCAATCTTGCTTATTTTATGAAGGCGGCTGTTAACGCCATCCGGAAACACCGGGGCGAACCTGAGATGGACGCTGTCGATTTTCTCAGCTTTATCAAGGAGAAACTGGCGGAAGTGGAAATGGACGAAGCCTATCTCAAGCGGGCCGTCAATGATGGCTTTTCCGGTGGTGAAAAGAAGCGGAATGAGATTCTCCAGATGCTCACCCTTGACCCTTCTCTCGCGGTCTTAGACGAAACCGACTCCGGCCTAGACATCGATGCGGTAAGGATTGTTGCTGATGGCGTTAACAAGTTCCGGCGTGAAGACAGGGCGGTGGTGGTAATTACGCATTATCAGCGAATACTTCAGTACATGGACCCCGATATGGTTCATGTTTTGATGGATGGGCGCATCATCCGCTCCGGTGGGAAGAATCTCGCCCACGAATTGGAAGAGAAGGGGTACAGCTGGCTTCGGGAGGAGACCGCTTCCTAATCGAATGAAACATTTTGAACGACAGTTTGCCACCCTTTTAGGTGCAGACCACGAGCCGGCCTCGCTTCAACAGTTGCGGCAGACAGCGTTTGACCGTTTCAAGGAGATCGGCTTCCCTCAACCGAGCTGGGAGGCGTGGCGGTTCACCAGTGTGAAGCGTCTGGAGCAGAGCTGTTTCCGCCTTTCGACGACAAATGATCTTCCACCACTTAGTAAAGAGATTAATGAAAGTGGGATTCCAACACTCCTTTTTGTGAATGGACATTACCAGCCGGATCATTCCAAACAGCCTATGGGGGTAATAGTGAGAACACTGATTGAGAGCTACAATGAAGACGCCAAATTGGTGACAAATGGTTATGACGCGGGCCAGAGCCCCTTCGCAGTACTAAACACCGCCATGATGAACAACGGCCTACATGTGAGTTTTACCAAGGAGTTTTCCTCAAATTCTACTGTACGGTTCCTCTATCTTACCACCGAACTTTCCGAGCCCATTATGAATCACCCCCGTCTCTTGGTGGATGTCGCCGATGGCTCGGAGGCGACCATTGTCGAGGAATACCGGGGAGATAGTGAACATCCTTACTGGAATAATACACTTACCACCTTCAGGGCCGGCCGGAACAGTCAGCTGAATCATATCCGCATCCAGTTTGAGGCTGAGTCAGCGTCTCACCTTAGCACAACTTTCTATCATGTACCTACAGACGGTGCGGTGAACGGTTCATACCTATCGGCAGGATCTGCTCTGCACAGGCACGATGTGAATGTCGTCCTCGCTGGTGATGGGGCGGACGTATCAGTGAATGGCCTCTGCCTCACTAAAGGGTCACAGCACGCCGATCATAACATTGTCATGGATCACGCTTTCGAGCAAGTCACCAGTCGAATACTCTTCAAATACATTCTTGCTGACAAGTCATCGGGTGTATTCAACGGCCGAGCGGTGGTGCGACAGGACGCTCAGAAAATCGATGCAAACCAGACAAATAATAATCTCTTGCTGAGTAGCAACGCTCTCATGAATTCTAATCCTCAGCTTGAGATATACGCCGATGATGTCCGCTGCACGCATGGCTCCACAACAGGCCAAATCAGTGATGACGCACTCTTCTATCTCCGCTCCCGCGGTCTGGATACCGCCGCCGCTAAGGCACTGCTCATCAATGGTTTTGCCAACGAGGTGGTTGAAGAGATCAAAGATGATACTGTGCAATCTTACACCAGAGACATTCTAGAAACTTGGCTGGAAGGTGTGAACCGTGGATGACCTTCGTGAACTTTATCAGGAGGTGATTCTTGATCACAACCAGAATCCGCAGAACTTTGGCCAGATCGAACCGGCCACCCATTCGGGGGATGGTTATAATCCACTCTGCGGCGACAAACTATCTCTCACACTTCAGGTGCAAGATGACAAAGTGACCGACCTCCGCTTCAGGGGCTCGGGGTGCGCCATTTCAAAAGCTTCAGCTTCAATCATGACCACCGTGGTGAAAGGGAAAAAAGTAGTGGAAGTAGAAGCACTTTTTGGAGCATTTCATAGTCTCGTTACCACAGGCGATACAGATGACGGAGATCTGGGAAAACTTGCGGTCATGGCCGGCGTTTACAAATATCCAGCCCGCGTGAAGTGTGCGACGCTAGCATGGCACACACTGAAGAACTGTCTCTCGAAAAAAGACGAAGTGGCAAAGACAGAATGACGACTTTCTCTGATGAATTAATTACCCTTTCAAGGGATTGTGAAGCGACGCTTATCCCCTTTGGGAATGCCATTACGCTGAAAGAAGGGGACGAAGTCCGCATTACGCAGGCGCTGGGCGGAAGCTATACCATCATGGCCCGGGGCTCCCTTTTCAGGATTGAAGGGAAAGATGCCGATGCCATCGGCAAGGAAGTGATGGATCAGGATACAGACGAAAAGGAGATAACCGGTACTGCCAGCGAGTCGGCCATATGGGACGTGCTTAAAACCTGCTACGATCCTGAGATCCCTGTAAACATGGTGGATCTGGGACTTATCTACTCCTGCGAATTGACGGAGTCTAAGGACGGAGGATCTTCAGTGGATATCAAGATGACGCTGACGGCCCCCGGCTGCGGCATGGGGCCTATGCTGGTGGATGAGATGAAGGCAAAGGTTGGCGGCGTTGATGGAGTTCGTGACGTAAGCGTGGAACTGGTCTGGGATCCACCCTGGACCCAGGATATGATTTCCGAAGCGGCCCGCCTTGATCTCGGTATGTATTAGATGACGGTCACACTCGATCCTTCCAATACTCGAACCCTTCCGCTGGATGGGGCGTATATCAGGAACAACTTCCCAATCTTTCGCAATCGGTCATCAAAAAATCCTTTCACTTACCTCGACAGCGCCGCTACATCCCAGACACCACAACAGGTTGTTGATGCGGTTGAGACATATTACAATCACTATAACGCAAACGTGCACCGGTCCATTTACGCCGCGGGAGAGGAAGCAACGGAAGCCTATGAGTCAGCACGGGATAAAGTGAGTAACTTTATCGGCGCCGATGATTCACACGCTATCGTTTTCACAAGAGGTGCTACCGAGGCAATCAACCTTGTGGCCTATGCATGGGGGCGTAACAACCTTCGGGAGGGGGACGAAATCCTTCTTACGGAGATGGAACACCATAGCAACCTCGTACCGTGGCAACTGGCGGCCCGGCAGACAGGCGCAAAACTGAAGTTTATCCCGTTCAGTGAAGATGGAACACTTGAAAACAGCGAGGCGTCTTTCACGGAAAAAACAAAGATTGTTTCTGTCATTCACCAGTCCAATGTTTTCGGCACTATCAATCCAGTCAACGAGATTATAAACTTGGCGAAATCCGTCGGTGCTGTCACCCTCATCGATGCTGCCCAAAGTGTTCCTCATCTTCATATGGACATGACATCGCTGGACTGCGATTTTCTTGCTTTCTCTGGTCATAAGATGCTTGGGCCCACAGGGGTTGGCGTGTTGTGTGGCAGAACGGAATTACTTGAACAGATGGAGCCGTTCCTTGCGGGCGGGGAGATGATTCGAACTGTCTCCCTCGAGACATCCACGTGGAATGATGTGCCGTGGAAGTTTGAAGCAGGGACACCCAATATTGCGCAGGCTATCGGACTTGGCGCAGCCGTTGATTACCTCTCCGGTATAGGCATGGAGACAATTCACCGCCACGAAGCGGCACTAATAAAGTACACCCTTGAGAGACTCGAGGGGATGGACGAGGTGACCGTATACGGCAATCCACCGGAGCGAGGCGGCGTGGTGGTGTTCAATGTGGAAGGTGTTCATCCACACGATCTCTCCCAGCTTTTGGACAGAGATGGCGTGGCCATCCGGGCGGGACATCACTGCGCCCAGCCGATCATGGAGAAACTCGGTGTCTCGGCCACGGCAAGGGCAAGCTTTTACCTTTACAATGACTTTGAAGATGTGAATCGCCTAACAGAAGCAATCACAAGCTCCCTGAAATTCATAACTTAAGAACCTTGACTGAGACAGGCCGACACTGTAAGTTGAACCACATTTTGAGACGCTCATGCTGAAACTGACAAGGAAAACCGAATACGCCCTCATCGCTCTGCGGCATCTCAGATTTGTCGGGGCTGACAGCATCGTCAGTGCGAAGGAGATTGCTACCCAATACAGCATTCCTCAGCCGCTTCTGGCCAAAGTGTTGCAAGAGCTTTCACGACGGGACTTCATTGAGCCTATTCAGGGGCCACGGGGCGGTTACAGGCTGAAAGCCAAACTTGACTCTATATCAATGACCCAATTTTTTGAAATGATGGAAGGTCCGCTCGGTATCATGGATTGCTATTTCGATTCCAACTGTGAACTCGTGGAGACCTGCAATATCCGCTCCCCCATCCAACGTCTCAACGAAAGTATGCGGCATATGTTCGATAATATGACTGTCAATGATGTGACATACTGAACTAGAATGATCACCAAAGAAAAAGTTATCGAAATCCTGAAACAGTGCTACGATCCTGAGATTCCCATCGATCTGTGGAATCTCGGACTCATCTACAGCATCAATATTCAGGAAGCGTTTGATGAAGGAAAATCCGACATCAATATTGTTATGTCGCTCACCACGCCGGGATGCGGTATGGGCCAACATATGGCTGATGATATCCGCAACAAGCTTGAAACGTTGGACGAAGTAAACCAAGCTTTCGTAGAGATCACTTTCGAGCCGCCATGGAATCCTGAAATGATGAAAGAAGAAGCACGATCAAAGCTTGGTTTCGATCCGAAACCGAAAAAAGAAGAACAATCAGAAAGCTGGGAATGATATGACTGAAGTTCAGGAAGAAATTCTGGAAGTTGTAACACTTACGAAGCAGGCCGCCGAGCGCCTGCTCCAGATTCGTACTGACGAGGATGGAAACTATCTACGGGCTTCCGTCTCCAGTGGTGGTTGCTCCGGAATGAATTACAATCTTGCCTGGGATAGAGAGCTAGGCGAATTCGACAAATTATACGAACAGCACGGCGTAAAACTTGCCGTCGATCTCAAATCACTCATCTACCTTCGGGGGATGACCATCGACTTCTCCGCCGATCTCCTCTCAGGCGGCTTCCAGTTCGTGAATCCCAACGCCTCCCGCACCTGCGGCTGCGGAACGTCTTTCTCCGTTTAATGGAAACCATACATCTCGATGACTTCCTTCATGAAGGTGTCATCAGAGAAACAGTGTTTCGCGAAAAAGTTGCGAAGATTGACTGGAGCCAGTACAAGAACAAGCGTGTCCTAATCCGCGGCTGTGCGGATGTAGTGATCCCTACCTGGGCATTCCTAATTTTGACAGCCCATCTCGCTGAGTATGTGGAGCGAATCTATTTCGGCGAGCTCCGATCGGCGGTAAAGATATTTGTCAAAGGCTCCCCCGGCGCATGAGTAAGGAAAGAGTCAGTTGGGAGCAGTACTTCATGAACATCGCGGCGGAAGTTGCAACACGCTCCACCTGTGACAGGAAGCATGTGGGGGCGGTCATTGTCCGGGAAAAGACAATCCTTGCCAGCGGCTACAATGGAAGTATCCGCGGCCTGGATCATTGTGATGAGGCCGGGCATGAAATGGAGAATGACCACTGTGTCCGGACCATCCACGCCGAGGCGAATGCCATTGTTCAGGCAGCGCGGCATGGCGTCAGAATCGAGAACAGCGAAATATATGTCACCGCTTCGCCCTGCTACGATTGCTTCAAAATGATTGCCAATTCAGGAATCAACCACATCTATTATGCAGAGTTTTATCGCGATGAGCGAATCAAGCGGCACGCCGCCGAACTGGGCATTAATCTTATCCATTTAAAATAGAGGCCGGTGGGCCGACCTCAGCAGAGGCGGTGACCTCTACGCCTGGAACCAGTAGTTTAGCTTGATGAAGAGTGTATTCGACTTGGAAGGGGCCCAGCTGTCATCTGCGGCTGAAAAGTGGTTTCTGTCGTTCAGATTGTATACTAGATAGATGATACTTCCGGGGCGAAACTCCCACCTTGTTACAAAGGTTCCGATGGTATTGTCCATGATGAAGCTAGGGTCGCCGCTATAATCGAATGCGGTGTAATCCCGGGTCATTGGTGACATCAGCTCCACATAGTCCGAGTAATCAACCTTGGCCCTGAAGGGCTGGAGATAGGTCTGAAAAGAGAGGTCAGGAGAAAATGTGTAGTTCAGGCGAAAGGTGAGTTCATTCGTCAACTGTTTTGCCCTACCGTAAATGCGGTGGTCACCGGCATCATTGGAAACAATGCCGACCCATTGCTGCGGCGTCTTTCTGAGATGCTCCGTAAGAGTCAGGCTCCCGCTGAGCCGTTGGGAGGCGCGAACGGTTGTGCCGAAATCGTAACGGTAACCACCGTAACCGTTGTCCTTCCAACCGTAACCTAAGCCGAACCTGAACGACAGCTGTTTTCTTCCATCGGTTGACAACCAAGCACCACCTCGATAGCCGACAGCTTCCTCTTTGATCCATGCCCGGGAGTCGCGGAACAGATCCTCATCGGAGTAAGAAGGGAGAATTTGACCATGATGAACACCGAAGTTCCAATAAGTTAATGTTGTCACAGAGAAGCTGAGATTCAGCTGTTGTCTTATGACCACACCATCGGAGCGGCTGTTGTGATCGTAGCTGATACCGACATTACTTCTAAGGAGCGGGCCCCAGGGATCCTGCTGACGAATACTGAAATTAATATCCCACGAACCGACTCCTGATCTTTGAAGATAGCCAATATCATTAATATCAAAGGATTCATCTGAAATCTGATAAGTTGCGCTGGCGTCCCACCAGACGGGATCATTATAGGATAGATGATAACGACCTGCGTTTCCTGTTTCACCATCTGTGGAAGAAGAACTCAGCTGACCAGCAAAAGTGAGCCTGTTGTCTATCAGATTCATTCGCCAGTCAGCACTGCCAACAGTAGCGGAGTGGCCCGACTCTCTACGCAGATCCGTCACCATGATGCCGATGGCGGAGAGATCATTGATTACGCTTTTTCGCATCCTGCCTGCGAAATGATTCGTATATGGCTCCAGAAGAAAATCTCTCATCTCTTCACTGTCGTATTGTAGGGAAGCGTATTCCCGATTGGTGAGTGCATCAACCACAGCGAAATCGATGCCGGTGTCTGTTCTCCCCAGCACTTTCCCAGCGCCAAGGATATTGGTGGCGTCCGGCCGCTGAACGATGGAACCATCTTGTGGGGAGTAGTAACCCGGGCGAGCTCCGATCCGTCTGGTGTGAAAAAGGTTCCCTTCAAAATCATGCACCGGCGGCTGAAAAATGGATAAACCTTCAACAAAGAAAGGGCGCTTTTCCTCATAGAAAGTTTCGAAAGCTGACAGGTTTAGAACTGACGGGTCCGCCTCCACCTGACCAAAATCGGGATTGACCGTCATAAAAGCGGTCATGTTAGAACCGACCCCATATTCCATATCTACGCCGGCGCTCCGACTGAACTGATCCTCACCGTTGGTATGGTAACCCCCAAGTACGTATGGAGTCAGTTCTATCTGTTTCGGTGGCGGGATCCGTTCAAATCCTTTCAGTACGCCAAAGCGTGAAACGTTGCCCTGAAGGCCCCTTTTCTTACCGGGCCACTCCAGCTGCTCCTGTTTCCGAAAGATGAACCGGCGCAACGATACTCCCCAGATCTGATCTTTCAAATCTGAAAAATTGAAGAGTGAAAAGGGGAGTTTAAACTCGGCACTCCAACCATCATCAAATCTCCGAACCTTGGCATCCCAGACACCGTCCCATGAACTGTCATATCGGCTGTCATCATATATGTAGGTGTCCAGCTTTGACCCAGCGGCGTTAACGATGAAGCTGTATCCAGTAATATTGTCGTTCCGGGAATCGAGGGCCACCCCGACCCAGTCAGAATTGTTGACGCCCGAAACAGAACCTCTTCTCCGACCACCTCGATTACTAGACCATGAGTCCCGTCTTGCAAAGCGTGAAACGACAGCGTGAGGGTCAGAGTCGAAATTCATGAAGGCGACATAGATGTTTTCGTCATCATATAACAGTCTCACTTCAGTCCTCTCCGTTGGTTGCGAAAGATCTTTCGGCTGAGTCTGTAGGAAGGATGTAAGCATCTCAGCTTTACCCCATACCGGATCTGAAATATCGCCATCGATCTTTGGAGGCATTATTGTCTTTTCAGCAAAGATTTCTCTCAAATAGAGTGTTGATGGATCCAATTCGCCATTGTTATCGCCCGCTGATGCCAGCAGAACGGAGAGAGATAACAGATTGAGCGCAATAATACCTTTTTTCACAAGCTTTAAAGCTACCCTTTAGGAAATTGAATGAAAAAAACAATTACGGCTGGAACCAGTAATTCAACTTCAGGAAAAGGGAATTTGACCCGCTTGAAATCCATTTTCCAGCAGAAGCTGAGTAGTAGTTCGAATCATTCAGGTTGTAAACGGCATAAAGCGTACTTCCGAGAGAATACTCCCAGCGCATAACCAAAGTTCCGATATTATTTCTGATCTTGAAATCGGGATCGTGAGGGATCGATTCAAGCATATCAAAATCAAGTGTTCCTTCCTCTATAAGTTCCTTGAAATCATAATAGTCGCCACCGACATTAAATGGCTGAATGAAAAGTTGGAACGAAAGATCAGGAGAAATCGTCCAGCTAGTCCGCACACTAATATCCCTCATCCTTTGATCAAAAGCACTGTAGACTCTGGCGTAGTCCGAATCGAGACGGGAAAATGTCAACTCCTCCCTTGGAAACACTCCCACATATTCCTCCATCTCCAGATCTGTCCAAAACTGACTCTGTACTGAAAAACTTAAATAATCGGTAGGATTCAAGGTGATATTCAGCATGGAAAGAACAGCGTGTCCACCAGTCGCAGATCTTCCTCCAACCAAGGTGGGACTCAACACCAACCGCTTTCGTGGGTCCGTTGACAAGAAAACCCAAGTCGTCCAAGAAGAAGTTATTCCAACCATCCAAGCATTTGGATCCTTAAAGAGATCATCGTCATCGTTTGCAGAGAGTGCCATTTCACCACCAGCACCGATCATCCAGAAACTCCTGAATATATTCATTACATTCCAATTGATGGTCCGCGACAGGTTAATACCATCGCTTCGAGCGTAGTGAAAATATCTTGTGGTGAGACTGTTGCTTCTAAAAGGTCCCCAAGGATCCTGCCTTCTGATGCCGCCTCCTGCTCGGATAGCCCAGACACCGGAGCGTGTCAAAAATCCAAGATCGTTATTGAAAAACGAATCATCATAAAAAGTGGCAATGAGATCGGCGTTCCACCATTTGAAGTTGTCATATGCCAGATAGAATCGACCGGCTTTCCCTTGTCCCTCTTTGGTGTCCGACAAAGCTAGTTGGCCGCTGAAGTCAAACCGATTGTTAAAGAACCTTAATCGCCAGTCAACGCCTACCACTGAAGCACTTGCGCCGCTTCCCCTCCGTACGTCTGTAAGTGTAGCGCCCATAACAGATGTAGTATTTAGAACAGGCGATTCCACCCGACCGATAAAGTAGTTGGCTCTCGGTTCCAGCAGAAAGTTTTCCCTCGTTCCATCAGCCGATTCAGTCACACCAAATTCTTCATCAGTCACGCTTTCTATGAAACCGTAGTTGATTCCCGAAGAAGTTTTCCCGAGAACCTTCGCCGCACCGAGAATGGTAGTGGCTTGGGGTTGGCTGATAATGGAAGCGCTTGCTGGCAAAAAATGCGAAGGCGGCTTACCAATTCGCCGCGAATGAAACAGCTTAATAGGGTTTAACATGAATGAGCCTTTTTGCCATGTCTCAATCTCTTCTCCAAACTGAGGTGTGAAGAAGGAACCTCCTTCCACAAAAAATGGCCGTTTCTCAGGATAAAATGTTTCGAAAGCGGTAAGATTCAGTACTGACGGGTCGGCCTCCACCTGACCGAAATCGGGATTCAGAGTGATGGAAACAGACGTATTAGACGATAGACCGTACTCCAGATCCATTCCAGCACTTCTGGAGTTTCTTTCTTCATTTCCCATTCGGCGACCTCCCAGAGCATAGGGAAGAATCTCAAGCTGTTTGGGTGGAGGGATGTCGGAAAGACCGGTGAGGGTGCCATAACGTGAAACAATCCCTTTCACCCCTCGCGGCTTCCCGGGCCACTCCTGCCACTCCTGCTTTCGGTAGATCATCCGGTTCAACTCCAATCCCCACACCTGCTCTCCTTTAGAATCAAACTGAAAGATGGAGAAAGGAAGTTCTATTTCAGCGTTCCACCCTTCGGAATCGATGGATACTTTCGCGTTCCATACCGCATCCCATGACCCATCATAGTTCTCATCATCAGGAATAAACAGATCCATTTTCACTCCGGCAGCATTCACAATAAACACATGCCCTCTGCGGTCGTCATTTACAGGGTCAAGAGCCACCCCAACCCAGTCTGCATTATTATTCCCCGCCTCCGTCCACTGATCCCTGCGGGCAAGGCGCCTCATGATGCCTGATGGATCAGAATCGTAGGCCCGGAATGCGAAGTAGAGGGCGTTGTCATCGTAGACGATACGCACCTCCGTCCGTTCAGTAGGAGGTGCAAGGTTGTCCGGTTCGATCTGAATCATGTCCAAGACCGGTTGAACGCTCCTCCATGCGGGATCTTCGAGTCGTCCGTCAATGACGGGCGGCACAGTCACTCGCACCGCGTGGACAGACTTGGCCAAGTGATCCTCTGCTATCGATTTGGCTTGCGCCTCAAGAATAGAACCGCTGGTCAAAAGCAACAAAATGAAAAGAAAAACCCGGTATCTCATAATTATGGAAAACAAAAGAGGAGAAATTACTGCGTAAGGTCTTTCCGTGAAATGATTGGAAGGGGGAAAAGTTTCTTAAATTATGGGGGTTCTTTAAAAGCAATTTTAAGGTTTAATAATGAAAATAGCAGTCCTAGTCAAGCAGGTCCCCGGTGGCGATTCTCCACTGCGAATTTCCGATGATCAGCTCTGGGTAATTGAGGATAATGTCAATTTCATTACCAACGAGAGTGATGCATATGCTGTGGAAGAAGCGCTTCAACTCAGGGAAAAATCGGGTGAAGGTGAAGTGGTAGCGGTGAGCTTTGGCCCGGAACGGACCCAGCGGACCATCAGGGAGGCGCTTTCCAAGGGTGCAGACAGAGGTATTCATATTGAAGATTCTTATCCCTATAGTTCAGATCCCCTCAAGATCGCAACAGCACTTTCCGAGGCGTTGAAGGAAGAACAGTTCGATTTAATTCTTTCCGGCTTGCAGTCGGATGATTATGGTTTCGGGCAGGTGGGTGTCCTGCTTGGAGAAACACTGGGCATGACCACCGCCACACTGGTGATGTCCACAGAGCTTTCCGATGGAAGCCTAAAGGTGAAACGTGAACTGGAATCAGGATGGTTCCAGTGGGTGTCTCTCTCACTTCCTGCCTCAATCAGCATTCAGTCGGGAATCAATACGCCCCGATATCCTTCGCTGAAAGGAATCATGGGTGCGAAGAAAAAAGAGATTAAATCGGTTGCGCCAGATAGTGCAACAGCAGCGGCTCAGGCCATTTCAAGAGTCTATATCCCCCAGAAAACAAAGAAAACCGAAATGATCGAAGGGACGGCAGATCAGCAGGTGAAGCGGCTCGCGGAAGTGCTAAAAAAAGAGATCAGAGTTGTGTAGAGATCGTCAGAATACAGAGAATATGATATTGACATTAAGCGATTCGGTAACGAAGCAAAACTTTCCCGATCAAAAAAGATGAGCATCCTGATCGTCATAGAGGAGAGCAACGGCGCCGTCCACCGCATGAGCCGTGAAGCAGTTGTAGCGGGACAGGCCCTTGGCCGGGATTTTGATCTGCCTGTTTCGGCTGTTCTCCTTGGCCACGACACCTCCGACTTGTGCCAAAGTTTAGATTCAACACAGCTACACGAGATTCTTCAAGCTGATCACCCACTCCTAGGTAGTTATAGCAGCGACGGTTTCTCCCGGGCTCTTGCGCAGGTGATTGAGAGCGAATCACCGCGATACGTCATTGCAGGACATACCTATATGGTTCGGGATTTCTTCCCCCGCGTCAGTGCAAAACTGAATATCCCCTTCCTTGCCGACAACATCGCCTACCGAGTGGAAGGCGGTGCTCTCACATTGACCAAACAGATTCTTGCGGCAAAGCTGGTGGCAGATGTCGCCCCGGCGGGCGATGGCCCCTGTATCATTTCTTTCCAGTCCGCAGCGTTTCAGGAGGAGGATGTGGCGGAAGGATCGGAAGCGACGGCTCGACAGGTTTCCATCTCACTGGAAGACGGTTCTATCCGAACCACTTCCGAGGAACCTTTCCAGGAAGCGGCCAGCGCCGTGGACCTCTCAAGTGCCGAGGTGATCGTCTCTGTAGGCAGGGGAATAGGAAAAGAAGAAAACCTGCCCCTGGCCCAGGAATTGGCAGCGGCGATGGGGGCTGAACTCGCCGCCTCTCGGCCGGTTGTGGACTCTGGATGGCTGGAGGGGTATCATCAGATTGGAAGCTCCGGTCAGACCGTGGCACCGAAACTCTATTTTGCGTTAGGAATCTCCGGCGCCATTCAGCATGTTGTGGGGATGAAGGGATCGAAAAACATTGTTCTCATCAACAAGGATCCCGATGCGCCCCTCTTTGAGCTGGCGGACTACGGCGTAGTGGGTGATCTTCTGGAGATCGTACCCAAACTGAAAAAAGCGCTTCAGGCTTAGCTTCATTCTTGTCGCAGCCTTTAAAGTGCGGCACAAAATGATTCACACTTTAAACAGCAAAGTGTAGTTTTCTCCGTGCAATTTTCCTTCACTGAACAGATCGCCCTGCTAATCCTTACCTTGGCGGCGCTCTCTTCTTTTACTTATGAAGTGTGGAGACGGCTGAGAATCGTTCTGAAAGGTTCTGGACACTTCTCTCTCAACAGGTTCGGAGAAAGGGCGTGGCGGACATTCCGGGAAGTGTTTATTCATGAGCGTGTGATCCGAGGGCGATTCTGGCCGGGGCTTATGCATGCTCTCGTTTTTTGGGGCTTTATTGCATTTGGCGTTGTGACACTGGATCACTTTGCCGTCGGGTTTGGTAAACCGATCCTCTCTCACAGGGCTGACGAACTTTACAGCGTGGTCGCCATCCCGGTGGCCGGGCTCGTCCTCCTGGGAATTTTGGTTCTGGCGTACCGCCGGTTTATCACACGTCCAGCGGCATTGGGGAAACTATCACCAACTTCCGGCCTTGTGGCTGTTTTCATTTCACTCCTGATGATCACCTACATTTATGGGGAGATGTCTCCTGCTTCGGTCGTGGCAAAAGCGAACTGGTGGTTCCATTCGATCCTGATTCTCGCATTCCTGGTACTCATCCCTCGATCGAAGCACCTCCATCTCGTTTTTGCACCATTCAACATTTTCTTCCGTCCATTCGATACCCCTGACCACAAGGCTGTCAATATCGATTTGGAGGCAGAAGAGGAAGAATTGGACGCCATGCTCTCTGACCTGACACGCCTAAGCAAAAATCAGGCTTTAGACATATTTTCCTGCGTGGCGTGCGGCCGGTGTACTGACTCCTGCCCCGCTCATCGCGGCGGCGGCATCCTTAGTCCGAAAGATCACTTCATCCTCGACCTTCGCCAGCCGATGCTCGATTCCGGAGATGTGAATGTTCTGGAAGGGATCAACGTTGAGGCGGGATGGGAATGCACCAGCTGCCAGGCATGCACCTTCGCCTGCCCTGTGGGAAATCAGGTGGAAAAGTCAGACGAAATCCGGCGTCTTCAGGTGATGGTAGAAGGACAAGTGCCACAACAATACCAGAAGCTGTTCATGAACCTTCAGGAAACCGGGAACACCGAAGGGGCCTTCAGTAGTTCGCTGGCAGAGACGCTGCCCAAGTTCACACCGGAGAAAGAGTATGTCCTCTGGCTGGGTTGTTTTGCCCGCTTCAATCTCGATCCCAATTTCACCCAATCTGTTGAGAATTATGCGAAGATTCTTGATGCGGCCGGTGTCTCTTACGGCGTACTAGAAGAAGAGTGGTGTTCCGGCGATCCTGCCAATCGCCTTGGTGAAAAGATGACCTACCAGATGCTGATGGAGCACAATCTTGAACAATTGTCAACAGTAAAAAAAGTGACCACTATGTGCCCCCACTGCGCCGTCAATGTAGGGAAGGAGTACGGCAAGCATGCCAACCTTAATTATGAGATGCAGCACCATACGCAAGTCATTTCGTCCCTCATTGAGAACGGCAGGCTCGCTATTTCGGGAAAATCGTCTGAGGCGGTCACTTATCACGATCCGTGCAATCTGTCGCGCATGCTCGGTGAAGTAGATGCTCCTCGAAAAGCCATCAGGGCAACGGCCGATGATTTCTTTGAACTTGAGGAGTCAGGGACGAATACACTTTGCTGTGGGGCCGGCGGCGGACTGTGGTGGAAGAAGGAAGGGACGGGACGGACACACCTCGTCAGAGCCGAACAGATTGTAGAGTCCAGAGCGGAGACGGTAGTCACCAGCTGTAACTTTTGCTACGGTATGTTCAACCAGGGACTAGGACCGCTCACACCGGAAGGGCGCGGACCTGTTGAGGTCAAGGATTTGGCCGATTTTGTGGCGGAGAACGCTCAAGTCTAATCCAAAGAGTCACCATTCCTCGCCTTATCTGCCAGTCTGGATCCCTCAGTAAGTACTGTGCTAAATGTGCGCCAGATCACGCAAAAAAGGGGGGCACAAAAAACTGTTGCCCTGATCCGGATTTAGTGTCTACCTTCCCGTCCTGTGGGGATGAAACCCCAGCATTTCAAATAAATTAGTCCACCTTCTGGAGGAACATAGAATGAAATCAAGAGTGATATCAATTGCTACATTTCTTCTTGCCATGATGGTAATTGGTGAGGCCCAGTCCATTACTGGCTCTTACCAGTTACACTCTGTGAGAGTCGTTTATCGAAACCATGTCCGGGCTGCTGATCATGCTGATGACGCAGACATCGATGGCGTTTACAGTACGTGGGTGATCCCTTACGGTGGTACCTATATTGCAATGGATGCGGACGAGGACGGTGTGGCAGATCTCAAAGTTCCTGCTGCTGGGGGAGGCCTCGGCGCAACAGTCACTGTTGAATCCTTCCCGGAAGCACGAGATCCATTCTGGCTTATCAACTATATCGGTGTCGATTTAACGGTCGCACTGGATCAAGAAAATGGCACTGCCATAATCCCAGGTGATCCCACAAAGCAGAGCACTTACCCAACCACAGCAACGGAAAACTGTGTTACACAATTAACAGTCGCTGCTGTTTCTGATAATCAAACAAATACCTATAGCGAGCCGATTGTTCTTCAGAATGGAAATGTTGTCTGGGGATTCGGCATTCAGGAATCGACAGTCTTTGACTGGTTCAAACCGATCAATCCAAAGGTTCACTATCCTAAGAAAAAGGGCGATAATCATCCTCCGTTCCCTGGAGCGCCCGATTCATCCTGGGGCATGATTGTGGGCCGGGACGCAACTGAGAACGCCGACGGTACCATGCGTTTCAAACGAGCGGATATCCGTTGGCACGCGCTGGACGGGCCCTACGAGACTGGCGGTTCTGACAGCGGTATTGATGAAGACGGCGCCGTCAACCGCCAGCTCGGTGTCGCCGTAACGGCAGACAATGTGACAATCCCCGGCATGGCAGCCTGGGGCGCTGAAAAAACCGGTTCTGTTGTCAACATTGGCGACTATCCCATGATCGGCGGACGCGGTTTTGATAACGACAAGCTCTCCTTCACCCCCGGCCAGCAATTGCTTACTCACACATCTGTTGGAGGAACATGGGATGGTGTCGGTTACATTTTTGACGCACGAGGCGGCGATGGCATTCCCTTCTCAGGCGATGAGCCGTTCCAGTTCACCGGCTACTACATGACAGCAAACTTTGCGGGAGCTGTCGGCGCGTTTGGAACAGCTCTTCAAACAGCCCTGGCCACCGATCCGACTGACCCCAAGGCAGCCCTGACAGCGGCGGCCCTGGCTGTGGCTGAGAAATTCGGCCTTACAGGCACCACGGCAGCAGCGGTGGCGGCCGGTGTGGCTGACCTCCTCTACGCCGATTACGGCGCGGCTGTGCAGGCGATGGTTGCTGCCGGTATGGATCCGGTGCAGGCAGCGCTTAAAGCAATCACTGATGTCGGTACGGCCGGCGTGGTGAAAGCTGTTGGCGCTCTCGCAGGGGCAGGTGTCTCTGTGAATGACGGCACCCACGATTTTGACGCCACCAATCCCACGGCAGGCGGACGGCTCCTGTTTCAGGTTGATGCTGCTACCGCTGGCGGTCTCTGTGTTCCAGTGTTCCAAACCAGGGATGTCTTTGCCCACTTCACAAATGTCGAAGACTGGGTGGCTCCTACGGGACCCATCAAGCCCCTCACCATCATTTCGGATGAAACGTCGGTGCCGTTCCAGTACGCCCTTCATAATAACTATCCAAACCCCTTCAACCCTGTCACCACCATCAGCTTCGATCTCCCCGAGGAGATCCACACCGAAGTGGAGGTCTACAACATGATGGGACAGAAAGTGCGGACGCTTCACTCGGGTAGTATGACGGCAGGACGTCATCACATCCTTTTCGACGGGGTGGACGATCAGTATCGGCCTCTGAGTAGTGGTGTTTACTTCTACCGCATCGTTGCCGGTGACTTCTTCGGCACGAAAAAAATGATGCTTATCAAATAGGACCCTGTCTTAGGTTCATTTGATCGTATTTCATAAGTTCAGCCCCGCCATTGTGCGGGGCTGAACTTTTTTTATGAGACAGATTAAATACAGCCTAGCTCTTCTTATAACGACCTGGGGGTTCCTTTTGGGACAGAGGGGCACCATTTCAGGAAGAGTGGTGGATGCAACTTCCAACGACCCCCTCATTGCCGCAAATGTCTCCGTAGATGGAGATAGGCTCTCCGAGCCAACTGGAAGTGCCACTGACGTTGATGGCAAATATTTAATTTCAAATCTTCCCGCGGGCGCCTACACCGTAAAGGTGAACTATATCGGTTACGATGTAAAAGAGGAAACAGTAAATCTATCAACGGGACAAAAGCTTGCGCTCAATTTTAAGCTCATCCCGGCGGCGATTGAGTATGATACATATGTAGTGACTGCGTCCAGGCGGAGAGAACGAATCGAGGACGCCCCTGCCGCCATCAGCGTCATCACCGAAAAATCGATCCGAAGAGAAAGCAACACAAACCTCGGTGATTACCTCAAATCGGTGAAAGGGGTAGACTTCACTCAGTCCGGTGTTGATAGTTATAACCTGAGCGCACGGGGATTCAACAGCTCTTTCAGCTCCCGCCTATTAACATTAACAGACGGTAGAATGGCCAATGTCCCCTCCCTTCGCCTCATCGCATATAACGTGATTCCCGTCTCGTTTGAAGATGTTCAGCAGATTGAAGTTGTATTGGGACCCTCTTCAGCACTCTATGGCCCCAATGCCCACAGCGGCGTCCTTAATATTATTACCAAAGCACCAAAAAATTCCCAGGGGACAACTGTGAATGTCCAGACAGGTTTTCTCGCCCAACCTGGTGGCAAACCGCTGAAGAAAATGACCTTTCGTC
Source organism: Fidelibacterota bacterium UBA6931 (assembly GCA_002448795.1). Lineage (GTDB taxonomy): Bacteria > Fidelibacterota > Marinisomatia > Marinisomatales > S15-B10 > S15-B10. Next base: position 96,061 of record DKAH01000018.1, read on the forward strand.
ACGCTTCGGCCTGGAAGGATTTCGGGATGAAGGTGTCGGCAGTTGCGCTTAACGCTTACGACTGGGAACACTATAACGACGATGAGTTTGAAGGACACGACCCTGCTTTTCTTGGCAGGCCGCACCTCACTCGGGATGGTATAGACAATGGCGGCTCCAGCGCTGAACTGATGAGTCCCAAACTGACTGAAGCAATGCTGGCAGAACTTGTGATTGGTGAAACACCCAACAACGGCATCGATGACAACGGCAATGGTTTTATAGATGAGACTATGGACATGGTAGGACTCGCCTATGGCGACGGCATGGTAAACTGGCTCCCTTTTGGTACTGAGCCAAATTCTCCCGCCGTCACAGAGGCAATGGTAACTCAGGCAGCAAGTGACCCTTTCAACCGCCTATGCATCAGTGACGGCTTGATCAGTTCTTTTGCCGCCAACTGTGACGGTGTGGTACTGTGGGGCGTCACCTCCAGCATGGTGGGCAAACGGTATAAAGATGGTCTGGACAATGATGGTAACGGCGCCATTGATGAAGGAATAGACACGGGTATTGACGGGAGTGATGAACTGTTTTTCGATGGGGTCGATAACGATGGCGACGGACTCATTGACGAAGATGATGAGACAGTGGCCAACTTCTGGCTTAACCGATTCGGGAGCTATTCCAAAGGAGATACGACCAAGGCCGATCGGTACGGTTTTGGTTTTGGCGACTATAGGTATGACAAGAACGGCAATCTCCTTTTTGACACGGACCGGGATGGCCAGTATGGAGGCCCCGACGACTTCCGCATCGAAAGGGGTGATCTCTCTCGATGGACAAGAGATGCCAACGGCGACGGATATGAAGACTTTCCGGATTTCAATGTGGAGAATTACCGTTACGATGTTCGCCTTGACTACGATCCAAATACCGACTTCAACCTCAACTTTTCCCACGGATACGCAAGAGCGAAGAATATCAACATTACGGGCATTGCCCGCTACCTGGCCGATGGGTGGGTCTACCAGTATTACCAGAGTAGACTTCGTTACAAGAATTTCTTCTGGCAGAGTTATCTGAATACAAGCATGTCAGGGGAATACAATCCTGACTATCCTCTCGCCTATTCTCCTACCCGTAATCTTGCCACCGGTGGAACCATCTATGACCGGTCCCGAAAATTCAGCAGTCAAATTCAGCATGCCATGGAGTTAATGAATGGTGATTTCCGATTTGTCTGGGGCGCGGATTATTTCCTCACCATGCCTGACACAAGAGGAACCATTCTTTCAGATGATCAGCTAGTTAACGGAAGAGACGACAACGGGAATGGAGAGGCAGGGTCCCCAGTGACGTGGGCGGACTTTAACGACAACACTCGCCATGACAGAGGTGAGATGTATACCCGATGGGCTACCGACAACGGCAGGAAAGATGGTGTGGTCAGTACGACGGATAACGTCAAAGGTGCCGTGGCGGACGGAATTGATAATGACGGTGACGGCCTGATCGATGAAGGGATCGACGAACAGGCGGAAGATAATCGGTATGTGGTGAACGAGTTCGGCGCCTATTACCAGATTAACTGGAAACTGAATCCAAAGTATGAAATTGTTCACGCCACCCGCTTTGACGCTCACGACCGCCTCACAGACTTTATCGAATTCAATAATTATGACTATAATTACAGCCCAACCAACTGGAAGTTCAATTTCAGTAAAAGAGACGGTCTTCAGATTTCTCCCAAAATTGGCCTGATCTACCGTCCAAGGGAAAACCAGAATTTCCGGCTCACCTGGGCAAAAGCGTTTAACACACCATCGAATCAGGCCCTCTTCCTTGATATATTTGTAACAAGAGTGGCCACTTACAAAGTGTACGCTCGAGGTGCCCATGAGGGGTATTCTTATCCCCGAAGCCCGGACGGTGATATCTTCTGGAAGAGCCCATACAACGCCTTTGAGGTGAACGAGTTCGATTCAACAACCCATGTATTTTTCTTCCCCTCCACCGACCCTAATAACAGGGGGTTTTTCAAAGATAACATCCCCGATCAGGGAGGCATCTACCCTGAAACGGTTCACACACTAGAGTTGGGATACAAGGGACGTCTTACACCGACTATCTACGGAACAGTCGACATTTTCAGGAGCAACTATAGTTCCTTCGTCAGCGCCATCACATTTATTACACCTATCGTCCTCGATAAGGAAGTCCTCATGACCGACTTCAACGGGAACGGGGTCATTAACACAGACCCGGACGACATTCAGGATGAGGAGGATCTAGACGAATCATTTAATAAATGGCTAACCTATCTGGAAGGCATCGCCTCCATGGACACCACAGCTGGTTTCAATCCTCCTGTGGTTGTCGGCTACCTCAATTACGGCAATGTGAACATGGGCGGTCTCGACATGAGCCTCTCATTCCTGTTGAACCGATCTTGGACCGCAGACCTCACTTACTCCTATCTCAGCATGAGTGATTTCATCAATCCCATCACAAATGCGAAAGATCCCATTAACGCGCCAAAGCATAAGGGCGGCATCAAACTTCAGTACGCGCCGCCTCAATCAAAATTTGCCGGTACCATGAGTATCCGGTACGTGGACAAGTTTCCATGGCAGTCAGGGGTTTACTTCGGCAGCATCGGTCCCTACGCCATCTTCGATCTTCACGGCCGCTACCAACTGATGGATAAAGCAGCAGTGTTGCTGAGTGTCAGCAATCTTTTCAACGACTATCATGTTGAGATTCAAGGTGGGCCTTCCCTCGGCCGCCTCGTTATGTTGCGGCTAGAGGCCAACCTGTAGTAGCACGCCCTTCACCACTCTCCCCTGTTTGAGGTAAATTCTCCAACCTCATGACGGAACAGTTAACTTCTCAGAAAGCGCTCAAGACTGCCGCGGTTCTCTTGAGTGTCACTTTTTTCGCCGAACTGTTGGGCGGCATTGCTTTCGGCAGTCTCAGTCTGATCTCTGACGCTTTTCACGTCATTGCTGATCTCGGTTCTATCCTAATCGCCTCCTTTGCCATATCCGTTGCTCACCGCCGGCGACCCACACAGCAGATGGCCTTTGGTTATCACAGACTTGAAGTGATGAGCGCGCTATTCAACGGCGTCGTTCTGAGCATCATCTCCGCCATCATTTTTCTTGAGGCGTGGAAACGGTTCAAGAATCCCGGTAATGTTGAGACAGAAGGCGCCCTGCTTATTGCTGTTATCGGGCTTGCGGTGAATATTATTGTTATCCGCTTCTTTCACCACACACCGGACCGTCATCACGACGTCAACATCCGCAGTGCTTACCTCCACATTCTTGGGGACATCTTCGCGTCTGTCTCAGTCGTCTCGGGCATTATTGCCATTAAGGTTTTCGATCAACCCGTCATCGATCCTATAGTGGCTGCCTTTGTCGCTTCTCTATTGTTGATTGGCGCAGGCCAAGTGCTATATGCCAGTGCCGAAATCCTCCTTCAAAAGTCACCCCAGGATATAGACAGGGTGCGGACGCGGGTGATGGAGATCGACGGCGTGAAAGATTTTTTAGATGTGCGGCTGTGGCAGGTCTGCTCTCACCTAACAGTAGGGACTGCCCATGTGGTAGTTTCCGTTGATTCTCTAGATGAAGCTGAACCGATCAAGCAGAATATCCGATCCATCATTCAGGAGGAATTTGACGTACGAGATATTACACTGGAGTGCGAGACTGAGCAGAGCGCTGAAGAACACTCACACCAGTTCGAACATTATCACTAAGTTGTCGACTGCAACGGCCGTGGCCGATAGGATTCCCTGTCAGTTAGGGAGGATATCTTCCGGCGCCTTTACGCCATACTGATTAAAGGAGTCGTTCTGCGGAACGGTGATTTCACCGTACTGCTGTTCATACTTCTCTATATTGTCATATAGTGCTTTCTGAAAACTTTTCGCGTGTGAGGGTGCCATGATGATCCGCGAGTTGACCTTCGCTTTCGGCATGCCTGGAAGAAGGCGGGTAAAGTCCATCACAAATTCGGCCGGTGAATGGGTGATAACAACAAAATTTGCGTAATCACCGCTTCCAACCTTCTCATCCAGTTCAATATTGATTTGCTGTTCTTTTTTCTTGGTCACGATTTCTTCTTTCTCCCTCGGCGGGATTTTTTCTTTTTATTCAATAGGGGGTTTTTAGCCTCATTCTTGTTACGGAGATTGAACTCTTCCCAGTCTTCCTCCAAACCTTCCCACACGTCCAATTCCTCTGTATTGTCTTTTTCCACCGTCTCCACCTCTTCTTCGAAAAGCGAGAAGGTGTCTCTCTTTTTCTCAAAATCCTGAGGATCCACCTCTTCCTGGTCCGTTGGATCGAGACGTTCAATCTCATCCTTATAGATCTTCATGTCAAAGAAATCGATATCCTTCACAATGCCGTTAGCAACCAGATATTCGATAAAATCGAGATATTTTGCGTCCTGGATGTCGGTCTTACAATTGATGCAGACCAGCGATTCCTTAATGTTCTCTTCCTCAAGGGGGACGCTGCACTCGGGGCAGATTAGTCCTTCTGAATGCATTGGATTCCTTATTTTTCCCCTCGGAGAGGGGGCGTTAATATAATCGGTGACCTACCCTACGTCAATACTATTTTTTCAGTGTCTCTCCTTGGCGATCCGACAGAACAAATCTTCTTCCGCCCCTGAAAATGAGTGACCCCGCCTGTTTTTGGCGGCGATAGCCGTTTTCTTGAACCTATCGAAATCATGGCCTTTCGACTTCCCTTGAAGGACACATGAGAAAGGGGGAATGGCTCTCCGCGGGAATCCGGCGGTGACGACGTTACACGCCGGTCCCACAACCGTTCCTGTGTTAAACTGTGTACCGATAGCGCTTTTTGAATGATCTCCAATAAAGAGGCCGACGAAAAGACTCCCTGTGTCAATCCGTTCTCCATTCACCATAACTTCCACAGATTTGTAATTGTTTTTCAGATCGCTGTTGTTGGTGCCGGCGCCAAGATTGACCCATTCCCCGATGTAGGCGTTACCAAGAAAACCGTCATGTTGCTTGTTGCTCCACCCCTGAAAAATCGACTCCGTCACCTCACCTCCTACTTTGCATCCGGGGCCGATGGTGGTCTCCCCGAAAATTTTTGCTCCCGCCTTGATGAGGGACCCTTCCCCTATAAAGAGAGGACCTTCAATATATGCACCGGGTTGAATGACAACATTCTTACCAATGATCACCGGACCGGACTCAGCATGAATAATGGCTCCAACCCTTACACGGGATTCCTCTCCTACAAAAATCTCATCGCGGTTTACTAAATGAGCACCATCGTCAATCTGTCCGTTGATCTCTCCCAGCGAGAAATGGCTGGCATCGTCTCGAATGGCATCACCATTCTTATGGACGCAGTCCCACAGATAGCTGAGAACCGTTACGTCTGTCTCATCTCCAGAAACTGGCGATGGAGCCTCACATGGTCCGCCGGCAGCGATCCAATCCCGAGCATCTTTGCTGGACAGGTTTCCCCCCACCAAACGCCCCTCCTTCATAAGTGCTGTGTCACTCTGTTCTTTCAACAATTTCAGCGATTCCTCCCTCCAAAGAACCGCGCCGTCCAGCCAAAGACCAGCGGAAGGGGTGTCTGGGTTGACTTTGCAGTCCGGGAACCGCTCCCGTGTAAGTTCCGCCAGTTCGTCCCGGACAAAAAGAGTGAGAGTCGTTTTCGGCCGCAGCAGGTGGATTCTCTCCATGAACGTAAATCCACCGCACCGAAGGTCGAAGACTGGCCGTGTTAGGGCAATGGGGTCCAGCCTTTCGGCAGACTCCCTGGTTTCAAACAGGGTAATATTCATAGGTTAAGCAATTTTTGTACTGCCAGATAACTTTTTTCGAGAAACTCACTTTTTGAACTATCAATCTCCACATTGAAAAAATGTTCCGAAAATTTACTGGCGAAGCCTACCCTCAGCTGAGAGCCAGAAAGGTGTGTAAGATAGGCGGACGGCAGGTTGAAGGCTGGATGCATATCTACAACTGCCTCGTACTGCCTGTCAAATATCCGCTCGACCGTTTCCGGCCTTGGGACCCTGAACCAGTTAAAGTCTTCGTCTTGATATACTTTCACCCGCTCAGGTAGAGAGTCTTGAAAAGCGCGGTAGAGTGATCTGTCCATCAGGAAATCTACCTCCTTTTCACCGTTTTGATAGATGGACTTCAGAAAGTATCGTGCTATTCTGGAATTGTTGCGGCCCTCGGGGAGAATAATCAACGCCGTTCGAATCCCTCTCCCCTCCTTCCGGATTGCGCCGGTGATTTCAGGCTTTACAAGTTTCCGCCCTAACCGAAACCAGGCGACGGTTCCATGCGTTTTCAATTTCTCCAGCTGTCTGCGCATTCGCCCAATATAGTACATTTGCGGAAAAATCAAACTTTTTAGTTACTGTCACTCTACGCCAGACAGACGTAATTTCAGTCCTTCCAATGAACTATCGATTGCGTCAAATATGCCTGTAAGCAAGAAGATTCTCTGGAGTGGACTCGGTTGGGTTTTGGGTGGGCCCATTGGAGCGATCGTCGGTTTTTCTCTGGCGAATATGGCGGATCAGGCCACCGAGCCGGATTACTATACTAGCTACCGCGGTCCGCGTAAGAATCTAAAGGATTACCCTCGTACACGGGGCGGCGATTTCGCCATTTCCCTGCTGGTGCTTCTTGCTCATGTTATGAAAGCAGACGAAAAAATGCTGAAGTCCGAGTTGACTTATGTGAAAGAGTTCATGACGAGGCACTTCAGGGCAGAGAACGCCAGAGACTTGATGGTGGTTTTCAAAGACATACTCAAGCAGGAGTACCCAATTCAGGCGGTCTGCCGCCAGATCATGAATGAGATGGATCATGCGGCACGTCTGGAGCTGATACACGGTCTATTCGGACTGGCCCACGCTGATGGCCAGCTTCACCCTAAGGAAGATGACGCGATCAGACGGATTTGCGGCTATATCGGTGTATCTCCGGCGGACTTCGACTCCATGCGGGCAATGTATGTGCAAGAAGCTACCGGCGCCTACACCATCCTTGAGGTTGATCCCGCCGCCACCGATGATCAGGTGAAGCGTGCCTATAGAAAGATGGCGGCCAAGTTTCACCCCGACAAAGTGGCGCACCTAGGGAATGAATTTGGCACACTGGCTGAAGAAAAATTCAAGGCAGTGAATGACGCTTATGGCAAAATCAAGAAAGAGCGTGGTATCAAATGAATCCCTTCTCTGATCCGTGACCGAGAAAGCCGGCCAGTTTCCTTTCTCACGGGGGATCTACCCCAACATGTACCGGGAGCAGCTATGGACCATGCGCCAGTATGCCGGCTTCACATCTGCTGAAGATTCCAATCGGCGTTACCACTACCTTCTTCAACAGGGGGTAACGGGCCTTTCAATAGCGTTTGATCTTCCGACGCAGATGGGATATGACTCGAACCATTCCATGGTCGAGGGGGAGGTCGGCCGCGTAGGCGTCCCCATCTCAACGATTGAGGACATGGAGATACTCCTGAAAGGGATTCCTCTGGGAGAGGTGTCAACCTCCATGACCATTAACGCCACAGCGGCGATCATGCTGGCGTTCTATTCCGTTGTGGCCGAGGAGAATGGTGTCCCTCCCGCCTCCCTTCGCGGCACCGTTCAGAACGACGTACTGAAAGAGTATATTTCCCGGGGAACGCATATCTTTCCGCCTGAGGCAAGCCTCCGTATCGTCACCGATATTTTTGAGTATTGCCACCAAATTATGCCGCAATGGAACACGATTTCCGTGTCGGGTTATCACATCCGAGAGGCTGGCGCCACCGCTGCCCAGGAGCTTGCATTCACGTTCAGTAACGCAATCGCTTACGTCGATGCTGCTCTGAAACGGGGACTCGACGTAGATGCCGTCGGGCCGCGGATTTCCTTCTTTTTCAACGCTCAGATGGACTTTTTCGAGGAGATCGCAAAGTTCCGGGCGGCAAGGCGGCTCTGGGCAACAATTATGAAGGAACAGTTTGGGGCAAAAAATGAAAGATCTATGATGTGCCGATTTCATGTCCAAACTGCCGGTTCATCACTGACAGCACAGCAAATTGACAATAATGTTTCCCGCACAGCTTTTGAGGCACTGGCAGCTGTTTTCGGCGGCGCTCAGTCTATCCACACAAACGCCCGGGACGAGGCGCTGGCTTTGCCTACTGAAAAGTCCGCCCGGCTCGCCCTTCGAACACAGCAGCTTATTGCACATGAGATTGGTGTAACTGATTCGGTCGACCCGCTGGGAGGATCTTGGTACGTGGAAAAGGAGACTGACCGGTTGGAGGAAGAAGCGGTGGAGATCATCTCCGAGGTGGACGCCCGCGGGGGTGCGGTGGCGGCCATCGAAGCGGGGTACATCCAAGAGGCCATCGCTCGAAGCGCCTATGAATTCCAGAAGAACATTGATTCGGGAGAAAGAATTGTTGTTGGGGTGAATCGGTTCGAGAAAGACGAAACAGAACAAATTGAACTGCTTGAGATTGACCGGGAGTCGGTCTCGGCACAGCTGGATCGACTCGAAACGTTCCGCAAAAATCGGGATGAGTCAGCGGCAGAACTCGCTCTTTCATCGCTGACTTCAACAGCGGAAGGAAATGAGTCACTGATGCCGGTCATCATTGAATGCGTGAGAGTTCACTGTACGCTGGGAGAAATTTCCGACGCCCTCAGGTCGGTTTTTGGAGAATACCGAATCGCCTAACAAAAAAGGTTGACACGAATGGGCGCTCTGCCATATTTTGACTCTCGTCCCAAAGGAACAATCCTTCAAAGACAGTTATTTCGCGGGAACTGAATCGTGGGGCTAGACGTAGAAACTCTGTAAAACAGTTTCCAGAATGGAGAAAAGAAAAATGAAATTCATGAAGCTATTGGTTGGATCATTTTCCGTCATGATGCTTATCGTATCATGCGGAAAACAAACCGCACCTTTGGTAACTCCAGAAGACACTCGCGACCTGAACGCTTCTGGTGAAGGAGCCGACAGACTCGGCCTCAATCAGAACGATAGTGAATTTGCTGTAGAAGAGGAAGAAAGCGGCCCATCGGTGGACCTCAACGCTCCTGTTGAAGAAGTCTCTGAACCGCCTGTACTAAGCAGCGATATCACTCTGACAGACTGGGATACTTATATGATTGTTCCAGGTGATTTCCTTATCAGGATTGCGGAGTCGGAATACGGGAATTTCCGCAGATGGCGTGAAATCTATGCCTGGAATGAAGAGAAGATTGGTGGAAATCCCAACCTCATCTACCCCTACCACTATCTCACTTTGAGGCGGGAAAACAAAGTTGAAGAGTTCAAGCCCGGTTTTTCTGAATATGAAGTGAGTTCCGGTGAAACTCTGTGGTATATCGCCGGTAAACTGTATGGTGATCCTGTGGCGTGGATTATCCTTTACCTGGATAATACCGATCGGTTGAACGGAAACAGCAATTTCCTTGATCCCGGTATGAGGCTTCAGGTGAGGGACAGTATTAGTCCCAAGGTCTGATCGACCCCAATTATTAGAGCGTTTGAAAGCCGCTGGTTCTCCAGCGGCTTTTTTCGTTAAGTTCGGTTTATGGCCATGCTCTTCCCTCAGCTCATTAAAGCCAACCTGAAGACGCTTACCTTCGGCCGGACTATTGAATACTATCAGCGGCTCGAATCGACCAATCTTGAGGCATTCGAGCTTATCAGCGCAGATGACTCCACCGATGGTATGGTGGTAATTACAGACATGCAGTACCAAGGAAAGGGACGGCGGGGACGTTCATGGTTCGCTTCACCGGGGAAGGCGGTGACCTTCTCCGTCATCCTCCGGTTGGGAATTTCCACAGAGCAGAGCGGTCTCCTCTCCCTCGCCGCCGGTGCGGCCGTGGCTGAGGCATTGTCAAAGTTTGGTCTCTTGCCCGTCCTTAAATGGCCCAACGACATTCGACTTTCGGGTAAAAAATGCGGCGGCGTCTTGGTGGAAACACAAGTCCGCAACAAGGTGGTAGAGTGGGCAGTCATTGGCATCGGCATCAATGTTAATGAACAGCCGGAAGAACTACCCGAGGAACTCCGCGCAATCGCCACCACATTGTCGGTGGAAAAAGGGGCGCCTATTCAGCGGGAGCTTGTGGTGGCCTGGACACTTAACGCCCTCGAACCGCTGGTAAATAAACTGGTGAACGGTAACGGCAACGTTCTTCGATCGGCATGGCTGGAGCGGTGCGATCACCTGAAGCAATCCATCACCTTCAATCAGTGCAATGAGGCGAGAGAGGGTACTTTCGCTGGAATCACCGAAAATGGAGAGGCGGTCATAGAGACGGCGGGAAAGGAAGTGATCTTTACAGGAGAGGAAATTTCGCTAATCATTTAACTTTGCAGAAAGACCTCCTGCCGTAGTTTAACGATTAAGAATTTTTTGCGCCGTTTCCCAAGATGGGGGATGTATAATTAATCGAACGCTGCGAGGCCTGTTATCTTTTGCCCGAGGATGAGAGTATGCATTTCGTGGGTCCCCTCATAGGTGATAACGGTCTCGAGATTTGACAAGTGGCGCATAGGGGAGTAGTCATCGGTGATACCGTTGGCGCCGAGGATTTCGCGTGAGGTTCGGGCCGCGTCCCGCGCCATGGTAACATTGGCCCGTTTTGCCATTGATACCTGACTGAAATCCATGGTATCCTCGTCCTTCATCCGGCCTAGGCGGAGGGCCAGAAGCTGTGCCTCTGTGATCTGTGTCAGCATCTCAGCCAGTTTGGCCTGTGTCATCTGGTAGCCGGCGATAGGGCGGGTGAACTGTTTCCGCTCTGTGCTGTATTCCACCGCTGTTTCGTAGCAGTCCACAGCGGCGCCGATAGTCCCCCAGGCAATACCGTAACGCGCCTGCGTCAGACATGATAGAGGTCCCTTCAATCCTTCTATTCCCGGCAGTCGGGCTGAATCAGGGAGACGGACATTTTCCATCACCAATTCAGATGTGACGCTTGCCCGAAGGCTCAGCTTGCCGTGCTGTTCCGGTGCCTTATACCCTTCCGTCCCCTTCTCGATCAAGAAGCCTCGGACCACATCATCATCATCCTTTGCCCACACCAATGCCACGTCGGCGATGGAACCGTTCGTAATCCACATCTTAGCGCCGTTTAGGATCCAGTCGTCGCCGTCCCAGGAGGCCTTTGTCGCCATTCCGCCGGGGTTGGAACCGAAGTTGGGCTCGGTAAGACCGAAGCATCCAACCGCCTCGCCGGTCCCCAGTTTGGGAAGCCAATGCGATTTCTGCTGGTTGGAACCGTAGGCGTGGATAGGGTACATCACCAGCGCCCCCTGCACGGAGGCAAAGGAGCGTAAGCCCGAATCGCCCCGCTCCAACTCATGCATGATGAGGCCGTAGGCGACTGAGCTTACTGCGGCACCCCCCGACTCTTCCGGAAGTGTAGAACCAAGGAAACCGAGCTCTCCCAGCTTGGGGATCACCTCCATGGGGAACGTTCCCGCATGATAGTGATCATTGATAATAGGTTTGAATTCGTTATTCACGAACTCGTTGGCGGTCTTTTGAACCAGAAGCTCCTCTTCCGTAAGCTGGCTGGAAATGTCGTAAAAGTCGGGCCCGATGTATTTCATGGTGTGAAAACTTAACGCAATCTCAGCTTCGCCAACAGCCTCTTTTTACCTTGGTGTAATTTCTGGTCACCATCTCGCGCTGTTCAGCAATTCCCATGGAGATGATAAAGGGATCCTTGTCCTGGTTTTTCAGGAACGACGCTTTCGATTCCATATCGAGCCATTTGTTCTCAATCAGAATCTGCCCCACGGCACCCCCCAGTTGATTCCCCGGACCAAGAACCACCACCCTGTCAGGGCAGAATTCTTTCACCGTCACTTTGACAGCGGTATTAAAGTCAAATGTTTCCGTCACTTGTTGGCCGAGAGTGTAATCTCTCAGGGTGGAGACTGACGTTGAATGGGGTCGCCAGACAACCCCCCTGCCATCAATCAGTGGCAATAACGGCTGACGGAACAGACTCTCCGGAAGAATCTCGAAAGCACGGGAGGATATCTCCGCCATAAGAGGTGTGTGAAAAGCACCGTTGTAGGGAATCCGGAAAGGGTAATCATTAATGGACGGGAGCGATTTTGCCAGTGTTTCCAGCGCTTCTTCCTCCCCGCCGATAATCGAATAACCGCCGTAATGGATGGATTGATGGAGGGAGCCCCCGGCCGATTCCAGAGCTTCCGCTATCAACTCTTCTTTCTCTCTGTCACGCCGCCATTCTTTATCCAGCAGAGGGTAGATTAGCTGCCCCCCTACGAGGCCATCCTTCATCATAGCGCCCATGGTCTGAACCAATGTGTAATCACCACCATCGGTTAGTGCACCACCGAGCCCAAGCGCCGCATACCACCCCATGGAGTTACCCGATAGTGCCACAATGTCGAAGCGATCTCTATCGATGGCGAGAAAGTCCATTAGTCCACAGGCATAGATGAGGAGTGAGGCGTGTTCACCCGGAAGATGTGTTGAAGCACGAAAGGGAGTGTTGTCGAGTTCTGTGAGTGTGGGGAGGCTGTCGGCTTTTCTCTGGGCATCCAGCCGGACGATATCATCTCCAAAATCGCCGCTGGTGAGATAGCTTTGTGTATCTCGCGTGTATGACCCCCGACCGGGACAAATGACTGCAATCCGTTCCTTCAACTCAATATCTCTAGCGCGGTGGTGAGAATAGTCTCTTTCGTCGGGAGTGTGGCTGTGGCGGCAACACCGAGGGGGATGAAGCTATCCTCAGCGGCGTGAAGTTGTATGACAGGATGGTGAGCGCACCGCTGAGCAAACAGTCCCACTAGCGCCTCCCCCAGCGAGCCGGTACGGCGGCATTCCTCAACAATAAGAATGTTCGCAGATTTCCCCACCGCCTTCACAAGATTTTCCTCATTCATGGGCGCGAGCCATCTAAGGTCTATAACCTTACATTTCTTACGATGTTTTGCCTCCAGTTCAGCCGCCGCCTGCCGGGACAGATAGGCTCCGTTGCCGTAAGTGACGATGGTGAGATTCCGGCCTGTACCGTACGCCGCAAACGTTCCTAGTTCGATTTTATCATCGGGATCAGGATAGGTGAAACTCCAGCCGCGGTCCCCGTTTTCAAAAAGGTCTTTCGTCATATAGAGCGCAATGGGCTCTACAAAAACGGTAACGCGACCGTTCTCATAGGCCTCCCGGGCGGCTGTCCTGAGCATTCCGACGGCGTCGGCACCATTGGAGGGACAAGCGATGATGATACCCGGTATATCTCTAAAAACAGCGAGAGAATTGTCGTTGTGGAAATGGCCTCCGAACCCTTTCTGATACGCCAGTCCGGGTATGCGGAGGATCATGGGATTTACAAACTGCCCCTGAGAGAAGAATGGCAGAGTCGCCGCCTCACCCCGGAGTTGGTCTTCGGCATTGTGGAAATAGGCAAGGAACTGAATCTCGGCGATAGGAAGAAAACCGTTGTGGGCCATCCCGATGGCGGTGCCGATGATAGACGTCTCATCCAGTGGGGAATCGAAAACTCTCCGGGGACCGAAAGCCTTTTGTAGCCCGGCGGTAACATGATAGACGCCCCCCTTCCGTCCCACATCCTCACCGAATACCACCGCACCAGGGTAACGGGCAAGCAGATCAGTGAGGGTATAGTTGATCAACTTTGCCATGTGTTGCGGTTCGCCCAACCGGGAAAACTCTTTTCCGAAACACTTCTTTCTTTCTTGCTCACTTGGGACAGTCGGTGAATCACTCCCCCCCCTAGGTGATAGTATGGTCGTCATCACATCTTCAGCGGTCTTGAGCTTGGGCCGACTGGAGGCGTGTTCGAAAACCGCACTCACTTGCTGCCGAAGCGATTCGTAGAGCGCTGCCATCTCCTCAGTGCTCATTATGTTTCGCTCTCTCATAATCCTTGCTGAGTGAAGAAGCGGATCATTCATCTCCGCCATTTCAATCTCTTGCTGTGAATGGTAAGTGCTTTCAATATCCGAACCGGCATGTCCCAACAACCGAACGGTCTTCATGTGGAGAAAGATCGGTTTTCGGTTTCGCCGGACTGAAAGCTCTGCCGCCGTACCTTTTTCCAATAGGTCGATTAGATGAAGACCATCACACTGAATATATTGCAGACCTGTGCGGCCGCTATATGTGCTTTCAATCCAGTTCGATGGTGTCTCTACAGAAATGCCGACCCCGTTATCTTCACAAAGGAATACGATAGGCACAGGGACGCCGTGATGGCTCCCCCAAAGGGCCGTATTGAACGCTGAAAGTGCGGCAGCGTGGTTCAGGCTGGCATCGCCAAAACTGCAGATAATGATGCTGTCATCGTCCAAGATTCGATCTTCAAGGTTCAACGCCGCCGCTCGGTCGATACTGATGGCCGCCCCCACCGCCTTCGGGATATGAGATGCAACGGTGCTAGTCTGGGGTGGCATGGCCATTTCAGAGCTTCCAAACACCTTGTGCCGACCACCGGCAATGGGATCCTCCGATGAAGAGACAAAGGAGAGGGCAAGATCATAAAGCGGCGTTCTCCCGGGACTTTTCCGGGTTCTCTCAATAAAAAAAGCTGCACTGCGGTAGTGAAGAAACGCCATGTCATCCGAACGGAACAGGCGCCCAAAAACACAGTTCCCTTCATGACCGGAACTGCCGATGGTGTAGAAGCAGGCGTCCCTCTCCTTCATCTCCCTCGCTTTAAGATCGAATTGACGGCTGATTATTTGGGCCTCAAAAAGCCCAGCTAAAAGGTCGTCATTATAATGATAGGTAGCTTCGGCTCTGAGGCGAGAGGTGGGAAAACGACCCTCCGTTATGGCGGCCGTGAAGTTTTTATCAACAACTTTAGCTCGGTTGAATTCCACTGCACTAGCAGGTCAGGGAATCAGTGATCAATAGTGGTCAAACCACTTTTCATCAAGGGGAGGCCATTCGTCAGCATCGCCCTGATCGGCCCGCTCCTTCCAGTTCCGCTTACCACTCCAGCTTTCAATAGCGATAGCGTAGACAGAGGTCTGCTTCAGCTCTTCTTCCGTGATGGGCCTATAATCTTTTCCCGATTCCATCTCTCCGAAATATTTTTCTAACAACCCTTGAAGATAGTCCCGCTTTTCATCATGATCTTCTACTACACGAATCTTCCCAAAGGCGACCACGCTCTCATACTGCATACTCTTTTCCAGCGGAATGTTGGACGGAAGAAGCCTCCCCGATTTATAGACCTCAAAGCACACTTCCGGGTGCATCTGGCTGTTCGCCCGCACACGCCCAATAGCATTGGAATGAAAGTAGATCTCGTGCTTTTCAGAACTGTACCAGAATGTGGAAGGGTTGATGAACGGCTGCTCTTCCCATCGCGTAGCGATGTGACCGATCTGGATCTCAGTGAGAAACTGTGCAATCCATTCATCATCCATCACATTCTTGGCAAGCCGCTGCCTGTTGATAGGTGTAACGGTCGGATCGTATTTCTTCAGCTTGTTATCTCTCATCCTGAAACTCTGTTTGACCGGGATACGGAAATATAGAACAGCAACAGCCGTTCCGCCAACAGATGAGCGTGCACCTCAGATCAGTCCATGATCTGTAAAATAGTAAATCTTATTCCCGTTAATGATGATATGGTGATGGACAGATACATCGATGGTTGCCGTAGCCTCCTGTAATTTTTATCTATGGCTTCATTGATGCCAATTTATCCCTGAACTCTCTCATCTCCCGTACATTGCCTGTTTCAATCTCTCCCGATTGCCATTTCAAATGGAAGTCGGATTGTGCATCTGTTCCACCCTGTTTTTGATAGAGGTTGTAAAGTTCGCTATCTTCTCTCGGCTTGTTATTATGAAGTGTGGCGGTGATGCCGTAGGCAAGATCTTCCAGTAAGTCGTTAATCACCCTTGCCGGAAGATACCGCTCCAGAAGGCTCTGCTCAACGTGTGAGAACCTGAGACCATTCACCACATAATCCTGATACGCCTCCCAGGCAAAAGGGGCCCTATCCTGAATGAAGGTAGCCATGGCATCCGAATAGACACGAATTTCGTACTGAGCATGAGGGTCGGAGCGAAGGCCGATGAAATGGAGCAGATTGTGAAGGTCGTTTTTCCAGTACCATTCGGTGTAAAGGTTCACCGGCAGGATGGCGCGAATCAACTCTCTTGCCAGGCCGGCTTCATTCAGTTCCTGGTACATTTCGAATGTTCGCTGGGAGATTTCAGTAAAATAGTTCCGTACTTTTTCTGTGAGTTCCTTAGGCACTTTTCCGCTTCGCCCCTGCTTGTTCAGGTCACTCTGAAACTGAACATGCTCCGGATCAGGAATGTAGAACTCGTCTCTTGCTTCTGAGTATCGCAGAGAATATTCGTTGATATTGGCAGTGCGGTGGCGGACCCACTGTCGCGCCACAAAAATTGGCATTTTCGCGTGGAACTTGAACTCCACCATTTCGAACGGCGTGGTATGCCGATGGCGCATGAGGTAACGGATAAGACCCCGATCCTGGCTCACTTTCCGCGTTCCCTTGCCGTAGCTCACTCGAGCCGCCTGGACAATGGAATCATCCCCGCCCATGGAATCCACCAGACGGACAAACCCTTTATCTAGACACCGGATTGCTCCTTCAGGGAATTTGGCACTAGTCATTACTGATCAGCCTCATTTTCCCACTCTAAATTTGACTTTATATTCAAGTGTCAAATCCTTTTCTATGCACTTTCAGCGACCTCAGTTGTCAACATTCTCAAAGTGTTTTCAACTGCTTCGCGATTCCCTGCCACAAGACCCGGTGAGAAAAGCGTATTCTCATTATTGTACGTTGGCTCAGTCCCATTGAGGTCTATCATAGTTCCACCGGCTTCGTTAAGGATACAGTGCCCGGCGCAGACATCCCACTCATTCTTGGGGCGAAGGGTTGCGAAAACGTCCGCCTTCCTCGCCGCTGTAAGTCCCAGTTTGTATGCAACGCTACCGACACCCATCAGCTTTTTGAACGCTCCCTTGAAAGGGAGCCACAGACCGTCTAGTGTCTCAGTCCTGCTATTGAGGATAACCATTTTCGAAGGGTCGGTTTTCTGGGAGCAAGTGACTGTTTCTCCATTCAGCTCTGCGCCTCCCCCCTTCACTGCGGTGAAAAGTTCTTCCTTGAGAGGATTGTAAAGGATCCCCAGCACCGGTTCGTGATCTTCAACAAGAGCGACACTTACCACCCACATCGGCTCTTTCTCGATGAATTCTTTCGTCCCGTCAAGGGGATCGACGATCCAGACTCTCTCTTTGAAGAGCCGCTTAGGCGAGTCCTTCGTCTCCTCGGAAAACCAACCGTAGTCCGGAAATTCTCCAGTTAGAGTTTCTCGCAAATAACTGTCGGCAGCACGGTCGGCATCTGTTACCGGATTCGAGCCCGAATACATAGGAGACGTCCCCTTGTCATCTACCACATAATCGGAATCGTAAAAATCGAGGAGTATCTTTCCTGCCTCATGGGTGGCATTTGTAGCGACTTCAAGCTCTCGATTCATATCTCAAAATTAGACAAGAGCTTGAATAAAGGAGAGCCAAATCTAGCATTGAGTGCGGTGGATTATCGCTGGTACATTTAGTCGATATGCCTCACACTAAAATAGCACGATTCGGGATGAGAGAAATACCATCCGCAAACCGATGCGGCGGGAACCATCGCTCGCGTTTCGGTGAGCGAGATTCCAACACTCTGTTCAACTTCCAGAAGTTTCCATATTGTATCTTTCTCTTCATGGCCGGGGCAAGCCGGATATCCGGGCGCAGGACGAATCCCTCTATACTGTTCTTTGATCAATTCCTGACTGTTCAATTGTTCATTCTCATCATAGCCCCAGATCTCCTTCCTCACCCTTTCATGGAGCCGCTCGGCAAACGCCTCCGCCAGCCTGTCCGCCAACACCTTCACCATGATGGCGCTGTAATCGTCGTTGTCCGCGTCAAACTTGTTTGCCAGTTCCTTCACCCCATATCCCGCAGTCACCGCAAAGAGACCGAGCCAATCGTCTTCAGGAGCGATGAAGTCTGCCAGACTGTAATTGATTCCGCTACTTCCCTTGTCTACCAACTGTCGCGGAAAGTGAAATTCGGCATTCTCGAGAAAAACAGCCTCATCTTCAGCACGTGCTGGGAAAATGCCCGCCACCCCTTTCGCTGTGATGAGCTTGTCGGATACAATTCTCTCTAACATCTCCCGGCCGTCTTCAAACAGCTTCGTCGCCTCGGAGCCGTACTTCTCACTCTTGAGAATCGCCGGATATCTTCCCTTCAGCTCCCACGCGTGGAAAAACGGTGACCAGTCGATGTGATTCACCAATTCAGCAAGAGGATACTCTTGGAAGACGCTTGGTTCTTTTATCTTGGGTTTTGGAATTTGATGTTTCTTCCAGTTACAACTGAACTTCCGCTTTCGCGCTTCTTCGATCGTCAGCTGATTCACCTTCCTCCCACCGCTTCGCTGTTCTCGAATGGTAAGGTAATCTTCTCGGTGCTCCTGAATGAAAGTTCCCTTTTCATCACTGTTCATCAGTCTGCTCACCACACCGACGCACCGTGAGGCATCCAGCACATGAATTGTGGGACCTGAGTAATTCTCTTCGATCTTCACCGCCGTGTGCGTCCGTGACGTGGTGGCGCCACCGATTAGGAGCGGCGTATCAAATTCCAGTCTTTCCATCTCCTTAGCCACGTGAACCATCTCATCAAGACTTGGTGTAATGAGGCCCGAGAGACCGATAATATCGGCCCCTTCCTCTTTCGCTATGGTTAGAATTTTGTCTGATGCCACCATGACGCCGAGGTCGATCACATCATAGCCGTTGCAGCCGAGGACAACACCAACGATATTCTTGCCAATGTCGTGGACGTCCCCCTTGACGGTGGCGAGGACAATCTTGCCGTTGGACAGACCCGTCAGGCCTAGCTCATCCTTCTCCTTTTCAATAAACGGCACAAGATACGCCACTGCTTTCTTCATGACCCGCGCCGATTTCACGACCTGCGGCAGGAACATCCTTCCCGAGGCAAAGAAGTCACCTACCACATTCATACCATCCATGAGGGGGCCTTCAATTACCTCAATAGGTCGATCACACTTGTGACGTGCTTCTTCTGTATCTTTTTCCACATAGTCCACAATCCCCTCCACAAGGGCGTGCTGAAGCCGCTTTTCGACGGAAGCCTCTCTCCATGAGAGATCGACTTCCCTTTTCTTGCTGGCACCACGAAAGGTCTCCGCCAGTTCCACCAACTGATCAGTTGAGTCTTCCCGGCGATTGAAAAGTACATCCTCGATGGCGTCCCGGAGGGTTGGTTCGATGTCGTCATATACCGTAAGTTGGCCGGCATTAACAATCCCCATATCCATCCCCGCCTGAATAGCGTGGTATAGGAACGCAGAATGCATTGCCTCCCGAACAGCATTGTTTCCCCTAAAGGAGAACGAAAGGTTGCTGACTCCGCCGCTCACATGGATCCCGGGGAGCGTCTGCTTCAGGGTCCGAGCAGCCTCAATATAGGCGACCGCGTATTCGTTGTGCTCCTCAATCCCAGTTGCCACAGCAAAAATGTTCGGATCAAAAATGATGTCCTCCGGTAGAAACCCAACTTCTTCAGTGAGGAGGCGAAAGGCCCGCTGACATATTTCCACTTTTCTGTTGGTTGTGTCAGCCTGCCCCTTTTCATCAAACGCCATCACGACCACGGCAGCACCGTACTTTTGGATGAGAGAAGCCTGATCCAAGAAAGGCTTTTCCCCTTCCTTAAGGGAAATGGAGTTGACAATTCCCTTCCCTTGAATATTCTTAAGTCCCGTCTCAATCACCGACCATTTTGACGAATCGACCATGATGGGGGCTCTGGAAATATCCGGTTCCGAGGCGATGAGCCGAAGGAACTTCTCCATGGCCGCCTCAGAATCTAGGAGCCCCTCGTCCATGTTGACGTCAATCACTTGCGCTCCACCTTCAATCTGATCTCTCGCTACCGAAAGAGCCTCTTCATAACTGTCCTCAGAAATTAGTCTCCTGAATTTCGCTGAGCCTGTAACATTTGTCCGTTCACCAACATTGACAAAATTCAAATCCGACCGGATCGTGAGAGGTTCGAGACCGCTCAGCCTTGTGAGAGGATCGATAACGGGAACCTCTCTTGGTGGAATGTTCTTCACCCTTTCCGCTAGGGTCGTGATATGTTCCGGTGTGGTTCCGCAACAACCGCCTATGATATTGACCAGACCGCTATCGGCGAATTCACCAACAATTTGCGCCATTTTCTCTGGAGTTTCATCATACTCCCCGAATTCATTCGGGAGACCCGCATTAGGATAGACGGAGACAAAAGTGTCCGCCACAGTGGAAAGGGCGTCAAGAAAGGGGCGAATCTGCTCTGCACCGAGAGCGCAGTTGAGACCGACAGCAAAAAGATCGGCATGTCTCACCGAGTGCCAGAACGCTTCTACGGTCTGCCCTGAAAGGGTTCTTCCGCTGGCATCAGTAATGGTACCGGAGACCATGACAGGGATTTTTTCACTTCTCTCCTCCAACAGCGTCCTGATGGCAAAAAGAGCCGCTTTACAATTGAGAGTGTCAAAGACGGTCTCAACCAACAAGATATCAGCACCTCCATCAAGAAGGCCTTTCGCCTGTTCACTATATGCTCCTACCAGTTCATCGAAAGTGACATTCCTAAAACCGGGATCGTTCACGTCTGGAGAGAGGGAAGTCGTCCTGTTGGTGGGACCTAAAGCGCCGCAGATGAAGCGAGGTTTATCGGTGAATGTATCTGCCGCCTTTCTGGCAATCTCCGCTGACCGCCGGTTCATATCGTAGACTAAAACTTCTGTCCCATAATCAGACTGACTGACTGAATTGGCGTTAAATGTATTGGTCTCGATCAGATCGGCTCCGGCTTCAAGGTAGGTGGTGTGAATTTCCTCCACAATATCAGGGCGTGTCAGACTGAGAATATCATTATTGCCCTTCAGATCAGAAGGGTGATCTTTCAGCATCTCATAACGAAAATCAGTCTCCTCCAGTTTGTAAGACTGGAGCATTGTCCCCATGGCCCCATCAAGGACGAGGATTCGTTCGCGCACTATGTCGCCGATCTTCTTCATAATAAAAACGCCCCGGTGCTTACCGGGGCTGCGAGCCTTTTTAGCACCTTTCTTTTGTGTCGCGGCAATATGGCGCAAATCACGACTGTCAAAGTTTACGACCCTTTATTATCTTAAAGGAACAAATTCCATCCATTTACAAAAACCTTTGGTAAGGGCAGTTTTTGGCTTATTTTCCGTGGTCGAGGGAGACTCCGGAAGGTCCCTAGCGATTTTTTGACATAAGTGTTTTCGAATTTGCCAAAAAGGCGTCGATTTCAGTAGAAAAGAGTTCTTTTTTCCCTTCCTTAATAACCCTCCCTCAAGGTCCACCGAAGTGGACAGCAGAAGAATATGATGCATAGTGAGATAGCCGCTCGCGGAAACGGCACCTACAAGCTTACTGCATCCTTTAGTAACGGCTGACTCCAAATGCCGGCCCCGCCCGGCTCACGTCAGCGGATAAGCAGAAAGGGAGACCCTTATGCGTAAAGAAATTTTCGTAAGCGAGACCGTCAGCGAAAGGCGAATCGCCTTGCAGGAAGATGGAGTCTTGGTTGAGTTCTATGTGGAAAAACCGGATGAAATGGGATTGGTCGGCAATATCTACAAGGGGAAAGTGGAAAATGTTCTCCCAGGAATGCAGGCCGCCTTTGTCGATATCGGTCAAGAGATTAATGCATTCCTCCCCTTTTCCGAGATTAACAATCCCGAATATCTTAAAGAGGCGTCAACTTCTGAAGAAGATGATGACGAACCGAGGAATCAACCAAATGGGAAAAACGGACGGAATAGCAAACCAGTCCCCCACAAGGATATCGAGGTTGAACTCCAAAAGGATCAGGAAATATTGGTTCAGGTCATTAAAGAGCCTTTTTCCGGTAAAGGCCCACGTGTTACTACTAACCTTGCTATCCCAGGCCACCTGGTTGTCCTGATCCCCAACGTTAACTTCATTGGAATATCCAAGAAAATCTGGGACAAATATGAGAAGCGTCGACTGCGCAAGCTGATCCGGGACTTCCTTCCCAATGACGTGGGAGTGATCGTCCGTACGGAATCGGAAGGAAAGAGCGCTGCCGTCATCAAAAAGGATTTCGATATCCTCCTCAAACAGTGGCGCAACCTCGACCGAAAGGCTGAAAGCGTTGAGGCCCCTGATATAATTTTTGAGGATATAGAAAGTGTCTCTGCGGTGATTCGGGACTTGCTGAGTGATGATATAAGCAAGTTCTTCATAGACTCTCGAAAGCTCCACCGGCAGACCCACAACTATATACAGAATATCGCTCCGACAATGACTTCTCGTCTCGAGCTTTACAGAGGAAAAACTCCTCTTTTCACCCACCACAAAATTGACGAGCAGGTGGCCAAATCTGTTCGCAGAAATGTTTGGCTGAAGAGTGGCGCTTATATCATCATCGAGCATACAGAAGCGATGGTTGTGATCGATGTAAACAGCGGCCGCTTTGTCGGTAAAGGAAATCACGAGGCGAATTCACTAAAGATTAACCTCGAAGCGGCAAAGGCGGTAGCTCAGCATTTACGGCTTCGAGACATCGGCGGCTTAATTGTCATCGATTTTATCGATTTGCATGAGGACGCAAACAAGAAAAAGGTCTACAAGGAACTTCGCCGGGAACTAAAAAAGGATCGCGCCAAGATGGCTGTTTCACCTATCAGCGATTTCGGCCTTCTCGAAATGACTCGACAGCGTATCCGCCTCTCACTCAGGGATTCGCTCAGCGATGTCTGCCCAACCTGCAACGGCAGTGGCAGAATCCCCTCCAAAGATGCCGTCATCAGTGAAATTGACAGCTGGATCAGGAAGTTCAAAATAAAAAGACGGGATCGACGTCTTACGCTAAAACTTCACCCTGAAATGGTCGACTACCTTGAGAAATCGAAGAAAAAGGTGATGAAAAAATTCATGTGGAAGAATTTTATTCATATTAACATCACTTCGGACCAGACACTGGGGCCGAGCGAGTATCGATTCTTTTCCAGGAAAAATGCGGTCGACGTGACGCAGGAAGTATAGCTTGACTCATGCATCTTCATATGGATAAGTTTCTTGGCTGAAAAAGTTGGACTTTAAGTGATGTACGCCATAGTAGATATTTCGGGAAAGCAGTTCCGGGCTGAGGAAGGTCTCGAGTTGAAGGTTCCTCATCAAAAAGAAGAGGAAGGGAAGAAAATTTCTTTCGACCGCGTCCTTCTTTTTGATGACGGCAGTGACATTAAGGTTGGCCAACCGACTGTTTCCGGCTCCGCAGTGGAGGCTACTGTTCTCGAGCACGGAAGGGACAAGAAAGTTCCTGTCTTCAAAAAGAAGCGGCGGAAGGGTTACCGCGTTAAGAATACGCACCGTCAAGAATTCACTCTAATCCGCGTGGAAAACATAAAGAGCGGCACTTCAAAAAAGAGTTCCCCGAAGAAGAGTAAGGATGCCTCCAATGAAGGAGAATAATTATGGCCCATAAAAAGGGAATGGGAAGTACCAAGAACGGCCGCGACAGTCAATCAAAGCGGCTTGGTGTAAAGGCATCAGATGGACAATTTGTAACTGCCGGTTCAATCATTGTACGCCAGCGAGGGACGAAGATTCATCCTGGCGTTAATGTCGGCATAGGAGGTGATGATACCCTCTTTGCCAAGGCTGACGGAACCATTAAGTTCTCTCGAAGAGGACAGAGTCGGAAAATCGTCAGCGTCCTTAACTGACGCCCACCCCTAACCGTCAGACTCTCCAGTGTCTAGAAAAAAGATTGCTCTCGTAGGCGGCGGTCAGATTGGCGGGATTCTCGCCCTCATCTCAGCCCAGAAAGAATTGGGCGATGTTGTTGTTATAGACATCCCTGAAGCTGAAGGGATGGTAAAGGGAAAGGCCTTGGACATCATGCAGGCTCGGCCTCATGACGGTTACGATTCGAACCTCTCCGGCAGTGGCGATTTCAACACTCTCAAAGGTGCCGATGTGGTAGCCATTACCGCCGGTGTTCCCCGACAACCGGGAATGACCCGCGAAGATCTCCTTGCCACCAACCTTAGTATTATTTCAAACGTGGCTGAGAACGTGAAAAAGTTTGCTCCTGAAGCGTTCGTCATCGTCGTTTCCAATCCCCTCGATGCTATTGTCTATGCCTTCCACAAGGTCAGCGGCTTTCCGAAGAACCGAGTGGTGGGAATGGCCGGTGCCCTTGATAACGCCCGTTTTAGAACCTTCATCGCCATGGAGACTGGCATGTCCGTGCAAGATGTCTCATGCATTGTGATGGGCGGTCATGGACCAACCATGGTTCCCCTCACCCGGACGGCCACCGTCGGCGGCGTACCTCTGACGGACATTCTGTCTCAAGAGAAGATCAACTCGATTGTGACGCGTGTTAAGGAAGCCGGAACCGAAATTGTTAGGCTTTATGGCAAAGGGAGTGCTTTTTACAGTCCCGCAGCCGCGATTGCGGAAATGATCGAAGCCTATCTCAAGGATAAGAAACGTGTCATCCCCTCAGCGGCATACTGCGAGGGAGAATACGACATCAACGGTTATTTCATCGGTGTACCGACTGTGATCGGCGCTGGTGGCATTGAAAAGATTCTCGAGGTGGAACTCACCAAAGAGGAAAGCAACCTTCTTGAAAGCACTCTTAAGAAAGTTAAAGCGACTGTTTACGAAACAGGACTTTAGACCCTCTCCCCTTTTCACTTTTCTCTTTCTCCCCCTAACTTCCCACAACAGCTACCGACAAATAATCGTCGTCATATTCTGGAAAACACAGAGCTTGAAAGCATCGGGGAGTTATTTAAATGAAGTGGAATAGGCATATTCTGATACTTATCTTCCCATTGCCATGCTTGTTTGGGCAGAAATTTGAGAAGCTGGCCTATAACAAATATTTGGTAACCTCTATTCAAACCCTTGAATCCACCATCCACGGTGGATTGATCATAAAAAACTTTCGAGGGGATATCACTGTTTCAGGAGATGTGGCACAGGAAGTTCGCATCATCAGAAGAAGTTATCTCAATGTTAATTCGACCGAAAATGCTGAACGTCTCCTAAAAAAAGTAGGGGTGACCATCACCGCTGAATCAACGGATGACAACGCCAAATCAATTATTGTAGAGAGCCTCAATAATAAAACACGCCACCTCAGCGACAATCTTGAGATCACCGTCCCCAACATTTTCTCAGTGGCAATTCAGAACCGTGGTGGTGATCTTAATATCGATCAAGTCCAGGGTGAAATCGATATCGCCACCTCTGGCGGAGATATCGATTTGAAAAGTCTCTCGGGAAAGATAACCGCTCACACTTCAGGCGGGAATGTAGAAGGTATTGACATCAGCGGACGCGTGTCTGTATCGACATCGGGGGGAAGTATAGAATTTGAAGGCCTAAAAGGCGAACTCAAGGGTGAAACCCACGGCGGCGATGTGAAAGGTGAGAAAATTCAAGGAAGCGTCACCCTAAAGACATCTGGGGGTGAGATTGATCTTTACGATGTGGTGGGCCGTGAAATTTATGGACAGACAAACGCCGGGGACGTCATTGCCCGTGAGATTATCGCCACAAGCACCATCGATTTCCACACTAACGTTGGCAATATCGATCTCGAGGATATTACTGGCGATCTGGAAGCGTCCACTTCCGGCGGCGACATCGAGATTAAGCATGTCAGAGGCAGTGTCAAGGTGTGGACCTCCGGAGGTGAGATCGATGCGGAACTTGTTCGAGGCGCTTTTGATGGAAGGACGTCCGCCGGAAACATTACCCTATCCAAGATTTGGGATCGGCAGTATGAAGATCATGAGATTGATGTGAAAACATCTGCTGGAGATATTGATTTGACTCTGCCAAAAGACTTCCCCGCCGACTTGGATCTTCGGGTCCTCTCCCTGGACCGTGACCCCGGCGGGGCTATCCTATCCGATTTCCCTGTAACAATCAGTTCGAGTCGAAATATGAGTAAGGGTAAAGGAAGGTCTGGCGATGGGCGGTTTGATGTCCATATGGAGGCGTCCGTGGGTACTATCAAGGTCAGGCAGGAGAAGTAGATAAGTTTTTACCTGAAAGCAGTTCTGATTTTGCTCGTATACCTTCCGCTGACACTGGCCGGGCAGGTTCAGGATACCACAGCCGCTATGGAAGTACTCGAGCCGGAAGAGGGTACCACCACAAGCGAGATCAGATTTTTTGGCGACTACTACGTGGCTGTTGGGGAGACATCCAAGGAAAATGTCAAAGTGTACGGTGGAGACCTCTTTGTTGCCGGGACGGTCGATGGCCAGATTGTTGTTGTCGGTGGCGACGCGATCCTTGAAGCAAGCGCCATCGTAAAGGGGAGAATTGTAACTATCGGTGGCACAGTATACCAGAATGACGGAGCCACGGTGAAAGGCGAAATCGTCCAGGCAAACATTCGCAAAGGGATTAATATTGCACGGACTGAGGACTTCACCGAAGGGGAAGATTTTCAAAAGTTTGATTTTGATGACGAGTTCACCACCAAGGAGAGATTGAGGAGAGAGTCACTGATACATCCCGATGTGGATTCGTTTATCTACAACAGGGATGAAGGGTTACTTCTCACCCCCTTCAACTGGCGGTGGGACAGAGGCAGTAGATCTACTTTCAGAACCAGTCTGAGCCTAGGATACCGCTTCGGTCAGCGCGAACTGGCGGGGCGTTTAACGCTCGAGAAAACATTGGGCAGCGGCGTGGGGCCGACCCTTTATGTCTCCGCGTTCCGGCAAAGCAGAAGTGATGACAACTATCGAATACCCGAAGATGAGAACAGTGTCTCATCACTTTTTGCACGTCAGGACTTTTTAGACAGATGGGGCGAAGAAGGGTACGAAGCAGGGGCGGCTTTCCGAGAATCGTTTGTCCAAGCCAAGATGGCTTACCGTTCTGTTGAGGTCGCCCCATTTGATGAGGTAACTAATCTTATATCATGGTTCAAAAAACATAGAAACTTCCGTCCATCAGTTACAGTCTCAAGTGGAAATCTAAATTCCATCACCGGGAATATCATCTTCGGCACTCTCAATAGAGACTTCCTCTCCACAAGGTTCATGATTTCACTGGAGGGGGAATCAGTTCTCTCATCGGATAATCTCGAAAAATTTGATCGTTTCTCCACCATATTCCATCTCAGTTGGGAGATGGGACCGGACATTCTCATTCGTACCAGAACCATAGTAGGAGAATCCCAAGGAGTTCTTCCCTACTTTAGAGCGTTTGGGGTCGGTGGCCTTGGCTCGGTAAGTGCTCATCCTTACAAAACCCAGAACGGGGACAGAATGGCTCAGCTTAATGCTGAACTTCTTCTTCTCCCCGCATTCATAAACGACCATCACTATTTTGCACTTTTCATCGATACCGGCAACGCTTGGAACAGAGACATCTACGGCTTTACCGATTTCAGTTCCATAAGTGAGAATGCTCTGTCAGCAGCAGGTATCGGCATTGGTGATGAGGATCTTGACTGGCGCATCAATATCGCCCGGTCCCTAGATGGGGGGGACACCTGGAAAACTACATTTAGATTCAATCTTAACTTCTGATATGCATGAAACTTTCGGCTCGGGGTATTCCGATCTCTATTTTCACAGTGAAAATGGTGCAAGATTATGGAAGTTAATATTGATTTCGGACTTGGCTCAGTGGATGTGCAAGTCCGATGCAACTGAAGCATATTCGAGCCTGAGGCCGTTACGATGATCAACTGAGACATCGAGTCAGAAAATCTTCCAGTGCACCGGGGGAGAATTCGCCTGTAACATAATAGACTTCCTCCAACTTCCCTCCCACAACCAAAATATGTAAAGGGATACCCCAGTTTCTTTGATCCTCCATCAGGGATTTGATATGATAATGGGCAGTGTTAGCTTTTTTCGATTCGTTCTTCTCGGCGAGTTCCCCAATAACATACGGCAGGTCGATTTCATGTTTCTCAATGAAATCTTTCCGCCATGTGAGAGGGTCGCTGTATTCCACCACGACCCTAAGCCCGAAGCCTTTATCCCGCCACGAATCATAAATGCGAGCCAGCTCCGGTGCCCCATAATGGCAGTTTGAGCACCATTCCGACATAAATGAAATGAGAAGCACCTCAGGAAAACCACGCTCCTTGAACCTCTCCAGAAGGAATTCGTTTCCACCTTCAACGGTTTGGACTTCAAAGTCCAAAGAACCGGCAAAACTTTCGTCTTGAAGTGTATGAATCTCACCATATTCATGGGGGCGGAATTTCCGGACGACTGCTTCGGAACTCAGGTCAGCCACGACTTAATGAGAAAAATCGTTGAAATGATACCACTTTTATATGCCACAATCATCCCCACGGTTACAACGAGAAAAAGGAGGACGATTATCCGAAAGGCAACATACTTTTTTTGTAAGGTGTCGATGGGATTACCACTTTCTAAAGCCGCTTCCATCTTCCGCAATACGCCCCGGGAGGCGTGATAAAGACCGATCGCAAGAAGTGCCAAAGTGATCTTGCCATGCATCGTGCCCACCTTGAGCCAGAAAGTTCGATCTATCAGCATCAACACACCCAGAAGAGGTAGGAAGAATGACGCAACCATTTCAGTCTTGTCTGATAAGGAGCCTATCTTCGCTATCAAGCTTTTTTTCTCTTCGGTGGTCGCTTTGTCAAAACCGCTGAGAAATGTGAAATCGAGATAAATGGCGGCTCCGAGCCAGACCACCGCCAGGGTAAAGTGCCCGATCAGATAAATATTGTACATCATTCCGCCCTCATCCATGCTATAATCCTTTCTGTTTCTTCAAGTGAATCAACTAACCACGTCGGTCCGGTTGACTGAATTCTTTCTTTTGTCTCTGGACGACGACAGACAATGAGTGACCGGACACCGTTGACCTTCGCCGCTTTGGCGTCTTCAGCTGTGTCACCCACCAGTACCATTCGATCATGTGTATAGGATTCTCCGAGCGCCTCCCAGGATGCTTCTTCAGCCATCCAGACCAGATCTTCTCTATTGCGGGCGTCATCACCGAACAGACCAAATTTAAAAATGTCCCATAATCCGAATCGTTGCAGTTTAATCTCTGCCGCAAGCCTGATGTTCCCTGAAAGGAGGCCGACCTGCCATCCCTCGGAAAGACAACCTTGCGCCAGTTCGACTGCATCATCATAAACGAACGCTTCGTCATGATCCCCATAGGCTTCTTCAAGCCGTTGAGGGTAGCGGTCAAGAAGGTCGTTCACCATCGATGATAATCCCCCGTCGCTGAAGTTGGTTCGTCGAAGGGCCGTCTCCATAATTATCGGATCGGTGAAGCCTGCCACATCCTCTACCTTTAGTTCCGGTGATGTACCACTCACCTCCGCCACCATGCTGTCCAGCAGCGTCCGGGCGATGGTGCCAGGATGGAGAAGCGTTCCATCAATGTCGAACAAAATAAGCTGCTTTAATCTTTTCCGTCCCATCAAGTCATAATGTAGAGTCCGGCCAGTACCAGGAGGAAGTAATTCACAAGCACGGCGGCGCCGACGTAATCTTTATTGATCCTCTGGCCTGTAAAAAGAAAAAGGATATTGACCCCCGCCAGAAATGTTCCCCAAAGCGCCCATTTAGTCGATCGCCAGATTAGCAGCTCAATTAAACCGTAACCGCATGCGATTCCAGCTGCCACTTCAAGAACCGTAATTACTGTAAGCATGGGAGTCACGAAGCGTGATAAAAAAGACTTGCCGAAATGCTCCATTAGGTATTCAATATTGCCACGCCAGTCGACAACTTTATCAAAACCCGACTGTAAGAATAACGCTGCAAGAAAGGCGATCACAAGCAGCTGCATTGCATATTCAACGGAAAGTGAAATTCCGAATATTTCAATCACGACATTCCCTCCATCTTTTTCCCATCACTTTTCCCTAAAAGTTCCAACATCCTCACTCGAACAAGCGACTGAAGTTCCTCTATGGAACTGTTCTTGTAGTCATGATAGAGAATAAAATCACCCACATCAATCGTCACTCTCCCGGGACGAATTCGCCAATCGGTCTTCCGCTTTATCTCAAATGCACCTTTGAAAACGGCGATCAAAATATCCGCTTCCGCACCAAAGGCGAGATGAAACGGTCCCTTCTTGAAAGGCTTTAATTCCCCTGTATCAGTCCGTGTTCCTTCGGGTGCGATGAATACACATACACCTTCCTGCAGTTTTTGTTTTGCCATCTCTACCGCACTGATCGCCTGACTCGTTTTACTGCGCTTCAGAGGAATTATTCCATAACGCTTCAGCATGATGCCCCAGAGTGGAAGTTTAAACTGATAGGCGGCGCCGAGAGCTGTCACCTGCCGAAATGTCAATGCCGCCATTAAGAAGACATCAAACAGCGATTCGTGATTGATCAGAAGCAGATATGCTTTGTCCCGCTTCAGTTTCTCCCGGCCGTTGAGTTTGGCAATTACCCCAAAACTGAGGAGCATTAATCTTCCATAAAATCGAATGACCCAGTGAACGTTCCGCGGATGAAATATGAACACGATGGGTGTCAGTGTCAGCACAGTGAAAACAAATGTGACAAAACCGATAGGATAAAAAATGAGTGAAAAAATGGTGTGTATGAAGCCGAGGGGAGCTACTGCTTTCCGGGAGACATGCTCGCCGTGGAATTCAGTGGTGCGTAGGATTTTCCCCGCCGCGGCGGCAAAAAGAATCAGCAAGACCAGAACAAGCCATCCCCACATTGTCATGATCTCGATGCTTTCTCTTTCGTCATTCTTATCTGGAGTCTCTTCAAACGATGCTCAAGAGCGTCTCGGTCTTTAAGCCGATGGGAAGGTAGGCGATCAATAGCTTTCTCCACCACAGAAGTTGCCTCTTCAAAACCCTTAGCCTTGTGTTCAAGGTATTTTGCCAGTTCAATGTAGGGCAAAAGATGAAAGTGATGGGTCTTTTCAATAACGTGCCGCCACAATTTTTCCGCATCACGCCACCTCTTCTCAGACTTGTATACCATGGATAAGTCCAATGCGGCACGGATTCTCACCTGATTGGATATGGCGTCTTTCATGGCGTTACGGAAAGATTGGCCAGCTTTCATTCGATTGCCGAGTCGAAGATGGATTCTTCCATGCGCCATGGGAGTTCCACTTCGGCCATTCTGACCCGGATTGGTGAGGCTCTGCCAAAGGTGAACCGTCAATGCCGCCAATGAAGTGATATCATCCGCATTGTGTTGAAACACACGATAAAGAGGGTCCGCATCACCCCGCCTCAAGAACCGGAAGTAAGCCTCTGGAACCTCGCTTCCCGGCAAATCGTCTCCCCGCTCAAATCCGAGAATGTTTGATTCCAATGTCTGCAGCTGACAGTCGGATAACTCTCCGCTCCAAAGCTGCCGGCTGGGGTAGAGGAGGTCGATATGATCTAGATCGGCAAAGGGGGAACGGCGGCGCTTAAGATGGTAACGCGTTTCAAGCTGGGGAACGTCGAAACTTTTTCCGTTGAATGTGATGAGTGTCTCCGCAGGTTTCACAAATTCGTCCACAAGATTAAGCATCCCTTCTTCCACGGCGGGAACATCGGCAAAAAATTGCCTTACTTGAAAACAGCCCCGATCAAAAATCCCGATACCAATGAGGAAGGGTATTGTCCCTCCTCCGCCGGCGAGGCCCGACGTTTCCATGTCCATAAAAATGGTCCGCTTCAGGTCAAAATGTTTTGCTTCAGAGACACGGCCCCATCTGTGCAAAAGATTTCCTTTTACAATCGGCAGTGAATTCATAGCGACGGCACCGTGTTTGTGCTGCCTGGCATAGTTGGTCGTTGTCACAAAAATGTCTCCAAAAGCGGTATTGATGTATTCACCATCAACATATTCATGAATATATCGTGCGGTCCTGCTGAATGAATCATCGGCAAACTGTTTTGTCTTTCCACGGTTGTAGAGCCGCCGAAGACCATCAACGACCGTAGAATTAGCTGTACTGTCCCGGTGCACTGTTCGGCGTAGTTTTTCACGCAAATCAGGCATCGGTCCTCCATGCTTCAGATTCGAGAATTTCGAACAGCTTGTGGGTTGCTCTCGGAAAAGCGAATTGAGACCGCTGCTGGGGAGAAATCCATCTCCGAAACTGACTGTTTTTGTTGGATTGAATGCCGTTTAATGGTCGGCAATGGTAGAGATGAAGAGTTATGGAGAAGTGGGTATAAGAATGGTTTATCGCTCCAACTTTTTTCCCTTCCGCAACCGCAAGACCTGTCTCTTCCTCAATCTCTCGAATCAGCGCATCACTAAGCGACTCCCCCTTTTCCACTTTCCCACCGGGGAATTCCCACAACCCGCCCAGCAATCCTTTAGCAGGTCGTTTCTGAATCAGGAATTTTTCCCCTCTCCAGATGATTCCAGCCACCACTATTTTGTGCGGGCGAGGTTTCTTCACCGATTTGACGGGGAATTTCCCAACAGTCCCCTCCTGTTTTGAGTGACAATGCTGAGCGACCGGACAAGCGGAGCAATGCGGTGTGTAGCGTTTGCAGACTTCACTTCCAAGATCCATCATTGCCTGATTAAAATCTCCGGGACGGTCACTATTGATCCATTTAGCCAACTGTTCCTTGAACAGGGTCGTTCCCTTTGGCGCTGGCTCACCGTAAGACATCAGTCTCGCCATTACACGGCGAACATTTCCATCCACCACCGGATAAGGTTGTTGAAAGGCAATAGACAATACGGCTGCGGCTGTATAATCGCCTACTCCGGGGAGGGCCCGGAAGTCAGACCATTCCGTTGGGATTTCACCTGCATGCTTGTTCTGAACCAACCGGCACGCTTCATGAAAATTTCGGCATCTGGAATAGTATCCCAGTCCCTCCCACATTTTCAGAAGTTCATCCCGCTCCGAACCAGCGACCGATTCCAGCGTCGGGAATTGTTCCAACCAGTTTTCATAGTAGGGAATGACTGTTTCCACCTGTGTCTGTTGCAGCATCACCTCCGATAGCCATATTCTGAATGGATCTTTTGTCCCCCGCCACGGCAGCTCTCTTCCCTTCCGGTCGTACCAGTGCAGGAGTTTTTCAGAAAATGATAAGGACTTCATTTGTATAGTACAATTATTATCAGCTGGCCTTCAGAAGATCCCGGGACAGGCTCCAGAGCAGCGATTCAATAGAATCCTTTATCCTTTCCCTTTTTTCAGCCGGAAGGTCATCAAGGATTCTCTGGCCCAAAAGATCGAGTCGCTCTGTGAATGTTGTCAGCAGGTCACGCCCGGCATCCGTCAGGAACACATTGATGATACGTCTGTCTTCCTCGTCCCGGACGCGGAAAGCAAACTCTTTTCTCTCGAGGTTTCCAATAAGGCGTGTTAGTGTACTGTTGTCAATTCCCAATTTTATAGCAAGACTGCTCATATGAATGCCGTCATCGGGCACTGAGGAGAGAATAAAGCACTGCGCAAGAGTCTCTCCGCGTCCGCAAATATCCCGCCTGTGAAGCGCATTGAGGGAAAGAGCCAGCTCATTCAGCAATTCACCGAAGTCCATGATTGTAACTTACAAATAGTTTCGCTTAGAGAAAACTGTCGTCTTGATCCGTCGTCATTTTTCTCAAGGCTGCGGTATGTTCCGGCCCTGAACCGCAGCAAGAGCCGACGATTCTTGCCCCCTTAGATATGGCAAGGTGCATTGTCTTCCTGAATTCTGCCAAGCTGAAAAATGATTCTATGGTGCCATCTGGTGACGGCATTGATTTCCCGAGGTTGGGGTAAAGCCCCACCGGGAGGCTTGTCACTTCGGTTAAAACATCCATCGCTTCCAATGCTGTTGTCAATCGGGAACAATTGACCAGCACCGCTGAAGCTCCCTCATCTGTGGCCATGGTCACTGCTTGAAGAAGATCTGATCCATCAAGAATCAAACAGTTGTCCTTCAGTATAAAGCTCACCCATTTATCAATGGAGTGTTTAGCAACCGATCGCAGGGCGCATCGGGCCTCGTCCATGCGCCCCATGGTTTCTATCAGAAGGATGTCAGCGCCGTCTTCCACCAGCCAGTCACCGAGTTCACCAAACTCTTCCAGCGCCGCGTTCTCACCGGGGAAAAGTTCTGGAAGATAGCAATCCTCCAAAGGAGCCATTGAGCCAGCTACATAGCAGTCAGCTCCGGCCGCCCGACGGGCCACTTCAACCGCGGCTCTGCAGGTGTCTCTGGCCCGCTCTCTCGCCATCTTATCCTCACTCACTTTCAAGAATGTCCGTCTGGTAGTGCGGAATGTATTGGCTGTTAGGACATCGGCTCCCGAAGCTACATAATCACGGTGAGTCTCTTCCACAGCTACAGGGGATGATTCAAGAACCGATGCTGACCAGAGAGGCAACTCAACGTCTACTTCTTTCGTCAGAAGCTGGGTCCCCATAGCACCATCGAGAATCAACGGCGGCCCTAAAGCCAATCGTGTCGAAAGAGCTTTCATGAGACTCGCGTCCCGGGAGGTAGATCTTTGTCCAGCTTTAGCAGATTTACCGGTTTATTCTCCGGGCAGGCTCCAAGAATCAGTACCTCTGATTTGAACCCGGCAATTCTGAGCGGAAGCAAATTGACCACGCAGAGCACTCTTCGACTGACCAATTCTTCTATTGCGTAGCCATCGGTGATCTGTGCGCTCGATCGCTTGACACCGAGAGGACCGCAATCAACTTCAAATTTGTAAGCTGGTTTTCTCGCTTCAGGAAAGTCCTCAATGCGGAGAATACGCCCCACCCTGATGTCAAGTTTTTTGAAGTCCTCAAGCGTAATCTCTTTCTCTATCATGGCCAACTCAATTAATTGGCATCACAACCGTCACCATAACAGACCCCTTATTCCAATCCGGAATGAGCGATGCCCCAGAGCCGTTCTCGGCTTCCCGATAAATTTGCGAAAAACCTTTTCCCACGGCGGTACCGAGTGCCGCCCCTGCAATCACATCCGTCAGCCAATGTTTGTCATCGTGAATGCGATGGGCTCCCACTAGGGCCGCCAGCAGGTAGGCCGCCGATCCGGCGTTCTTGCTATACAATTCTTCCACGACGGCCGCAACAGTGAAACTGCCCGACGTGTGCCCTGAAGGGAAAGACCGTTTATCGCTTCCATTAGGACGTTCACGACTGGTTATTCCTTTTATGAGCCAGGTGGTCATCGCTGTTACACCAACGGCAGAAAATGAAAGTTTCAACCGTTCTACCCGTTCACTCTTTGAGCCAGGTGTGAGACAGGACATTCCTATAAGGACCGGATACGCCCACCGTCCACCGTATAAATCAAGCTGGTGGGAGAACCCATCAGACATGAAGCCCTGCTCCTGACTGAAACGCTGTATGTCATCATCGTATCCTCTCAATGCCAATACGGCGATCGCCGCTCCACCCATTAGCGTCACATTTGAAGGCGCAGTAAATGCGGCTCTTGTACCCCTCATAAGATATTCGCTGTAACTCATCTGGCCCCCAGACAGTATGGCAACAGAAAGAAAATAGACAACCCAGTGTTTCATGTACTCCTCCTCTCAGCAAGGTTCCTTAAGATGGCGACCGCAACAGCTTTACTTTTTTCTCCGACTTCTGTGGCGGGACCGACACAGGAAGGACAACCCTCCGCGCATTTGCAACTTTCGATGAGGGAAAGCGTTTGCGTCACTAGTTTTTCGTGTAGATCATACAGTTGCTGACTAAACCCAACACCACCCTGAAAGTTGTCAAACAGAAAGACGGTTGGCTCAAATGTCGCCAGCGAGGCTTCTGTCCCCGATGGCTTACCTTCATTTGACTGATAGATACCGCGGTCCCCAAAG
Source organism: Fidelibacterota bacterium UBA6931 (assembly GCA_002448795.1). Lineage (GTDB taxonomy): Bacteria > Fidelibacterota > Marinisomatia > Marinisomatales > S15-B10 > S15-B10. The sequence continues at coordinate 132,033 of DKAH01000018.1, forward strand.
GAGTTCCGGACATACCATTCGGCCGACTTGTCACCCACACTTCTGTGAATATCGTGAGTTGTACTCATCAGATTAAATGCAGCGATGGCATGCATTGCGTTGGCCAATCCCAGTACTCCGTCAATCTGGTCCGCTCTTTGGAAACCGAGTGAATCGAGAAATCTTTCCGGAAGCGTGAACCAGTAGGAAGAAGTGTCCATTTCCAAATCCGGTAGGTTTATATCTCCGTATCCTACATTTTCCATGGTATAGAATTTGATCTTCTTAAATCCAATAGCACGCGTCATCACTTGGACTTCACCTAGGGACACATCTACAGGACCACACCGCCTGCTCTCAAATTCATCGAGAACTTTGACGTTGGTATAATCAATAGCGTCGGTATAATAGTCTGAATCTGTACTGCGAACAATGGCCTTGCGGCCGTCCCAGTCGAGCTCGTCTACAATGTACTGCTCTCCGTTGGTCATATAGACCCCGTCAGGATAGATTGTTGTCATGGCGCTGCTATAATCAACCTCGGCTATTATTCGCGATTCTTCCTCACGCCGGACGACCACAAAATTTCCTTTCTCAATTCGCCTGAGCGAAACATTGACTGCAGGGTAGACATCCTCCGTCCAGTGCCACTGATCACCGGAAAAATGAAGCACACCGCCTTCCTGAAGGAATTCGAGAATTTCCTTCAATTCTTTTGAACCCACCTCCCCGAATCGCTCGCCTGCACGAAAAGGGAGTTCAAAAGCGGCGCACTTAATATGGTCTACAAGTACAGAAAGGTTGTCAGGATTGATTCTGGCGTGTTCCACGGATGAACCGAAGAAATATTCCGGAGCCGCCATGAGGAACTGATCAAGAGGTGTTGAGCGGGCAATGAGGAGTGTCAACGTCGACCGCCCTCTTCGTCCGGCCCGCCCTGACTGCTGCCATGTAGAAGCCACTGTACCGGGATAACCCGCCAGAACTGCCGCATCGAGGCTACCGATATCGATGCCCAGTTCAAGGGCGTTCGTCGCCACCACGCCCCGGAGAGCGCCGTCCCGCAGACCTTTCTCAATCTCTCGCCGGCGATTTGGAAGGTATCCCCCTCGATATCCCGCCACCACTTCACCGGATCTTAGTCGCTCCCGCCCCGATTCAAACTGATCCTTCAAATACTTTGTCAGGATTTCCACGTTCAATCGGCTCAGAGTAAAGACGATGGTGGAAATGTCACCCTCGAGAAGAACTGAGGCGAGACGTCGTGCCTCCTTGATGTAGCTCGCCCTTATGCCCAACGGTTCATTCACTATGGGCGGGTTGTAAAAAATAAAATGTTTCTCGCTCGATGGTGAGCCCGATTTATCTATAAGCTCCATCGGTAACTCTGTCAGAGCTTCAGCGTGCTCCTTCGGATTGGCAATGGTGGCGGAACAGCAGATGAACTGTGGAGAGGAACCGTGAAATTCACAGACACGCTTCAGGCGTCGAATAAGGTTCGCCATGTGACTCCCGAACACGCCCCGATAAATATGCAGTTCATCGACCACCACATACTTCAGGTTTTGAAAAAGTGATATCCATTTTGTGTGGTGGGGCAAAATTCCCTGGTGAAGCATATCAGGATTGGTCACCACAACATTCCCCTGTTTGCGGATCGCCTGGCGTGCACTATGAGGTGTGTCGCCATCAAAAGTATAAACCTTAATTGGCTTTCTCGTACCATCCACCAGCGCGTTCAGTTCCGTCATTTGATCCTGCGACAGCGCCTTGGTCGGAAAAAGGTAGAGTGCCTTGGAACCAGGACTATTCAATGCCGCCGTCAATACCGGCATGTTGTAACAAAGCGTTTTGCCCGAAGCGGTAGGTGTGACAACGACCGTGTGCTTCCCGGCCTGAACAGTGTTCCAACAGTCGGCTTGATGAGAGTAAAGTTGATCGATTCCCCGTGATTGCAATGTCGAAATAATCGGTTCCGGGAGATCTTCGGGGAACGGCACTGTTTCCGCTTGTTTCGGGGGAATCCGGTGCACATGCGCCAAGTTCGGCCCAATCTCCGGATGGGATTGTAATAGTTGAATCAGCTGGGATGTGTCCGAGGCCGTTCCCATGAAGATCAAATTTACAAGTAACTGGAAAGAGGTGTCAGTTGATTATCTCAATCTTTTTCATCTCTTCCAAAAGCTGAGCGTGAGAACGGTAATGAATTACACTAATTCCCAGAGAATTGGCGGGGATGACATTTTCTTCTCGGTCATCGATGAACAGACTTTCA
>DKAH01000018.1:134585-259124 GCA_002448795.1 Fidelibacterota bacterium UBA6931
CGTCATCGATGAACAGACTTTCGAAAACCGATGCATTTGCTGCACGAAGCATCTCGTGAAAGAACCGTTCATCCGGCTTACGACATCCCACATCTGAAGAATAGACCGCTCCTGTAAATCCCGACAACAAACGTCCTACTCCCCCTTCGTGAATGTGGTGCCGGTTGGTATTTGAAGCAAGCCATACAGCCATTGAATCGGTTAAGCTAAGAGCGTAACTCAGAGTATCGGTCGCTTCACCAAGCATGCCTCGCCAACAGCTAAAAAATTGATCCTGAGTTAACTTGTGACTCGGAGACAGCTGCTCCAATACACCAAAACAAAACTCTGAATCTGCAAATTCTCCTCGCTCATAGGCATCATGGATCTCGCCGCGCAGTACTTCCTCAACACGCTGTTCACTCACTCCAACACAAACTGAAAGCTGATGGACGACTCTCTCGGGATGAATGGTGAGAAGAACATTACCAATGTCAAAAAAAACGGTCTTTATCATTTGGTCTACGGTAAGTAAAAGGACTGCTCAGCGGCGCTATCAGGTGATTTCCATCAGCTCCTTCGAGGTCTTGTTGAGGATTTCGCAGCCATCTTTTCGGATAATAACATCATCCTCGATCCTCACTCCGCCGAATTCGGGAATGTAAACGCCTGGCTCAATCGTCATTAGGTAGTTTTCAAAAACCGATTCATTGTCCAACTGGGAGAACCGCGGGTTGGTATGAATCTCCAGTCCAAGCCCATGGCCCGTACCGTGATTAAAGTAACTACCATAACCTTTTTCTTTAATATAATCACGGCATGCCGAATCAACCGCCCTGCAGGCAATACCATCGGCGGCTGTTTCGCACCCCCGGCGCTGCGCTTCAAGAACTGTTGCGTAAATCTCGCAGTGTTTTTCTGAGGCTTGCCCAATCACCACCGTTCTCGTCATATCTGAATGATAACCTTCGCACTTGGCCCCGAAATCGAGAACCAAAAAATCTCCTGCCTCAATTTCCTTATCAGTGGGTCGGGCGTGAGGCAACGCTGAATTGGCGCCTGAAGCGACAATTGGGTCAAACGCTTCCGCCTGCGCGCCAAGAATTTTACAGGCGTACGGAATTTTCGTTGCGAGCTCCTTTTCCGTTACCCCGAGACGAATCTCCGGCACAATCTGCTCGAAAACAGCATCGGCGATTTCTACAGCAGTTCGTGTGGCGCGAATCTCCGATTCATCTTTGACCATAGCAATTTTTTCAACAATCTGTGAAGTGGCTACCCATTCGCATTCAGGAATCGTGTTCGAGATATTATCACCTTCATTCACACTCACTTCGTCGCCTTCCAAAGCAATACGCATCCCTTTTGTAATCATACCTTTGGATGCCAGGACCTTTATATGCGGATCATTGCTGATCAGAATCTCCATCTCTCGAACCTGCTGCCGAGATTGAGTGTCATACCTGCCGTCGGAAATAAAAACGGCCTCCTGCTCAGAGATAAAGCAGCTTCCTGCCGAACCGGTAAATCCGGACAGATAACGAACGTTGGTGAGATTAGTAACGTATATACCCGCCAGTCCCTCACCTGCCAGGCGATGCCGGAGATTCTCTACGCGAGCTGCGTTAAACGACAATCAGGCGCCCTCACCGGACTTGAGCAAAGCCTTGATCGATTTGATCTCTTTGGTGATTCTTTTCTTATCTGTGCCACGTTTGCCGGACATAACAGCGAGGACGTCAAGCGCCTCTTCATACAGCTTCTGATTTTTTAAGACTTTTACGAGAGTAAAGGTAGCAGGCTTTTGAGCAACCGCACGCTTCTTTTGCGCCGGGTTTTTAATGACTCTTTGCTTTTTCTTAGGCGTTTGTTTCGCCGATGTGGAGTTTGTCTTTGAAGGCTTGGTCTGTACAGAACGTTTTGTTTTGCTTTGAGCCTGAGACTTCGTTTTTTTAGCCGACTTCTTCATCGACTGCGGCTGAGCCTTCTTTTTCGGTTTTGATGCGATTGATTCAAGCCCTTTCATCGCCTGACGGTTTCCAGGATCCAACTCAAGGATATCAAGACAGCTCTGTCTCAGGGTCTCCTTGGGGCGCTTTAGAACAGACTGAACCTCGGCCATCAGAACACGGGCGTTCAGAAAAACAGGATCCAGACCGAGCACTTTTTTCAGAGAAAGTTCCGCCTCACCACAATCTTTTTTCGCCATCATGACACGAGCCCGAAGAAATTGTCCCGCCAGAGAATCGCTGTTATGGCGGAGGCCGATGTCGCAGACACGCTCCGCTCTCTCCAAGTCACCCGCTACAAGATAGTGCTCCGACAAAACCGGAAATAGCATGGTGTCAAAATTATCAGCAAAATATTCTTCCAATTCCCTCAGATTCGTCAGGTCCAATTCAGATTCACTCCTTCCATCGGTTTGTCATCACCCAATGATTGATGTAATCAACAGTCTCCTGAATAGGTGTCCCCGGTCCGAACAGTTTACCCATCCCCTGCTTGGATAGCGACGCCATATCCTTCTCCGGGATGATACCACCGCCTGTAAGCAACACATCGTCCATCTCACTATCAGTCATTAATTCTCGTACTCGCGGGAAAATGGTCATATGTGCCCCCGACAAGATGGAAAGTGCGATAACGTCGGCATCTTCCTGCAGTGCGGCGCTTACGATCATTTCCGGTGTCTGCCGAAGGCCAAGATAAATCACTTCCATCCCGGCGTCGCGGTATGCCCGAGCCAGTACCTTTATCCCTCGATCGTGACCGTCGAGTCCCGGTTTGGCCATCACTATGCGAATTTTCCGTTTCATCAAAATGTGTCTGTCTCGCGATGGTTCACAGTTACTCACCTCAAAACAATTTCGCATTGTCGATCCAAAATCCGAAGCGAAATCAGCCCGCAGCTTAATTGGCACTTTTTACTGCCAAAGGTTTGACTGGTCGAAGGTATCTCTGAGTTTATAAAGGGGATCATTCAGTCAATATTCGACCCTTGCCTTCTAAAGTGCTCTCTAGATAAATTCCCTCCGTGATCCGAGGCAAGTTGATCTTCACGTTTTCCGTGATGCTTGCGGGCGTGTTGAACGCCAGTTATCTGTCTGTCCACTATCCCAATGACCCCGACAGACAGGAATCCATCAAAACTTTTGATACGGGTAACACCACCTATATTTCTACAACGGACTTTGTAAGGGTACTTAATGCCGGCATTTTCAGCAATGTCGCACGGGGTAAGGTGGTTATCTATTTCGGAGGTCACAGGATTAAAGTGTCGGCTCAGAGCAGCTTTGTTGTGATTGACGATCAGGTTTACCAGATGCCCACTTATTCCCTTTCCGATGGCAGTGACATTTACCTCCCCATGCGGGCGTTCATCGGAATTCTCCATCGTCACGCGGCGCCTGGGATCAGCTACGATAGCGGCATTAACAGTGTGGTGGTTGAACTGATCACACACAACATCACGGGGCTGGATATCGAAGAGAAAGCCAACGGGACGGTCATTCGAATCGTCACCACCGAAAAATTCGATGAAGGATCGCTCACCGGATGGTCGGCTCGGAACCGATGGTTTTATCTTACTGTCTCCGGCGGTATAGCCGACTCGGTCGCATTGCGAAAAGCAAAGCTGGCTGGTGTAGTCAGAGGAATTACTGTCGATCAGACGGGGCGATCTGTACAAGTTGCATTTCAACTCAGGAATGAAATCGAAGATTTTGAAGTTTACCAGAACAATAATCCTAATGAGATCGTGCTTACTCTCCGAAACCCCCTCAGCTACAGCTCTGACAAAATTAAAAAACTCCGAGACGCCTGGTATATTGACACCATTATCATCGATGCCGGCCATGGAGGCAAAGACCCCGGAACAACCGGTAAGTACGGTCTAAGAGAAAAGTTTGTCACGCTCGATATTGCCAAGCGGCTTGGCCGTCTCGTGGAAAGAAATACCAATGCAAAGGTGATTTACACTCGGGATGAGGATGTGTTCGTTCCTCTCTGGGAACGAACAAAAATTGCCAACGAAAACAATGGAAAACTCTTTATCAGTATTCACGCCAACTCTAACCCGAACAGGCGTGTAAAGGGTTTTGAAACTTTCATTCTCCGCCCCGGCAAGACCGCTGATGCAGTTGAATTAGCGGAACGGGAAAATAGTGTAATCAAATTAGAAGAGGAGGCTTCCCGTTACGATCATCTAACAGAGGACAGTTTCATCATCGCTTCCCTAATGCAAAATGCGTTCATGAAAGAGAGTGAAGATCTTGCCGCAATGGTACAGTCTGAATTGAGAAAAAATATCCCTTCTCCGGACCGTGGTGTAAAGCAGGCGGGATTTTATGTCTTGATCGGCGCTTCCATGCCTCACTCTTACCTTGAGGTCGGATTTCTATCAAATCCTCTGGAAGAAAAACAGCTTAGGAAGCCTGGATATCGTCAGAGTATTGCTCAGGCTGCTTTCAACGGTATTCGCCGTTTCAAAGACAAGTACGAGCGTATCCTCGCCGACGAAGGTTAAGCGGACGACACCGTTACTCCCCTTCAACAAAACACCGTGTCCTCCATCGATAGTAAGATGTTAAACTATCTCTACTCCCTACGGCGAAGAGGGATCAAAGTTGGGCTCCACCGAACGAAAGCGTTGCTTAAGCAGTGCGGAAATCCTCATAAGGGGCTCCCGGTTGTTCATATCGCTGGCACTAATGGAAAAGGTTCGACCGCCGCCATGATTGCATCCGTATTGAAGCTCTCTGGACTGAAAGTAGGTCTTTATACTTCGCCTCATCTACTGAGGTTCAACGAACGGATCAGAGTCAATGGAATTCCAATTAGCGATGATCGAATTATTGCATTTCTCACCAACTATCAGAAAGCGATCGATTCTCTCGGTTCAACATTCTTTGAAACAACGACCGCAATTATGTTTTCCGCTTTCGCCGAAGAAAATGTAGACGTCGCTGTGGTAGAGGTCGGCATGGGAGGACGTCTCGATTCCAGCAATGTTGCCGAGTCCAAAACCTCAGTTTTGACAGTTATTGACTTCGATCACATGGAGTTTCTCGGCAATACTTTATCCGCCATTGCGACGGAGAAATGCGGTATTTTCAAAGAGGGAGTCCCTGTCGTGACTACAACCCAACAGTCTGAGGCCATGCGTGTGATTGAACAATCTGCGGCAGAAAAAGGATGCCAGCCGATCGTTGCTGATGAGCTCTGTCCAGTGACCGAAATTAGGCAACACAGTTCCGGCGTCATGTTCAACCTGGATGAGCTTGAGATAGATCTTCCCCTCGTGGGTGAACATCAGGTAGTTAACGCTCAAACCGCCATCGCGGCATGTCGAACATTCGCCCCGGATCTTTCTGAAGAAGCAATCACCGAAGGGCTCCGTCAAACGATTTGGCCCGGTCGGCTTCAACGTCTTTCTGAAAATCCTCCCGTCTACTTTGATGTGGGGCACAATCCCCACGGCATCGAATCAGCGTTAAAATCACTTCGAGAAATTTTCCCAGATGCGAAGATGAACGGAATATGCGCCATGAAAAAGAGTAAAGATTTCGATAGCATCTCGGAAGTCCTCCAGCAACAGTTTGACAGAATAGTCACAATTCAGCCCGATGAGGGCGAATTTTTCGCCCCCGAAGCACTGGCAGTCATGTTAAAGAAGCGTGGTATAGAGGCCGAGGCTGCCAAATCGCAGCAAGAGGGAATTGAAGAAAGCCTATCCCATAGCCTCGAACTAGGGTTTATTTTTGGCTCACATTATATTGCGGAAGCTGTGTTCGATGTCTTTGATTTTCCCTTTGACAAAGGGATTATATAATCTAACTTTGCCAAGGACCTGCCGTTATAACGTCAGGGTTCTCTCGAAATCCCAGGCATCACGAAAGATAATCTGTTGAATCTCAACTTATGGATGTAACCGAATTACAAGGGCTCAAAATCAAGGACCTTACCAAGCTCGCACAAGAGATGGAAGTCCCTGGCTATTCTGGCTTAAAGAAGCAGGACCTCATTATGCGCATTCTCGAAACGAGTGCGGAAAAAGAAGGGAAGCTGTTTGCCTCCGGAGTGCTGGAGGTGATGCAGGAAGGTTACGGCTTTCTCCGCTCACAGGACTACAACTACCTCCCCGGGCCGGATGATATTTATGTGTCTCCCTCTCAAATAAAGCGGTTCAACCTAAGAACAGGCCATCAGGTTGCCGGCCAGATTCGCCCACCTAAAGACAACGAACGTTTCTATGCTCTTCTCAAAGTAGAAACTGTAAATGGCCTTGGGCCGGATAAAGTCAAAAAGGCCATCCTTTTTGATAACCTGACCCCCCTTTATCCCGAAGATCGGGTCAATCTCGAAAGTAATCCCAAAGGGTTTTCCATGAGAATCCTCGATCTCATGACTCCAATCGGAAAAGGACAGCGTGGAATCATTGTGGCGCAGCCAAAGACAGGAAAAACGATTCTACTGCAGAAGATTGCCAACTCCGCCCTTTCGAATCATCCAGAGATCAAGATTATTGTCCTGCTCATTGCCGAACGGCCCGAGGAAGTGACTGATATGGAGCGTAGCGTCGATGCTGAGGTGGTCAGCTCAACTTTTGACGAACCACCAGAGCGGCATGTGCAGGTGGGAGATATGGCTCTTGAGAAGGCAAAGCGGATGGTTGAATACGGCGACGATGTAATGATACTTTTGGATAGCATTACACGGCTCGGCCGCGCTCATAATGCTGTCATTCCTCACAGTGGGAAAATTCTCTCCGGCGGTGTGGATGCAAATGCGCTCCATCGGCCGAGGAGACTGTTCGGTGCTGCAAGAAATACCGAAGAAGGAGGAAGTCTCACAATTATCGCCACAGCCCTCATTGATACCGGTAGCAGAATGGATGATGTCATCTTTGAAGAGTTCAAAGGGACAGGCAATATGGAACTGGTCCTAGATCGTCGTCTGAGCGACCGACGACTCTTCCCTTCCTTTGACCTTATTCGTTCCGGTACTCGAAAAGAAGAACTGCTTCTCTCCAAAAAAGAGCTGGCGCGAGTATGGATCCTTCGCAAGCTCGTTAACGACATGACACCCATCGAGGCGATGGAGTTTCTGCTTGGCAGGATGAAGCGGACCAACAATAACGAAGAATTCCTTGATACAATGAATAATTAATGGAGCATTTCTATCATTTTTCCTATCTCTCATAGTGTCTAACAATCATTCTTTAATACAGTCGATAGTCTCTCGCCTTAAAACAGATAAACCGGTGAGGAAAACCTCGTACCAAGTTAAGGGTGTCCTTATGCGAGAATTCCCGGATGAGCCAATCATACCGTTTATCAACGGTTCATACAGAAACGAGTTTCTCTATCCTCGAGTGCAAGTGAAGATTCTAAACGAAGAAATCTACCTGCTCGGGATTGAAGAAGGGGTTGAGCCCATTGAATCACTTATCGAAAACCTTGACATTATGAACTTCGGAAACATTACTTTTCAGGTAGAAGGGGTGGAAAATGAAATTTTCGATATCAGCTTGGGTCCTTCGGAAAAATCTATCTATTATGAATTTTTCACGCCGTGGATTGCTCTCAATAAGATCAACCTTAAACGGTATCGAACTCTGGAAAACAGTGATGAAGAACGTATAGACTTCCTGAGGCGGCTTCTGAGCCAGAATATCGCTTTCATTGGAAAAGAGTTGGGGTTGGGGAGACTCGACACGAAAATCTTTGTGGACATTGCCCTTGATACACTTAAACCTCGGATCATGGATGAAGGGAAGAATGCTTCATTCGAAGGGGGCTTTTACACTAATTTTGTTCTTCCAAACTACATCGGCATTGGAAACGGTATAACAAAAGGTTTCGGCGTTCTCTACAGTGAACTTAACCCCTCCGCTGATAGCAGCGGCGATGGTGTAACTGAAGTCACAGCAAACAGCTTTGCTGACTTGGAAGAATTGCCTCAAGGATGGGAGGAAGAGGCCATTGATGCCAATGATATTCCACGAAGCAAGCGGCAGAAGCGATTACAAGATACTGATGAGCCTGATGAGCCAAACTTCAATACCTCCGAATACCACTCTAAAACACACTAAAGGCCACCATTGATGATTGCTGACAGGGTCGGGCGGATACAACCTTCATTCACTCTAGAGATGACCGCACGAGCTGCTGATTTGCGGAATAATGGCGTTGATGTCATCAATCTCGGTGTGGGCGAGCCCGACTTCAACACACCAGCAAATATACGGGAAGCCGCGAGTCGAGCTATGGCCGACGGTCACACCAAGTATACACCGGGCCGCGGAACTCTGGAACTGAGAAAGGCTATTGTCACCAAACTCAAACGTGATAACAAACTCGACTACACTCCTGACCAAATAGTCGTCTCTAACGGCGCAAAACATTCTCTCAGCACCTTATGTCAAGCAGTTATCAATCCCGGAGATGAAGTGATCATTTTCACACCTTACTGGGTTTCCTACCCCGAATTCGTCCGCCTAGCCGATGGTATCCCCGTTACTGTCAGTACCATCGCCAACGATAACTTTACTCCGAACTGGAGCGATCTTGAGGCAAAGGTTTCTTCAAGAACTTCAGCTGTTATAGTCAATTCTCCCTCAAATCCCACAGGGGCGGTCTGGGACGATTCAACTGTGAACAGGATATTAAGTCTGGCGGTTGAACACAATTGGATCGTGATTTCAGACGAATGTTATGAACGGCTGGTGTATGACAGTCCTTTCCACAGCATTGAATCGATTAATGACGTCGGAGCAAACGTGTTGACGATTCAAAGCCTGTCCAAAACCTACGCGATGACTGGATGGCGGATCGGCTACACCGCCGGTGATGTTGACATCATCAGCGCCATGGCGAAAATCCAGGGTCAGACCACCTCCTGCCCTAACTCAATCGGTCAAAAAGCAGCAGTAGAAGCTCTAATCGGCGATCAATCCGAAGTGGAAGCGATGTGCAAGATCTTTTCTCAGAGGCGTGATTCCATGATTGACCGTCTGAACGCGATCGATAATCTGTCTTGCTCCCGACCCGGCGGCGCATTTTATGCATTCCCTGACATCAGGCATTACCTTGGCCTCTCCGCGAATGGAAAGATAGTCGACAGCTCTTTCGCCTTAAGTGATTATATTTTGGACACTGCCAGAACCGTAACTGTAGCCGGTTCCGGCTTCGGTTCAGAGGGTCACATCAGACTCTCCTACGCCACAGACGAGGCGGTTTTTCTCGAAGGCATCGATCTGCTTGAAGAAGCATTGAAAAAAATGAGTTAGAGGATTGAAATGAAAAGTGCTATCCATCCTGAATATTCTCTTGGAACGATCGTTTGTGCTTGCGGCAATACTTTCCAGGTGAGGAGCACGGTGGGCGATATGCGTGTTGAGATTTGTTCCGCATGCCACCCCTTTTTCTCCGGCCAGCAAAAGTTAGTCGACACCGCCGGCCGTATTGAGAAATTCAAGAAGAAATACGCAAAGCTGAGCACCGAAAGCGGCCAGTAACCCTACGGACATAACGGTTTCCTGGGTCATTCTGAATTGGTGATCGGAAACCGTTTTTTTATACACGGAGTTTTTCATGATTGACAAAGTTAAACAGGTCATTGATCGGTACGAGACTGTGACACAGAATCTGGCCGCACCGGAAATCGCTTCCGACCCTGCCAAATACAGCGAACTTGCTAAGGAACACCATGAACTTGAGCCGGTGGCGAAAAAAGGACAGCAATACATCCAGATCGTTGAGCAGATTGATGAAGATGAATCAATTCTGAATGGTGATGATGAAGAGCTTAAGGAGATCGTCAGGGAGGAAATTGAGGAACTGAAGAGCGATCTGACAGAGATGGAAGAGGCGCTCAAAGTGCTGCTGTTGCCGAAAGATCCTCTTGATTCCAAGAATACAATCATGGAAATTCGAGCCGGCACCGGCGGCGAGGAGGCAGCTCTCTTCGCTGCTGATCTTTACAGAATGTACTCCCATTTTTCGGAGCAAAACGGCTGGTTCGCTGAACTCATTGCCGCCAATGTCACCGACAACGGCGGTTACAAGGAAGTGATATGTTCATTCAATGGTGACAGCATATTCGGAAAACTGAAATACGAGGGAGGCGTTCACAGAGTCCAGCGTGTCCCTACCACTGAAACCAGTGGCCGAATTCACACATCGGCGGCCACGGTCGCCGTCTTACCGGAAGCTGATGAAGTGGATATTAAGATTAATCCCCAAGATTTAAGGATAGATACTTTCCGTGCTTCTGGCGCCGGTGGGCAGCACGTGAATAAGACAGAATCGGCAGTTCGTATCACCCACATACCCACCGACACCGTGGTCACTTGCCAAGATGAGAAATCACAACACAAGAATCGAGCATCAGCAATAAAAGTTCTCAGATCAAGGTTGCTGGCCAGAGAGCGGGGAAAGCAGCGGTCGGCTCGGGCAGAAACGAGAAAATCGATGGTCTCCACCGGTGACAGAAGCGCAAAAATTCGAACTTATAATTTCCCTCAGGGCCGTGTCACTGATCACAGAATTGACTTGACTCTCTACAGGCTCGAAGAGATCATGAACGGTGACCTTACAGAATTGATTGAGCAGCTGAAAATCGCCGATCAATTGGAACAATTGAAAGCCGACAGTTGAATTACAGCTTGGCCCCCGAAGCGGAAAGTGTGGGCCAAGTCCTTAGTGACGGCATCAACTTTCTTGAATCCTACGACGTTGAAGAAGCTGGTCTTAGAGCTGAGTGGCTTCTCGCTTCCATTATGGGTATCTCGCGAACTCAACTACGTCTCGAGAGGGATCAGATTGTCGATGATCATCATTCTCGGAGATTTGACCTCTCGCTACGGAGGTGTGCCAATGGAGAGCCGGTTCAGTATATCACAGGCGAAACTGAATTCTTCGGGAACCCTCTACTACTCAATGAGACTGTTCTCATCCCTCGGCCAGAGACGGAGCGACTCGTAGAGATCGCCGTCGAAACGGTTGGCCTCATCGAAGCTTCATCGCTAATGGAAATCGGGACAGGTTCCGGATGTATTGCTGTCAGTCTTGCCCTCAAGTACCCTAGGCTGAAAATTACTGCTGTCGACAATAGTGACGGCGCTATCAAACTGGCCCGCCAAAACAGTGAGAAAAACGGGGTTGAGGATCAAATCAGCTTTTGTCAACTGGATATTCTCAGTGATGATCCCGAGTCTCAGTATGACCTGATCATCAGTAATCCTCCTTATGTGCCACTGACAGAATATGCTTTGTTGGATGAAACTGTTAGATACTTTGAGCCTGAAACTGCGTTGACGGACGGAGATGACGGCCTGGAATTTTACCGCAGATTCGCAAAAGATGGACACAGATGGCTCTGCCCCGAAGGGATGGTTATACTCGAAGTGGGGAGAAACGATCATCCCCAAAAAGCGGCGGGATTGTTTCAGGCTGAAGGCTGGGGGCGGGTAGAACTGTTCGAAGACTACAACCGTGATCCGAGAGTTCTGACCGTAAAGCAAAAGTGAATAAGCTTATTGCCTCAATCAAGCTTTTACGGCCAGTCAACCTCATCTTAAGTGGAACGACGGTTCTTATTTCTGCGGCCATTGTGGATGCTCTACACGAAGAATCGTTGATTCTTCGGGGTTTGATTGTGGTCGTGGCTTTTACAGGCGCCTCCAACGCACTCAATGATTATCTGGACTTAGATGCCGATCTCATTAACCGGAGAGAACGACCTCTTCCAAAGGAAGATCTTTCGATGAAAAGCGCGCTTGTTCTATCAGTAATTCTGTTTGGAGTGGGGACCGCGCTGGCCATGACTGCCCCGAAGCTCTCCACTTTTATTGCTGTCGGCATTGCCATGCCATTGATGATCGCCTACAACATTCGACTAAAAGGAACTCTGCTGATTGGAAATGCAATAGTCTCGGCCATACTTGGTATGGCGTTCCTTTTTTCCGGCGCGCTGTTTGGTGCCGTTAACAGGATGATTACACCTGCTCTCCTCACCTTCGCCTTCACACTTGTCCGGGAGTTCATTAAAGATATGGCTGATCTGGAAGGTGACCGGCAAGCCGGTACGATCACATTTCCGGTGAAATACGGCCTCGGATCATCTGCCAAAGTTGCCATCGGAATGATGCTTGTGCTTACTGTCTTACTGTTTGTTCCATTTGCGATCGGCATTTACAGCTCAAACTATCTCATTACTGCAATGTTGGGGATTGGCATTCCGCTAGCTTATATCATAAGTTTGCTTGTGAAATCTCCCTCTACAAACAACTGTCAGACCTCGGCGCGGGTGTTGAAAGTGTGTGTCTTTGTCGGTCTGCTGGCCGTCTACCTCGGCTGAGCTATGGGAGCCGAGTTCGTACACCTTCATAATCACACAGATTACAGTCTATTGGACGGAGCTCAAAAGGTTCCCTCTCTTCTGGAAACTGTATCAGATCTTGGTATGGATGCAGTCGGTATTACCGAGCACGGTAACATGTTTTCAGCCATTAACTTTTACAAAAAAGCAAAGCAAGCTGGAATTAAACCAATCATCGGCTGCGAAGTATATGTAGCCCAAGGCGATCGATTAGACAAAACCCCGAAACGCGATGGCGGCTGGGGAAACAATCATCTTGTACTACTGGCACAGGATTATACCGGCTATAAGAACCTGATGAAACTGAGCACTGCGGGCTATCTGGAAGGTTTCTACTACAGGCCGAGGATAGACAAAAAACTTCTGAGACAGTACAGTGATGGAATTATCTGTCTCTCCGCGTGTCTCAAAGGGGAGATTCAGGAGCTGGCGGTAAAAGGTGATGTGGATGGCGCCAAACGTGTTGCCCTTGAATTCGCTGAGATTTTCCCCGATCGATTCTACCTTGAGCTTCACAATCACGGCATCCCTGAAGAGGATGCGTCCAGAGCGGTTATTAAGAACCTAGCCAAGGAACTGAGTCTTCCTCTCGTCGCTACAAACGACTGCCACTACGCTCGCCGTGACCACTGGGAAGCACACGATATCCTTTTTTGCGTCGGCACAGGCAAACATAGAGATGACCCGAACCGTCAACGATACGCCACGTCGGAATTCTACTTCAAAACACAGGATCAGATGTGGGAACTGTTCAATGATTACCCTGATGCGCTCCAGAATACGCGGCTCATTGCCGACTCTTGCAATCTGGAGTTGCCTCTCGATGAATACCTTCTACCCACCTTTCCAATTCCCGATAGCGCAGGTTCAATATCCCCTGATGACTATCTGGACAGTTGCTGTCAGAAAGGATTAGAAAATATTTATTCCTCTGTAACTCCTGAACTAAGCGCACGTCTAACCTACGAACTAGATGTAATCCGGAAAATGGGGTTTGCGGGCTACTTCCTCATTGTCATGGATTTCGTGAAATTTGCGAAAAACAATCACATTCCTGTCGGGCCTGGGAGAGGCTCGGTGGCCGGCAGTCTTGTGGCTTATTCTCTCGGTATAACTGCCATCGATCCCATAAAGCATAATCTTCTTTTCGAAAGGTTTCTCAATCCCGAGCGAATCTCCATGCCGGACATCGATATCGATTTTTGCTACGAGCGTCGTTCTCATGTAATCGACTATATCAAGGACCGGTATGGCAACGAATCGGTGACTCAGATCATCACGTTTGGAAAGCTGAAGGCGCGTCAAGTTGTGAGAGATGTTGGCCGGGTTCTCGGAATGTCATTCGGAGATTTGGATAAGATTGCAAAGTCTATTCCAGCTGGTCCCGGTGTCTCCCTCGAATCAGCGCTTGAAATCAGCGGTGATCTGCAGAATTATGCCAAGAAGGATAATCAGCACCGCGACTTGATCGAATACGCCAAAACATTGGAGGGAATGAACCGTCATGTTTCAACTCATGCCGCGGGCGTTGTCATCGCTCCTGGTGATCTGACCGATTATCTCCCTCTCTACAAATCGACACAAGGTGACATTACTTCCCAGTATGATATGAAGGCTCTCGAAGATCTCGGTCTCCTGAAAATTGATTTTCTCGGATTGCGCAATCTCACTGTCATTGATCAGACACTGGCTCTCCTCGATGAACGAGGCGTGAAACTCGATATTGAAAAACTTCCCCTAGATGATAAGGCTGTTTTCAAACTGTTCTCAAAAGGGGATACCATTGGCGTGTTTCAGTTTGAATCTCAAGGGATGAGGGAGTACCTCAGAAAGCTAAAGCCGACGTCGATTTACGATCTCATCGCAATGAACGCGCTTTACCGCCCCGGTCCAATGGATAACATCGATGAATTCATCAAACGAAAGCACGGCCGAAAAAAGATTAAATATATCCATCCCGATCTGGAATCAATTTTGGAAGAGACATACGGCATTATCGTTTATCAGGAACAGGTAATGCAGATCGCGAACAGTATTGCCGGCTTCTCTCTGGCTCAGGCTGACATGATGCGTCGAGCAATGGGGAAAAAACAGCAGGAACTGATGGAGAGTCAGCGGGAAGAGTTTATCGAAGGAGCCGTGTCAAAAGGTTCTGACAAGAAGAGAGCGCGTGAAATCTTCGATCTAATTGAGAAGTTTGCCCAATACGGCTTTAACAAGAGCCACAGCACGGCTTACGCATACATCGCTTATCAAACAGCCTATCTCAAGACGCACCACCCTGCTGAGTTCATGGCGGCAAACCTCACCAGTGAAATGACAAACACCACTCGTGTGGTTACGCTACTTAACGAATGTCAGAAATTGAAGATCACCATTCATCCGCCGGATGTTAATGAGTCGGGCATCAAGTTTAAGGCGATAGATAAAAAAACCATTTCCTTCGGACTCAATGCTATCAAAAACGTCGGAGTGAAGGCACTTGCCAATATTCTGGCTGTGAGAGAAGAGAAAGGACAGTTCAATTCTCTCTTTGACTTTTGCGAATCTCTCGATCTTCGCCTCGTCAACAAAAAAGTGGTGGAGAGCCTTATTTCCGCCGGCGCCATGCACTCCCTGCCTGGCAACAGGGCGCAGCTGTACACAAGCGTGGAATCCGCCCTCAAGTTTGCTCAGAAAATACAGGCAAGTGCAGACGATAATCAATTTTCAATCTTTGGAGGTCAATCCGAGGAACAACAAGAGGCAATCATTTCAAGACCCTCTCTTCCGGATTCTCCTGATTGGAGTGATGCTGAAAAACTGTCACGGGAGAAAGAACTGATGGGGTTCTATTTGACTGGGCACCCTTTGTTGGAATATGCCGAAACTCTGGAGAGATTCTCCAATTATGATTTTTCTGACATATCCGACGATTTGGATCTTGATCAGATTCGAGTGGGTGGGATTATTGGGGCAATCCGTCTCCATTTCGACAGAAAGAATCAGGAGATGGCATTCTTTAACCTGGAGTGCCTCGGGGGCTCAGTGGATGTCCTGGTTTTCCATGAAACATACGCCAATCATAAACATTTGATCAGCGAAGGAGGACTGATCTTTGTAAAGGGAAAGTCAACTTCACGTCTCTCCGAAGATACACCAAAGATGATCGCTGAATCGATCAAATCCCTCGATGAAATTCATGGAGAGAATCCGTCCACGGTCAACATCATGCTGGAGGTCGATCAGATGAAGAAGACAGACGTGGACTCACTTTATGAGCTCGCCAAGAAGCATTCGGGCAATTCTCCACTCTTCTTTCACATTTATGAGAACAACGGGAACGGCAAAAAATTCTATGCTCGAACTGTAAAAGTGACCGCGGACAATACCTTTATCGTAAAGCTCAAGAGCCTCTATGGTGAAAAAAATGTCTGGGTGGATTGATGATTGCACTGTTGCAGCGGGTGAAAGAGGCCTCGGTGGCTGTAGATGGGACGAAAGTGGGTCAAACCGGCCCGGGGTTGCTCATCTTTCTAGGCGTTTTTGAAGGCGACCAAAAGAAGGACGCCGATTTTCTTGCTAATAAGGCTGCTCATCTTCGAATATTCGATGACGAAGCTGGCAAAATGAACAATTCCATCCTGGATACGGAAAGTAGCTCGTTGGTGGTGAGTCAGTTTACTCTCTGTGCGGACACACGAAAAGGGAGGCGCCCCAGTTACATCAACGCAGCACCCTCGGAGAAAGGAGAATCACTATATAACAGCTTTATTGAGATGCTACGAAAGCACGGTGTTCCCACCGATACAGGAGTCTTCGGAGCAATGATGCAAGTGAGCCTGACAAACGATGGGCCAGTTACATTGATATTAAACAGTCGAATTAGTTAGAATTAGTATTCATTAACGGAAAGAAGAGGTTATGGATCTCGGTACAGCATTCGGATTGCTCTTGGGGTTAGGGCTTATTTCTATCGGCATTGTCTCGAATAATGGTAATCCCATGTGGTTTCTTGATGGCGATGCTCTGCTCATCGTCCTTGGAGGAACCTTTGCCGCAACACTGGTGAATTATCCCTTAAGGGATATCCAAGGCTTACTGAACATACTTTCCGTCGCTTTTAAGAGGCATCTCCTGAACCACGCGGCTATAATCGATGAACTTGTGGAGAAAGCGGAGAAATCGCGAAAAAAGGGAATCCTTTCGCTGGAACGGGAGCTGCCAGCCGTTTCGGATCAATTCCTTCGTGATGGCCTAGAGTTGGCCATTAATGAAAAAGATCCTGCCAGACTTCGGAGCTATCTCGACTTGGAATTGGGAAATGTTGAAAGACGGCACAGCTTAGGACAAGAGATTTTTCTCTATATGGGCGCTTACGCCCCTGCATTTGGAATGCTTGGAACGGTGCTCGGACTCATTATTATGATGACAAACTTTGCAGAGTCACAAACTGGCGCTGTGGTCGGCTTCGAATTCAATGTGGCGGAAAAGTTTGCTGACCTTCTGGGTGGTATGGGGCTTGCACTCATCACAACTTTCTATGGCGTATTACTGTCAAATCTTGTTTTTCTCCCTTTGGCCGGGAAGTTAAAACGCAACTCTGAAGAGGAGTTGATGATCAAAGACATTATGATTGAAGGAATTATCGGGATCCACGCAAAGGATCATCCGATGAGTCTCAGGGAAAAGCTGATGACATTCGTCCCTCAAAGTCAGAGAGTAGAGGCACAGTAAAGAATGGCTCGACAGGTCTCAAGTGTCTCCTTCGGCGAGACCAAAGCCCGTAGCACTGCTTGGGCAGTAACTTTTGGGGACATGGTAACGCTTCTCCTAACTTTCTTCATCCTCGTAATAGTCATGATGAACGAGGCGGAAAAACATATTGATAGAATCATCAATATGTTATTAGACGAAACCTATATGGAATTGAGTAGCGCACTACAGTCAAATACCATCTTGGTGGATCGTGTGACCAAGGGGGTCAAGATCACCATGGCCAGCGGACAGCTTTTTCCTTCGGGTGATGCGGAAATCAGGCCGGATGTGATCCCGACTCTCCGCCAGATCGCTGGACTCATCGGAAATTCAAGAATTGCTCGCCTTCGGGATGATTCCGAATTCAGGCCCTTCGTGGAGGCAATAGAGGAAAGCGAAAGGGTCCTGAATATGGAGATTAGAACTGAAGGGCATACAGATAATGTTCCCCTCCCACCGGAATTGATTGACAAGTGGAAATCAAATTGGGAGCTGTCCACCGCTCGGGCGCTGAATGTGGTTGAACTACTCTCTCTGTTTTCCGCCTTGTCTCAGGACAAGTTCTCTGCCATGGGGTACGGCGAATACAGACCGTTGGAGAGTAATGATTCCTCCGAGGGCCGAGCCCGCAATCGCCGTGTCGAGATTTATATTGACGCTTTTGTAACGAGAACGCTTTAGAACGAACCGTAATTCACTTCTTCTTCTCAAGCACTTTGAAGACTTTCTCTCCTGGTTTTGCCATTCGGTGCCGTTCTCGCGCCAGTTTTTCTATATATTCCAAATCGTTCTGTAGCCGGTCTTTTTCCCCCGTCAGCCGTCCCTGCTCGGAACGGAGGCTATCAATATCTTCCATCAGCTCCGCTTTCTCCTGCTTGATGGTGTAGAGACGGTAGAGACCGTGATCACCAAAAAAGAAGATGATGATCAGGATCAGTCCTCCAAGCAGGAAGATTTTCGGAAGTATGTTCCTGGTCGTTGGGGGAGCGCCGATGCGGCGAACGTCCCGGCGCCGGCGTCTCGAAAAAAAATTTAGTCTTCGCTTTGACGTGTCTCTATTCTCCCGCTGTATGCCCCAACATTTCCATGCCCGGGAACTTTGCCTTAGTTCCCAGTATCTCTTCAATCCTTATCAACTGATTGTACTTACATACCCGATCGGTTCTCGAAGTTGATCCTGTCTTAATCTGACCCACACCCACAGCGACGCAAAAATCAGCAATCGTTGTGTCTTCGGTTTCGCCTGATCGATGAGAAACAATGGCTCCCATGCCATTCTCCCGAGCTAAAGTTATGGCGTCAATCGTCTCTGTCACAGTCCCAATCTGGTTCAGTTTAATCAGAATTGCGTTCATGGCCGATCGGTCGATTGCTTTCTGAAGTCTCACCGGATTGGTAACAGTGAGATCATCACCCACAATTTGGATTTGATCTCCAACGGTTCTGTTAAGTTGCTCCCACCCCACCCAATCGTCTTCAGATAATCCGTCCTCAATAGAAATTATAGGATACTTCTGTATAAGTTCGCTATAAAACTCGATCATTTCATTGCTGCTTAACACTCTTTTTTCCGACGCGAGGCGGTAGTGATTTTTTGTTGAGTCATAAAGTTCCGAAGCGGCAACGTCCAGTGCCAGATAGATTTGTGAACCAGCGTTGTAGCTTGTTCTCGTTATCGCTTCAAGCAGTACCTCAATCGCTTCTTCGTTGGATCGAAAATCGGGAGCAAAGCCCCCCTCATCACCCACAGCAGTGCTGAGGTTTCGTTCATTCAAAACTGACTTAAGATGATGAAATGTTTCCGTGCCCATTCGAAGCGCTTCGCTGAATGAATCGGCGCCAACCGGAAAAATCATGAATTCCTGAATATCAACGTTGTTATCCGCATGACTCCCGCCGTTGAGAATATTCATCATCGGAATAGGAAGGAGCAATGCTTCACCCTCGGACAAGTATTGAAAAAGCGGAACCCTCTCATGGTTCGCGGCCGAACGGGCCACAGCCATAGAGACGCCGAGAATCGCATTCGCCCCCAGTTTCTCCTTGTTGGGAGTACCATCGATCGCAATCAGCTTTTCATCAACTGCTCTCTGGTCAATTGCATCGTGCCCGATAAGCGCCGGTGCGAACATCGATTGAACATTCTCGACAGCCACAGAGACGCCTTTCCCAAGGTATATTGATTTATCATTGTCGCGGAGTTCGACAGCCTCGTATTTACCGGTGGATGCACCCGACGGAACAGCCGCACGACCAAAACTGCCGTCATCAAGGTGGACGTCAACTTCCACTGTAGGGTTGCCGCGGGAGTCAAGTATCTGTCTCGCTTCAATACGGGAAATAGTGCTCACTAGACAATTTTCCTTTCCAAACGTGACTGAAAAATAGGCATTTCTCACAGCCCGCCCATGAAAAAATGGACAGTTCTACATGAGGGAGTTGGTTGTCCCGATAGAGTTCCCCCCTGTATATTATCTTATTGGAACCACCTTCAATGGGACTTCGTATCAGATTCACTTCACTTTGCAAAAAGAACGACTCCTCCTAGACCGATCATGGCGCAACCCTTAAAACAGCTAACAAGGCAAACTCTAATCTACGGAGTAGGTAATGTACTTTCACGTTTGATCACCTTTCTTCTCCTACCGCTATTTACGAATGTTCTATCACCCGCAGAATACGGTCTTACAACGTTACTCTATGTTTTTCTCGGTTTCATGAATATTGTCTATCATTACGGTCTCGACACTGCATTCATGCGTTATTACTCTAATGCCGATGGTGGTGTTGAAAAGCACTCACTCTTTTCCACGGCGCTTTGGCTCGGAGCCACCACAAGTACAGCTTTGTCAATTATCATTCTTTTAGCATCAACGGGGCTCTCATCACTTCTTCTCGGGACCGCCAGTTTCGGTCATCTCTTCCAACTCGCCGCCGCGATTCTACTTCTTGACGCTGTCAGTCACGTCCCTTTTGCACTCCTTCGACTGGAGGGACAGGCAGCTCACTTTGTTGCCATCAAGTTCATGAATGTGATAATTACACTAGGAATGAACATATATCTTGTGGTAATCAAAGGAATGGGGCTCGATGGTGTTTTCCTCAGTGTCGCCGTAGCTTCTGCCTTCACGACATTCTTTGTTTTGCTTGCGAACATTAGATCCATCCGCCCTCATTTTGATCTTAAACTGGTCAGGCCGCTTCTAAGGTTCGGGCTTCCATTTCTTCCAGCGGGGCTAGCATCAATCGCCATGGAATCTATCGATCGGTATATTCTTGCCGGCCTGACTGACACGGCAACTGTTGGAGTTTACAGTGCGGGATACAAGCTAGGAATCTTCATGCTTTTAATCATTACCGCATTTCAGTACGCATGGCAACCATTTTTTCTTAAAGCCGGCGACAGACCGGAGTCAAAGCCGCTATTCTCAAGAGTGTTCACCAGCTTTATGGTCGTTGCATTCTTTGTGTGGACAGTCCTTACACTGTTTCTTCCTGAAATCATACGGCTTAAGCTGGGAGGCGTCTGGCTCATTGGCCCCGCCTTCCTTGAAGCGGAATCAATAGTCCCCATCATTCTCATGGCTTACCTGTTTCAAGGGGCTTACCTCAATTTTCTCCCAGGCATCTACTTCGCCGAAAAGACCATCTACATCACCGTAATCACTGGCGTGAGTGCGCTGATCAATGTAGCTGTCAATTTTTCACTCATCCCTGTTTACGGTATGACCGGTGCCGCTTGCGCCACATTGGCCGGACACGCCACCATGGCCCTCCTCACCTATCTTGTCTCACATAAACTGTTCCCTGTCCCCTATGAATGGTTCAAGCTATTTAAACTAGGAATTACCGCGCTTATCGCATTAACTGTCGCTCAATTTCTGGATTATACTCTGGTTGGGAGGCTTATAGGTATTGCATCCTTTACAGGCGGACTATTCATTCTCAAGATAATTTCAACGCGGGAGGTTAAGTCTATGGCTTCCCTTTTTAACATAACTTCTTAGAGCCAGCCCTAAATGAGTAACGGAAGACCAAAGGTCCTGCTTTTTTCAACAATGCGTACGACTTTTGTAGAAGACGACCTACAGCTCATTCAACGGATTGCTAACGTGAAGTGGGTCTGTTCTAAAGGATTCCTGGCTATCGCAAAGCTCAAATGGGCAATGCTTTTTCGGAAAGTAGGCATCGCGTGGTTTGCTTCAGTCTACAGTGGAGTGATGGTATTTTTTTCGAGGTTGTTTAGAAAGGAGTCGGTTATCATTATCGGTGGAGCAGACGTCATCACTGATCCCCACCTCGGATACGGCCTACTGATGTCTGGCTGGAAACGTCCTATTGTTCGGTACGCTGTCAGGAATGCAACCAAAGTGCTGCCCACTTCTGACTATCTCAAAAAGGCCACTCTTCAAGCTTGCGATTACAAAGGTGCGAATCTTCAGGTCTGTTTCCCCGGCCTCGATTCTCAGTTCTGGTCCCTCGGCCGATCTCGAGATGACCAAGTCCTCTCCGTTGCGTATTGTGATACCATCGATAGAATTTCTGTCAAAGGAATCGACTTGGTTTTAGAGACAGCTAGACAGATGGGAGAAGTAAGTTTCAGAATTGTTGGCGTTAATCCCGAGGTGTTGTCTCAAGTTACCAGTTCTATCCCTGAGAACGTTCAAATTCGTCCGCCGCTTGAACGCGGTACACTCTTGGAGGAATATCAGCAAGCAGCCGTCTACCTGCAACTCAGTAGAGTTGAATCATTCGGGATTGCTACAGCAGAGGCGATGCTTTGCGGCTGCATTCCGGTTGTGTCCGATGTAGGCGGTCTACCGGAAACTGTGGGGAATGTCGGTTGCATCGTTCCAAATGGGGATGTCACTGCGATAGTATCCGCTGTGCACAACATCCTGCGGGGCAAAACAGATTTCAGCGAAGAGGCGTGCCGGCAATGGGCCGCTTACAGATTCTCCATCCAGCAGCGAGAAGAGACTTTTAGAGACCTGCTCTTGGGATGAACCGCACTTTCACCAATCTGACATCGCTTGTAGGAGCCGACACTGCCGGCAGGCTCTTAGGATTGGTGGCTGTGGCGTTCCTTGCAAGAACTGTCGGCGCAGAAGCGCTGGGCTTACTCGCCGCTGGCATGGGAATCCTGACTTATGGCACCATCGTTGCTGAAGCAGGATTGCCAATGCTGGGGACTCGGAAAGTTGCCCGCGACATGAGTGCGCCGCAAGCATTGATCAGACAAGTATGTATCACTCGGGCGGCTCTGGCCTCAGGTGTCTTTATTTTGTGTGGAGCTGCACTGTTTCTGACCCTCAACACTGCGTCTCTTCGAAACCTGATTATTGTCTATCTCCTGGCACTGTTCCCTTCAGTTTTTGTCATTGAATGGGTTTTTCAGGGATTGAAGAAAATAACTGTGCTGGCGGGCGGAAGAATCATAACTGCTTTTACTTATCTCCTCTGGCTGGTTCTTTTTGTGAGACAGGATTCATCCCTTCTTCTTGTACCCGTAGGCTGGATCACTAGTGTAATCGCTCAGGCAATCTATCTTTGGAAACAGCTGGAGACTACTGATCAACAAGAATCACAGGCTGGAGTAAGTTCGTCTGAATTGCTTAAGACCGCATGGCCGTTGGGACTGGCAGGACTGATCGCCCAAACCGTTATACAATTCCCCGCCGTCTATCTGGGCGTGACTGATCCTTACGCCGGTGGGTTATTCAATATCGCTTTTAGAGTGATTGTCCTGATGCTCGTGGTGGATAGGGTGTTTTACACTCTTTTTTTTCCGGCCATCACATCTGTGCTCAAGAGTAATCCCTCAGGTCTGTCTGTGTACTTTTCGAGAACTATGAAGCTTATGGTTTTTGCAACTGTATACATCGCTGTCGCGGCGGTGGTTTCAAGCAGGCATATCCTTCCTTTTTTGTTCGGAAATGACTTTGTAGAGTCGACAGTAATATTTCAATTGCTTACTCTCTACTTTGTCTGCTCCGTGATCAATTCCGTCTGTACTTTTACACTCATTGGCGCTGAGCGGGAAAAGGTTTATCTCAACTCCCTAATGCTGGGCGGTGCTGGGTTTTTTGGGATCATGCTTCTCCCGGGACCGGTACCTTCATCCCATCTCGCAGCGATGGGGTTAGTGATATTTCAACTTATCTCATTTCTTGTTATGTTGAGGGAAATTCAGGCTTTTATCCAGTTTCCTGTGGGGAGAATTATATTCCTGCCGATTGTTTCAGGGCTTGCAGTGATGACAGTTCTAGCACAGCTCTATTCACTGTTTCCATTGTTTTCCCTCATCTTGGCAATAACCGCCACTCCTATAATCCTGTACTTCGTGGCCGGAATCAGTCCGGAAGATCGAACCTATGCTATGAGAGCCCTATCATGAAACTCACCGTAGGGATCACACATTTAACACCAGCATGGCACATTTTGCTTGAGCAGATTTCACCACCATGGGAAGAGCTAACCACTGAAAAAGCTTGGAGCCCGAAAAACTATGCCTGCATCATAGTTTCAGAAAGGGCCGGAAGAACAGCCATTGAATCTCTTAAGCGCTACGTTAATAGCGGGGGGATGTTGTTGACAGAAGCTGACTGTGCCGAAGGCATCATAAAACTGAGAAGTAGTGGCCATTTTGTCGATTATATTGATACAACAGATGATCCTCTGTTCGGCTCTGTAACACCCGGATTTATTGGAAAACGATTGGAGATTCCTTCCGCCGCTACACTGACACGGGAAAAGCAAGGATTGAACCTCATAGAGCAGCGCTCAGTCGGTGATGGCGAGGCGATTATACTTCCTGGCGGAGTGATCAATGCCCTTTTGTCATCAGCATCCATCCGTAGAAATTTCCCGTCGCAGGGACCGTGGCTCCCCTCTGAGCTTGTGGCAAGTGTATCGAAACGGACCATTCGGGAACTGGTTGAACAATCCCTCAAACAACTGTTCTGGAACCGTAACCTGCCCTTCATTTCTCTTACGCCGTACCCCGATGGCGCTGATTCACTTTTCAATTTCAGGGTGGACACCGATTTTGGCTCACGAGATGCGGTTTACAAACTTTATGATCTTTGCGTGACGCACGATATCGCCGCCACATGGTTCGTGGAAACAGGGAGCTGCGAATCGTGGATAGATCGGTACGGCTCCATGGAAGGACAGGAAATCGGGCTTCACTGCTATAAACACCGAATCTCCCGAAAATATTCACAGAACGAGCATGATGTGCGGAAGGGAAAATCGATCTTGAAAAAAGGAGGAATTCGTCCAAAAGGTTACGCTTCTCCATTTGGCGAATGGCACCCTTCATTAGCCAAGGCTGTTGAGCATCACGGCTTCACTTATTCCTCAGAGTTCGCTCTCGATTACGACAATCTCCCTTTTTCGCCTTTGATTGGCGATCGGTTCAGCTCGGTCCTTCAAGTACCAGTACACCCTGTCTCTACTGGCACTTTGCGAAACGCCCGACACTCAACTGATGATATGGTCCAATACTTTCAAACTGCCATTGAGGATCGTTTCGTCCACCAACTTCCTCTCCTCTTTTATGACCATCCCGCAAACGCCAATCTGGAAGCACTGAGCCGACTTTTTCAAATTATAAACGAGCGGAAGGTTCACATCACCACGATGGGGCACTACGTCGATTGGTGGAAAAAAAGATGTGCATTGGAATGGTCTGCATTGCTCAATGAAGAGTATCTTTACCTGTCAGTGAATGGGGTTTCAGATGGGATTCATGTTGAAGTGACGCAGCCGGGGAAGAACGCTTCCCATCATCTTGAGTCTTGCAAGTGGTCGCTGGATGAAATTAACTGGATTGATACCAAAAGGACCTCCCATTTATCCCCCGATATATCAGTGAGACATCGCTTGAATCATAAAATGGTTCTCAACAATATTATCCATACCTATTGGAAATACAAGCTGTGAAAATCGTCCTCGCCAGCTACCATACCGTAAATATTAAACACGGCGGACCCCGGACGCAGATGCTTCAGACAAAAAAGCATCTTGAAGCGCTGGGATTCGCGGTAAAGCTTCACGAGACGTTGGATGACTCCTTGACAATCAGCGAAGCTGATCTCTACCATCTCTTTGCGTCTAACTTTGCAGTCTACGATCTGGCCCGACATCTGAAGAGTGTCGATCAGAAATTCGTTACAAGTCCCATATTCTTTACTCGACGATCTCCATCGGTAATTCGGTGGACGCTCAGAGGAGACAGGTTCGCCCGGAAGATCGCTCCGGGACTCTGGTCTGACTACGGTTTTACGAGAGACATATGCAACTGGTCTGCCGCTGTTCTGCCCAATACGGATTCAGAGCGGGCCTTGTTGGCCGAAGGGATGAAGATACCGAAAGAGAAGCTCCAAGTTATTCCAAACGGCGTGGAGGAGAGGTTTCTGCACGGAGACCCCTCTCTTTTTGAAAAAGAGTATGGTGTCTGTGATTTCATTCTCAACGTTGGACACATCGGTGTAGAAAGAAAAAATACTCTTTCACTCATCAAAGCACTTGCAACAATCGACCATCCGGCAGTGGTGATCGGAAAGGTCAGTGACACACCGGAAGGTACGCAGTGTCTTGCTGAGGCGAAGAAGAACAGAAATCTTTTCATTATTGAGGGCATTGATCACGACTCTGAACTTCTTGCGTCTGCTTACGCATCGGCGAAGGTGTTCGCACTACCAGCCCGTTATGAAACACCGGGCATAGCTGCGCTTGAAGCTGGGCTTTCTGGCGCACGCATCGTGATCACGCCTCACGGCGGCACAAGAGATTATTTTGAGGATATGGCCCATTATGTGAATCCTTATTCGATAGAAAAAATTCGCACCGGAATCGAGAAAGCACTAAATACCCCCAAAGATGACAGACTGACAATTCATATTAAGAATAACTTCCTATGGGAACAAGTAGCCAAGTCGACTTCCGATGTCTATCATAAAATACTTGACAGGTAGACTCGGAAAGGTACCATGAAAGTTTCTGTCATCGTTTCCGCCTTCAATGCGGCAGATATTCTCCCTATAACACTTCCGCCTCTACTTGATCAAGACTATCCTGTCGAAGATCTTGAAATCATCGTCGTTAATGACGCCTCGACTGATACCACATCGAATGTGATCGCCCGTGAATCTTGGGCTGAACGTTGCACTGTCATACATCATGAAGCAAACCGCGGCCGTTCGGCAACACGGAACACCGGTCTTCGAGCGGCAAAAGGAGAGCTGCTAATTTTTGTGGATTGTGATATTGAAGTTTCCTCCGATTTCATTGCCGGACATGTGGAACGTCACTTGCATGACAAGGTGGTCGGTCTGCTCTCCCATCTCCAACCTGCGATACCTCCGATTGAAAAATACCACAAATATCTCTTCACTGGCCGGCGTGGTGCGAAAATTATTGGAGAGGGAAGGCCCTTACACTATCGCTATTTCATCCTTACTGCCACTTCTATCAAGAAGGCGGCCATAGACAAAACCGGTGAATTCAAGGAAGAATTGTCTGGATACGGCATTGACCTTCATTACGCCTATCGTCTCTGGAAATCTTTCCCAAATAACCTATTCTTTGCGCCTGATATCGAAGTACTTCAGCATGCACTGAAGCCTTTTCCTGAAGCGCTCGCTGACTTCCGCGATTACGGCGCCGGTAACCTTCCAGTAATTCTTGAAAATTATCCTGAGCTTGGCAATGATCTCGGTGCCAACTTTGTTTCCGGTGGGATGAGCAAGAAACTACTCGGACGCCTGCTTTTTAATTCAATTGTTCGAAGTTCAATGAGAGTGATGACGACTCTCCTGCCCTCGCCGTTGTGCAACCCCTTTATACGGTACCGAATGGCTGACGCTCTCATCTCCGGCTACAGAACTTCTCTCAACGACAGTGCCTGAAATCAGGATTGGAACCAGCGGTTAAAGTTTCCAAGTTTGGAAAAGGAGTGTTTTATTCTGAAAAAGTGAAAGATGGTGAAATGCTCACTCATTATCCCCGCCACTTCAACTGCGCCGAGATTAACGTGACTTGCTAGCGAATTCCTAATTCATATTCGTGAACTTTCTTCAGACTAACCCCTTTTCATTGAATTCCGTCACGCTAGCTGGACATCCATTGACGTCATTTACAATTTCCTGAAAGAAATGAATATCGGTTATGTCAATATGGATGGACCTGCTCTCCCAAATCTCTTTCCTCGTCAAAATGTGACCACGACAGACACCGCATATGTCCTTTTTCATGTACGTAATTCAAAGACATGGTGGAACACGGAGAAGGGTGACCGGTACGATTATCGGTATTCTCCAAAACAACTGTCCCAATGGAAAAGGGACATAAAGTCGATGCTGGAGAGCGTGAAAAAGGTTTATCTATTCTTCAACAATTGTCATCAAGGACAGGCTGCCCAGAATGGACTGAAATCACTATTCGGTGAAAAAGCACAATGAGACTCGCTTCTATCGATCTTGGTTCCAACTCGCTCATTATGACCGTAGTGGACTTAAATAATGGGCAATTAAAGCCGGTGGCAGAGGAGGTAAAGATAGTTCGGCTTGGGCAGGCGCTTCAGCCAGGAGGCCGTCTCCAACCTGAGGCAAAGGAGCGATGCCGATCAGCATTGCACCATTTTGCACACCAGATGGAATTTCTGGCTGTTGATGAAATCATCGGCGTCGGCACCGCTGCGCTGCGTAACGCATCCGACGGCCAACAGTTTGTGGATGAAATTAAGGATCAGTTGCATATCCTGATACAGATCATCTCAGGTGATGATGAAGCGAGATTGACTTTCAAGGCGGTTCAGCGTGATTTCTCCCGCCTAGGTGATTCACTTGTCATGATAGATATCGGCGGAGGCAGCACAGAACTGGTCATGGGCGACTTGAACAGTATTACGTCACAGATCAGCATGAACGCAGGCACTGTTTCATTTTCAGAGAGATTTGTTCACAAAGATCCCCCCACCTCCGAAGAACTTCAGTCAGCGGCCCGCGCTATCAATAAAATGATGGACAGGTTCGAGTTAAAATCGACCGCCATGGAGGCGGTAGGTGTAGCCGGAACATTCACAACACTGAAGGCGGTTCAGCTTGGGATGGATGATTACGACCATTCACAGATTCACCGTACTATCCTGCTAAGAGATGAGATTGCACAACTCGGGCAATTATTCACAAGCATGCCCACGGAAGAACGAAAGAATCTGAAGGGACTTCCAGAAGAACGTGCAGATATTATTCCAATGGGGGTTGTAATCATCGATTCAATCATGAAACGGCTTCAGCATCAGTCGATCACCATCAGCGATCGCGGGCTGCGGTGGGGTCTGCTCTATGAATGGGTGGAAAGAAATGGTTGAAGATCAGTTACGATCTTCAACCTTGGCCAGTTTCTTGCTCGCCTCATAAAGAAACTTTTTCTCTTTGTCGGACAGCCCGTCATACCCTACTTCATTAATTCGATCGAGCATCCTGTCAACTTCCAGCCGCAAGTCGTCATCACGGCGGCGTTTCTTTTTGATGATGCGATGACGGATGCCATTTTTCTGTTGTATGACCATAGTTTTCAGAGCATCGAGGCGGACGTTTGATTTCAGATAGCCGAAACCGATGATCATCCCGGAGAGGTGAGTGAGATGACTTACGCCCGACGAACTAGAACCAAGCGAAGAAAAGAAGGCCAGAGCGCCAATAACAATAACAAAATATTTCACTCGCACGGGAATGAAGAAATAGAGATAGACATAGCGGTTGGGAAAGATCAGTCCGTAAGCAAGAAGGATACCGTAGACGGCACCGCTCGCCCCTACCACAGGAACTGGTGAATTGAGACTGAACAGAACAGTCACCAGCCCACTCCCCACACCGCTGAGAAAATAATATTTCAAAAACTCCTGTCTCCCCCAGAGCGTCTCCAGTTCAGAACCGAACATCCAGAGCACGAACATATTGATCAGTACATGCCAAATGCCACCGTGAAAAAAGAGGTACGTAAAAGGTTGCCACAGCATCAACTGACCGAAGGTATTCTTGGGGACGATGCCAAAAAGCTGGAAGAGGATTCTTTCCTGCCCGGAGATTGTCTGCAGCAGGAAAATTATAAAATTGATGGATATAAGAAGTTTAATGGCATCTGTAAAGAGCCTGGGGCCGAAATAGTTTCCCCGAGAAAAACTACTCTGGTACTGGTATCTCATTCCCTGAAACCTTCGATCTTGCTTTAATGAACTTCAAAGTTGCTTCCCAAACTGCTTCTTTCTCACAATCATACATTAGCATGTGTGAAGAGCTCTCGAATCTTATAAACTCTTTATCTTTTGATCCAATGGCTTCGTAGACCTTCGGCCCATTTTCGTAGGGCGCTGTAATATCCTGCGTTGAGTGCATCACAAGCGTTGGAGTAGTCACTTGACTTAGCATTCGTCTCATGGTTAGTGTCATTTTTAACGCTTCTCTTCCCGCTTTAAGAGGATAAACGGCATAACCGAACTTCTTTGGCTGACGACCACCTGTAGTTTTGAAATGTTTCACCTCATACTCCTTGAATCGACACATGATCGGTAACAGGTAAGCTTTCCAGCTCCTGAACTTAAAGATAGCTGGTGAGATAATTATGAGACCCGACGGATTTCGCTCCAATGCAAGATGAAATGCCAAAACGGATCCCATGCTGAAACCTATGACAAAAACTTCATCGAATTCGAGACACAGCTGATCGTACCCCTGTTTCACCGAATCAATCCAGTCCCAGCGAGAGGCTGAATTGCAGTCTTCAACCGACGTCCCGTGACCCGGAAGTAGATTAGCGACGGCTGTCAGATCATGAGAAGCAAGAAACTTCCCAAGTTGCTCAAATTCAAAAGTACTTCCAGTATAACCATGAATTAGATAACAGGCGGTACCGCTACTTCCATCGTATCGAAAAGGTTCAGAAGAGATTTGCTTTGTTAGAAGATGGTTCACGCTAGCACACGTTCCATAACTCGCAACGACCGTACTTCCCGCACTCCTTCAACGTGGAAACTGAGGTATTCCGCAAGGAAACCCCCCAACTCCTTACGCACTTTCGCACCACAGACGATTTTATCAAGGGAATCGAAATTGCTCTGCTTGAGTTGCCGGAGCACTGTCAGTGCCTCAGTGGAGACGCTTAGCGCCGAACCGGATATGCAGCGACTGCAAACAAGCTCTCCATACCCTAGAGAAAAGAAAGCTTCCGTCATCCCTTTCTGACAATTGGGACACTCGGATAGGTGAGGCCGGAATCCGAGCAGTGATAGCAACGCAATTTCAAAGCACCAAAAAATGCGGTTGAGATGATCAGTGCTCATGTCAATCACACTAAGTACTTCTTCAGTTAGATCAAACAGTTCAGCATGGGGTTCCTCCCCTCGAACCGTTCTGTCAACGAGCTCAATTACTGCGAAACCGTAGCTCAATTTTTTCATGTCATTCTTCAGTGACAACAACGGTCGGCTAAATTCCGCCTTGGAGAAAATCTGCAGTTGTCGCTTTGGATTATGGTAGAAACTGAGGCTGATGCAGTTCATTGGCTCCAGATAGCCGCTCTGGAGTGTCTTGGATGTAAGCACCCCTTTTGCGATGACTGACAGTTTACCAAATTGGCGAGTGTAACACCGGGCGATCTTGCTCGTATCTCCGTAAGGAAAGCTCTTCAGTACAATTGCGGCGGTAGACTCCAGAGGCATTGGCGAGATTAAGTGTTCATTTCCCCAGAAGCATACATGATCGATTGACACCCGACACCTTTACACCCGAAAAGATAATCAGTAAGACTTCCCAAAGATCACTTCATGTTTAGCTGGCTTACCGCTGAAAATGCAGTTGAGACCGTCTACCTTTTGCTCAAAGAGGATACAACGGATGGTCGCTTTTGTCTCCTTTTGAATGGTCGCTTCCGTGGCAGAATCACCGTCCCAGCCACACTTCACGAACCCTGATGTATCAGCAATAATCGATTTAAACTCATCATAAGATTCTAATGAAAAAGTATTCTCATCGCGAAAAGACTTCGCCTGTTCATAGAGAGACAGTTGAACAGTTTCTAACAGACGGGGTATTTCCTTGCTGAGCCCCTCTTTCGATAACGACATCTTCTCCCCTGTATCCCTTCTCACAACCATCACCGAATTTACTTCCATGTCTCGCGCACCGACCTCAATACGAAGTGGGGCACCTTTCATTTCCCACTCATTGAACTTAAAGCCCGGTGTAACACCGGCACGATCGTCAATGTGGACTCGGATTCTGTTCTCTCTCAACTCCTGCAGTGGTGTTTCAAGATAGTCGAGTACATTCCCAATTTCCTCTTCACTCTTGCCGATGGGGATGGTAACAACCTGCTTGGGAGCAATCCGTGGCGGAAGGCGAAGTCCTTTGTCATCACCGTGTACCATCGCGATAGCTCCAATAAGACGTGTTGAAACCCCCCAGCTTGTCGCATAAACATGTTGTTCCTGATTCTCTTCATTTTGAAATGTGACATCAAAGGCTCTTGCGAAATTCTGGCCGAGATTATGGGAAGTCCCGGCCTGGAGCGCCCTTCGGTCACCCATCATTGCTTCGATACAGTAAGTATGTTCAGCGCCAGCAAATTTTTCGGCGTCTGTTTTCAGTCCGCTGAAGACCGGAATCGCCAGTTCGTCCTCAGCAACTTCCCGGTAAATTTCCAGAATCTGCCTCGTTTCATCCTCCGCTTCTTTTGCGGTGGCGTGAGCGGTGTGACCTTCCTGCCAGAGGAATTCAGTCGTCCGGAGAAAGAGTCGTGTTCGCATTTCCCACCGTACCACATTTGCCCACTGATTGATAAGGATAGGTAGATCGCGGTAGGATTGAATCCATTTCTTGTACATCGCCCAGATGACTGTTTCGGAAGTAGGACGGACAATCACTTCCTCATCAAGGGCCGAGTCAGGGTCTACCACAAGCCCTTCTCCATCGGAATCGGCAATGAGGCGATGGTGTGTCACGACAGCACATTCTTTGGCGAAGCCGGCGACATGTTCGGCTTCCTTACTGAGAAATGATTTCGGGATGAAGAGAGGAAAGTAGGCGTTCAGATGGCCCGTTTCCTTGAAACGGCAGTCAAAGGCATCTTTGACCAACTCCCAGAGCGAGAAGCCGTATGGTCGAATGACCATCGTCCCCTTAACAGGGCCATAGTCCGCCAGCTGGGCCTTGGTGATAACATCCGTGTACCACCGGGCATAGTCTTTACTCTTTGCAGTTACACCTTTAGACATTTAAACGAAGGGTAAAATCGCGAATAATTTACTCTGATCAAAATTATTAAAGTAATCTCCGCCTATGAGGACGAAGCAAAGTATAACGACAATTCTTCCAACGTATGATCGATACCCTCAGCTTCGACGCCGCTGTTAGTTACCATCCTCAAGCGGTGTGGTCCAACAGCAAAAAATTTTACACCCTTGTCCTTCATTGCGGCCACTACTTGATCAGGATTTCTCGTATTGTTAACCAGTTCAACATAAACGATATTTGTTTTAACCAAATCCAGGCGAACCATCAGACCGTCAATTGCGTCAATTCCTTCAGCCAGGCGTCGGGCATTAGCATGGTCGGTTTTTAGTCTCTCGATCATTTCATCCAGAGCCACAATTCCGGCAGCGGCGAGGACGCCTGCCTGTCGCATCCCTCCGCCGAGACCTTTGCGAATCCGCCGGGTCTTGGCTATGAACTTGGCCGAGCCGCAAACCACTGAGCCAACGGGACAGGATAGACCTTTGGATAAGCAGAAAGAAACTGAAGTGACATTTTCTGTGAGGTC
Source organism: Fidelibacterota bacterium UBA6931 (assembly GCA_002448795.1). GTDB lineage: Bacteria > Fidelibacterota > Marinisomatia > Marinisomatales > S15-B10 > S15-B10. The sequence continues at coordinate 167,508 of DKAH01000018.1, forward strand.
TTTCACCGTCGTCTCCAAAGCAACGGCGGCGTTGAAGATACGTGCACCGTCAATGTGAACGGGGAGCTTGTTCTCCTCACCAATCGCCACAATTTCATCAATATACGTTTTCGTCAATGGCGAGCCGTGACAGACGTTATGGCTGTTCTCCAGCCCGATAAGCGCAGTCTGCGGAAAGTGAACATTGTCCGGACGGACAGCTTCCTGGATTTCGTCAGGATCAATGGTCCCGTCATCGAAATTCTTGAGAGTTCTCGGATGGACTCCTCCAAAAGCGGCTATTCCGCCGGCTTCGTACATATAAGTGTGTGCTTTGTCGCCTAAAATTACTTCAGTACCTCTATCGCAGTGTGCCAGGACAGAGACCAAATTCGCCATCGTTCCGCTCGGAACAATAAGTGCTGCCTCCTTCCCGAAAAGGGCAGCCGCTTTCTCTTCCAGATCATTTATGGTGGGATCCTCTTCAAAAACGTCATCACCCAGGTCGGCGCTCACTATCGCCTGTCGCATAGAATCGGTCGGCAGGGTGACAGTATCGCTTCTTAGATCAACTGTATTCATATATCTCCCTTTTGTGCCAACGAAATTTAGAGGTGACCTCTCGCTTTTCAATGAAAATGTTGGAACTCAAGGTTAGATTCGAGGGATGATATCCGATAATGAACTGAAACGCCTTAAACGGTTAAAGCAAAAAAAATACCGCTTGCAGGAAAAGCGATTTCTTGTGGAGGGTGTCCGCCTTGTTCAAGAGGCCCTCTACGCCGGAGCCACCGAGGCGATCTTCTTTCTCTCAGAGAAACGGCCTCAAGACCACATTGCCGCCCTCCTAAACGCCGCCGAAAAGGCCAATATATCTATCAAAGAGCTTAATCAGCGATCACTCAAAGATCTCACGGATACGGTAGCCCAGCAAGGGGTAGTAGCTGTGGCGCGGATTCCTGACAATCTTGAGTTGACAACTCTGAAAGGGAACTGGCTTTACTTGGACCAAATCAGGGATCCGGGTAATCTCGGAACAATCCTGCGAACGGCGGATTGGTTTGGAGTAACAAATGTGGCCCTCTCCCCCGGCACAGCCGATCCTTACAACTCAAAGGTTGTCCGTGGCGCCATGGGGGCGCATTTCCATCTCAAGATTCGCACTGAAACTACCTTGCCTCCCTTTGGGTCGGCAGGTTACACCGTTCTGGCGGCTGATTCTCTCGGCGAGCCAATGAAAAAAATTGAACAGCTAGATGGCAAGTGGTGCCTTGTGATGGGTAGTGAAGCATCTGGAATAGCTGAAGAGAACAGACCCCATATAAATCATTTCGTCTCCATCCCTGGTGCCGGCGGAGCAGAATCGTTGAATGTTGCGGTTGCTGCCGGAATATTTTTAAATCAGCTCACCGGACGATAAACATCAAGCAAACAGAGGGTCACTCTTCTCGGGGTTGATTCCGAGCTGCTTGATTGCTGAGACAACTGTGTCCGATCCGACCTCGCCACGAAGAGAAAGTTCATAGAGAACTGCAACGGCGATAGTGGCGGCGTCGACTTCAAAATGTCTGCGGAGCTCCTCCCTCGTGTCACTTCTTCCGAAACCGTCCGTCCCAAGACTTTTTAAGCCACCGGGAACCCAGGGGGCAATCTGATCCGGCACAAGTTTCATATAATCTGACGCAGCAATGAAGGGGCCATTTTGTTTTTCCAGCAGCTTTGTCACATATGGTTTTTTCTCTTTCTTACCGGGGTGGAGTAGATTCCACCTTTCCGCAGCAAGGGCGTCCTGCCTAAGGCACTTGTAACTGGTAGCGCTCCAGACGTCCGCCGACACCCCGAACTCTGCCCCAAGGATTTGCTGTGCATTCAGGGCTTCTTTCATGATGGCGCCACTGCCCAAGATGTGTGCCTTCAGTTTTTTCTTCGAAGGGCCAACTTTGTACTTGTACAACCCCTTAAGTATACCCGTCTCCGTCTTGGTCTTGAGGGAAGGCATTTCATAGTTTTCATTGTGGAGTGTGATGTAATAGAAAATATCTTCCCGATCCTGATACATTCTTTTCATTCCATCTTGGAGAATAACGGCAATTTCGGAGGCAAAGGCAGGATCGTATGCCACCACGTTCGGCACAGTCGCCGCCAAGATGTGACTGTGACCATCCTGATGCTGAAGCCCTTCACCGTTAAGGGTGGTGCGCCCGGAGGTAGCACCAAGAAGAAATCCTCGACCACGTAGATCCCCAAAAGCCCAGATGAGGTCCCCAATTCTCTGGAAACCAAACATGGAATAGAAAATGAAAAACGGTATCATATTGACGCCGTGCGTGGCATAAGCTGTGCCAGCGGCAGTGAAACTTCCCATGGAACCCGCCTCGGTGATTCCCTCTTCTAAAATCTGTCCGTCCGTCGCTTCCCGGTAATAGAGAAACATATCAGCGTCCACAGGTTCATAAACCTGACCGGCATGTGAATAGATCCCGACCTGCCTGAAGAGCGATTCCATGCCGAAGGTTCGCGCCTCATCGGGGACGATTGGGACGATTCTAGATCCTACGCTGGAGTCTTTAAGCAGCGAGGCAAGAATGCGAATGAAGGCCATTGTGGTGGAGACCGGTCTATCGCTACCTGCGTGAAACTCACTGAACAGTTTATCTCCCGGAATGTCTGTACCGTTTATCAGCACCTTCCTCTGCGGTACAAATCCGCCAAGCTCGCGCCTGCGCTCAAGAAGGTATTCAATTTCAGGGCTATGGTCTGGAGGCCGGTAAAATGGAGCATCATGTATCTTGTCATCACTGACAGGAATATCAAATCGGTCACGGAAATTCTTTAGCTCCTCATCGTTCAGTTTTTTCTGTTGGTGTGTAATGTTCTTTCCCTCACCTGCTTCTCCCATTCCATAACCTTTAATGGTCTTGGCAAGAATGACTGTCGGCTTGTCCGTGGTGTCAATGGCCCGCTTGAAAGCGGCATATACTTTTTCGGGATCATGCCCACCGCGGCGCATTCGTTCAAGCTCTTCATCTGAATGATTGGCCACCATTTCCAGCAGTTCAGGGTATTTTCCAAAGAAGTGTTCACGTATGTAACCGCCTGGCTCCACAACGTATTTCTGGTAGTCACCGTCCACTGCTTCATTCATTCTCTGGATCAGCAGGCCTGTGGTATCTGCTTTCAGCAAAGGATCCCAATCGTCTCCCCAGATCACCTTCACTACATTCCATCCTGCTCCCCGGAAGAGAGTCTCCAACTCCTGAATGATCTTTCCGTTTCCTCTTACGGGACCGTCCAGCCGCTGAAGGTTACAATTCACCACGAAAATGAGATTTCCCAACGCTTCCCGCGATGCTAGGGTGATGGCTCCGAGAGCTTCCGGCTCATCTATTTCACCATCGCCAAGAAACGCCCAGACGTGCTGATGGGAAGTGTCTTTGATCCCCCGGTCCTGAAGATAATGGTTGAACCGCGCCTGATAAATGGCTGAGATTGGGCCTAACCCCATGGACACCGTTGGAAATTCCCAGAAATCAGGCATAAGCCACGGGTGAGGATAGGACGAAAGTCCTCCACCCTCTTGAAGTTCACGGCGAAAATTCTCCATCTGAGTTCGATCAATTCGCTTTTCTAAAAATGCCTGTGCATAAATACCGGGAGACGCGTGTCCCTGAAAGTAGACCTGATCGCCGTCGAATGCGTCACCCTTTCCGCGGAAGAAGTGATTAAAGCCAATTTGATAAAGAGTGGCAGCGGATTGAAATGTGGAGATGTGGCCGCCGATCCCTTCGTAATGTTTGTTTGCACGAACCACCATTGCGGTGGCGTTCCAGCGATTGATACTCTTGATCTTCCGCTCGATTTGCCGGTCTCCCGGAAAGGAATGCTGATCGCTAAACGGAATGGTATTGACATAAGGCGTATTGGCGTTAAACGGAAGTCGGACGCCCAGCTCATGAGCTCTTTCAATGAGTTTTCGAAGAATGAACTGTCCTCGATCACGACCCTCATACTTTACAATCTCATCGAGGGACTGAATCCACTCCTCTGTCTCTGCAAGATTTGAGTCGGATATAATGGCAGGAATATCGCCGTTCTTAGTTAAATCTTCTGACATATCTTTTTTGTCATTCCTTTTTTCGTACAGTCTGGTAATTTATTGAGAAATCATCATCCCATGAAGAATTCCCTGAATAATTCCACCACCTTGGTTTTCCATGCTCGCTTCTTTAAGTTCTCCCTGTCGTGACGGAGACATCTCCAGAAATGAGCAAGGAACCGGAACCTCATGAGCGTAATTTTCACATCGAGAGGCGCGTTTATTCTCGTGACTCTCTCTCTACTCTTTTCCGGACTTCTCACGTCAGCGCTGATTCTGCTCCTCGATCCGACTGATCAGAACATTCTACTCCCTACTTCGCTAATCCTCGGTGAGGTTCTGCTCATCGTTCCTCTCATTTGGATTCTGAGAAAAAATTCTGAAAACCTCACTCAGACTTTGAGGTTTAACCGAGTTTCAAAAGATACATTGTTATTTTCCGTCGTTATCTCCCTTGGTGTGGTGATACTGGCGGACGAACTGGAAAGACTCATTGCCCTCATTATACCGCCGCCACAATGGCTTGACCAGTTAGGACAGTTTCTTTCGGTGGATGATCCTTTGGCATTGGGGCTTGTGTTCTTCGGTGCTGTCCCGTTGGCGGCCTTTTCCGAAGAGATCCTGTTTCGAGGATTCCTTCAGCAGGTTCTGGAAAAGCAGTGGGAGGATGTGACTAAGGCTGTGCTGGTAGGAAGTCTCTTTTTCGCCGCTGTTCACCTCATTCCCTACTGGGCAATCCAGATATATCTACTCGGCGTAGTGATGGGGTATATGGCGTGGGCCTCCAACTCTATATTTCCCAGCGTGATTCTTCATGGAATCAATAATGGCATCGCTTTCAGTTTCGCTAATTGGGGAGAAGCCTTTGAGGGATGGTACAGCTGGAATGGACATGTTTCTCCCGTGTTTCTTCTCATGGGTGCAACCATGGTCGTTTTCGGATTACGGCAATTCAGAACAATAGCAACATCCAAGGTACAATTATGACGGCCCGCCCCACTGGACAATCAATGCTCGGTAGCGAAGTGGCGGTACTGCTGGATACTTTTCGACGCCTCCTGCGGCGCAAGGCATCCGCTAACCTGCGTCGTCTTATCGGCAAAACACATGCCGCGGACCTTGCTCTGCTGTTCCGCTATTTCAATGATCCTGAAAAAAGTGCCGTTTTCACGCTGGTACGTGAAAATCGTGAAACGACTGGTGAACTGCTCAGCGAACTGGACGAAACATTGATATCTGAATTGTTGTCACCGCTGGCTCCTTCTGAAGTGGTTACGATGCTCGAGGACATAGGCTCTGACGATGTAGCCGATATTCTGAATCTCCTCGAGGATGAACAAGCAAAAGCGATCCTTGAGACGCTTCAGCAGGTAGAGTCTGAGGAGCTAGAAGAGCTGATGGCTTATGCTGAGGACAGCGCTGGCGGAATCATGTCCGTGGACGTCTTTTCCCTCTCCGAATCGACCAAAGCCATGGACGCTATTACGGCGATTCAGAGCTCAGAGAAAGCTGAGATGGTTTTTTATCTCTACGTCACCGATGAGGAGTCCCATCTGACAGGTGTTGTCTCACTACGTGATCTTGTAACAGCCGCCGCCGGGGCCGAGTTGAAAACTATCATGGAACATGACGTTGTTTCCGTAACGGCGGAAATGGATCAGGAAGAAGTGGCACGAATGGTCTCACGATACAACTTGCTGGCAATTCCCGTGGTACAGAGTGACTCGACGCTCTTGGGAATCATCACAGTAGACGATGTTGTGGACGTCATCCGAGAGGAGGCAACTGAGGACTTTCTTCAGATGGCGGGAATCGGCAAGGACAAAGAAATCCTAATGAAATCCACTTTTGATAATGTGAAGCTTCGTCTTCCGTGGCTCTTTGCCAGCTGGATCGGCGGCACAGTGGCAGCTTATGTAATAGGCGCTTTCGAAACGATCTTGGAATCGGTCATAACGCTGGCAGCCTTTATCCCCGTCATTATCGGAATGGGGGGCAATGTAGGAACGCAATCATCCACAATTATAGTCCGTGGCTTTGCTACCGGAAGGCTGGAGCTTTCCCGCCTCGGATCCGTCATCTGGAAGGAGATGCGCGTCGGCCTGATTCTCGGCATCTTTTACGGACTGCTCCTTGGGGGCGTTGCAATGCTTAAGTTTGTCGATGCACCACCAGAACTGGGTCTTGTGGTAGGACTATCCATCTGCGTCTCCATGATTATTGCCACATCCATTGGAACGCTCGTGCCCATTCTCCTCAGGAAACTGGATGTCGACCCCGCCATCGCCTCAGGACCTTTCGTAACCACCTCCATAGACGTACTTGGAATCCTTGCTTATTTCCTCATTGCTATTTCTCTTATTTCCACTATCTAGCATCACCGATGATCGCATTCCTCACGTTGACGGTCGGACTGTACGCACTCATACTTCTCTTCTTTATACTGGGACTATATCTCTCCAAAGAGAAGAGAACGGACAGACAGCCAGTTGTGACCGTCGTGATTCCAGCGCGAAATGAAAAGGAAGATATCGAAACAGTACTTCATGACGTAACACACCAAACCTACCCCTCCGACCGGTTTGAAGTCATTGTTGTGGACGACGAATCCGAAGACATAACACCAAACCTTGTCCGGGCCTTTGCGGAACGGTGCCCAAACGTAAAACTGCTGAGCTCTGTTGACGGCAACCCAAATCTAAAGTACAAGAAGAGGCCACTGGATGTTGGCATACGTGCCGCCGAGGGAGAGATTATTCTTCAGACGGATGCGGACTGTCGTGTTACGAGCCGCTGGATCGAAACCATGGTCTCTTATTTTACGTCCGAGGTGGGGATGGTTATGGGTCATTCTCAAATTGATTTAGACGGAACGACAGTGCAACAGGTGGAGGCGCTGGACTTTCTCATGCTCTCAGCTGCAGGACGAAGTACCGCTCAGTACGGTGTCCCTTTCGCCGCCACAGGACAGAACCTTGCCTTCAGGAAAGAAGCCTTTCTCCAAGTTGGGGGATTTTCACCTTTCGCTGACGCATTGGGGGGTGACGATACATTCCTGCTGCAGTCTATCAATAATAACAGTCCATGGGATATCGCCATTGCACTGGATCGACACTCTTTCAGCCGGACTTCACCCTCTGTCTCGTTCAGTGCATTTATTTCTCAGCGTATCCGGTGGGCTTCCGATTCTCTGTTTTTCAGGAAAGCCAATCCTCTATTCTTCTTTGTAATTGTGACAACCTTTTTGACGAACTTTCTCATCCTCATTACCCTTGCCGGGGCTCTCTTCAGTGCGAGCTCAATCACCACTCTGGTGAACTGCCTCATCGTCAAGTTTTTGGCAGAAGGTTTCCTCATGGCGAAAGCGACCAACATTTATTACAAACGGGAACTGAGGCAGGCATTCTTACCATGGTTCCTGTTTCAGATTCCCTATGTCGTTTACATGGGCATCGTAACCGCCACGGGGAGAGATCAAGATTGGGGTGGACGGCACCAAAGATGAACAAGAGTCTATTCTGTTTCGTCACATTGATTGCCGCGGCACAGCTCAGCGCGGCGGAGAAGCTGAACTATAGAGTAAGTTTTTGGAGAATCCATTGTGTGGATGTTGCCATGGTCCGGGAAGAATCGCAAAACGACAAGATGAAGCTTGAGTTTAGTGCAAAAACTCGCCCTGTGTTTGATTACTTTTTTTCGGTTGACAACAGCTATACAACATGGTACGATGTGAAATCTTTCGAAATACATCAATACTCTGTAGAGGTCAACCAGCCTAATGCGGATTTCAGTTACAAGCTGAAATGGAATGATGAGAGGAAAAAGTTCTCGACTTCCAACATCTCATACAGCCGGCCCGAGAAAAGTCACAATATTTTGACACTCCTTATGAGAGCCCGGAACCTTCCATGGGAGGAGTTGGACACCATTTGGTGGTCGGTCGAGCACGAGGGAGCCCCCTACCGTGGAAGATACCTCTGGGTTGATTCGTCTAACGTCCAGGTAGGAAATGATAAAATTTTGGCTGATCATTATCGCCTAGATCTAGAAGATGCTCAAGGAGACAAAGTGGAATTGAGTGACGTGAAAGATATCTTCTCCTGGGGAATTGTGCTGGACGGAGCTGTGCGACAGGTCTGGGTTGAACGGGATGGAGCGAGACGGATCCTCCGCGCCGAAGTGAATGTGAGGGGAATTACACTGACTGCTGAGCTGAACAGTGACTAGCGAAAATTCTGACCGAAAAGAACCATTTTCCCTCGACTATGTTTACAGGATCCTCCTCTGGCTTGGAATCACGTCTGCGGTGGCAGTCCTTCTCCATTTCCATGTAGACAAGAAACTTATTGCTGTCATGACTCTCACACTTGGTCTTGTGACAAAAGCGTTTGCCGGTCTTGGCGCTGTTGTGTCATTGATTCCCATGGTTGGGCCCCTCATTGTGAAAGTCCTTACGCTACCATTCTTCTGGATCGTGAATGGCCTAGGTTACTTTGTTTCTGTAATCGCCATCAGGAAAGGGTATACGATAAGAGATGGTTCACTCCCGCGTACTGACGTTAGCACTGCTGGTAGGTATCCTTATCGGTTATATTCTGGGACACCTGTTACCGATTCGCTAGAGTTTAGGTGAAGCTACCTACCCTCAACTCGTGCGGAAAAATTCTTATGTGGATAAAGCTAATTTACTAACCGGTATAGGCAACACGGTAGATCACACCGGCGAGATCATCTGAAATAAGCAGGCTCCCATCCGGTAGGATCAGCACATCAGCCGGTCTGCCCCAAGGTTTCCCCCGCTGTAGCCACCCTTCGGCAAAGACTTTGTAGCTCCGAACTTGATTCGCCTCAAGCTCAACCAACATGATACGGTATCCGAGGGGAACGCTTCGATTCCACGAGCCGTGCTCAGCAATGAAAATCTGATTTCTGTATTTGTCAGGAAACATTTTCCCCTGATAGAAGCGCATACCGATAGCCGCCACGTGGGGACCCAGGTTTCTTGCCGGCTTGACATAGTCATCGCAGTCACGACCTGAGCCGAACTCAGGATCAACAATGTCATCCCCGTGACAGTAGGGAAAGCCGAAGTGTAATCCGGGCCCATCCGCACGGTTCAGTTCGTCAGGCGGCAGGTCGTCACCAAGCCAGTCCCGCCCGTTGTCCGTAAACCAAAGTTCGCCAGTCCCGGGATGCCAGTCGAAACCGACCGTGTTTCGAACACCATGAGAATAGACTTTCATGTCACTTCCGTCGGGTTTCATACTTGTGATTGAAGCATACACTTCATTCTCTTCATCACAGACGTTGCAAGGCGCCCCCACAGGGACGTAAAGTCTACCATCAGGACCGAAACGGATAAATTTCCAACCGTGGTGGCGATCTGTTGGATAGTCATCATAGAGGACTAAAGGTTCAGGCGGATTGGAGAGGTGCTTTTCAATTTTGTCATAGCGAAGAACACGGTTCACCTCGGCAACGTAAAGGTTTCCATCTTTTACCTCCACACCATTGGGCATATTCAATCCTTCAGCAATGGTGAACACTTTTTCCGCTATGAAATCATCATCTTCATCCTTCACAGCATAGATCTTTCCCTTTCTGCGCGTTCCAACAAACAGTGTTCCATTCTCACTCAGAATCATAGAGCGGGCGTTATCCACATTCTCGGCATAGACAGAGATGGAGAAGCCATAAGGAAGTTGCACCAAATGGAGGGGAAGTTCTTTGGCGCTGAGGCCGTTGAAATACGGCATAACGAACAGCCCAATAAGGACGATCCTCAACTTGGAAGAAAATGTCTTCATAACTCTAATCACAAGGTTTGCCCAGTAAATTTGCCACCATATATGTTAATTCAACTACCCTTTTCTCTCAATTTTTCCGCTATTCTTCTGTACGCCTCACGGAACGGAACTCCTTCCTTCACAAGGTTGTAGGCACGCTCTGTTGCATAGAGTTCATCGGTCATAGCTTCCCTGCAACTTTCCCTGTTCACCAAAGTTTTGCTGACCACCAGTGAAGCCATCTCCAGGCTTCTCACCGTGACATCGATCCCCCGCATGGTTGGCCCTTTGGTCAGTTGTAAATCCCTGTGGAACCCTGACCCGAGATCAGCGATCACTCCCGAAACTTCTTGCTCACATCCCTTCACCGTATGATACTTCCCTCTCATGATTTCAAGCACATCGGGATTCTTTTTTTGCGGCATGATAGAACTACCTGTACAGAGTTCTTCCGGAAGGGAAAAGAAGCCAAACTCGGGCATAGAAAAAAGGATAAGATCAGAAGCGAGTTTATTGATATCAAACATCATCTGCCCCAATGCATGAAGCAGTGTAACCTCAAACTTGCCGCGGCTCATCTGTGCATAAATTGGATTATTCTGAATTCTGGAGAAGCCGAGTTCGTTGGACATTAACTTGCGATCAATCTTCAATGGAACACCGTAACCGGCGGCTGTCCCCAACGGCGATTGATCCATTAACTTCTCAGAACTAGTCAGAAGCACCAGATTATCTTCCATGGACTCGATGAACGCTTCGGACCAGAGCGCCACGGAAGACGGCATCGCTTTTCTCATGTGCGTGTAACCGGGCATCGGCGTGTCGCCATCGCGATCGCTGAGTCTACGTAATTCGCTGATGAAGATATTCGACGCATCCCGACAATCACCGATCTTATGGAGATAGTAGAGCCTGAGTGCGGTGAGTACCTGATCGTTTCGGGAACGGGCAGTGTGTATCTTCTCCCCTACCTTGCCAAGCTTCCCTGTAAGGTGGTTCTCGATGGCCGTGTGACAGTCTTCCTGCTCAGGCAAGATTTCAAGGCCTCCTTGATCAATGATCTCCTGAAGAACAGTGACGAGCCGGTCCAATTCAGTATCAGTGAGAACACCAATCTTCCTGAGCATCTTGGCATGGGCTATTGAGCCGAGGCAGTCATACTTCACCAATTCGCGATCGAGGATCCAATCATCACCAACAGTATACTCCTCCACGCGTTTATCGGACTGAGTCCCTTTCTGCCAAAGCTTAGTCATCCGCATTCTTTTTTCGCCACTCGAACGGTTTTCTCTTCTTCAGGACAACATTGTGCGCTTTAAGGCGAATTGCGTGAATATTAATGAATCCTTTTGAATCAAGGGCATCAAAACCCCCTTCCATTTCCATGCTGGAGAAATCCTGATCATAGAGCGATGTGGGAGATTTTCGACCGACTGGTGTGGCGTTTCCTTTAAAAAGAGAAAGTGTCACTATTCCATCGACTGCTTCCTGACTTTTCTTGAACGCGCTCATGATAAAGTCCATTTCCGGTGAGAACCAAAGCCCGTTGTAAATCAGTTCGCTGAATTTAGGAATGAGACTGTCTCTGAGGTGCATCACTTCTTTGTCCATGGCCAATCCCTCAAGATCACGATGAGCCACCCACAAAATGGTTCCAGCGGGCGTCTCGTAAACGCCCCGGGACTTGATGCCGATGAACCGATTCTCCACCATGTCCAGACGTCCCACAGAATGTTCGCTTCCTAGTTTGTTGAGATAAATGAACAGTTCTAGGGGATCTGTTTTCTCCGTTCCATCATCGAGGTTTACCACTTTCACCGGCAAACCATTGGCAAAAGTGATCTCGATTAAGGATTCCTCATCGGGAGTCTCTTTCAAAGATTTGGTGTGGCTAAAGACAGACTCCCCGGGCCTGAGAGAAGGGTCTTCAAGAACCCCTGCCTCATGGCTTATATGCATAAGGTTCTCATCTTCGCTGAAGGGACGCTTCTTCGAAGCGGTAACAGGAATTTCCCATTGATGAGCGTAGTCGAGGAGATCCTGCCGTCCTTTGAACTGATCAAGAAACTGTCTATCCTTCCAAGGAGAGATGACTGCGATGTCTGGATTAAGCGCATAATAAGTGAGTTCGAACCGGACCTGATCATTCCCTTTTCCTGTAGAACCGTGGCTGACGGCGGCAGCGCCAGTTTGAGCGGCAATCTCAATCTGACATCGAGCCAGTACTGGGCGGGCGAGGGCTGTACCCAACAAATAACGACCTTCATAAAGGGCGTTCCCCTGAAGCGCGGGGAAGATGAAATCGGTGATGAACTGACGCCTCAAATCGACGGTTTGAACATCTATCGCACCTGTGTCATAAGCCTTTTTCTCTATGGCATCAAAGTCTTCCTTCTGCCCAACATTCCCTACAAAACAGATAACATCGTATCCTTTGTTGATGAGCCATCTGAGGATCACTGATGTATCGAGCCCGCCGCTGTAGGCGAGTACCACTTTCTTCCGACCTGTCATTTTAAATCTCCCTTCAAACGATAGTAAATCAAATTAGTGATTCACATAACTTTCGCGTGGTTTTCCAGCCTCCCAAGCATTGCTACCAACACAGCAATTGATTTTTCATATTCTTCAATACGGAGATGTTCATCAGGAGTGTGGTCCAGTGAAGAATCACCCGGTCCATAGGCAACCATGGGACAACTCCACGCCGGGTATTCCTCGTGGCCATAAGCAAGGTGATTCATATCCGAAGTCCCTGTTTTGTATTTGAAGCAAGGTGTTCCGTTCCGCGAACGGACGGCACCTAAAAAAGAGCGGACCAATGGATTCCGCTTGTCACCTACCACGGCGGGAACAAACCCGTTAATTAAGATAGAGGCACGGTTGGACAGATCAACAACTGTTGCATCAAATCCCTCGATATCGAACTCCACTGGTGTTCGGACGTTTATTTCCATCTCTGCAACCTCATGCGTTCCAAGGGATGATGTTTTCATTTTTGTAAGCCGGATGGATACAGCGCCGAACTGTGGACCGGTTTCAGGATAAGCTCGGCATAGAGCGTCATAAAAAGTGACGGCTTCCTCCGCTGCTGTCTTATCCGCCGCACCGTAATGATGTCGAGGCACCTCTAGTCTGTATTCCAACGTAAATGACCCCTTGTATCCAATCGTAACTCCGTTCCAACCGCTAGGTTCGCCAATAACGGCCCAATCTGGGGTAGATAGATCTGTCAGAAGGTGTTTCCCTCCAGCGGAATCGGTTTCTTCGCGGACGCATCCAACCACTAGAACAGTGATGAGCTGAGACTCGAAAAAATGTGCTGCTGCTTCCACAAATGCCGCTAGTGGGCCTTTGGCATCCACGCTACCCCTACCATACAATATCCCATCCTCAAAACGGACAGGAATGTCGCCACTGACCGTATCAATATGTCCCACGAGACTTACTGTCCGCTTACCATTACCAATTATGCCAATAGCATTCCCAATTTCATCCTGATACGATCGAAAGCCCCGTGATGACATCTCCCGGCAAAGAAGGCTTACCGCTTCCTTTTCTTCTCCCGAGACGCTGGAGCACCGAACAAGTTTTTCAACCAGTGTCATTATAGAACGTCTCTAACAGTGTTAATAACTTGCTCTACCTCATCTGACGTCACTGTAAACGGTGGGAGGAAACGAATGTTGGTCCTCCCTGCTGTCAAAGCCAGTACTCCCGAGTCTCTCAGCTTTGCTAGAATGGGTCCAACCGAATGTTTCAACTGTAATGCTAGCATCAGTCCTAATCCTCTTGCTTCACGGATAGTATCAGGTTTTTCTTCAGCCAGTTCCGCAAGACTATGCAGAAAAAATGCCCCTAAATCCACGACTCTTCCAAGAAGGTCATTTTCTTCTATAAATTGAATAACTGCAAGGCCCGCCCGACAGGAGAGAGGGTTACCGCCGAATGTACTCCCATGCTGTTTCTTCTCAAAGCCGACATGACCTCTCATAATCACGGCACCGATGGGTAGACCCCCGCCTAACCCTTTTGCAACAGTCAGCACATCCGGCAAGACATCGTCATGTTCACAGGCAAACCACTTTCCTGTTCGCCCTCCTCCAGACTGTACTTCATCAAGAATTAGCATTGCTCCCTGCTCGTCGCAGAGTCGACGTGCCTCATGTAGATAGCCCTTTGGGGCAGGATAAACACCCCCCTCTCCCTGTACCGGTTCGAGGATTATTGCCGCTGTTTCTTCGTTAATAGCTTCAGCCAAAACCTCCTTATTTCCAAAGGGAACGTGGGTAAACCCGGGAACCAGCGGTTCAAACGGTTCTCGCAAAGTCTTGTTCCATGTAGCGCTCAGAGATCCCAACGTACGGCCGTGGAATGAACGCATGGCAGCCACAATCTGTGTCCGGCCGGTATGTGCGCGCGCAAGTTTTATGGCTCCCTCAACTGCTTCTGTGCCTGAATTGCAAAGGAACACTCTCTCTAATCCTTCCGGTGCAATGCTAATGAGTTTCTCTAAGAATTGTGCCCGGATATCATTACTGTAGTAGCCGTTGTGTGCTGCCATCAGCAAACCGGCCTGATCCGAAACAGCCTGTTGGAGGGAAGGATTCCCATGCCCGATGGAAGCAACCCCTATACCAGTAGCAAAGTCAAGATACTTGTTGCCGTCCGTATCCCAGATGCGACTCCCTTCGCCACGAACTAAGGTAATCGGCCATCCACCGTAGGCACCACTTCCATGACGTTCTTCTAGATCGATCCACTTATTCATTCGATGATTGTACCCCACTTTTGGAACGACAGGGAGACTGGTGCTTTTCCTCGGGCATCACCAAGGATAACCCGTTTGACGCCCCCCTCAAGGGCTTCTCTCGCCGCTAACAGTTTTTTCTTCATTCGCCCTTTCGCATATGATTCGATATGGCTGTCAATTTCATCGATCGAAAGTTTGGTAATAATACTAGCCTCATCCTCAGCATCACGCAACAGCCCTGGCACATTAGATAGAATAATTAGGGTGTCTGCCTTCATTGACACAGCAACACGGGCGGCACACCGATCACCATCTACATTTATAGCTTGACCTTCATAGCTGATGGCTGGAGGAGTGAGAACCGGCACGTATGCGTTATCCATTAGCAACCTGAGCAGGTCGGTATTAACATTCTCAATAATTCCACTGAGATCTCCGCGCAGGACTTTCTTTTTTCCATTCTCAATAATTTTCAGTGCCTGTTTTCTCTTTCCTTCCATCAATCTTCCATCAATCCCCGTAAGTCCAACGGCATTTACCTTAAGCCCCTGAAGCTTTTCCACAAGCATCTTGTTCATCTTGCCAGCGTAGATCATGTTGAAAATATCAAGTGTTTCACGGTCTGTAAAACGACTAGTGAATCCAGATACAGACGTGACAAAAACGGGCGGCTTACCAAGTTTGGTGGCAGTGTTGTTCAATTCATGAGAGCCACCATGAACCACGAGATAATCATCGTGTTGAATCAGGTCAGCGAGAAACGAATCATAGTCAATCCCCTCACTTCCCCCTACTTTAACAACAAACATATTTTTGCCCCTAGTCTATTACTCTAATTATACTCTATAAGATTATTTATAAAATTATAGACATTGTGTTCTTTATTGATAAATTCAGCAAAATTGGCCCACAAGGTGCTTATAACGAGACAGGTTAGATGCGTGTGCCTCTTTTGAGGCACCCCTGTGGGCTCTAGTAGTGGAGCTGGGGCGATCAATGTTGTTATACGGGGTGGTATCCAACAACATTCAGTCCCTCAGTCTCTTCAAATCCAAGGGCAAGATTCATACACTGAACCGCCTGTCCAGCGGCACCTTTCATGAGATTGTCGATAGCGGACATAATTACGAGTCGGCCTGTCTTTTCGTCTTTTTCAAAACCAATTTCGCACAGATTGGTCCCCATCACCATTTTTGGTTCGGGGAACCGGTATATCCCCCCTCTCTCTTTTACCAGCCGAACGAATGGTTCTTCTCTGTATGCTTGCAGATAAATTTGCCATATCTCTTTCTCTTCATAATCATCTTCCAAAAAGATGTGAATAGTGCTCTGAATTCCTCGCACCATCTCAACAGCATGAGGGGAAAAATTAAAAGAAATAGAGCCATTACTGTTTAGCTCCTGCTGCATCTCCGCTAAGTGGCGGTGCCCGGAAGGTTTATAGCTTCTGACCACGCCGCTCCTTTCGGGATGGTGAGTTGACATATTCACGCCGGCTCCGGCAGCAGATGATCCAACCTTTGCATCTACAACAATTAGGTTTACACGCAGGGCCTCAACAATAGGCTTGATGGGTAGGATTGCGCCGGTTGCAGTACAGCCTGGAATGGCAATGAGTCGAGCTTCTCTTATTGTTTCACGATGCAGTTCGGGGAGCCCATAGACAAACTGCTCTAAGAGATCGGGATCGGGATGTTTCTGTCCGTAATAAGTAACATAGCTGCTACTGTCGTTCAGTCTAAAGTCTGAACTTAGGTCTATCACTAATTTGCTCCTTGACATGTATTCGTGGATGTTCTCCATTGCCGCTCCATGGGGTAAGGCAAGGAAAAGAACATCGACCTCGGGGAGATCTACGGGGTCAATGAATTTCAGTCGGGTAATATCACGCAGATTTGGATGAATTCGAGCTACCGGCCGTTTGGCTCGTTTTCGAGAGGTAACCGCCACTACATCTATACCAGAATGACTTAATAGAAGTCGTAGCAGTTCTCCACCGGTATAGCCTGAACTTCCAACAATAGCCGCTGTATGCCTGCTCATTTTCTACTCCTTGGTGACGCTAATAACATAGTCAATGATTCTTGACGGAATATTGACTTTCGTTGGGTCAACACTATTCCTGAATTCAACAGTATAGTTAACTTCGTTCACAAGTAGCCCATCGGCGGTTTCCATCAAATCTATGGCGAGAACTCCCCCTCCGACCGCAGCTGCCGAACGTAGACAGAGATCATCAAGTTCAGTCGTAACGGGACAATAACTTGCACCACCTCCCCGTGCTGTATTGGTAATCCAGTGCTCTGAAGCCCTATAGATGGCGCAGATCGTCTCATCCCCAACTACAAAAGCCCTGATATCCCTTCCTGGTTTTTCTATGAATTTCTGAAGATAGAAAACTGAATGGTAGTAGGATCCTAAGTGTTCTTTATGTTCCAGTAATGCTTCAGCGGCATCGCGGTCATTTATCTTTGCTAACAGCCTTCCCCAAGACCCCACAACAGGTTTTAATACAACCGGATAGCCTATCTCTTCGATGGCCTGGAGGGCGGTCTCACGTGTAAAGGCAACTCGCACCTCTGGTGACGGAATGCCGGCATCTTCCAATGCTTTTGTTGTTGCTACTTTGTCTCCACAAACGAGTGCAACTTCGTAGCTATTGACGGTTTTAATTCCGCTGTTCTGGAACAGATTGAGTGCATAGATTGTTCGTGAATGAGATACATCCCTCTCCAAAAGGACATCAAATTCATAAGATCCATTCAGCCCCATCGTCAGTTGGCGACTGTCTACTTTTACCACTTGCACCCCTCGCTTTGTTGCTTCCTCAATAAGGAGTTTTTCCTCCACGCGGATGCGGGAAAACAGTATACCGAGTCTCAGCGACATTTAATCCACTGTCCCTTTATCATTTGACCTTCTGCACACAGTAGTCAAGGATTCTCTGTGGAATATTCACATCTACCGCCTGCATACTTCCTTTGAATTCCATTGCACAGTTTATCTCGTGGACGGTATAGCCATCAGGTGTTTCCATCAAATCCACTGCCATACTTCCACCACCAACAGCTTCGGCCGCTTTGGAACAAATTTTTTCTAGCTCCGGCGTTACTGGACAGTTGATTGCCTTCCCCCCCCGGGCAACATTGGTGAGCCATTGCTCCGAAGTCCGATACGTGGCACAAATTGTCTCATCTCCAAGAACGTACGCACGAATGTCCCGGTCAGGCTTGTGAATATATTCCTGGATATAGAAGATAGAGTGGTAGTACGAACTGAGATAAGATTTGTGCTCAAGGATTGCTTCGGCGGCATTCCGATTTTCTATTTTGGCAATGAGCCTTCCCCAGGAACCATCTACTGGTTTAAGTACAACCGGGTAGCCCATCTCTTCAATCACTGCAAGAGCACTTTCTCTGGTAAACGCTACTTTAACCGCGGGCGTCGGTACTCCTGCATCATTTAGGGCCTTGGAAGTAAAAACCTTATCCCCGCATATCCGCACCATATCATAGCGATTAATGCATTCAACCCCTGAATTCTGCAACAACTGGAGTACATGAAGAGCTCTGGATTGCGAGATCTCTCTATCAAGCAGCAAGTCCAACTCTGGCTCTTCATCAGGCCTCAGGGTCAACTTCCGGCTATCGATAGGCACAAGCTCGACCTCTGGGCGTCTCGTGGCTTCTTCCATGATCAATTTCTCTTCCAGCCTTAATCTGGAAAAGAGGACTCCTAGCCGTATTTTTCTGTTACTCAAGCTCCACTCTCAGTATGATACAAGAGAAATTATTCTCCCCAATCTTCTTGTTCTTCCGGCGCCAGATCTACCTCAAGAGGATCGAGACTGACGACCTCCAACTCAATCCCGCAGGCTTCACAGTCGATTATCTCGTTTTCCACAACATCATTTGGAAGCACTATCTCAGATCCACATTCTTTGCATTTGATCATTTTATCTTTTCTCCTTTATTGTTTCTTAATCGATGTCTGAAAAATTACACCACAAAGAAAAACCCCTGGCCACCGGAAAGGAAACAAGGGGTTTAAAATCTTTTATGTGCCGATGAGCTACATTCTTAACCCCACATCCAAACGCTTAGCGCGACGACCGCTCTTTGAAACGGAACATATAGAAACAATACGGTTACTTACTTCTATCATAACGGCGACGAAATTAAACCGAGAGTTTTCGGAAGGCAAGTTTTATTTCTCTTGAAGAGGATGCCATCACAATTAAACTGTTGTATTAGCCTGATCTGGAAAATACTCCTGAAGACTCCGCACTGTCATTTTTCCCATCTGTTGTGTTTTGATGGCCCTTACGGCTGCCGCGGCGCCGGAGAGTGTCGTGATGACCATTATCCCCTTCTGAATGCACGCACGCCCGATAGATTCTTCATCGTAACGGGACTGCTGGCCGAGGGGCGTGTTGATCACCATTTGGATATCACCATTCTTGATCCCATCAACCACATTGGGCCTACCTTCACCTACTTTGTATATGGTTTCGGCGGGGACGCCGTTACGGTTAAGTTCTTTAGCAGTCCCTGATGTAGCAACGATTGTAAACTCCATCTCATGCAGATCTCTGGCAATGGGGATCACATTGATCTTGTCCCTATCGTTTACCGAGATGAAAACTCTCCCTTCTTGCGGAACAGAGGTTCCGGCGCTGATTGTCGCCCGTCGGAATGACTGCCCGAATGTTTCGGAAATACCCATCACCTCTCCCGTTGATTTCATCTCCGGGCTGAGAAAGATGGACTCATCAGGGAATTTATTGAACGGGAGGACTGCTTCCTTCACAGCGATGTGACGGCTACCGTCCCACGGTTTGAGATTGTAGTCCTTCAATTTTTCCCCTGTTGCCAACTGGGCGGCGATCCGTGCCAATGGAACATTGGTAGCCTTGCTCACAAAGGGGATTGTACGACTTGCTCGGGGATTCACTTCCAACACATACACCTGGCCGTCTTTAAAAGCAAACTGAAGGTTGATCAATCCAATCACCCTCAGTTCTAACGCAAGTGATTCTGTAGTCCGGATAATCTCGTCCATGGCCTCAGTGGTGATTTTATAGGGTGGAAGAACGCATGCAGAATCGCCGGAATGAATCCCTGCTTCTTCAATGTGCTGCATGACGCCTCCTATATGAACCGTCTCCCCATCACAGAGAGCGTCGACGTCAAACTCGAAAGCGTCCTCCAGAAATTCATCGATGAGAATGGGATGTCCCTCTGTCACATCTGCCGAGCGAGCGATGTAGTCGATAAGCTGCTTTTTTGAGTAGACGATCTCCATGGCACGGCCGCCTAAGACATAGCTTGGTCGTGCAAGAACAGGAAATCCGATCCGATCCGCTACCTCCACCACTTCGTTCAGGGTGCGGCCCGTCCCATAGTTTGGGCAGACGACGTCAAGTCTATCCACGACACGACCAAACTTTTCCCGATCCTCCGCCATATCAATGCTTTGCGGAGATGTACCGATGATGGGGACGCCGGCATGATCCAAAGCGTTGGCGATCTTTAAGGGCGTTTGACCGCCAAACTGTACGAGTACTCCGTCCGGATGTTCAAATTCTACGATGCTCAGGACGTCCTCAAAGGTGACCGGCTCAAAATAGAGGCGATCCACAAGATCGAAATCTGTGCTGATTGTCTCTGGATTGCAGTTGACCATGATGGTTTTATAGCCAATCTCTTTCAGTCCAAAGACCGCTTGCACACAACAGTAGTCAAACTCGATTCCTTGACCGATTCTGTTCGGCCCGCCACCCAGAATCATCACTTTACCTCGGTCACCGTCTGACTTAACATTGAGAGGTACAATCTCATTTTCTTCGTCGTAGGTCGAATAACAGTAAGGAGTCTTTGCTGCAAACTCAGCGGCGCAAGTATCCACCACCTTGTAACTGGGCAGCACTTTATCCTTCTTGCGCATTTCCCGAATCGTTGACTCCTCCTCACCTCTAAATCGTCCGATCTGCCTATCGGAGAATCCATCCTGCTTTAGTTCGAGCAGAGATTTTCCGCCGGTTTCAGGCTGTTGCGCTTCAACCAACTGTTTAATCTGGTGCAAGAACCACGGATCGATCTTTGTTTCATTAAAGACATCCTCCAAGGTCTGCCCATCGAGGAATGCATGTCTAACTTTAAGAAGTCGGAATGCGGACGCGAACCGCAGTGTAGTCATGTCAAGTTCTCTGGCTCGACTAACGTCTGGATCACCCGCAGCGGGCGGTTTCTCCTCCAGACCGTCCAACCCCACTTCCAGAGATCGGAAAGCTTTCTGGAGCGACTCCCGAAAGGTTCGTCCAATCGCCATAACTTCACCCACACTCTGCATCTGGACGCCAAGATGTCCTGAGGCTGAGGGAAATTTCTCGAAGTCGAACCGGGGAACTTTCGTCACAATATAATCGATGGTCGGTTCAAATGCCGCCAGCGTCTTGCCTGTAATATCGTTAGGTATTTCGTCCAGCGTATAGCCTACGGCCAGTTTGGCTGCCACCTTGGCAATGGGGAACCCTGTCGCCTTGGACGCTAAGGCTGAGGAACGGCTCACACGAGGATTCATTTCAATAATAATCATCCGCCCGTCTTCAGGGTTCACTGCAAACTGAACGTTTGACCCACCCGTCTCCACACCGATGGTCCGCAGGCAAAGAATGGCCCAGTTCCGCATCTTTTGGAATTCCCTGTCTGTGAGCGTCATGGCCGGGGCCACAGTTATAGAATCGCCCGTATGTACGCCCATGGGATCAACATTCTCTATGGAGCAAATAATGATGGCATTGTCGGCTCTATCACGGATCACTTCAAGTTCAAACTCCTTCCATCCTAGGAGCGATTCCTCGATGAGCACCTCTCTGATGGGGCTGGCGCTGAGTCCGTTTTCCACGAGTTCTTGAAACTCGTCGCTATTGTAAGCGATAGAGCCACCGGTGCCGCCCAAGGTAAAACTTGGTCGGATAATTACGGGGAAAACCATTGATTGTATAAGCGCTTCCGCCTCTTCCCACGAATAAACGAAGCCCCCCTTCGCCGTTTCAATACCAGCTGAATCCATCGTTTCTTTAAATCGTTCCCGATCTTCCGCCTTTTCTATAGCATCCACCTGAGCACCGATTAATTGAACATCGTGTTTCTCCAAGATTCCTCCCCGATGCAAATCCATCGCCAAATTCAGGGCCGTTTGACCGCCCACTGTCGGAAGAATGGCATCCGGCTTTTCCTTCTCGATGATTGCCGTAACGTGCTCAGGGGTGATTGGCTCGATGTATGTTTGATGCGCCAGGTTCGGATCTGTCATAATAGTGGCTGGATTCGAGTTCACCAGAATGACACGATAACCTTCTTCTTTCAGTCCCCGGGTCGCCTGAGTGCCCGAATAGTCAAACTCGCATGCCTGACCGATGACAATAGGGCCAGCACCTATAATCAAGATTGATTCTATATCGTTTCGCTTAGGCATCTTTCATCATTGCGGTAAACTGCCTGAAAAGGTATCGGCTATCGTGGGGTCCAGGCCCTGCCTCTGGGTGATACTGGACAGAGAACGCTGGAAGATCTTTACACCTAAATCCCTCCACCGTGTCATCGTTTAGATTCCAGTGGGTGATGTCGACGGAAGAAGGAAGCGAATCGGGATCAACGGTAAAACCGTGATTGTGACTGGTGATTTCAATTTCTGAGGTGTTGGTGTTCTTAACAGGATGATTGATCCCGCGGTGGCCGAACTTCAGCTTGAAAGTTTCACCGCCGACCGCCAGGGACAACAGCTGATGTCCGAGACAGATTCCGAATATCGGTTTCTTTCCTAACAACTTCTTAATTGTTTCGATACCATAGGTGACCGCCGCCGGATCGCCGGGACCGTTAGAAAGGAAGATACCGTTCGGTTTCAGCGCTAGAATATCATCGGCGGAAGTCGCTGCCGGCACAACAGTCACATCACATCCATGTTCAGACAGAAGCCTCAGGATGTTGTGCTTAATTCCAAAGTCTATTGCAATTACACTATACTGCGGTGTTGAACCGTTCTTTGGCCAGTTATACTGTGTTTCACAGGTCACCTTCGGAACAAGGTCCAGACCCGACATAGAGGGGACTTTACTCAGTTTTCTCGCAAGAGAATCTTTCTCCAGGTCTTTTGTGCTGATGATGCCATTCATAGCACCGCGATCTCTCAAATGACGTGTTATAGACCGGGTGTCCACCCCCTGTATACCAACAATGCCGGCCCCTTTCAGGTAATCGACAAGGGACTGTTCCGAACGGTAGTTCGAAGGGTGTACACTCTCTTCTCTCACCACAAACCCTGCCACCTGAATTTTCTCCGATTCAATGTCGGCTGAATTAGTACCGTAATTCCCGATATGAGGAAACGTCATGGTTACGATCTGGCCACAGTAGGATGGATCTGTGAGAATCTCCTGATAGCCGGTCATCCCCGTATTGAAGCAAACTTCACCGGTGGTCTCGCCAGTAGCACCGAACGCGGTTCCTCTGAATAGGCGGCCGTCTTCCAGCATTAAGGTGGCATTTTGTTTCACCACGACTCTGTCCTCATCGTCCTATAAGGCGAGGCAAAAAAAGAGCCCCAATGGTGGGGCTCAGACTTCAATAAAGAACCAGACATGCCTCAGCTAAGAAATTCAGATGAAGAGATTTTTCTTTTACTTGTCTGCACCTGTCCTACAATTTATTTCATTCGTTCATTGTTAATTCATTCACCCCAAACCACTTATATTTGGATCAAGAATTTACCTTCTCATTGATAGGTCGGCAACCGAAAAGCTAGACGCATTATGAATATCCTTATCCTTCATGGACCAAATATGAATCTGATCGGCGTTCATTCAGCTGCCGCTGGGGAACAAATTACCCTCGATAAAATCAACCACGCCCTTCAGCGAAAGGCTCGAGAAATGGATGCTACATTGAAGATTCTCCAGACACATGACAGAGCCAAAGCAATAACCTTTCTCCAGAGGAATCGGAACTGGGCGGAGGGGTGTTTAATTGCTCCGGGAGCCTGGGCACGGAGCGCCTATGACCTCCGTGATACACTCCAGCTCTGCAAAATCAGAACGGTAGAAATTCATTTTGATACGCCCTACGACCCTTCGAAGCATGGTGCCGCCTCCATCCTTTCGGAAACGTGTCTTTCTACTGAAACGGCATCGCCGGTGGATGCTTACCTTAACGGGTTGAAATTACTGACCACAGCAACGGGAGAGTAATAGCATTCTAGAGACACGAATCTACCTTTGGGTGGCTGTCGTCGCACTCTTAGGCTGTGCCCCGACTGTGCCTGATCCTGAGCCGACGGCCGCATCCGAACCTGTGCCCAATCCCGAGCCAGAAGCTGAACCGGTTCGACCACTTCCTGTGACAATACAAACCACAGAAACAGGTGATACGGTCACAATTCATATCCCCTTAGATGCGGAAATAGATGAAAACCTTCTGAGTAGTGCTCTTGGAGAAGCTGCAAGCAGACTTGATTATGCAACTCTATTGAATCGTACCAAAAACGATTCCATCGTTTTTGAGATAAGTGCACATTTTTCCCATGAGGAAAGGTCCCCATTCCGTCCTGTTAATCTCGCCGCTGAAAAGGGATCTCTGGTCTTAAAGTTCGCCCTTGACAGAGGGCGCATTGCCGCTTTTGCGGAACTTCTCGGCCGTCCCCCGGTCATTGTCAGTCCAACACTGGTCCCCAGTGTAACACCGCATGAAGAGATTGTTGACAGTTTCGACTATCTCCCCGATGGCCTTCTCCTGGAGCCGTGCGCCGGTGTCTCCTATCCCACGAGTTCGATACTTCTCCCGAATGCACCCCGGGCTCATCGGAGCGGAACTCATCGCGGAATCGATTTCCAGTCACCATACGGCACTCCGATACGTGCCGCTGAAGGGGGTGTTGTTATCCGGGCAGATCACGGGTACGAAGAAATCACAAACGACTTCAGAAAATCACTATTGAAGAAAGCTGCAACTATCGGAAGAACCCCATCTGACGTCTTCGAGCATATACTTTTTGGGCAAACCATTTTTATCGATCACGGAGTCGATATTGTGAAGGGAAAGAGACTGGTGACCATCTATGCACATATGTCAGAAATTGCGGAAGACGTCACAGTCGGTGCCAGCGTGAAAAGAGGACAGAGGATCGGTAAAGTCGGCGCCAGCGGAACAAGCGACGGCGCTCTTGGTAACTGGGATCACGCCCACCTTCACTTCGAGTTGATTATTCAGGATAAGACTGGCGAGAGATATATGGGGCAGGGGCTCAGGTACGGCCCGCTTACCAAACTCCTTAAGCGGCTTTTTTTGTCCCGATAGGATTCAGCCGTTCCTTGAATGGTCAATCTCCTCTTTTAGCTGCTCCTTCGACTCTTTCCTATCATATTTTTTCCCTGTCCCCTCAATTTTTTCCGCTGGAACCGGATGAGTTGCTTGCTTCAGCGATTTCTTAAAGGAACTGGATGAAGAGCCCTTCTTATTCCTTGCCCGCTTCTTCTGTCGCTTTGCCATACCTCAATTGGAGGAACTCAGTAGGCCTTCGCCCCCACGCCGTTTCTTGTTCGAGGATCTGCGGCGCCGACATAAGCCTGATGTTCCTCGCTCCAGGCGATGGCTCTAACAGTTCCCAAACCGTTCCGGACAACAACGCGATATCCCTTTCTTTTCATCGCTTTTCTTTGGTCTTTCGGCATGTTTGATTCTACAAAAAGAGCTTCTGGACGATACTGATGATGAAACCTCGGCAGGGCGAGGGCCTCGCCAACAGAAAGGTCAAAATCAAGGACGCCTAACACTGTATGAAGAACAGCTGTAATGATTCTCGGACCGCCAGCACCACCGAGCATCATGACCGGCTTGCCATCCTTCACCACAATGGTAGGCGACATGCTGGAGAGAGGCCGCTTACCTGGCTCAATCGCATTCGCTTCGGCACCGATTAGACCAAAAGCGTTCGGTACGCCAGGCTGAGCACTGAAGTCGTCCATCTCAGAGTTGAGTACGATACCTGTACCGGGTACCGTCACCTGGGCACCATACGTGAGGTTGACCGTATGGTTGATTGCCACGGCGTTCCCCCAATGATCTACCACGGCGAAGTTGGTTGTATGACCGGGCTCATACGCTAGTGTAAAATGTGCATCTGGCGGTCTAACGGTAATTACACTCCGCACTTCTTCAACCAGTGACTTCGCATAAGATTTGCTAATAAGTCTCTCTATAGGTACAGGATAATAGTCGGCATCGCCGAGGTGCTCGGCACGATCCTTGAATGCTTTGTCCATAAACTGAGAAGTGAGAAACAGACTCTCTTCATCCCAGCTGGTCTTCCCGTCAAGGGCACCGGAAGCCTCAATCATGTTGAGTATTTGAACCAAATGGATGCCACCGGAACTGGGAGGTCCCATCCCGTAAACCTCATAACCTTTGTAACTGCCCCTGATCGGTTCCCGCTCAACTACTTTGTAGTTTGCCATATCATTCACGGTAATAAGACCATCTGACTCACGCATGAATTGATCCACTTTCTGTGCAAACTCTCCTTTGTAAAAGTAATCCAAACCGCCTGTGCCAAACTTTTCATAAGTTTCGGCCAGAAGAGGCTGCTTGAACAGTTCACCCACCTTCAGTTTTGAACCGTCCTCGTGAAAATAGACTTCGGCCGAGCCAGGATCATCCTTGAGGTGTTTGGCTGCTCCCCTGTAGCGATCGACATAAGCGTCATCGAGTACAAAGCCATCTCTTGCGATGGCGGTGGCAGGTTTGATCAAGTTAGCCAAGGAGGTGGTGCCACCGAGTTCGAGTGCTTTCAAATATGCCGCAGGTACACCCGGGACGCCCACCGCCAGGGGACCCCGTTGACTCAGTTCGAAATCGGCCTTACCGCCACGAAGATACATATCCCTATGGGCGCCTGCCGGTGCCATCTCTCTGCCGTCAATAGTATGGACCGTGCCATCTGCGAGAAGCATGACAATGAAGGCGCCCCCGCCAAGGCCGCAGTTTGCCTGATCCACAACTCCGAGAGCAAGTCCGGTGGCAATGGCGGCGTCGATGGCATTACCGCCGTTTTTCAAAACGTCAATTCCCACCTGAGAAGCTAGAGGGTGTACAGAGGAAACAACACCATTCTTACCGACAGCCTCCTCCGCTTCCAGCTTAACAGTGCCTTCGAAACTGTAGAAATT
Organism: Fidelibacterota bacterium UBA6931; assembly: GCA_002448795.1. Lineage (GTDB taxonomy): Bacteria > Fidelibacterota > Marinisomatia > Marinisomatales > S15-B10 > S15-B10. Next base: position 194,345 of record DKAH01000018.1, read on the forward strand.
GAGACCACCCTGTGCGCACCCATAAAAAAGAAGTGGCATCAGAATAAGTGTCGCAGCAAGTGTAAATCTCTTAAAAAACATGCTATCTCCTAAGATCTGACCGGAGATGCTACCACAAGCCAACGCAGATTGTCAACCATTTCTACACTTTTCATCAATTCTAATTCTAGAGGCTGAACAGTTTGTTAATTTTCAACGCTACCCCTTATCGATGGATTCGTCCGTTGATGGATTTTTGTGATCAAGCAGAACGAGAACGATAACCTCTAACGGCCGCGATGAAATGGTGCGGTCTCGCCAGCAACACTTAATTACTAACTGACGGATAGCTATCCAGTCCACTCAGCAGGAGTGAGTTAAATAGCAATTTATAGGTGCCCCTAGGTTGGCCGCGAAACTGAGGACGGAAACCGATGAGAACAATATCTCCTTCTCCCATGGTCACACGGACCGCCGCCGCCTTGCCACCGATGTAATTTTTCTCTCCCAAAGCCCAACCGCTCATGAGAATATCCTCTTTAGCGTACGTGGCAATTACTTCCACTGGGGGAAGCGGTGCCACCTTGGTGTCCTCGCGACCTCCTTCACCTTTTCTGGAAAGTTTTATCTCTTTGAAAGCACGGCTCCGGACGTAATAGGCCGCGGCCTGATCTTGCATCCCCCCCGTCACAGGATGATTTCGGTTCAGATGAATCTTAATGAGAGAGCCGGGAATAAAGAATTTCTGAGGCGAGATACCAGAAACGGCATTCCGAACCGGAAGGCCAAACTGCTCGATGGCAAAATCTGATGCACCATCAAGCATGATCAGCGTCCCGCCATCCTCCACATATTGTTTCAGGGCTGCGGCTCCCTCTACACCCATGCCACCAACATATTCCTGAGGCATGGTATGCATGGAGTGTCCATTCAGTATCCTTGCGGGGGATTGATCTGGGATCAAAATGGCGCTGTAACGGCTCAAACGGCCGCCGTTTATATCCGCATCGTGGAGTGTGTCCATAGGGAACTCGTAATTCTCCAAAAGCCATCTTGTCCACCCCTCATCCATGTTAGAGACCCACGATTTGTATAGCCCTATCCTGAGTTGTTTGGCAGGAATGAGGCGCGAGGACGGTTTCGTTGAAAGGCGGCTGAAACTGATGCCGAGATCGGCTGCCATGGCCCCGACAGCAGAATCGGTGCTTTTCCCAGACGATTCAATCACAATGGCACCTCGTCCAAACTCAACCGAACGTATTTTGTGAGAGTCGTCGAGGTAGGAAACTTTCTCCCCGGAATCGAGTAGCCGATTGGCCGCGATAACAGTTGCATTAGTCTTGTTCGAAACAATATAACCCCAGTCACCGCGACCGGTTGCCTCACCAGGTGGCGGTGAGATTTCGATGTGATTGATCTCTTCTGCCTTGGCTTTGAACGACTTATCAATTCTGTCCACTGTAACGCCCATCTGCATAGGAAGCGTCCAGCCGGCAAGATCGTAGGGAACCTGCGGCGATCCATCAGGACCGCGCCTGTTGGGATACTTCTGAGGCTCCATCATGTCGAGCACCATAGGGCGAAATGCCTGAGCGGCATAGATGACATACGAACCTTTAGGGTATTGCTTATCACCAGCACGGAACTTCTCAGTGGACTTGTGCACTTCAATGCCGGTCCGCCGAAGATGGGTTGCAAGATTCACCGCTTCAACAGGATCCCACTGTTCCGTAGGGATAACGTAGGCAAAAGGGCCGCCAGCCTCTCCCGCTTCAATGGCGTCTCGTCCCATCTGATAGATATTCATCAACCACTTTTCCCGTAGGTCCGCCGAAACATTTAGCACGGCCATAGAAGCAGTCAGCATATAGTCCACCGCATCTCTAAAATGGGATTCTCCTGCCTCCCACGGAATTGGTAGAAAAATATCCGTTCCATCGTTGGCAAGTCGATTGGCCCTGCGTGAACCTATAGCTTTCGGAATAGAATCAGGATCATAGAAGCGTGGGGTTGGTGTGGAGTGGCTCGTTTCAGTCAGGATGCCAATTTGATTGTGGAAATAGGGAGCAGTCCGCATGCCACCGTTCCACCACATGCTGTACTGAAAATCGGAAACAACGCCTCCCATCTTCTTCATGGCAAAACGGTTCCCCATGGCGGTGCCAACAAGACTAACGCCTGTGGTAACACCCGGATGAATATTTGGATTGACCGGATCAGAAAAAGGAGGAAGAAAAATTCTTGCCCAAGATGGCCCCGTCTGGTGATGGTTGTAGACGATCTGCGGATACCACTCGTTGTAGATCACTCGGGAGCACGCCTGAGATTCCGGCATATTGTTCATGAACCAGTCCCGGTTGTTGTCGTGCCCGACGTAATGGTGGTAGAGCCACGGCGGGCTAGTGGTCTCGAACGGTGTTCCAAGGTTTCGACGGTACCAGTCCACCACAATATCCATTCCATCAGGATTCATTACAGGCATGAGAAGAACAATCACGTTTTCACGAATCTTTTTCATTTCCTCTGATTCTTCGGTGGCAATGCGATAAGCTAATTCAGCTGTCATTTGACCGTGAGCACGTTCGGTCGCGTGCATTCCGCCATCTATCCAGAGGATTGACTTCCCCTCTTTTACCAAGTTTCGCGCTTCATTTTCACTGATCCGGGCCCGCGCCAACTTGGTAGAAATAGACTTCCATCTATCTAAATGCCGTAGATTCTCCGGGGTGGAAATGAACTGCAGAAGCATCGGCCTGCCCAGGGCGGTCTTGCCAATCTCCTGGAGAATCACCCTGTCAGAAGTGGTGGCGAGTTGCCTGTGATAGTCCACCATCTGGCTGTAATCGGCAAGTTTGTAGTCATCGCCGATGCGGAAACCGAAAATCTCCTCTGGAGATTTTGGCTGCGCAAGGAGAAGGGTAAGATGTGTGATAAGTAGGCATAATCTTACATTCTTCATTTTGTCCTCTGTTCTATATTTTTTTGAATCGGTGCCTCTGAACTTCCTTCCCAATCCGGATCTGCGCCGCCAATCCACTCTCCCGTCACTGTGTCGGCCATCACTGCATGGACCCGTCCGAACCGCCCCATCCCTCTCTGTATAGTAACACTGTAGCCCAACTCAACAAAGTGGAGGCTATCGGCCAAAGACCATCCTGATGCATCGGTAAATTCAAGATCAATTCCTTCTTCCGTAGGATAGACACGGGGTAGCTGGAGGGCCGACGCAAGATCGTGGCGCTGATCGATCACCCTGCTGACCACCGCCACAATAGAAGAAGGGATACGACTCCCGCCCGCCGCACCAAGGGCCAGAAATGGGGCACTATCCTTCGATACGAGTAAAGGAGAGATATGGCTTGAAGCACGTTCTCCCGCCCTCACCTCACCGAGATAGCCACCTAAAGTTTGAGCATAGGCAAAACCGAGGCCCGGCGTGGCAACCTTTGAACCAAGAGTGGTGCCTAAAGTTTGCGTGAGAGCAACAACCATTCCATCTCTATCAACCACGGTGAGATGAGTTGTATGCCCCAAGGGAGCCGACCACGCTGCAGGCAGAGATTCCTCTCCGCCTCTCAATGATAGGCGGCCATTGCTGATCTTATCTGCCCGCTTCCGGGCCCACGCCTTTGACGTAAGTCGTTCTGCATCCTCAAGGGAATGTTGCTCCTGTCTGTCAAGATAAGCAGCTTCGATGGCATTATGCAGAACCTCTCCCCAAATTCTTTCATCCGTCATATCCCTCTCCAGCGCCTCCATGATCTGCAGCACCTCGATGGTGATAGCACCAAAGGCGGGCAGGTAAAGGGCGGTGAGATCGAAGCCTCTGTACGAACCGTGGACAATATAGGAATCTTCCGCACGATAATCCTTCAGCGCTTTTTGTGTAAGCACGCCTCCGTTGGCTTGGTTGTCTTCAACAATTCTTTCCGCAATCCACCCCTCATAGAATACGTCAGGCCCATCTTTAGAAATGGCCCTAAGCACATTGGCGAGGTCCGTCTGCACCACCCAGTCTCCCGCTTTCCTTGGCGAGCCGTCCTCATTCAAAAAGTAGCGGCGGGATCCTTCAAACTCATTCAACTCTTTATTAACCCATGCCTGGCGTAAAGCTTCGCCACTGATGAGAGCATGACCGTTTTCCGCAAGTGAAATCGCAGGTTCCATCACTTTGCCCAGCGGAAGGGATCCGTGTTCGTCCAGAGCTTTGGTGAGCCCTCTCACCACACCCGGCACACCGATACTTGGATAGCCGTAGGTTTTCTTTGGTGCATTTTGGTAGTCATAATCCAGCGGCGCCTGTGTTGTGCCATCAATACCGAACACTTCACCCAAAGAAGATGAAATCAATATCTGAGTCCTTCCGCCAATCCCACTCATACTCGGTTCTACAACCGTCAGGACAAAAGCGGCCGCCACAGCGGCATCAATGGCGTTCCCGTCATCTTCAAGCATTTCTACGCCGGCCTGCGTGGCGAGAGGGTGGGCCGTGACTACAGCGCCTGCCTTCGATCGCGACTTTTTCTGAGAAACATTCTTATATGAAAGATCGGGGAGCTGCGGGACATGTCCACAATTAGAGAAAAGTAGAACAGCAGCAAACGTTAATAGCTTGAAATTAATTGTGGGGTAAGACCAACTATACATAATCTTTCAATACTGCTTATCAGTAGTGTGAGCCAATTTTCGGTTTACTTCAACGCATCAAACAGATGGCTGTACTTAACAATAATTGACCGTGTCTGGTCTTGGATAGGAATCCCATCATAGTCCTGAGTTTCATTGTAAACAAGGTAAAGTCCCGTGGCGGCGGACTGCTGCCAGATGAACCGCCAGTTCATGGACCACTCATCGGACTGACTGTTGTATTGCAGAAGTGATTGGATATAAATCCTTGGTGAGAATGAATAGGTTAATCGCGCCTTCATTAGTTTTGTAATAAAATCACCGCCGGGAAGGCTTACTTGATTGTACTGTGAACTGAACTCAGATGTGAACTTGTCCTTGTAACGGACATTCACTGTCGGAGTCATGTTTATTCTATTTCCGCCGAAAAATCCACCAGTAACAATTCTTGAGGTGAAACTTACAGCCTTTGCACGATTGGTCATGATCATCAGTTGAATTTCCTGTTCATCGTAAGTGGCGGCGGGAACGGTCACACCCGAAGCGACCTCGAAATCTTGAAGAACCCCTTCCTTTACAAGGTTTGTTCCTGTATGGATTTCGAAGCCAGACCTGAACTCCCAGTGAGTATCGATATGCCACCTTCCCGATTCATGAAAGCCACCCAGCTTCCAGTAACCGCTGTAGTCCACATGAGGGCGGAATTCAAGAAGGCCAAAAAGATCATCGGGACGAAATCTTGTAAAAATGCGTCCTGACCACTTGCGATAGTTCTCCCGTTTCAGGAATCCCATTTCTGGATTGAAGTTCGGTCCAACCTCAGTATAACCAATGGACGATGACACCTGCTGACTGTTACGGCCAGCATGCAGTCGATACGCATAAGCTCTGTCCATCTTCATGCCTGGCGTTTCGGTAACAGCTCCAAAGACAACGACTTGGCTCAACTCACCGATTCCCAACTGGCCATCCAATGCATAAGATCTGTTGACATAACCGTCCTCCCCGAGATGGTTAAGGTCGGTTAGCATTCCACCGAAATAGGTGCGGTTCGGCAATTCTTTTTTCAAGCGCATGACGGAGTAGTTATTCCCATCTGTTACATCCTCAACTGCATCTGTTCGCATACTTAGGGCGCCCACTTTCAGCCCGGACAATGACCCTGTGAGGCGACCTCCACCCAAGATGGGTACCTGTGCTCCACCGGTGCCAATACCGATTTTTCGGCTGAAAAACATCTCGATATCAGGACCCCAAAAACTGCCCCCTTCACCCACAGAAAATAGCCCTGCGTTTTCCAGAAAAAATGCCCGTTTTTCTGGGAAAAAAAGACTGAACCGGTCAAGGTTTATCTGTTGTTCATCGGCTTCAACTTGGGCGAAGTCAGTGTTGTAAGTGAGGTCAAGTGTCAACGCCGAGCCAATGCCAAGCTTGGCATCCATGCCAAAATCTCCTCCGCTAGTGCTGGATGACTTCTCTCCATCATATATGTTCTGCTGACCAAGAGCATATGGCATGATTTTTAGGTTCTTCGCCGGAGGAGTTACCATGCCTGTTAGTGTGCCAGCCGAAAGAAGACGGTTTATGGTGAACTGTCTTGAGATAGGAGCCCAATTTGCCTCTTCCTGCTTTCTCGCCACCACTCGCTGAAAATTGATCCCCCACGCCTGCTCTCCATCCCCTTTGTACCTGAGGGTCTTAAAGGGAATAGCAAATTCTGCGCTCCAGCCGAAGTCGCCGATTTGTGTCTCCACCTGCCACGCTGCATCCCAGTTGATGTTCAAACCGCCACCGGTCCCGATCGAAAACCTTCTCATTATAGAGCTTTGCTCACCGCCGCCAGTGATCTGGGCGTCGTACTCGATGCCGGCGGGATTTGTCCCAAAAACGTAACCGTTCTGATAGTCCTTGAACGTGTCCAACAAGAAGGTAAAACTGTCGCTATTATTGAGTGGCGCGTCGCGGCGGGTATCGGTAATAATGATGCCATCAGAATCGGTATCATAGCAGACAGCAGAAAGATAAATGAAATCATCCGAATACATCACTTTCACCACAGTTCGCTCCGAACTCGGCTCACCTTCGTCAGGCGCTTTTTGTGTAAACGATTCGACCGATGGAGTACCATCCCAGGCAGGATCATTCAAAACGTCCCCATCCATCACAGGAGCCGACTGCACCTTCACCGCCGAAGTAATATAATCGGGATTCTGCGCAAAACACAAAGAGAAGAACAGTGCGCTAAAGGTTAACAGACGTGAACAGTTCATTAATTGATCATTTTAAGTTAATGCCGCGATATTATTCTATTCTCTGATGCCTAATGTAAAAATATCAAGAGTGCTGGATAAAAATAGTGCCTTGACTACGATCATGTATCCCTGAAAGTAATGAACATCCAAACGGGCTACTTCCGGAGTATCGCTTTCTCAAAACGAGAATCGGGAATCTCCTTATCAAAAGCAATATCATCTATGATCCACTCTGTCCCCCTGCTGTTTCGCTTCAGTTCATCCTTGAAAATGAACCGTGTGGGAAACCACCGTCCCTGAACCTTTTTTATCCCATCCATAGAAGTAGACTTGAGGAGCTTACCGCTCTTGGCATAGAGTTCTTCTTTCAACGGCAACAGGTATTCAGCGTCTACCCAAGCGCGGCGCTTGGGGTAGGACAATCCTGTTACTCTTGCCTCAAGAAAAAGAATCCAGTGTTTCCGGCCTTCAATCACTTCCGATCCTTCAACGGTAGCTTCATAGAGATCTGTCAGAGGACGGTCTTCCATCATATCGTTGTAGGACATGTCAGAGCCCATGACCGATTGCCGAAGCATGTGTCCTGAAATCTGGATCACCCTGTCAGTTTGTGGAGAGTAGGTCCACAGTTTGTCTCTAGATTTGAGCATTTTCGTCCCTGCTTCCCGGGGTGGGGCCAGGTATTCCGTGTAGGCCTGGTTAATTCCTTTCACCCAGCTCCGGGATTCAATGGTCCGGCTGGAACGTCGTCCGTGGACCACCATCTTGCTTGTCAAAATCCTCGTCTTGGCGTTGAGATTGTAATCCATTGCCTTCACCAGCTGCTCCGCCGCGATATCATCTGACTGCCCAAAGCATAAGACCAGAGTCAACAGGATGACACCGAAATATGCTTTCCTGATCATGTTTCCAGTTCCTTAAAAAGTTGTGCCATTTCTCTTTTGTAGACGGCAAGGCCGGCCAGCATGGTGCCCAGCACTGTGGCCAGAACACCCGGCACAAATCCTATATACAATAGATCAGGCGTCACCTGGGCATAAAACACGTTGGGCATCACCATGGACGAATTGGATAGTGCTTCAATTCCTTTTGTGTAATCTATACCGTTCTCTTGTACGTAGTAAGTGAGAGCAAGGCCAATTCCCGTCCCTATAACCGTCCCCGTCAGCCCGATGATCACAGCTTCAGAGATCATAGAGCGGTATACCTGGCCCTTGGACTCTCCCAGCGCCAGCCGCAGCCCTACTTCGCCGTAGCGGCGGAGACCATTCATGAGGCCCATATTCCAAAGGACGACCATCACCACCACCAAAAATATTCCGCCCATAATGGCCATTATTGCACCGCTGATATCCACCATGGTCCCCATCTGGTTCCCATCCCGCAGGGCAAGCATAAAGGGGCTGAAGATATCAAGGCTGTCGCTGTGGGTCTCATTATATTCATCACGCAGCATAACAGCTGCTTCATCATCATAATATAATGAATGGATAAAGCCGAAAATGGCCGAAGCAGCGTTCTCCATATCCAACGCAGCGCGGGCACCGGACAGATCAACAAGCATCATTTGCTTGTCTGTCTGGCCCTTTCGCAAGTTAAAGGTCCCTGCAATATTGAAATTGTAGGTTGAAAAAGCGTTATCCATGGTGGAACCGATGAAGGTGACGCTTTCTCCGGCTTTTACATTCAGTTGATCCGCCAGTTTTGAACTGATGAGGACATCATCCCTGTGTTCAGGTAGCCTTCCACTAACCATCAATCGTTCCAACTCCCAGAGCTCAATTTCGCGTGATCCATCAGAAAAGAAATCAATTCCAACAGCAAGAACCGGGCCTTGTATTTTTGTTTCGCCATTTTCGTCTGGAACATCCAAAAGGCCCGCAAACTTGATCCGCGGTGACCAGAAAAATTCCGGATAATTCTGATGCAGATCAGCAACCAGCTGATCCACCTCTAGTAGTGCCAAGTCATTGGGCATCAGCTGGCTCTCTTCATGATAGGCGCGGGTGACCACTTTTTCGTGGCCCGTCAAGATCACCGCAGTATCAAGGAGCAAACTGTTCATTGTCCCTTTCAAAAAGCCGATTGAGAATATTACCAGGGTGACCGTAAGGGTTATGACCAAAACGGGGAACAGGGAGCGGGAACGGTCTCGAAGCAATCCTTTGGTTAGAAATCTGATCATGCCACCGCCTTCCCCCGCAGGGCATCTGTCGGCTGCATGCGGGCGATGCGCCGGGATGGGATGTAGCTCACAATCAACACAACCAGTGAAACAAGTGCAGTGGTCGACACAACCAGTCCTATGGTGTAAATCGGGATGAGGCGTTTGGCCATGATCATGCCCATTTCCGTGTAATCAATGGGCAGGGGAATACCGTGCACCCCGAAATACCACAGTATGGGGCCAAAAAAGACCAGCGTTGCCGCTGCCGCCAGCACTGCATTGAGCCCGCCTTCCAGGGTGAACAGCCCCACTACCCTTTGGCGGGTCATGCCTATAGCCATAAGTGTGCCGATCTCTCTACCCCGGCGAAAAATAGACAATACCTGGGCGTTGAAAATACCCATGGCAGCCAGGGCCAATAGAATCATATACATGATTATGGCGCCAGGCTTGTCCGCTTCAATAATGGCCTCCATGTCCTGCACCAGATAATTGATATCGCGGGGGATCCAGCCGCCAACATTCTGAACCGGCGGAAGCTCTTTTGCATAGGTCACATAGGTAGCTTCTCCTTTCATGGCCAACATAGAGCGGGCTTTATTCAGCGGTATCCAGATATGGCCCATGTCCAGTTTGAAATTCTCCGTATCCATAACATGGACCACCACACCTTCGTCCGCATCATAGGTCCGGTCAGCATCAAGCCAGCGGATGGTAAAGGCATCGCCCACTTCCAATTTGGTGTCGCTGGCCATTCCTTTTCCGATCAGAACGGGGATGGAACTATCGTCATGTCCCGCAAGTGCGTCGGTGGGCATATTCACAATCTTCTGATCCGGTGGAATGCCTTTCATAATAGTAGGCATCATGCGGCCTTCAGGATAAATGGATGCCTGGCTGACCAATACCGGAAAAGCATTATCCTGATCCACCAGAGATTGTATGTCTTCTGGTAGGACAGAATGGGCATCTTCAAAAGTCATGGGGTCCAGCGGATCGTATTCCGGGTGCCAGTAGGCGCCGCCGGCGATCTCCGTGTCCATGGTGACCTGTTTGGCATGCTGTAGCATGCCGTCGTACATGGCATAAACGAACAGGATCAGGAAAAATGAAAAAGCGGTTACCAGAATATTCAGAATGGTGCGCAGCCTGGCGCCCAACAGGTTCTTAAGGGCAATCTTAAACAGCATCAGGTTGGGCCGCCTGTAGGGTTCTCAATATGTTCATCTTCGGTTATTTGACTGTCATCCAGGTGTATGATACGCCTTAAGTAGGCCATGATCTTTTCATCGTGGGTGGCAAAGATGAAGGAGGTAGACAGTTCTTTGTTCAACTTGACCATAATTTCCATAATGTGATGGGAGTTCTCAGCGTCGAGGTTGGCAGTCGGTTCGTCTGCCAGAACCAGTTCGGGCCGGTGAACAATTGCTCTGGCGATAGCTGTCCGCTGACACTCACCGCCGCTCAGCATAGCCGGCCGGGAGTTAATCTTGTCCGACAGACCGACCCACTCCAACGCTTCCTTCACCATCTCATCTCTCTCCTTCTCCTCGACTTTGTTCAGAATTAGGGGAAGTTCAACATTCTCAAATACCGTATAGACCGGCAACAGGTTGTAACTCTGGAAAATAAATCCCATATGCTTTCGTCTCAGAAGTGCCCGCTCTCCGTGGGACGTATTGTCCAGTGCTTTACCGAGGACGTTAACCGTCCCCTCCGTGGGGGAATCGAGGCCACCGATAATGTTCAGCAGCGTCGTCTTCCCTGAGCCAGACGGCCCCACAAGACCAGTAAACTCTCTTTTTCTAAATGTAAGTGTGACGTCATTCAGGGCGGTGAAAAAACCGCCGCCGACGGGAAACTGTTTCAGAAGGTGGTTGATTGTAGCAACAGCGGTGTTTTCCATCGTTGGGTTCCTAGTGATTGTAAATGAGCATCAGGTTTAAAACGCTTCCAAAACCGGCCAAACTGGCGGGAAGGTAACTTTGAGGAATATCATAATCGACTCTTTTTGGGCTGGCGGAGAACAGAAAGTTAATACTGAAATAGTCGTAAGTGATTCCCCAGCGAAAAAAGTGGAACATTCGCTCATTCTTCCAGTCTATCTGTGTTACCGCCATCAGCTGATGAAGCAGACCCACAGGCATGCTGGCCATAAGTATGGTATAGGTCTGGCCATCGGTTTCAGAATGTTCCGATGAGGCGCCGCGGATGGTCATTGTTTCTGTCATCAGCAGTACACCGTTCCCCACCGGCACTGTAAAGTCACCGCCCACACTGGCCATCGAGTACCGATTAAAGCCGGGAAAATCACTGTTGCCCGAAACTAGGGCGGCACCCTCAAACCAGAAACCGATGAATCCGTCATGCCGGTAATCGAGCGCGAAACGGTTCTGTGGACCGGGCATGATCACCGGAAAAAGCCCAATCTGCTGGGGCCTCTGTTCAGGATCCTGATGATAGGTGATACCCCAATCTCCGGCGGCTAAGGACAGTTCGGCCCTTCCTCCGTAAGAGAGTGTATCCAGGTCGCTCTTGATTGCCCAACTCCAAAGTGCGACCGAACTGGAAGGAAACAGCCGAAGTCTGAACGCTTCCACTCCGTCAGTCTGGCCTGTGGGATCACGAAGATCGATGGTGTCAAACCATGATGTAGGTCTGAGAAATTGCGCCGGCCCAAAAGCAATTTTTTGTAGGCCAAGCCGCGCTTCCATTTTCGGTGTTGAGTATCTCACCCATCCGCGGTAAGGATTTTCGCTCCTTGATAAAAGGTCCTCACCGGAGTAATTCCAGCTGAATCGATAGGCCCACTCAAAATCCACCAGCCGGTCACTACTCAACTCTCGCGCAAGAGAAAGGGTAGGGATATATCCCATAGCTGTTTCCACGGACGATCGACCCTCCGCCGCATCGTCACCAACAATCCTACTCCCCCACAACTGACCCTTGGCCGAAAAAGTCTGTGCCGAGACTGAAGCGCAGAGTAGAAGCCAAAAGCAGACAAGGGTGGTAGCTTTCATCTCTGATAAGAACATATTCACTCCCTGATTCCTCGCATCAAGGATACGACTGCAGCTTTTCGAATTTTGTCGAACTGTTTCAAACCCTTTCATCGCCATCTACTGAAATCCCATGTCACCAAGCGTGGCCAGCAAAGGTGGAAGATTAGGCTGTCAGCGGAAAAAGTATTTAAGAAAATAGCGATAGCATTCCAGATGACAATTATTTGAGAATAGTGGTGGATACTGTTCATCAAAGGCAGACTTAATTGAATTGTAGGAAAAGTTAGGATAGTTGTTCCCGTTTTTTTAGGACAATTCACAACAACTTAAAGGCCAGCACACCTTTGTCATTCTCATTTAGACAATTAAATTCCTCCTTTCCCTATGAAGCTCCACTGGAAGATTATCATTGGCCTTGTACTCGGTATTGTATACGGCGTGGTGGCTGCCACCTACGGCTGGGGCAGTTTCACCTCGGACTGGATCGCCCCCTTTGGAACCATCTTCATTAATCTCTTGAAGCTCATCGCCATTCCACTCGTCATATCATCACTGGTGACTGGTGTTGCGTCACTCTCCGACTTAAAGAAGCTATCCAGGATCGGCGGAAAGACAATTGCTATTTATGTAACAACCACAGCTGTGGCCGTTACCATTGGACTTGTGGTGGTTAATACGCTTCGTCCCGGAGACAGAGTTCCCCTAGAGATGCAGCAGCAGCTTCAAGAAACATACGAACAGGATGTGGGGAAAAGAGAAGCGGCAGCGGAAGGGGTCAAGGACCGAGGACCTTTACAACCCATTGTTGATATGGTCCCAAGCAATTTCTTCGGTTCCGCATCGAATAACAGAAACATGCTTCAGGTGGTATTCTTCGCCATCTTCATTGGAGTCGGACTGATTCAGGTACCCAAGAAGAAAGCCGACGCTGTCTTAGCGGTTTTCGATGGATTTAATCACGTAATAATCCGAATGGTGGATGTGATCATGCTCATGGCCCCGCTGGGGGTCTTTTCACTAATTGCGAACACCATAACCACCGTGGCTCAGGATAATATTTCTCAGGTCGTGGAACTGCTCGGCGCTCTCGGGTTTTATTGCATTGCCGTTATTTCGGGCCTTTTCATTCACATGGTGGTTACTTACACTTCTGTTTTAAGAATCTTTTCTTCCATGCCCCTAGGCACTTTCTACAAAGGGGTAGCCCCCGCCCAACTAGTCGCCTTCTCAACAAGTTCCAGCGGCGCCACCCTACCCGTTACCATGGAGCGGTGCGAAGAGAAGCTGGGCGTTTCTGAAGAGGTTTCGTCCTTCGTCCTCCCACTCGGCGCCACCATCAATATGGATGGCACGGCCCTATATCAGGCGGTGGCGGCAGTCTTCATCGCCCAGACCCTTGGTATGGAGCTCGGGATAACATCCCAACTAACAATTGTTCTTACGGCGGTGCTTGCATCCATTGGTACAGCAGCGGTCCCCGGCGCCGGCGTCATCATGCTTGTCATTATTCTCGAGGCCATCGGTGTACCGAGCGCTGGCATCGCCCTTATACTTGGTGTTGACCGAATCCTCGATATGCTCCGGACTGTCACAAACGTCACCGGTGATGCTTCGGTGGCAGTGTCGGTTGCCTCCACCGAAAACCAGCTTGGCGAAGCAAACCTGGATGAGAGCAGCGACAAAGCACGAGTTTCAGACAACTGACAGTTTAAAAACTGATTGATTTTCCCGGTTATTTTCTCCATTTTCAAAGGGTTTTAAGAACGCGCGGGGTTTGGCAAATGTCTCATTCGAACTAGGAGTCACTATGAACAAGTCTGCTTCATTCGTTATTTCTTTAATGCTTTGTATGCTCTCCATCCCCGCTTCGGTGGCGGGAGAGAGCTATGATGAGTCTCTCTTCAATGCCATGGAATGGCGATCCATCGGCCCCTACCGCGGTGGAAGAAGTGTTGCCGTTGCCGGTGTGCCTAGTCAGCCCAACGTCTATTATTTCGGTGGAACAGGCGGAGGCGTATGGAAGACTACGGACGCAGGCGTAAACTGGACCCCCATCTCGGATGGGCAGTTTAAAACAGGCTCGGTGGGGGCTATCTCAGTTGCCGATTCCGATCCCAACATTATTTATGTTGGAATGGGTGAATCATGTGTCAGAGGCAATTTCTCTCATGGCGACGGTATCTACAAATCCATGGATGCAGGTGAAACGTGGCAACAGGTAGGCCTTTCCGATTCTCGGCAAATCGGCCGCATCAAGATTCATCCCAAGAACCCCGATCTTGTTTATGTCGCAGCTCTGGGACACGTCTTTGGACCCAACAAAGAGCGAGGCGTCTTCCGTTCCAAGGATGGAGGAAAGTCCTGGGAAAACGTTCTTTTCATAGATGAAAACACTGGCGCCGTGGACATCTCAATGGATGTTACCAATCCTCGTGTACTATACGCCGGGATGTGGCAGGTGAGCCGGACGCCTTGGTCAATGGAGAGTGGTGGCGAAGGGAGCGGCCTCTACAAATCGACGGATGGCGGTGACACATGGGAAGAATTAACTGAAGGTCTTCCTAAAGCAATTATGGGAAGAATCGGCGTTTCTGTCTCGCCTGTTAATCCCAAACGAGTTTGGGCCATTATCGAGGCTGATGATGGTGGTATCTTCCGGTCCGAAGATGCAGGCAAAACATGGCGCCGAATTAATGAGGATCGCTCTTATCGCCAGCGAGCCTGGTACTACACGCATATCTATGCCGACACCCAGAGCGAGGAAACGGTTTATGTCCTCAATACCGGATTCTACAAATCCACGGACGGCGGCAAGACATACAAAAGCTACAGAGTTCCTCACGGGGACAACCATGATCTTTGGATCAGTCCCGTGGATAATCAGACCATGATAAACGCCAATGATGGAGGTGCCAATGTTTCTTTCACAGGAGGCGAATCTTGGAGCAGGCAGGACAATCAGCCGACGGCGCAGTTTTATCATGTTGCTACCGATGACCGTGATCTCTACTATGTATACGGCGCCCAACAGGATAACAGCACCGTGGGTATCGCTAGTCAGACCACAGGTGGCGGCATAGACCGGACGCACTGGTACTCTGTGGGTGGATGCGAAAGCGGGTACATTGCTCCCATGCCCGGGAATCCCGACATCGTTTTCGCTGGTTGTTACGGTGGTCAGCTGACCCGTTACGATCACTCCACAAGGACCACGCGGACGGTTAGTGTTTGGCCGGAGAATCCAATGGGAGCCGGTGCCGCTGACTTGAAATATCGGTTTCAATGGACTTTCCCCATCTTCTTCTCCCCCCACGATCCCGGCACTGTTTACGCAGCGGCAAACGTACTGTTCAAATCAACCAATGAGGGGCAGAGCTGGAAGCCAATCAGTCCCGATCTCACCACGAACGACAAAAGCAAACAGGGTCCTTCAGGCGGTCCCATCACACATGATAATACAAGTGTGGAATATTACTGTACCATCTTCTCCGCTGTGGAATCGCATCATGAGAAAGGAGTCATCTGGGCAGGAACGGATGACGGACTTGTCCATATCACCAAGGACGGTGGTAAGACATGGGAAAATGTAACCCCCCGCAATATGAAAGAATTCAGTCTGATCAGCATGATTGAAATTTCTCCCCACGATCCTGCCTCAGCATATCTTGCTGTTAACAGATACAAATGGGACGACTTCACTCCCTACGTCTACAAGACTAACAATTACGGAAAGAGCTGGAAACTGCTCAACCGAGGTATCGCTGACGACGCCTTTGTACGGTCCGTCCGGGAAGATCCTGACCGGAAAGGACTTCTCTACGCCGGAACAGAAACAGGTGTATATGTGTCTTTCGATGACGGCAAAGAGTGGCAGCCACTTCAGTTGAATCTACCCGTCGTACCTATCACCGATCTCGTTGTGAAAAACCAAGACCTGATCGTTGCCACTCAGGGGCGCTCTTTCTGGATTCTCGATGATCTGACGCCACTGCATCAGCTGACTCCTGAAATCTCCCGGCAGTCAGTTCATCTTTATCAGCCTGGTGACGCCTTCAGAATGAGAGGGGGCAGATGGCGTTCGAGCGGAGGAAGCTTAGGTCAAAATCCTCCCTCCGGCGTGGTGGTACAATATTACTTCAAGGATGCTAATGATGAAGAAGTAACGTTGGAGTTCCGGGAGCGGAATGGAGATCTCATCAAGACGTTCAGTTCCAAGAAAACAGAAGGGAGCGCAGCTCAATCCTTCTTTGGAGGAGGTCGTGCAGAGACAGTGCCGGCGGAAACGGGGATGAACCGCTTCATCTGGAATATGCGGTATCCTGACGCAAAGAGTGTCCCCAAAGCGATCATGTGGTCGGGGGTGCTCATTGGGCCTCAGGCTGTACCTGGGGAGTACGAGGTTATTATCAAAATGGGCAATGTCGAAAAGTCACAAATGTTCACTATCAAAGGTGACCCTCGACTTGAAACAACGCAGGCGGATTATCAGGAACAGTTCAACTTTCTCATGACAATCAACCGCAAGGTGACAGAAGTTCATACCGCCATAAACACCATTCGCGATATTCGAAAACAGGTCAAGGCTATGGCGAAACGGGCGAAGGATAGTGATGGTGCTTCAGACATCAAGGATGCGGCAAAGACGCTGAATGAAAAACTGACGGCTATAGAGGAAGAGCTGATCCAGACCAAATCGAAGAGCCGTCAGGATCCTCTCAATTATCCCATCAAAGACAACAACAAGCTGGCGGCGCTCACAGGCGTGGTCATGAGTGCCAACGCCCGACCGACAGATCAGGCTTACGACGTATACGAGATGCTGGCGTCAAGAGTGAACAAACAGCTGGCTAAACTCGATGATGTTCTTGATCGCGATGTGCCGGCTTTCAACAGTGTCGTCCGTGAGAACGATATTCCAGCGGTCTCTATAGAAGAATAGCGTCAGTAGAGCGGCATGGATGGGTCAACCTCTTTCGCCCATGCGTCGATCCCTCCAACCATGTTGCTCACATCCTCAAAACCTTGACCAAGAAGGTAGGCTGTAACCGCTGCGGAGCGAATTCCCGTATGGCAGTAGACCACCGTCTTATACGCCTTATCCAGTTCATCAATTCGAAGCGGGAGCTGATCCATGGGTAAGAATATCGAATCGTCGATTTTTACGAGATTTCGCTCCCACTCTTCACGTACATCAACTAGTCGGAGCTGTTCACCCTGAGTGCGCACCCTTTTTACCTCTTTGACGCTAATCTCTGGGACCCTCATGTCTTTCTATCCTCATAGAGAAAATATGGTAAATTGCTCATTATGAAAAACGTGAAATATCTCGGCCCCGCAGCCATTGTTCTGGCTGCGGTTCTGTGGAGTTTCGACGGATTACTGCGGCAGAATCTGAGCGGTGTCCCTTCACTGCAAGTGGTACTTCTAGAGCACGCTATTGGAGCCCTGTTACTCACGCCACTCCTATTTAAGGGCTGGGAGGAGGTTCGATCTCTCTCCCACAGGGGATGGGTCTCCGTTCTCTGGGTATCCATCTTTGGGGGTATTCTCGGCACTTTTTTCTACACGAAAGCTCTCGGCTACGTGAACTACATCGATCTTTCAGTGGTGGTACTTCTGCAGAAATTTCAACCTTTCTTTGCCATCGGCCTTGCTGCGGCCCTGTTACGGGAAACCCTCACAAAAAACTATCTTCTTTGCGCTGTAACAGCCATTGGTGGTGGCTATCTGCTGACGTTCAATAACGGCTTCCCCTCTTTTTCCGTCAATAACGAATCACTAATTGCCGGCCTCATGGCGCTCTGTGCCGCTTTTGCGTGGGGAAGTTCCACGGTCCTCGGAAAACATGCCCTTCAGCAACTGTCCTTCTTTTCACTCACCGCCCTGCGACTTTGGATTACCTTTATAGTAGGAACATTGATGCTAGCTTCCATGGGAACCAAAGCATTCTCCTTCGACCTCACAGGATCTGAATGGGCAGCACTGCTTACCATCGTTATCTCAACAGGAACTGTTGCCCTCTTTATATACTACTACGGTTTGAAGCACGTTCTTGCTACACACGCTACGATTTACGAATTGTTCTGGCCACTGTCCGCTGTGCTGATTGATATTTTCGTCCGAGACCGGACTTTAACAGCCGGACAGTTCCTTGGCGGCGCCTTGCTCATTGGCGCCTCCATTCTTCTCTCCCGACAGCAACAGACTGATAAGAAGGCATGACCGAAAAACGGTTCGATCTCTCGGATCACCGTCACAATCTATTTTATAACGGACTCCATGAAGCTTTCTGGGGTTTTGGAATTGCGTTCCACACCACTTACGCTGTAGTCCCTCTCTTCCTTAAAATGCTTGGAGCGCCGCCAATCATTATCGGCTCGGCTGCTGGCGTTTTCACCGCCTGTGCTGCGATTCCGCAGATCTCCATAGCATTCCTGGGTCAGAGGATTCGAAACCTGAAGAAAGGTGTTATGGTTGCCCATTCGGTCATGATACCGCCCATGCTTCTTGCCGGTTTTGTTTTTGGTTTTCTGGCTCCTTCCGGTCCTTCCGCATGGATAATTTATTTCAGCTGCTTCGTGCTTTTTTCTATCGGTGTTGGTGTTGTCTTTCCCATCTGGGCTGATTTCCTTGAACAGGTGCATTTGCCGGAACGACGAGGTGAGTTTTTCGGAGTCTCCTTCGCTATAACCAACGGCGCCGGTTTTGCTGGTGGGATCGTTGTCAAGAAGTTGCTTGAGAGCGTTCCCTTTCCCTCAAACTTCGGATTCGGATTCCTTGTTTATGGGCTATGCATTTTCCTGGCGGTGCTTCTCTTCTTCTACTACCGCCTCAAGCCAAGAAAACACGAAGATGTAAACAGAGATTTTGGCCTGTTTAGAAGACAGCTGTCGCAAGTGCTAAGGACAGAAAAAAACTATCGCCGATATCTCTATAGCCGAATGCTTCTCGCCGCCAACTATCCCGCCATATCACTCTACGCTGTTTACGCTCATGATAAGCTTCAGTTTAATGTCAGCGAGGCGGGAACCTTTACAGCGATTACAGTCCTGCTCTCCGGAATTTCAAGCTTTCTGCTTGGAAAGCTTGGAGACCGAATTGGCCACAAACATGTTTTTGTCCTTGTTTTCCTAGGCTACCTGGGTGCTATGGTGACCGCCCTGCTTTCAACAAAGATGAGCCATGCATACCTCATTTTCGTATTTCTTGGTGTTGGTCAGGGCGGTTTCCTGACAACAGCCATGAGCCTCATATTTGAGTTTGCTGGAGAAGAGGGGGACAAAAAAATCTACTTTGCTTTAACCGATACAATCACGGCGCCGTTTGTCGTATTCTTCATTGTTCTGTCGGGTATATTTATCCCGATCTATGGTATGAGCATGGTGCTGATGGGGCTAGGCGTTTTTATCGCCTTCGGTGTCATTGCGCTGGCATTCTTTACGCAGGACCCAAAGTCTCTCAGTACTCAGTATGCACCGCCGGAGTCACTAATGTAATAACCGATTTTGTTTGTGGATAGTCTTCCCGTCCTTCTAAATTAACAGAAGCTTGAAATTCATCATGAGTAGACGAATCCGAGTAATAGCTGTATTTGCCCTCTGTATTTTTACGTTGGGGTGTAATGATAATCCAGAGCGCCATTTTAATCTTGGGAATTGGTACTATCAGAAAGGGCTGGTAGATGACGCTATCCTGGAATACAGAGAAGTGATCCGGCTTCACCCTCTGGAGACACAGAACATGGAGCGAGAGGAGATTGATCTTCTCGCCAAAGCTCACTACAATCTCGCCATCGCCTATTCCAAGAAAGGGTGGTATGACTACGCTCTGAAAGAAGCGGAAGCCACTTTCGACATGTGGCCAACAAAGGAAAACTACGAGATGGTTGAGCTCCTCAAGAAGCGACGAAGTCTTGAGCGTCTAGAAATAGAGACAGAAACTTAGGCACTTCGCCTTTCAAGCCCAGTACTTTCAAGCATCCTATCTGTTAGCCACGGTACGCCAAGGGCGATCCAAAGACCTATAACGGTCAGCGCAAGAAACAGCACTCCCTCACCTGAATGTCTTATTGGCTCAACCGCAAGGTAAATAAGGTAGAGTCCAGTACTCCCGAGAATTACCATTGTTCCACCTCTTGCAGGTGAAATTCCGGTTGATGGAAGGCGGAGTGAACCAGCGACTGAACCTCCGGTTGTAAGTCCAAAAAGTGCTCCCATAACGATTCCTACGTAAGGAATAGTAGAAAAAAGAGAAATTAGAGCCGTAAATATAAAGAACAAACTAAATCGCAGCTGACGCGCCTGAGCAATCCAAAATGGTTTCAACCGCGGTTCACTCCATAAAAATCCCGTGAGAATCGCCCCTCCGATTAGCCACCCCCCAACTACATCGATGGGCCAATGAACAGCGAAATAGAGTCGGGACAGCCCAATCAAAATGATTAACCCTATCGTCTGCCCGTAAAGTTTCCGGCTGTTTAGCGCAAGGAACCCCCAGAGAACGATAGCGTGCTGGGCATGGCCGCTTGGAAAGGCAAAACTGTCTGCCTCAACCTCTGCCATCCCTTCAGGCCTAGGAATCTGAAAGAAGTCCTTGAGCCAGAAGTTCATGAAAATGCTGATGCATAAAAGAGCTGTCAGCCGAATGGCGTCATCCCTCCTCCAGAACCAGAAGATGACGGGAAATAGAATCACGTAGAACGCTCTGTCGCCGAGAAGCGACGCAAAGCGCATCAGGAAATAAATAAGCGGGTGATCAAAACTGCTTAGGAATTCTATAATGGACACTACTACTGGTCTCGTGCAGTGAGAAGGAGTTCTTTTATGGCGCGGTAGTTTTCACCTTCGTTTACCATTGGATCAGGATCTAAGGCCGTCAAATTCACCACATCCACCACTGCCCCGTCCTTGTCAAGAACAAAGAAATCACGGATATAAACCTCCCACGACTCCCATACACGCTGGTCAAGATTATCCTGAACCCATGGGAGTGTTCTACCTTCGATCATTCCCGTTATCGATTTGACAGCATACTCTATACCGTTTACCCCCACCACATGAACGTCATCAATCCCTTCCGACCGAAGCTCCATTATAAGATCGTTCAGGACACCGAACCGGTGTCTGCAGGTGCTTCACCCCTGATCACCAAAATAGAATGCCGACACCTCTCCTTTGTATGATGAGGGACCGATGAGCTGGCGATATGTGGATGAGTTGGGATTAAAATCCTCCAAAGAAAAATCTGAGACTGTCGGTTCATTCTCTTCAGGGCTTTTTGGACAAGCCAGGAACAGCAGACAGGCTGCCCCCAAAATCAGTCTCAACATTGAGCGGTCCCGTTTAATCGAAAGATCCGGATCGGTGTTCGCCGCCGTCCGTGTACACAATTGAGCAGTTGATGAAGTCGGCACCCGGCTGGAGCAGAAGGTGAACCACATTCGCAACATCTTCCGGCTGTGTTGTTCTTCCCATGGGATTGCGCCTCTCTGTTTTTTCCACCCACTCTTCCCAATTTTCGGTGATTTTTGTAAGTGCCCGAGTTGGTGTGACGCCTGCCTGAATGCAATTGGCAGTAATGCCGTGTTTCCCTAACTCCCAACCGATCTGACGGGTGATACTCTCCAGAGCCACTTTCGCCACACTGACCGGACCGTAACCTTCCATGCAGAGATAATTCCCTTCCGAAGTAAGCCCTAGCACTCGAGACCCTTCTCCAAGCAGTCCGCTATCAAACAGCTCCTGCACCCAGTAGAGAATGGATGTCCCCATAACATGCACAGTCATGTCCATCTGTTTCTGTGTGACAGGACGCTCACCGAAAAAATTGGTGGTAGTACCAAAAGCAATGGAATGTAGAAAAAGTTTGAGAGGTTCTCCATCAGTAATGTCCTTAACCTTTGGCATAAATTCCTTCATGACTTCTACATCGGCGGCATTCTTGTTGAAAAAATGGACACGACCTTCATTGAGTCCTTTCAACTCTTCGCAAAAAGCTTCGGCTTCTTTCTTTATATCACCCCTATCAAAGTGAAAACCGATAATACCGTAGCCGTTTTCGGCAAGTTTGCGAGTTGTTGCCCCACCGTGACCTGTTGAACAACCCAGTATTAATACCCATTCACTCATAATTAAACTCCTTTACTCTAGATTCCAATTTATCTCAAAAGAAACGGGGACAAAAGAGTAAGCCGATGGTTAGGTAAACAGGAGAAATGAACGTAAAATTGGTGCCTGAGGACATTTGAGGTAAAGCTTTTTCATGCTGAAAAAAGACAGTTACAACAAGACGGAACTTACGGATTTCGCCGATGGGAAATATGGCGATGACTCAGCAAAATTGCCCCTCCCCCCCATGCTAATGGTGGATCGTATCAATAAGATTACCGATAAAGGGGGGGAATTCGGAAAAGGCCTTATTCTCGCTGAGATGGATGTGAATCCGAAAAAATGGTTTTTCGACTGTCATTTCAAGGATGACCCTGTAATGCCCGGTTGTCTCGGCTTGGATGCTCTCTGGCAGCTGACAGGCTTCTTTCTTTCATGGGTCGGCGGTACTGGGAAAGGGCGCGCCCTCGGCTGCGGAGAAGTCAAATTCAAAGGCCAGATTCGACCGCACCACAAGCAAATCTTCTACCGCCTCGACATTAAGAAAATTATTACAAAGCCTATTTGGATGGGACTGGCCGACGCCACCGTTGAGGTGGCCGATCGGGCTATCTACTTTGCGAAAAACCTCCAAGTGGGCCTCTTTGATAATCTCATCTATCCTCCCCCGGCTGGAGAAACGGAACCGTTCTAATTCATGAATAGGGTCGTTGTCACCGGGTTTGGCGTTGTCTCAAGTTTGGGAAATAACCGGTCGGAAGTGCTCGATTCTCTCAAAAAAGTGCGTAGCGGCATCGAATTCAATCAGGAGTACGCGGATTTCGGATTCCGATCTCACGTATGCGGCACCATCACCGCGGACATCAAGGAGCTTGTGCCGAGAAAAGACCTCCGCTTTATGGGCGATGGGGCGGCCTACAACTATATTTCCATGGCCGAGGCCATCGAGGACGCCGCCCTTTCCGATGATGATATTACCAGTGAGATGACGGGACTTGTCGTTGGTTCCGGCGTAGCCAGTGGGGCACCCCTCGTCGAAATGGCTGACACGCTCCGCAACAGGGGCGCCCGCAAAGTTAACCCCTTCTACGTCCCGAAGATCATGTCCAGCTGCAACGCGGCCAATCTCGCCACAGCATTCAAAATCAGAGGCTACAGCTATACCATCAGTTCGGCTTGCGCCACCAGCAGTCATTGCCTCGGTAACGCCTATCAGCTGATACAAGCGGGGGAGCAGGACCTCATGTTTGTAGGTGGGGGAGATGAATTAAGCTGGATTGTCTCTATTGCTTTCGATTCCATGGGGGCCCTCAGTTCCAATTTCAATGACACTCCTCAAACAGCCAGCAGGGCCTACGACAAAGATCGGGACGGTTTTGTGGTAACGGGCGGTGGCGGAACGATTGTCCTTGAGGACTATGAACGAGCAAAGGCAAGAGGTGCCAAGATTTATTGCGAGGTGACAGGCTACGGAATCAGTTCTGATGGCTATGATATGGTTAGGCCTTCCGGCGAAGGAGCTGAAAGATGTATGAGAATGGCCCTGAAAACCTGCGACGGCAAGATCGACTACCTGAACGCACACGGCACTTCCACACCGGCCGGCGATATTACTGAACTCGTGGCCATCAAGAATGTCTTCGGGGAGAATGGAGAATTGCCGTATATCGGCTCCACCAAATCTCTATCAGGACATTCTCTAGGCGCAGCCGGCGTCCATGAGGCAATCTACTGCATTCTGATGATGGATAACAATTTCATCTGTCCATCGGCCAATATCGAAAATCTTGATCCCGAAGCAGAACCTTACCCCATCGTTCTAGAAACAATGAACGATTACAACCTCAATCATGTAATGTCAAACAGTTTCGGTTTCGGGGGTACAAACTGCTCACTCATTTTCAGTAAAGTCTAAGTGCCATTGCGATGCGGCATCGTTGGGCTCCCCAACGTTGGGAAGTCAACCATTTTCAACGCCCTCACGGCATCGTCAGTGTCTGCCGAGAATTATCCATTCTGTACAGTGGATCCCAATATCGGAGTGGTTCCTTTACCAGATCCTCGATTAGAGGAGCTGACTCGGTTTTTCAATCCCGAGAAGACGACACCGGCAGCAATAGAATTCGTTGATATCGCGGGGCTTGTCCGAGGTGCCAGTCAGGGTGAAGGACTCGGAAACCGGTTTCTGGCACAAATCCGACAAGTGGAAGTGATTATCCATGTGGTGAGATGTTTTGATGATGACAACATCACCCATGTAGAAGGGAGCGTGGATCCCATCCGAGATGCCGAACTGATCGAGACGGAACTTCTCATGAGGGATATGGAAACGACAGAGAAGAGACTGGAAAAAGCGGAGAAGGAAGGAAAAAGCGGCGGGAAAAAAGCGAAAGCCCACCTGGATTTCCTGAGCCTGTTACAAAGCCACCTTAATGAGGGGCGTATGGCACGAACCTTAAACTGTACTCCGGAAGAAAAAACACTGCTTCGTCAACTTCATCTGTTGACGGCGAAGAGTATACTCTACGTCGCCAACGTGGATGAGGGAGAAATCACTTCCTCTGAAAGAGGCGAAAGAACCACAGCCCTGTTTGACTTTGCATCGAAAAATAATGATCTCGGCATTCGGCTCTGCGGCAAGCTGGAACAGGAACTGGTACTTCTCCACGCCGCCGAGCAGAACGATTACCTTCAAGAGTACAATCTACCAGAAATCGGACTCCACAAGTTAATCCGCGCGGCCTATAGTCTGCTGGATCTTGAAACATTCTTCACCGGTGGACCTGTCGAAGTGCGAGCTTGGAACATCAGAAAGGGGACTCCGGCATCAAAGGCGGCCGGTGAAATCCACAGCGATTTTGAGCATGGCTTTATTAAGGCAGAAGTATACTGCTACCAAGATATGCTTGATTATAGCTCTGAATCTGCTCTGCGTGACGCTGGAAAAATTCGAATGGAAGGCCGAAATTATCTCGTGCAAGACGGCGACATTATTTACTTCAGATTCAATGTTTAAAGATGAAGCTGCGTGTTTAAGTGCTCGAGAGATAATATGTTTCAGTTGCAACCGTCGATGATAGCAAGAGTAAATCCGCAAACACCCCATCTGTACTTCCTTACATAAGGAGTTCTTCATGCAGACATTAACCTGATAATTCTCCGATGTACTTTTTCATGATCAGCATTTATTTCCTTTCCTTCCTTACCTTCATTTCATTGGTAATCGCAGGCGCTCAGGGATTGTTCGGCTTTGACTTGATTGGAACAAACCATGCAGCCTTTGGATTTGTAGCCGCTATTCTATATCTCTTCACTGAGGTGCTTGTCATGTTCTTCTTTGTTGGGACAGGCGTCAGCATCAAGGAATATGTGCAGGAGAACAGTGCGGACATCCAGTTTCACCGACGGTCAATCGAGATCAAGCGTAAACTCTACCCTCCCACCCTCCTGAACGTTCTCCTTATCATGACAACCTTCATCATTGGGGGAGGTGTCGACACGGGCGTTATTCCTGCATGGATTCACGGACTGATCTTCTACATCGCGCTTATTCATTTCTTCAAGATGATCACCGTTCAGCACCGCTGTTTCCGGGAGAATACAGAAATCGTGCTGGAGATGACCGGAACCGCTTCGTCTCTTGGAGAGCAACTTTAATCTGATTGATTTATAATTCTCCTTGATGCCCCTTCGATGAACTCATAGATTCGCGTTCCCTCGGAACGGTCATGGATCACTTTATCACATTCGAGAATCAACATATTTTCGCGCTCGCTTTCGTGGCGGGCTGAGCGCTTCTATGTGTTACATTTGCCGTTCGCCGTTACAACCTGTCGGACAAACAACAGAAAACAAAAGGGACCATAACATGAGATTTAAAAGAACTCTTTTTCAGCTGGCGATGATTCTGCTTCTTCTTACAGCATGTCAGAATACTCCACACTTAGAATACACCATTGAACAGTTCATGAAGACTACGTCTATTAGAGGAAGCAGCTTCTCACCAAACCAATCGGAGATTCTCTTCTCCAGTGATGAGTCGGGCATCTATAACGCCTATACTGTTCCGGTAGGTGGCGGAGAGCATCATGCTCTTACTCAAGATACCCTAAACTCAGTCCTCCCCATTTCCTTCTTCCCGCATGACAGACGAATTCTCTACCGTGGCGATCAGGGGGGGAACGAATTGTGGCATATCTACCTCAGAGATACTGACGGCAAGGTGACGGATCTCACGCCCGGAGAAAATGAGCGGGCTCTTTTTGCCGGATGGGCACATGATGAAAAAAGCTTCTTTTTCATCTCCAACAAGCGCGATCCACGGCACATGGATGTCTATGAGATGGATATCCAAATGTTCACCTCCCAACTGATATTCAAGAACGATAAGGCGTTCAATTTTGGTGGCGTCTCCAATAACAAGCGATATATGGCCTTTGACAAAACGCACACACGGGACAACTCAGACATTTATCTGTACGATATGCAATCGGGCTCACTAAAGCTCATCACGGAACATGAGGGTAATATTAGTCACAGTTCCGCTGTCTTCTCGGTGGATTCAAAGAGCTTCTATTATTTCACCGATGAGGATAGCGAGTTCAGATACCTCATGGAATACAATCTCGAAACCGGAGAGCACCAGGTTTCCCAAAAGGAAGAGTGGGGCATTTCCTACATATATTTTTCCCAAACCGGAAAGTATCGTGTACTTGGCATCAATCAGGATGCTCAAACAGTGATCAAGATTTATGACACAACCACCGGTGAGCACATCGCTCTTCCATCCCTACCGGCCGGTACTGTCACCTCCGTAAATATTTCCAAGAGTGAAAAACTTTTGTCGTTTTACCACGGAGGCGCTAAATCGACTTCTGATCTTTATTCGTACGAGATTGGCTCGCGCAAACATACTAGACTCACTCGAACTATGAATCCGGAAGTCGATCCATCGCACCTTGCCGATGCTGAAGTAATTCGTTACAAATCGTTCGACGGGATGGAAATCCCCGCTGTTTACTACAAGCCACCTCATACGAAAAAGGGCAAAAAAATCCCCGCGCTGGTGTGGGTTCACGGCGGCCCAGGAGGACAGTCGCGAGTGGGTTACAGGGCGCTCATTCAATACCTCGCCAACCACGGATATGCCGTTCTTGCCGTGAATAATCGCGGCAGTAGTGGTTACGGAAAAACTTTTCAGCAGCTCGATGATCAGGCTCATGGAAAAGGTGATCTGGATGATTGCGTGGCTGCAAAAGATTTCCTCATATCCACAGGCTACGTGGACAAGAATAAAATTGGAATCATCGGTGGAAGCTACGGCGGTTATATGGTTATGGCAGCGCTGGCCTTTCGGCCTGAAGCTTTTGAGATAGGTGTTAATATTTTCGGGGTCACCAACTGGGTCCGGACATTAAAAAGCATCCCGCCATGGTGGGAAGCATCACGGCTATCTCTCTACAAGGAAATAGGAAATCCGGAAACGCAGGAGGACTATCTCTACAGTATCTCCCCCCTTTTCCACGCCGAAAATATTGTCAAGCCTGTAATTGTTTTGCAGGGTGCCAACGATCCCCGTGTACTCAAAGTGGAATCGGATGAAATGGTGGCGGCTGTAAGGGCCAACGGTGTGACTGCCGAGTACATAATTTTCGATGACGAGGGACATGGTTTCAGGAAAAAAGAAAATCAGATCGAAGGCCATGAGGCGATTCTGAAATTTCTCGATCAACATCTCAAAGGGAGCTGATGATCTCTTGATCACTTCATGCAACCAATAATTGTGGTACAGTAGGAAACAATCAAAGTGAGCCATCCCGACCAGGAAGCCGTCCAACTGCTGAAAGAGTATATTCGAATCAAGACCATTAATCCACCTGGAGATGTGACACCAGCAGCGGATTTTCTAAAGCGTGTTCTCGAAAAGGAGCGGATTCCGGTTAAACTATATTGGTCCAACAAAACCACCGGCCGCGTCAACCTGCTGGCACGATTGAAAGGGTCAGGGAAGAAGGCGCCTCTCCTTATGCTTCATCATATGGATGTTGTTCCCGTGGATGAACGAGGCTGGACGGAGCTGCCGTTTGGTAGCGCTGAGAAAGATGGTTATCTCTACGGGCGGGGATCTCTCGACATGAAAAATTATGGCATCGTCCAACTCATGTCCATGCTCCAGCTTGCCAGAGACAGTGTTCAGCTCGACCGTGACCTGTTACTGTTGGCTGTCTGCGATGAGGAGATCGGCGGGGAACTCGGCGCCGGCTGGATGGTGAAGAACCACTGGGATGAGATGGCACCCGAGTTTGTTCTTGATGAAGGGGGTTTTGGAACAGAAGGATTCTTTACCCACGATGATAAGTTGATTTTCTCAATCGGTGTTGCTGAAAAGCAGATGCTGGCCCTGAACCTTTCTGTGAAGCGGGCACCGGGACACGCCTCCATGCCACCGAAAGAGAGCGCCAACTTCATCCTGGCTGAAGCGCTTGGCAGGGTCGCTGCCTATGAAACACCGGAAAGTATTACACCAGTTGCACAGGCGATGAATGAACGGCTCGGTGACCTTGACGCTACACTCTACAACAATGCGGTCAGAAGAAACACCATTTCACTCACTGTCCTCAACGGATTTGTAGGCGACCCTCCAAAAACAAACGTTATCCCCGAACGGTCCGAAGCGGTCCTCGACTGCCGCCTTTTGCCAGGACAGGACAAGGACGATTTCCTCCAGGAATTGAAAAAGGTTATCAATGATGAAAGAATCGTAATTCGCCCTGTGATGGAACCGAAACAGAAGTCAGTGGTCTCTTCATATGATACAGAACTGTTCTGCATTATGGAGGAAGAGACGGCCAAAACTTATCCCGATTCCATTACCCTTCCCCACCTTGTTATCTATGGAACTGACTCCCGCTATTTCAGGGAACGGGGCGCTATCTGTTACGGGTTTTTCCCCGGACCCGTGAGTATGGAGGAGTATTCGCGCATCCACGGTAACGATGAGCGGATTCGGGTAGAAAGCCTAAAGAATGCAACGGAGATTTACTGCAATGTCGTACGGAGATTCTGTGAAACAGATTAAAGGAATGAACATGCGTTATTTTAATCTGACTTTGTTGGCAATCTTTTTCAGCACCACCGTGACTGGTCAGGAACTTTCCAAGACTGATCTGAAAAAAATGGTCCGTGAATACCGAAAAACTCATGAGCATGAACTGTTTACCGAATTGGTGGACTGGCTCACCATCCCCAATGTGGCTGATGATCAACCCAATATTCGGAAGTGTGCCGCGTGGCTGAAGGAAGCCATGGAAAAACGGGGCATTAAAACACAGATTCTGGAAACAGGTGGAAGCCCCGTCGTATATGGTGAACTGAAAGTGCCCGGCGCTGCGCGGACGGTTATGTATTACGCTCACTACGACGGACAGCCCGTGGATCCTACCAAGTGGATGGATATGGAGCCGTTCTCACCCACGCTTCGACCGGCGAAGTTGAAAGCTGGTTCCATAGAACCAAAACCAATTCCCATTCCGAAAAAAGGTGAAAAAATAGATGAAGACTGGCGCCTTTACGGTCGCTCCGCCAGTGATGACAAATCTCCCATCACCGCTCTTTTGGCAGCTATGGACGCGGTGAAGGCCGGCGGTATCGAATACGGTGCAAACCTGAAATTTATCTATGAAGGTGAAGAAGAAGCGGGCTCTCCTTTCCTTAAATCTTTCGCTGAAAAGAACCGGCATCTGTTTGACACCGAGGTGCTTTACGTCTGTGACGGCCCCATGTATTACAGCAACCAGCCGACCCTGAAGTTTGGAGCAAGGGGCATCACCACAATCGACATCACCGTTTACGGCCCCAACGTGAATGTTCACAGTGGTCATTACGGCAACTGGGCGCCGAACCCCGGGATCAAACTAGCTCGACTGCTGACCAGCATGAAGCACGAAAACGGAAATGTGAAAATCAAAGATTTCTACAATACCGTCACTCCGCTGAGTAAACGGGAGAAGAGTGCCGTAAAGGCCATTCCTCCTTACGACGATGAAATAAGGGAACTTTATGGATTTGCCAAGCCAGAGGGTAGAGGAGAATCGTTGATGGAGCGTATCAATCTTCCATCGCTAAATATTCGCGGTTTGGAAAGTGCCTGGGTGGGCCCTCAGGCGCGGACGGTAGTGCCGGCGAAAGCAACAGCAGCCATAGATATTCGTCTTGTGAAAGGTAATGATCCCGATGATATGATAGGGAAGGTGATCGACCATGTAAAGAGACAAGGATTCCATGTGGTTTCTGAGGATCCTGATAATGAAACTCGGATGAAACATGTGGACATCGCCAAGATTGTGAAGCGGGGAGGGTATCCCGCCTCCCGAACCTCCATGGATCTGGAAATTTCGCGCCTTACCGCTGAAGCCCTGACAGGATTTCATAATGAACCGATCGTGATGGTTCCTACTAGCGGCGGTTCGGTTCCACTTTATATATTTACCCAGATTCTTAACGTTCCCACCATCAGTGTTCCCATCGTAAACCATGACAACAATCAGCATCAGCCCAACGAGAACATTAGAATTGGTCATTACTGGCAGGGAATTGAGACGCTGGCGGCACTGCTGGTGTATGTGAAATAGCGTGACATCCCAGAACACGTCGAGGACAATGTAATGAGATTCCTCGAAGTTGTTGTTGTTTTGCTTTCAGGGGTATTCATTCTTGTTGCCTCTATCCCTGGGAGTCGGCGGAGGGGGTCTGCAGCCCTCCTGTTGATCATAATTCTGCTGACACTCATTCATCTCTTTGTCGAGGGTTACAGATGGCAGATGCTTCCGTTATATGCACTGCTCGGCTTCGGCGTATTCGTTAAAAACAGGGAAGCATCCATGGTTTCTACTCTCGGGTTAATGTTTCTATGGCTTACGGCATTCTTGCTTCCGATTTTGATTCCCATGGTGAAGTTGCCCGTCCCGACAGGACCCTTCAGTGTCGGTACTGTTCTATACCACTGGACCGACACATCCCGAACTGAATGGTTTACCGATGATCCTGAAGATCTTCGGGAGGTCCCCGTACAATTGTGGTATCCTGCTTTTCCTGAGGTTGATGCCGATCCAACTCCTTATATTGATCATATAGACCTTCGTGCCGAAGCCATAGGAGAACGTGTGGGACTTCCGGCTTTTATGATGGGTCACCTAAACCTCATAAGCACTCATTCTGTAATGAACGCATCAGCACGGGAAGGGAATTTCCCTCTGATACTTTTTTCCCATGGCCTCGGCGGTATGCGAGCCCAAAATACAGTTCTAATGGAAGAACTAGCAAGCCACGGTTACATCGTTGCCGCCATGGATCACCCTTTTGATGCCAACACTACAGTCTTCCCCACAATTGAGAGAGATGAGTCACAAAGAGTGGCCGATTATCGATCGTCAATCCCGGAAGGGACAGCGGACTCCGTTTGGCTGGAAATTCGCAATCGTCAGCTTGATACTCGTATCGCCGACGTCCGGTTTGTTCTTAACCAGCTTCAGACAGTTTTCACTCCGCTACAGAACAATATAGACTTCACCAGAGTAGGGATTTCGGGCCACTCTTTTGGTGGCGCTACGGCTGTACTCACTGCAATAAAGGACAGTCGTATTAGAGCTGTAGTTGCCCTCGATGGCTGGTTTGTCCCCCTCGCCCTCTCCGACACTGACACTCGGCTGGATGTCCCCTTTCTTTACATGGGTCAGGAGCGATGGAAGTCATGGAATGAAAAGCGGCATCGGTACTATCTCAATCTTCTCATTGAACAGACAGGGGACGATGCTTTCCTCTATACCGTGAAGAAGTCTCGACACTATGACTATGCGGACATTCCGCTCTTTTCGCCTATCGCTCCCTTTATCGGATTGACAGGTTTTCCCGATGGGCGTGAGATGGTCAGAATCGTTAATTCAACAACACTGCGATTCTTTGACGATTATATTAAATCCGTTCCACCACGACTCTTTACTCTATCTGATTCGCCGCACATCACCATCAAAAGAGGCGGCGCAAGTTCTTCTTGATGGTTGGTTAAGCCAAACCTATCTTCACAACTTCTTCCCAGGTAAGTGAGGCACTAACGGCGTGAAAAAGGGATATCAGAAAATAGGTCTTTGGCTCGGCCCCGTCATTGCTGGTGGCATGCTTCTCATCTCCCCGCCTCCCGGCATGACTGAACCTACATGGCATACTGCCGCCGGGGCCATCTGGATGGCTGTCTGGTGGTGCACAGAGGCGATCCCTGTGGCCGTGACTGCGATTCTGCCTCTAGCGTTATTTCCCCTTTTGGGGGTTGGAGAGATCAAAGTGGTTGCGGCTCCCTACGCCAATCCGATCATCTATCTGTTTATGGGAGGCTTCGTTATTGCTCTCGCCATTGAGCGATGGAATCTACACAAACGGATGGCGTTGGCAATTCTAACGTCTTTTGGCAACAGCGGTAGGTCTCTCATCGGCGGTTTTATGTTTGCCAGTGCGGCCATCAGTATGTGGGTCATGAACACTTCTACCACTCTTATGCTTCTGCCCATCGGCATCTCCATTGTTAAAATTGTTTCTGAAACCTCCCATGAAGTATCCGAACAGAAGAAACATAATTTTCAACTGGCGCTCCTGTTGGGAATTGCCTACAGTGCCACCATCGGAGGTATGGCAACCCTTGTGGGGACTGCACCCAATGCTCTTCTCGCAGGGTTTATGAAAGAGAGCGGTTTCACAGAAATTGGCTTCGGCCGGTTTATGCTTGTGGGCGTACCGTTCACAATGTTCATGCTCCCCCTATCCTGGCTTTTGCTGACACGACTTGTGTACCCTGTCAATTTCACTACGTCTATGAACGCACGCCGAGCACTTCGTGAGATGAGAACTGATCTCGGTCCAATGACTGTTGCTGAAAAACGCGTTGGTATCGTTTTTGGAATGGCAGCTATCACTTGGATGACCCGCCCTCTGCTAAACAATCTTCCCCCCCTTGCTGGGCTGTCAGATGCAGGAATAGCCATAATTGCGGCAGTGGTGCTTTTCCTCATTCCAAGTGGTGACAAGACCGATCCCTACATAATGAAATGGGAGATTATGCCGAAGCTACCTTGGGGCCTGTTGATTCTTTTCGGCGGAGGGCTCAGCCTTGCCGCCACCATTACACGCACTGGTTTATCATCTTGGATTGGAAACAGTTTGGTTGTTATAGGACAAGCGGGAACGTTAGTGCTCGTGCTAGTAATCGCTATAGTCATTGCTTTTCTAACAGAATTGACAAGCAACACGGCTACTACTGGCACTTTTCTGCCTGTCGTTGCGGCTATGGCAGTTGGAATCGATGTTAATCCATTGATCCTCACACTTACTGCTGCGCTGGCTGCCAGCTGTGCTTTTATGCTGCCAGTTGCTACTCCTCCAAACGCTATCATTTACAGCTCAGGTTATATTCGAATTCCCGAGATGATTAGGGCCGGCCTTGCATTAAATATCATCGGCATCGTTATTCTATCCTTTCTTGCACTGATTGTGGCACCCCTTCTGTTCAGTTAACTGATTAAAATGAAACAGATGCTAAAAAAATTCCTCATTTTGGTTTTGGCTAAGGGCGTTCTCTTTTGTCAAACCTATTTTCCACCTTACGGCGATTGGGAGCGGCGCCAGCCAAAAGAGATGGGGGTAAACGCCCGCAAACTAGAACGAGCTGTCAAGTTTGCCGTAGAGCACGAGAACAATGCCCCCCGGAAGTTAGAAGATTTCATCAAGGCAACGCTCACACAGGAGCCTCACGGTGAAATTATCGGTCCCACCAAAGATCGTGGTGATATATCAGGGATCGTGGTGAAAAACGGTTACATCATTGCCGAGTGGGGCGATATCGACCGCGTCGATATGACATTTAGTGTTACTAAAACATATCTGTCCACAACTGTAGGGCTTGCTTTTGATCAAGGTATGATTCGCAACATTAACGATTTCGTTGCCGAATATTTGCCCACCGATCATTTCAATGGAGATCACAACAGCAAGATTACCTGGGATCATCTTTTAAGACAAACTAGCGACTGGCGGGGAACGCTCTGGGACAAACCGGCATGGGCCGACCGGCCGCCGAGAGATGCTTCTTGGGACGATATGCAGAATCAACCTCTGAATGAACCAGGAACATTTTACAAATACAACGACGTTCGTGTGAATCTATTGGCGCTATCAGCACTCCACGTCTGGCGGAGGCCGTTGCCTCAAGTTTTACGGAAATACGTGATGGATCCCATCAGCGCTTCCAACACGTGGCGATGGCACGGCTACAACAATTCATGGGTTCTCATCGATGGGCAGATGATGCAATCAGTGAGCGGGGGCGGGCACTGGGGCGGCGGTATGTGGATTAATGCACTTGATCACGCCCGTTTCGGCTATCTCTTCCTTCGGAATGGTCAGTGGAGTGGCAAAAGGATTATATCTGAAAAATGGATTGAGATGGCGAGAATGCCTGGTCCGGCAAATCTTCGCTACGGCTATATGAACTGGTTTCTCAACACACGGTTAGATAGTAACGGTAAGACGACACTGGACATCCCAGCCGCACCCGAGTCGGTGGTGACCTTCAGAGGGGCCGGCTCCAATATTATCTATATTGATTGGGAAAATGATCTTGTGGCCGTGGTAAGATGGATCGACCGTCGCCATTTCAACGAATTTATTGAAAAACTGTTGGCAGCTATATAAAGATTAAATATCAATACAACATTTCGGAGGTGTGATATGAACAGACAACTTATTTTGATCCTTAGTACAGCTACTATTATTTCAGCCCAGACAACACCAGTGGAGCGTCAGGCTGCCAGTGAGATCCTTAAAAAAATCGACGCACTTCAGGAAAAGATCGGCCCCACAAACCAAGCAAAGGCTATGGCATCGGCTAAGGATCGGGATCGGGACAGGATTCTAAAGCGCGTTGAAACGCTATGGGACAAGCAACTCCGTGATCTCTCCGACCATATAGGCCAAAATCCGGAAGTGGGCTTCAAAGAGTTCGCCTCAGTAGACACACTAACCAAAGTTCTTCGAGAATACGGGTTTTCCGTTACCACCGGTCAGGCCGACCTGGAAACTGCATTTGTCGGTGAATGGAAATCGTCCGCGAAAGGTAAAGGTGTTACCGTCGGACTCTTTGCCGAATACGACGCCCTCCGTGGCACGAAGGAGCCGTTCCACGGATGTCAACATAATGGACAGAGCCCCGCCGCTTACGCCAGTGCAGTCGCCCTCGCTGAATTCATGGAAACGAAAAAGATTCCCGGCACTATCAAGATTTTCGGTACACCTGCCGAAGAGATGGGACCGCCGGCGAAAGTGATCATGTTCGAAGCGGGTGTGTTTAACGGCACCGATCTCATCGTCCGGAGCCACGGTACAGGCGAAACAACTCGCAACAAGCCAGGTTTTGGCGTCTGTTGTCTGAATATCAACATGGTAAAATATATTTTTGAAGGTCGCCCCGCCCACCAACGGAGTTCATGGAACGGCCGGAATGCCCTCTCCGCCGCTGTCCAGTTCTACACTTCCGTGGATCACCTCCGCCCCAACTTCCGGCCGGAAGCAGTCATTCAGGGCGTTATTCCCGAAGGTGGCGTCGCCCCGAACGTTGTTCCCGATAGGGCGATGGTAGATTATTACATTCGCTACCCAGATGAGGTATACCTAGCCCACATAGATACCATGATCGCCAACGCAGCCCATGCGGCAGCCCTCGCAACCGGAACCGAGGTAACGATCGACCGATACGGCAAATACAGGGACGGAATCACCGTTGGCTCGCTGGAAGAATTAGCCTTCGCCTACGCCGTAAAACTCGATGCACCGGAGATCAACATCGAGCCCCAGCGTCCCGCCGGTTATGAAGAGACGGGATTTGTGACGAGAGAGATTCCCGGCGTCAGTGTCTCTGTTTTCAGTTCATCAGCACCAGGCCATTCCTATGAGCGGTGGCTCGACTCCATGAAGGATGTAGGTCACACCGGCTTTCTCCTCGACGCCAAGATCATGGCAGCTATTCTTTATCACTACGTCACAGATGGCAGCTTCAGAAAAACCGTTCAGAACGAGCATGAAACCATGGCAAAGCTGTTCAACAATTACCTCGACGCCCTTAACGAAGCGTACAAAGATGAGATTGGTGGAAGCCACAAATAGCAAAGGAGAGTTCAATCCTACACAGGACTTTAGTCAGGCAATTCGCACCTGTTACTGAAAAGTTAGAGACAACGATTCCCAAACAGATACCAAAGACATGAACGTCCGAATCCGAATTTCATGGGCCGGTGGAGAAGTTATGGCTACACTGGAAGATACTCCCTCTACTCGAGCACTCACCGACGCCCTTCCTTTGGAGTCCTCCGCAAATACATGGGGAGACGAAGTATATTTTTCGGTACCGTTCTCCGCTGATCTTGAGAACAACGCCAAGCAGGTGGTTGATGCGGGAACAGTCTGTTTCTGGGTAGAAGGGAACTGTCTGGCCCTTCCCTTTGGCCCAACGCCCATTTCGGAAGGAGACGAATGCAGGCTCGCATCAGCCTGTAACATTCTTGGAAAACTTGAAAGCGATCCCGTCACGCTCAGTTCGATCCGGTCCGGCCACTCAATTACTGTAGAACTTCAAGAGGCGTAGCGGCCCCTTCTTCTGGGCCTGCGCTGAACCACACTGATGAATCTTCGGGGACTGTTTCACTTGGGAGTGATCTACATTGCCTGGGGCAGTACCTATCTCGCCATACGCGTGGCGGTTCGGGAAGGCGCCGGTTTTGCGCCCTTCACCATGTCCGCTATGAGAGTCCTTGCAGGCAGTTTGATCCTATTTGCCCTTGCGTCCGTTGTCAGGAGTGGCCGAATTGTCCCCACCTTGAAAGAATTGCGGGTGGTGGTGATTTCAGGCATACTCCTATGGCTGAGTGGCAACGGCCTTGTGGCGGTAGCGGAGACAAAAGTTCATTCGTCATATACTGCTGTCATCATCGGTACCACTCCCCTTTTTGTCGCGCTTATGGAGTCCATTATAGACCGTCGAAAGCCGTCATTTTATCTCCTCTTTTCCCTTCTAATCGGTATTGTGGGCGTGACGGTCCTCAACTGGCCCATGCTTCTCGCTCGAAATCTTGAGAGTCTTTGGGCTGCTGGGCTCATAATATTCGCTTGCATTGGCTGGGGTGCGGGATCCATTATCCAAGGAAGAAAAAAGGTGGGTATTACGCCCGAAGCAAGTTCGGCATGGCAGCAGTTGGCGGGATCGATAGTGCTTGGGCTCAGTGCACTCCTCATGAACGAACCAATCCCCGCACCCACAAACGAAGCGTGGGTGGCATGGGGCTATCTCGTAATTTTCGGATCGGTTATTGCATTTACATCTTTCGTGAAAGCGCTCAGATTACTCCCCACCGATATTGTCATGACTTACGCCTACGTCAACCCTGTGGTGGCCGTCTTCCTCGGTTGGCTGATCCTTGGGGAACCGGTGACAATCTATACACTGGCAGGAATGATACTGATTGTTATAGGGGTTATGGGGGTTTTCAGAGACCGCGGTAGGCAATCTACAGAATAACCGTTGCATTCGCTAAATTCCCTGTCCATTCTATGAGACAGAAAATATGAGGTTCATAATGAGAAATAGCACTGTAGTTACAGCTGGTCTAGCCGCTATTCTTTTTTGTGGAAGAATTGAAGCTGAATCAAAACGGCCCATGACCATTGTTGATTTAATTAATGTCCCATCCATCAGCGATCCACAACTGTCGCCTGATGGGACGCAGCTACTCTACACCCTCTCCAAGGCAGACTGGGAGAAGAACAAACGCACTGCCCACATCTGGCGCACCGATACGGACGGCTCTAATGTGATAAGAATGACCAATGGCAAAAATGGTGAGAGCTCGCCGCGATGGGCGCCCGACGGACTACAATTTGCCTTTATTGCTAAACGTAGTGACGATGAAGATGCCAAGAGACAACTTTTCCTCATCAGCAATTCGGGGGGCGAAGCAAAACAAATCACCGATCATAAAACAGGCGTCTCCAACATTCAGTGGTCGACTGACGGTGATTATATCTATTTCCTTTCTAGTGATTCCAAGAGCGAAGAAGAAAAGAAAAGGGATGAGCTGGAGGACGACGTATTCGCATTTGATGAAAACTATAAACAGCGGCATCTCTGGAAAGTGGCTGTATTAAGTGGTGAAACCACTCGAATAACAGAAGGTGATTTTTCCATAACCAACTACCGTCTTTCTCGAGACGGCACCATGATTGCTCATCACCGTGGCCCTAACCCACTCTACGACTCCGCCGCTCAGAACGAGGTATGGGTAATGAGCGTTGATGGCAGTAACGCTCTGCAGATAACCGACAATAGTGTGTCGGAATCAGGTGCGCAGCTCTCCCCTGACAACTCTACCGTCCTCTTCGTCAGCTTTTCAAACAACGAATTCGAGTTTTACTACAACGACAACATTTTCGTCTCTCCTGCCAAGGGCGGTAAACACAAGCTCTTGTTGGAGGAAATGCCCCATGAAGTAAATAGCGCCACCTGGTCTAAAGACGGTGCAAACATCCTCTTCACCGCCAACACAGGCGTCAGGACGGAGTTCTTTTCCGTCTCTGTGAAAGGGGAAAAACTGTCCCAGCTCACCAAGGGTGATCATTCACT
Organism: Fidelibacterota bacterium UBA6931; assembly: GCA_002448795.1. Classification (GTDB taxonomy): domain Bacteria; phylum Fidelibacterota; class Marinisomatia; order Marinisomatales; family S15-B10; genus S15-B10. Next base: position 233,188 of record DKAH01000018.1, read on the forward strand.
GAGGAACTTCCGCTACCATCACGGTCTTGACAGTATTGTATTTGGTATCTCTGATCAATCGAACGCCGGGGATATACATATTCTCGAAAACGGACGTCGATCAAAACCCCAGAAAGTGACCACTGTATATGACTATCTAGGGCAGCAGTTCCGTCTTCCCAAGCAGGAAGCGATCCAGTGGAAAGGTGCCGACGGCGTGATGGTAGAAGGATTACTATACTATCCCCTCGATCACCAGAAAGGAACGGCTTATCCACTTTGCGTTCAAACTCACGGCGGACCTGCTGCTTCGGACAAGTTTGGATTCGGGAGATGGAGCAAGTACGTTGAGGTACTGACATCTCGTGGCTGGATGGTGTTCAAGCCCAACTACCGGGGAAGCACCGGTTACGGCGATGACTACCTACGTGACATGGTTGGACACTACTACCACCAATCCCACCTCGATGTGATGACCGGTGTGGATCATCTTATTGAAAAGGGTCTCGTTAATGGCGACCGCATGGTGAAGATGGGGTGGAGCGGAGGCGGGCACATGACCAATAAAATTATTACACACACTGATCGATTCAAGGCCGCCTCATCCGGCGCCGGTGCCGTAAACTGGATTTCCATGTACGGCCAGAGTGATGTCAGGATTTACCGCACACCATGGTTCGGTGGTACACCGTGGCAAAAAGATGCCCCCATCGATGTCTATTGGGAACACTCTCCGCTGAAAGATATCTGGAAGGTGACGACGCCGACGCTTGTTCTTGTTGGAGAGAATGATATACGCGTCCCCATGCCCCAATCGGTGGAACTCTACCGCGCTCTCAAGTCCAACGGCGTCCCCACCCACCTCTATGTGGCACCGAGAGAACCCCACGGCTGGAGAGAATTAAGGCATGAGCTATTTAAAGTAAATGTGGAGTTGGACTGGTTCGAAAAACACGCTTTAGGCCGGGATTATCTCTGGGAGGAGGCCCCCAGTATTGATCAAAAATCTTAGCTAGAGACCGGGCTAGAACCAGAGATCTTCCTCTTGACTAGGTAGCAGTCTACTAGTTGTAGTTTTGCTATCAAATGATTGTAAGAACCCTGAGAATACGGCCTTCTTTTATTAGGCAAGACTTTCACATTTTTCTTTTAAGGCATCCAACGTAATATTGGTCTTTCCTAACGGAGCATAGTTGATCAATTCGTAATGGCCAGAACGATGGCAAAGCAATTTTTCTTTTCTCGCAAGCCGGATGCGGGCCGGACTTGCCAACATGAGTGGGCCAGTTTCTAACTTCCCAGCTGTCTGCCCCACCAAACCTTCACTCCACCAGTCCATCCTGTTCTTAAATGGCTGAACCAGCAACTTTAACCGTTGTGGTGGGTGCCCAGTGGGGCGACGAAGGGAAAGGGAAAATCACCGACTATTTCGCAGGTGATTGCGATTACGTTGTCCGCTTTCAAGGAGGCAATAATGCGGGCCATACCGTCATCGTTGAAGGTGAGGTATACAAACTACACCATATTCCGTCCGGTGTCCTCTATCCTCAGCCTGTATCCGTTATCGGCAATGGTGTTGTGGTCAACCCGAAGGGGCTCATCGAAGAGATTGAATCCCTAAAAACGAAAGGTGTGAAACTTAACCTGAAGGTGAGCGACAGGGCACATGCCATCATGCCGTATCATATTGTTATGGATGAATGTCTCACTTCACATCAGGGTGAACTTGCTGCTGGCAGTACAAAACGAGGTATCGCTCCAGTGTATGCTGATAAAGCTTACCGCCATGGCATTCGTCTTGGTGATCTTATTGAACCTGCCATTTTTGAGGAGAAACTCCAGCGTGCTTACCAGTTTAATGAACAGGTGGTAACACGGGCCTTCGGCGTAAAGTTCGACCTCGCATTTGATGACATCTATACCGACTATCTCAAGTTCGGCGAGATGCTGCAACACTACATCTGTGATACCCAACTTGAACTGTTCGAAGCATACAGGAATGGCAAATCGTTTCTTTTTGAGGGGGCTCAAGGTGTTTCGCTTGATATCGATCACGGACTTTATCCCCACACCACCAGCTCCAACACCGTAGCGGGACAGATGAGCGTCGGAACGGGAATCGGTTTCAATGGAGAGCGGCGAGTGATCGGCGTTGCCAAGGGATACGTCTCCCGGGTCGGCATTTCACCCTTCCCAACAGAGCTTGAGGGAACCGAAGCGGACTATCTCCGCGAACGGGGACAGGAGTACGGAACCACAACAGGCCGGCCGAGACGTGTGGGAAATCTTGATCTTGTTCAACTGAGGCAGGCGGTTCGTGTGAACGGCTTGACGGAAATTGCTCTCACCAAGATCGATATCCTATCTGGTTTGGAAGAACTTTCCGTCTGTACCACTTACAACATCACGGGGGAGGAAGTTCGAGAGATGCCAGGCAGTCTTGCAAAAATGCGGCAGGCCACTCCGAATTCAGTCGCTCTTCCAGGATGGGCGGAAATGACCGATAAGGATATCGAAAGGCTATGCTCCGGCGGATACGGCAATCTGCCTGATACCATGAAGGCATATATTGATTTTATAGAACAGGAGGTCAACTGCCCAATCACGATCATATCTCTCGGTCCTCAACGTCATCAGACGATCGTGAGGTAATGGTTGTCTTTCGACAACGAAACGTTTGATTTTAACACACTTTCGGAATCGGAAATTGAGATATCCCTTCGGGAAAAAAACATCCCCCTCACCACTGAAGAAGTCCTTAAAATTCAAAATGATATGCTGGGCCGAGCCCCGTCTCTGGCAGAACTTATATTATTTTCCATCCAGGGATCTGAACACTGCGCCTATAAGAGCAGCCGGACCCACTTAAAGCAGTTTACTACCGAAGGCCCCGATGTGGTTCTCGGTGCCAAGGAAGATGCGGGGGTGGTGGCTGTTGCCACCGATAAGGAGGGCCACCGCTGGTGTGTGGTCATGAGCCACGAATCCCACAACCATCCATCACAGATCGTCCCTTATGAGGGAGCAGCCACCGGCGTAGGCGGCAATGTCCGGGACGTTATGTGTATGGGTGCCGAAGTGATTGCCTGTACGGATTCGTTCCGTTTTGGAGATATCAACAGCAACAAGACCAAATGGATACACGATGGCGTGGTGGCAGGTATCGCTGGTTACGGCAATCCATTAGGTATTCCCAACATTGGCGGAGACATTTATTACCATCAAGGATACAACGAAAATTGTCTGGTCACTCTTGTTACATTGGGAATCGTTCGTGAAGACCACATCCTTCATTCCTACGCCCCCCAGAATGCTGATGGCTACGATCTGATTCTCATTGGTAAGCCCACCGATAACAGCGGATTTGGCGGCGCCAGTTTTGCATCCCTCGAACTGGAAGAAGATAAAAAGGAACAGAATAAGGGTGCTGTTCAGGAGCCCAACGCTTTTCTGGAGCGCCATCTGTTGAAATCATCCTATGCACTGTTTGATATCCTGAAAGAAAAGGGGTTCATTGATAAAATGGGCTTTAAGGATCTGGGAGCCGGCGGTGTTGCCTGCGCCAGCGTGGAATTGGCAGAAACGTCCGGCTACGGATCTGAAGTGTGGATGGATAAAATTCACATCGGCATGGACAACCTCCATCCATCGGTTTACCTCTGCAGCGAAACCCAGGAGCGGTTTATGTGGGTGTCACCGCCGGAGGTGACACCAATGATACTGGAGCATTATAATACGGTCTTTGACCTGCCCGGCGTGAGCGAAGGCGCACAGGCATCGGTCATCGGCAGGATTCGCAACGACGGACAATATATTGTACACAATGGAGACGAAGAAATTGTCAACGCCCCGGCAGCGGAAGTAACCGAAGGTTTTTTGTACGACCGCCCTTACGTAGCTCGGGATCAAAATTTTACAGAACCTAAGATTCCAGAGCCTGACAATTATAATGCAATATTGCTGGAAATATTGGCCCATGAAAATATGGCCAGCAGGGAGCCCGTATTCGAAACCTATGATAAACAGGTTCAGGGAAGAACCCACACCGAAACGGGCCTTGCCGATGCGGGCGTTATGGCGCCCTTTAATTCTGAAAATTATCCGGAAGAAATTCGCAATGTAGGTATCGCCCTCTCCACAGATCATAATCCACGCTATGGACTCATCGACCCATACTGGGGCGGCGTAAATGCTGTGGTGGAAGCCATGCGGAATGTGGCCGCTGTGGGCGCCACACCCCATGCAGTTTCAGATTGTCTATGTTTCGGCAACCCGGAAAAGCCCCATCAGATGTGGGAGTTCGTGGAAAGCGTTCGCGGTATTGCCGATGCCTGCCATACCATTGCACTGAAAGATAATCCCCATGACGCCACGCCCATTATTGCAGGAAATGTGAGTTTTTATAATGAATCAAAAAACGGCGCCATCCCACCCAGTCCCATTGTGAGCTGTCTTGGACGGTTCAAGGATGTGAGACGCACCATACCCATGCATTTTCAGAAAAACGATTCTGTTATTTTAATGATCGGCGAGCGTAAAGATGAGCTGGGCGGCTCGGTCTACTATTCTCTCTATGATGAACTGGGAGAACATGTGCCAAAACCGGATTTGGATGAAGTCAGAAACCAAATCTTCGCCATTACCGATTGTATCGAACAGGAGTTGTTCTTGTCATGCCATGATATCGCTGACGGTGGTATAGCATCGGCTCTGGCGGAAATGACTTTCGGAAACAGGATCGGCTGTAAAATGCATATTGAAAGTGACCTTGCCCCTGCCAAAATTCTTTTTTCAGAAACAGGCGGTTTTGTGGCAGAAACATCCCGGGGGAATATTAAAAAAGTTCAATCTGTTTTTTCAAACTATGGTGTGAGCGTCTTTGAGATAGGAACTGCTGGCGGTGAATCAATCAATATCAATGAAGCGGTAAAGCTCGCGGTTGTTGATGCAAGGGAAGCCTGGACAAATGGTTTGCGTGGTAAACTATGAGCAAATTGGATTACAAATCAGCCGGCGTTGACATCGATGCCGGTAACGAAGCCGTGGAGCGCATCAAGAGTGGTGTAAAGTCCACCTTCACATCCAACGTGCTCACAGGCCTGGGCAGTTTCGGTTCCCTTTATGATTTGAAACCCATTCTGGATTTTTACAAGAATCCCGTCATGGTCCAAAGCATTGATGGTGTGGGTACAAAGACCATAATCGCCAGAAAACTGGGCAAATTCGACACCATCGGCATTGACCTGTTGAGTGCCTGCGCCAATGATATTTTGGTCATGGGTGCCCGGCCACTCACCTTTCTGGATTATATTGCAAACGATAAACTGGATCCGGCTGTTATTGAAGAAATTCTGTCCGGAATGGTGAATGCCTGCCGAGATACGGGTGTTTCCCTGGTGGGGGGCGAAACGGCAGAAATGCCCGACACCTATCTGCCCGGCGAGCACGACCTGGTGGGAATTATTACCGGCGTGGTTGAAAAAGATAATATCATAACTGGAGAAAAAATCCGGCCAGGGCATGCGGTGCTGGGGCTGCCGTCCAATGGTCTACATACCAATGGATATTCCTTTGCCCGGAAACTCTTTTTTGAGGTTGGTAGATATGATGTAAATGATTCCATTCCTGAATTGGATAAATCTGTTGGCCTCACTTTGCTTGAACCCCACATTAATTATACGAATCATGTGTTTGCAGCGCTTGATGCGGGCGTTGATATTAAAGGGGTTGCCCACATCACCGGTGGCGGTTTGGTGGAAAACATTCCCCGGATTTTACCGGACGGATGCGGAGTGGAAATTCAAAAAGAGTCGTGGCCCAGCCTGCCTGTTTTTGATGTGATGCAATCCATCGGCAATATAGATGAAGATGAAATGTTTCGTGCTTTTAATATGGGAATCGGGATGGTGCTTATAGTTAACCTGAAGGATGTAAATGGTGTGAAAGATTTGCTAAAAGGTTTGACGGATGTATATGAAATTGGAATTGTTTCGAGCAGTGTCATAGGTGTGAATTTTTAATGAGCCTTTCCATCGCAATCATTCAATTCCCCGGTTCCAACACAGAACGTGAAACACTCATGGCCTGTCGTCGTGTGGGGCTGAGCCCCGTTGAATTTCTGTGGAATGAGCCGGCTGAAACATTATCCACCTTTGACGGCTATATAATAGTAGGTGGATTTGCCTACGAAGACCGATCACGAGCCGGCATTATTGCAGCCCTTGATCCGATCATGAACCAGGTGAAAATAGAAGCGACTTCGGGGAAGCCCGTACTGGGCATCTGCAACGGGGCCCAGATTCTGGTGGAAAGCGGGCTCGTCCCGGGTCTGAAGAATCACCGTGTCGGCGTGGCACTTACCGATAATAAGCGGGTAAAAAGTGGCAATGTGGTGGGCGTGGGTTATTACAATACCTGGGCAAATCTGCAAATGTCAGTCTCGCCGGAACGCTGTGCATTCACACGTCATTTAAAGATGGGCGATTTTATCACCATTCCCCTGGCTCACGGGGAAGGACGGTTTATCATCCCAGACAAACTGTTGGGAAAAATGATTGCCAACGATCAAGCCGTTTACCGCTACAGCGATGATAATGGTGATGTGGTGGATGAATTCCCCACCAACCCCAACGGTTCCATGCATAACCTGTCGGCGGTATGCAACCCCCAGGGAAACGTCATGGCCATGATGCCCCATCCGGAACGAACGGAAAACGGGGATGTTATCTTTTCTTCCATGAAAGAATTTATTGAGCTGGGCAATCCGGTCACGGATCATGTATTATCCTATAACCGCTCCCATTACAAAGTGAAAAAATATGCGTCAGATCGTGATGCAACAGAATGGCTTGTTGATATGATTATAACAGATAACGAAGCGGCGTCGGTAGAAGGCGCTTTGAACAAACTCGGGCTCGATGTGAAAGTGACGCGACAAACTCACTGGGAGATTGGGACGAACGGCGATGCAGACACAATCCTGAAAAAGATCGATGATAGCGGAGAACTCTACAATTCCAACAAGGAATTTATCAGCGAAGTGGATGGAGGTGAAAATACCATCTCTTTCCTGGTTCGCCAGAAAGATGACGTGCTCAGCAGAGCAACATTTGAAGCGCTCAAAGAGCGGTTCGAAATCAAAGGTCTGTGCTCCTTAAAACGAGGTGTCAGATGGAATCTTACCGTAAATGGTGGTAATATTGATACCGTTTCTCAGAACATTTTGGACACACACATACTATTCAACCCGCTATCGCAGGAATGCTATGAAATCAACTGAACAGTACAAAGACCGCATTAAAGCGGAATTAAACAACACCTTAACCGCAACGAATCTTCCCAGCGATTCCAAGAAGACCGGCAAGGTCCGGGACCAATATGACCTGGGAGATAAAATTGCACTCGTTACCACCGACCGCCAAAGCGCCTTTGACCGTGTTTTGGCGTCCATCCCGTTCAAAGGGCAGGTGCTGAACCTCACCAGCGCCTGGTGGTTTGAAAAAACGAAACACATCATCCCCAACCAGGTAATTGATGTGCCGGACCCCAATGTGACATTTGCAAAAAAATGTGATGTTTTCCCCATCGAATTCGTGGTCCGAGGATACATTACCGGCAGCACCAGCACCTCCCTGTGGACGGTTTATAACAATGGCGACAGAGAATACTGCGGCAACATTCTGCCAGAAGGGCTTAAGAAAAATCAAAAGTTGAACGACAATATGCTTACACCCACCACTAAGGAAGAACACCATGACCGCCCTATTGCACCGCCGGAAATTGTGAGCGAAGGTTGGATGACCCAGGAAGACTGGGATTATTGCAGTCAGAAGGCGTTGGAACTGTTTACGTTTGGACAGCAACAAGCAGCAGAACACGGCATGATTCTAGTGGATACCAAATATGAAATGGGCCGGGATAAAGGTGGCAATATTGTGCTGATTGATGAAATCCACACCCCCGATTCCAGCCGTTACTGGATCGCCGAAACTTACGATGAACGGATGGCGGCTGGGCAGGAACCCCAAAATATTGATAAGGAGTTTCTACGGTTGTGGTTCGTGGATAATTGCGACCCCTATAACGATGAAACATTGCCGGAGGCTCCGGAAGATTTGGTTGTGGAACTGTCCAGCCGATACATTTATCTCTATGAAACCATTACCGGTGGAGCCTTTCCGTTTCCCGATGCCAGTAAAGAGGTTCAGGAAAGAATTAACGAAAACTTGAAGGATGAATTATGAAAACAGTGATTATCATGGGTTCAACATCAGACGAACCTCACGCAAAAAAGATTACCGATAAATTGGATGAATACGGCATTGCGTGGGAACAGCATGCAGCATCAGCCCATAAAGAACCGCTGAAGGTTCTGGATATCCTGAATGCAAATAAAGAGAATAAAGATATTGTTTATATCACTATCGCCGGACGATCTAACGCCCTGTCCGGTTTTGTGGCAGCCAATTCTGAATTCCCCACTTTGGGCTGTCCACCGTTTTCTGATAAGGCGGATATGCTGGTGAACATTCACTCGACTCTGCAAATGCCCAGCAATACACCGGTGCTCACGGTGGTGGATCCGGGCAATTGCGCCTTGGCTGTAAAACGCATTTTTGGTGTCTAACCAACTTAATGCAATTTCCCCACTTGATGGACGTTATGGAAATAGCGTAAAGGAACTTTCCGCACACTTTTCAGAATCTGCACTCATGCAGTATCGCTTAAAAGTGGAGATTGAATATCTCATCGCTCTCGGTGATGAAAAGAGTATTAAAGAACTGTCAGCTTTTTCCCAAGATGGGCAGGCCCGCCTGCGGAAGATTTATATAAAGTTCAACAACGCCGCAGCCAAAAAAGTCAAGGATATTGAGTCCACCACCAACCACGATGTAAAAGCGATTGAATATTATATACAAAGCAAGGTCAAGAAATCCCTTCATCCATGGATTCACTTTGCCCTGACGTCTGAAGATGTAAACAACCTCTCCTATTCGCTCATGTGGCAGAACGGGGTGAAGCAGATCTATCTGTCTGCCCTGCGGTCTTTGAACAAAGAATTGAAGAAATTGGCGCGAAAATACAAAAAGGTATCCATGCTCTCTTTGACTCACGGCCAGCCTGCCACCCCCACCACTTTCGGAAAAGAATTGGCTGTCTTCTACGGGCGGCTCGATCGTCAGATTAATCAGATCAAATCTCATTCCCTGTTAGGGAAATTCGGCGGAGCTACTGGCACCTGGTCCGCCCATACGGCTGCCTATCCAAAAACCAATTGGCCACGGTTTGCATCCAAATTCATTAAGTCGTTGGGACTTGAGCCGAACCTGCTCACAACCCAGATAGAGCCCCACGATTCGGCGGCAGAAAGTTACCATAAGCTGGTTCGGGTAAACTCCATCCTAACCGATCTCTGCCGGGATATGTGGGCCTACATCAGTCGTGGAATTCTAGGGCAAAAGAAAGTAGCCGGTGAAGTGGGCTCTTCCACCATGCCCCATAAGATCAACCCCATTCAGTTTGAGAATGCAGAAGGCAACATAGGGATTGCCAATGCACTCTTGAATCACCTTGCGGTAAAGCTGCCCGTTTCCAGAATGCAGCGCGATCTTACCGATTCCACCACTCTCCGCAATCAGGGTGTGGCGTTGGGGCATTCCTATCTGGCGCTTAAAAATATTTTAAAGGGATTGGGCAGGATTACCATTAATAAAGTCCAGATGGAAAATGAATTGGACAACCACTGGGAAGTGTTGGCGGAAGCGGTCCAAACCATCCTGCGGAAAAGCGGAAAAGAAGATGCCTACGAACAACTGAAAGCCTTGACTCGCGGACAGTCCATTGATAAAACATCCATGGCAGAATTTGTAGCGGGGCTGAAAATATCTAAAAAAGACAAGGATACATTATTGACTTTATCCCCCAAATCATATGTGGGGATTGCCCCTAAACTGGTAGACCTGATCTAATGTGCGGCATTGCCGGAATATTTTCTCATAAACCTGTGGCCGCCGAGCTCTACGACAGCATTATTCATCTGCAGCATCGAGGACAAGACGCCGCCGGCATTATGACCTATGACGACCGGATGCACAAAGAAAAAGGAATGGGGTTGGCCAAAGAAATTTTCAACAATGAAAACATAAAACTGCTTGCGGGCAATATCGGTATTTCCCACAACCGCTACCCTACCCATGGTGGGTTCAGCCATGGAGAGGTGCAGCCTTTTTGGACATCCGTGCCCTACGGTATTGCCCTGGCCCATAACGGCAATTTGACCAATTACGAGGAACTGGCTTCAGAAGTGACCAAAACGGAAACGCGCTACCTAAATACAACCAGCGATTCGGAAGTACTTTTGCATTTGTTCGCTGACGAGTTACATCAGGATGTGCCACCTCAGACCAGTGAAGAGTTTTTTGATTTACTCTGTGGAGCGGTTCAAAACATTTTTGATCGAGTAAAGGGTGCCTATTCCGTAACATCCATTATTATCGGCAAAGGGCTTGTGGTTTTTCGAGATCCCCAGGGTATCCGGCCACTTGTAAGGGGTGACAGGTCAAACGGGAATGGCGGTAAAGATTATATTTTCGCATCCGAAAATACCATGTTCTACGCCATGGGATATGAACCGAAAGGAACCGTCCTGCCCGGTGAACTCATTTACGTGGATGAAAGCGGAAAGATATTCAGCAAGCGCCTTGTAAAGAAGGAATTCAATCCCTGCATTTTTGAATATGTATATTTCGCCCGCCCCGACAGCACCCTAAATGATGTAAGTGTGTACCGGGCACGCCTGCGGATGGGGCAAAACCTGGCGGACGCGTGGCAGAAAAAACATCCCGATAAAACACCGGATATTATCATCCCGGCTCCAAGTACGGCCAATACGGCGGCTTTATCTTTTGCCCATGAGCTGGGCGTCCGTTATTCAGAAGGACTGTATAAAAACACATTCATCGGCCGAACCTTCATTATGCCCGGTCAGGCGGAACGAAAAAAATCCGTAAAATACAAGCTGGTACCCCAGGAATTAGAAATCCGCGATAAAAAGGTCTTGATCATGGATGATAGTATCGTCCGGGGAAATACTAGCCGGGAAATTGTTCGAATGTTAAAGGACTTTGGTGCCAAAGAAGTCTATTTTGCTGTAGCCTGTCCGCCGGTGAAATCTCCCTGCTTCTACGGTGTGGATATGCCCACAAAAGGCGAACTGATTGCGGGTAATATGACGGAAGATGAGATTGAAGCTTATATGGAAGTGGATGCCCTCCTTTATCAGACCATTGATGACCTTGTTGAAGCGGTAACAAGAAGGGGTGATCATCATATTGACCACCCCTGTATGGCCTGCCTAGACGGCAATTATGTCGCCAACGATATTGATGAGTCCAAGGTGGTCAAAATGGAAGCCATGCGAATGAATGACCGCAATGGCAAACAGACAGCTCATTAGAGCCTTCTTTGAAATCAATCAATCTTTCTGAAAAATTCGAAAAAATCTCGGATCACTGGACGCCAAAGGTGATCGCTGAAATGAATGATTACCAGTTCAAACTTGTAAAGGTGGAAGGCGAATTTGTCTGGCATGCCCACAAAGATACGGATGAAACGTTCATTGTCCTTGATGGTGAACTGACCATTGAATTCCGCGACAGAACCGTAACGCTCTCCAAGGGTGAAATAATCGTTGTCCCCAAGGGTGTTGAACACAAGCCCGCCGCCGAAACCGAATGCCGGATCATGATTATAGAGCCAAAAGAGGTGACCAATACCGGCGACTCTGGTGGTTCGCTTACAGCTGAAAATGATGTCTGGATATAATATACTGGTTATCGGTTCAGGCGCCCGGGAGCATGCCATTGTCCGGGCACTGGATAAATCGCCCCAGGGAAAAGAGCTTTATTGTCTAGCATCCAATATGAATCCGGGGATTGCAGAAATCTGCGATGAATTAACGGTCGGCAACATTAACGATCCGGACTTTGTGGCGAACTATGCCCAGGAGATCGCCGCAACGCTGGCCATCATCGGCCCGGAAAATCCCCTGGAGAACGGTGTTGCCGATGCCTTGTGGAGTGCCGGCGTAAAAACTGTTGGGCCCAAGAAAAGACTTGCCCGGCTGGAGACATCCAAAGCATTCACCAGAAACCTGTTGCAGGAATACGATATTCCGGGAGGCCCCAAATACCAGACATTTGATTCCATGGATGGTGTGGCTGATTTCTTAAAAGAACTGAATGACAATTACGTGGTGAAATACGATGGTCTCATGGGCGGCAAAGGGGTAAAGGTAGCCGGAGACCATTTACATTCCCACGATGAAGCCTTAATCTACTGCCGGGAATTGGCAGATAAAGGCAACAGTTTTGTTATCGAAGAAAAATTTGTGGGCCAGGAATTCTCTCTTATGAGTTTCTGTGATGGGGACAATTTGAAACATATGCCGGTGGTTCAGGATCATAAGCGGGCCTACGAAGGCGACCGAGGGCCCAACACCGGCGGAATGGGAACATATTCTGATGCCGATCATGGGCTGCCTTTTTTGAATAATAATGATATTGAGGAAGCACAGACTATTAATGGCGCCACCTCCAAAGCCGTTAAGGCCAAATTCGGCGAAGGTTATAAGGGAGTTCTGTACGGCGGTTTTATGGCCACGGCTAACGGCGTGAAACTGATCGAATACAACGCTCGCCTGGGTGACCCGGAAGCTATGAATGTGCTTTCCGTTCTGGAATCAGATTTTATTGATATTTGTTTTTCCATTGCCAACGGCACATTGGACAAGGCGGATGTTGAATTTTCCAACCAGGCAACCGTCTGTAAATATGCCGTGCCGGAAGGGTATCCGGACAGCCCCGTAATAGGTGAGGCGATCGATGTATCCCACGTCTCGAATCGGGATGGGCTTTTTTACGCTTCGGTGGATATTCAAAATGACCAATTGGTAGAAGCCGGTAGCCGGACGGTGGCGGTAGTGGGCACGGCTGATACAATCTCTGAAGCCGAAGCCATTGCGGAAAGGGAAATTTCTGCAGTAAAAGGTCCCCTGTTTCACCGCAGCGATATTGGCACAGAGCCTGTGGTACAGCAACGCATTGACCATATGAATTCATTACGATGATAAAGCTGGGTGTAATCGGGTCAACCAGCGGTACCGACCTGCAGTATATACTGGAGGCCATAGGTTCCGGCAAACTAAAAGCGGAAGTGTCGATGGTGATCTCAAACCGGAAGAATGCTTATATATTAGAGCGAGCCAACAAACACGATGTGCCTGCTGTATTCATTCCCCACCAGGGTAAGGATCGGGAAGATTTTGACCGGGAAATGACAGCAGTTTTACAGAACTATGATGTAGACCTAGTGCTGTTGATTGGATTTATGCGCATCCTGTCCGCAGAATTTTGTGATGTATGGCGAGATCGTCTGTTGAATGTGCATCCTTCGCTTTTGCCAAAATATGCCGGCGGCATGGATACCAATGTTCATCAGGAAGTGTTAACCAATGGCGAAGCGGAAACAGGATGCACCATCCATTTTGTAACGGATGATGTGGACGGCGGGCCGATTTTGGTACAGAAAAAATGTGCTGTATCCGCTGGTGAAACAGTGGAATCGCTGAAAAAAAAGGTACAGGCACTGGAAGGCAAAGCTTTCATTGAAGCAATACAATTAATACGAACCAATTCTCATGTTATATAATCCATCCTTAAACAAAAATCCAATAACCATTAATCGGGCGCTAATTTCTGTTTTCGATAAAACCAGCATCGTTGAGCTAGCCCAATCGCTCCATGAGCATAATGTGGAAATTCTGTCCACTGGCGGCACAGCCAAAGCGCTGCGGGAAGCGGATATTTCTGTGACGGATGTAAGCGACTACACCCAATTTCCGGAAATCATGGACGGCCGCGTAAAGACCATCAATCCGCTGGTGGAGGGCGGCATTTTAGGCCTGCGGGACAAACACGGCGCCGATGCGGAGGCCAATGAGATAAAGTGGATCGATCTTGTGGTCTGCAACCTATATCCATTTTCAGAGACCATTTCCCAAAAAGATTGCGACTTGGCGCTGGCGCTAGAAAATGTGGATATCGGCGGCCCCACCATGATCCGCTCGGCGGCCAAAAATGTGGGGTGGGTCTGTGTGGTGGTTGACCCGGCCGATTATAATATCATTTCGGATGAAGCAGTGTCAGGAGAAATTGCCTTTGAGACCCGCCGTAGATTATCGGCAAAAGCCTTTGGTCACACAGCCCAATACGACACCATTATTCATAATTATGTAAAAGATGAAGATTTGTCTAATGACCTTTCCCTGACTTTTTTGAAACATTCAGAAATGCGATATGGAGAAAACCCCCACCAGTCCGCAGCGTCGTATAAAATACCGGGAAACAATGAGCCCAATATTCTGAACGCAACCGTTCACCAGGGTAAAAAACTCTCTTATAACAATATCATGGATGCAGACGGTGCCCTGGCCTGCATTCGGGAATTTGATGAACCCGCCTGCGTGGTGGTGAAGCACGCCAATCCCTGCGGCGTGGCTACCGGCAATGATCTCTTGGATGTGTACAATCGAGCGTTCAATGCCGATTCCCTGTCCGCATTCGGCAGTATCATTGCCTTCAACCGCAGCTGCACCAAAGATGTTGCGGATGCCATTACATCGGTATTTGTTGAAATCGTGCTGGCACCGGATTTTGAACCGGAAGCACTGGAAATTTTTAAAAAGAAAAAGAATTTGCGGGTGCTTGAAATCGGCCAGTTCGACAAGCGAACACTAAGTCTGGAGGTCCGCAATGTTGACGGCGGGGTGCTTGTTCAGGAAACAGATACGAAAATATTAACCAAAGAAGATTTGAATGTTGTAACGGAAAAGGAACCGTCCGAAGCGGATGTTGAAACTGCTCTATTCGGCTGGAAAGTATTGCGCCACGCCAAATCCAATGGTATCCTGATCGCCAGAAATAATACCACTGTGGGGCTCGGGGCGGGCCAAGTGAGCCGGGTGGATGCGGTTCATATGGCCTTGCGCAAGGGTGGCGAAAATGTGGCTGGGGGGATCCTGGCTTCCGATGCCTTTTTTCCTTTTCGCGACAGCATTGACGCTATCAAAAATTCAGAAATTTTATTGGTGGTCCAGCCCGGCGGATCTGTTCGCGACCAGGAAGTGATCGATGCCTGCAATGAATACGGTATTGCCATGATGTTCACCGGTACGCGGTGTTTTAAGCATTAGAATATGCCATTAACATTTTAGCGACCTGTAGATCTCTTTCTGTCCACAGGTACTCTCTGACAAGGATGCTAGTATGGGTGTCAGTATAAATTTGAGATGACATCTTTCCCTCGAAACATGCCATCTCTGCAATCACCGAAGCAGGAGCGCTTTCTTGGTGCGGGATTGGCCGTCGATGGAGAGGCGAACGAAGTAGACACCTGATGGGAGAAGCGCCCCTTCCCCATCTGTTGCGCTCCACTTCATAACATGCCGTCCCTTTGGTGTAACACCGCTTGCCAGTGAGGAGACCGGTCTTCCCAACATATCAAAAACCTGAAGAGAAACTTCTGCTTCTCTGGCAATGGTGAATTCTACCTGCGTTTCCCCATTGAACGGGTTGGGGTAATTCTGCTTCAGATCAAAGGCACCGGGAATCATACTTGGTGAATCGGTTGTGAGTGTCGGAGAACCAAGATAGTAGTACCCGAAGAGTATCATCATCTCATCTTCACTGAGCAGTCCGAAACGCAACGTTTCATCCGTCCAGTTGTCGTAGGTGACAATCAGTCTCATCCCCTCCCCTCTTTGGACGTACAGGGGAGGATCCAGTTCGAGGATAGGCGGATGTTCCCAGTCGTAGGCGATGTAGATCAGTTCGCCGTCTAATTCACCGCCTACCTTTTCTACTCTGAATTCCAACATATGTTCGTGGGCATGGGACATGAGCTGGAAGACACTGGCTTCTTCGGTGAACTTAAATGTCCGCTCCAGTGTGGTCACCTTATTCGGTGGCAATTCAATATCGCGGTTGTCCAAGGACAATACTTCAGCGGTATGTTTGATCTCCTCCGGTTTGGAAAGATGCATATTGACGTACACTTCACCGATGATGGTGCTGTCAGTCCGATTGATGTAGTGCGAATTGAGATCCAGTCCCATGTCAGCATCAATCCGTAGTGCCACCCCAGGTGGAAATTGATAATTCATGAAGGGGTATTGCGTACCAAATCCAAAACTGTGCCAGAGAGTCGCCGTGAGGTTGGCGGAGATATAGGAGCCGTCCAGATTCCGGATATCCCTATAGGTCTCCGCTTTCACGCCCGCCCATGAGGGAATGCTTTCTGAAAAGGAGTAAGCAATAAAATGATGGCTGCCGGATCGCATAATAATCTCAGCACGTTCGAGATAGATATCTCCGGTCGTGTCCATGGGTTGGAAATAGTAAAACTCCCGTTCAAAATTTGGGGGAACATCGAAGGGTCCCAGATTGAACTGTATCCCCTGCTCCGGTGGTTTGAGTTCAGTAAAATCAGGTGTTTCGTATATTGTCGTATCCTCAAGCAATGACTCCTTAGCCGCGGCCACCACCGTTTCTTTCGGGGCTCCACCGAGAATCCATTCCTTGACAAAAGCGAGTTGACCGTTGGTGAGATACGGTTTGCCGAGAGGCATCAATGCACCGTAATGAGGGTGGTCCGAATAAAAATGTGCCCTGTTCACCGCGTTGATTTTTTCCCAAAGATAACTTGTTTCAAGGCTCGCCAATCCATCCGTTCCGACCCTTAGTAGACCATCGGCCCGAGCAGAGGCGTTGTTGGGGAGAGCGTTAACCAGCTGTTCGTAGGCGACATCCTCGGTCAGATGAAGGTCAGACTGTGTCGCAAAGCTGGTGCCGACCTGATGACACTCTACACAGTTAGGATTCAGAATCTCCTTCTGGATCACGTTCCATGTAGACCGTTCCTGCCCGTTTATCGTAGAAAACAGAAGCACCATCAAAAACACGCTCAGACGCACTTTGTCAGGTATACATATCATTCAGTAAATCGTTGTACCGGTTCACAATCACATTCCTTCTAATCTTGAATGTGGGCGTGATTTCATCTTTGTCCTGATCAAAATCTTCCGCGAGAATACGGAATTTTTTTATTGTTTCATACGATGCCAGATCCCGGTTCTTGGCATTAATCTCTTTACTGATTAGATCAATCACTTCCTGTTTTGTAGAAAGATTTCCCTGATCGCGGTATAGCAATTTCCGATCACGGGCAAACTTGGTAATCTCATCCTCATCCAGAGTAATCAGCGCAGTGAGATAAGGTTTCGCATCACCGTAAACCATAGACTGACTCACATATGGGATGGTCTTGAGAAGATTTTCGATATTTTGCGGCGCTACATTTTTCCCGCCGGCTGTGATAAGAATGTCCTTCTTTCTATCCGTGATGTAGAGAAAACCGTCTTCATCAAGATATCCCACATCTCCTGTGTGGAGCCATAGGTCACCATTCTCATCTTGCTTTAAGAGTGCATTCGTCGCTTCTTCGTTCTTGTAATAGCCTATAATATTTTGCGCACCTAAAACACAAATTTCGCCATCTTCTGCGATTTTGATCTCTGTATTCGGCATGGCCTGTCCCACTGAACCGATCTTCATCCCTTCCGGCCGGTTTGCCGAGATAACCCCGGACGTCTCCGTCATCCCATACCCTTCATAGACATCAATGCCGAGCCACCCAAAATAATGGATAATATCGGGGGCAATAGGTGCCGCGCCAGAAAGCATGAAACGGATACGTCCTCCGAAAATATCCATTACCTTATCGTAGATGACTCGGCGAGCGATGGATGCTCGTAAACGGAGCCACGCCTTCGGACGAACAGACGCAGTTTTTTGCTCAGCGATCTCTTTCCCGATAGTGAGGGCCCAATTATAAAATTTCCGCTGGAACCATGTAGCATCAGCGATGCCCGTGGCGATGCGTGCATAAAACTTCTCGAAGACGCGTGGCGTCCCGAACATCACCGTGGGGCCGGTCTGACGAAGGTTGTGAGGCAGATCATCGATGCTCTCAGCAAAAACGGTCTGGTTTCCGTACGCAAATTTGATGAAATGTCCAAGGAGCCGCTCGGCGATATGCGCCAGTGGCAGGTAGGCGATAGAGAGGTCGCGCTTATTGATGCCGACCATATCAGGCAGGTGCCGAATGACAGAAATTACATTACGGCTGTGAAGCATACCTGCCTTGGGATGTCCTGTAGTCCCGGAAGTATAGATGAAGCTGATGGTTTCCTCAGGCTTCCCATTTTTTATCCTCTCTTCAAACTCAGCAGAATGATCCTCTCCATATTTCGTACCCGATGCCATGAATGCTTCCAGTGACATCACATTAGGAAGACCGTTCGGAATATATTTGTCAAATACAATAATTTTTTCAATCATTGATACTCGATCCCAAATCTCCAGCATTTTATCCAGCTGTTCCTGATCTTCCACAAAGGCGAGACGGCTATCGCTGTGATTAACAATGTAATGAACCTGATCCGCTGTATTTGAGTGGTAGACAGGAGCGGTAATGCAACCGATCCCCATAATTGCCATATCACACACCACCCATTCTGTCCTCGTCTGACTCAGGATGGATACCTTCTCTCCTCTTCCAATCCCTGACGCCATCAAAGCGTTCCCTATCTGTTGAGACCATTGACCATATTCACTCCAGGTCATGGGTTCCCACATGCCACGTTGTTTTCTCCAGATGGAGACATCATCGCCGTGGTCTGTCACATGGTACCAGAAAAGCTTGGGAATGGTGTTATTTTGTTCGAAATCAGGAGATTTCATTGGTGATTGAGTCACTTGCTTAACTCCCCCAAAGCCTTGCTCGCCTGACATACTTCCCTTCGCCCAAGTACATTTCTCTCACTTTTTCTTCCCGACGGAGTTCCTCGTAGGTACCACTGAGAAATATCTTTCCTGAAGTTAGAACATAGCCGTAATCAGCGATTCGAAGTGCTTGATTAACGTTCTGCTCAACGAGAAGGATAGTAACTCCTGATTGATGAAGATTCTTGATAGTGGCGAAAATTTCCTGAACCAGAAGAGGTGCGAGCCCCAATGACGGCTCATCCAGAAGAAGCAGTTTTGGTTTCAGCATGAGCGCTCGAGAGATGGCCAGCATCTGCTGCTCACCACCGCTGAGGGTCCCAGCCAACTGATCTTTCCGCTCCCGCATGATGGCGAACCGGTCAAACACCTCTTCCAGCCGAACCTTCAAGAGGGATTTCTCCCGGACAAGGAAGCCGCCCATAACGAGGTTCTCATGGACAGTCAGTTCTGGAAAGACATGCCTGTTTTCAGGCACATGGCTGATACCCAGTGATACAATCTTTTCAGGATCGAGTCTGTCGATCCGGACACCGTCAAAATGGATCGTTCCCATTTCCGGTTCCACAACACCGCTGATGGATTTAAGGATGGTTGTCTTCCCGGCTCCGTTGGCACCGAGGATACACACCAGTTTCCCGTCAGGTACCTCGAGGGAAACGCCGTGAAGTGCCTTAATCTTTCCGTAGAAGGCTTCTACTCCGATTAGTTTAAGCAACGACCGATTCCCCCAGAAATGCAGAAATGACCTCGGGATGTGCTTTCACTTCCGCCGGCTCTCCAATAGTAATGACATTCCCGGAATCAAAAACGCAGACACGATCTGAAACAGCCATGACCAGGCTCATATCGTGCTCCACCACCAGTACAGTAATGCCGAGGTAATCACGAATCTCGCCGATGATCTTGGCAATCTCCATGGTTTCCTGATCATTCATTCCCGCAGCAGGCTCATCGATAAGTATGAGCTTTGGCTGTGACACTAACGCCCTAGTGATTTCTACAAGTTTCTGAATACAGTAAGGCTGACCGGAAAGATATTTTTGTTCATAATTTGCCAGTCCGATAAAGTCAAGTACCTCCAGCGCTCTTTCCTCTTCAAGCTCTCGCTGCCTTCTGGAAATCCAACGCCTCACCGTTTCTCTATTACCGATCCTGCTGTGATTTCCAAGGAGGACATTGTCTAAAACTGTCATGTAGGGGATATTTTGAAGGTTCTGGAATGTTCGGGAGATGCCCGTTGCGATGATGCTGTGTGGCGGCTTAGACAGAAGATCCAGATCCCCATAATCAATGGTCCCTCCAAGAGGGGTGACGAAACCACTGATGCAGTTGAACAGTGTGGTCTTTCCTGACCCGTTGGGGCCTACAAGTGAGAACACTTCGCCTTCGCGAACATTCAAGGAGACACCATCAAGGGCGACAACGCCGGAAAAATGCACCTCAAGGTTTTCAATGACCAAGTCAGCCATAAGCAATTATCGTTCTACACAAACAGGAAAAACGGTGGAAGGCTTGAAGAAGTAGAGAGATAGCGTAATGGAGACGGAAGCATCAATTCTCCATCACTCTACTGTTCAATCACCCCAATCTAATATTACTCGATCCAGTCTGAAATGATCCGCTGTGTTCCTCCCCGGTTCTCTACCAGAACAACCGCCTCAGTACCGGCACGGTCATTTGGGCCGTAGGTGATGCCCCGGAAAACACCTTTCCCATCGTAGCCCTTCACCCCTTCCAACGCCTTGATCAGGCCGTCCCGGGTCAGACGTTTTCCAGCCCTCTCCAAACCCTCAACCAGTACCATGGCTGTAATGAAACCGTAGAAATTGTACATGCCCATCACTTTGGGGTCGGTGCCGGATTTTTCGAACAACTCGCGGTAAAGTTCAGCTCCCTCAGTGTCCGAATTATAGAGCTGAGCAAAGTTTGCCGCGATAAAGCCCTCGCCGGCTTCCCCGGAACCCAGCGCCACCCGGTGATCCATGGTTGGGCTGATGCCGAGGAACTGCGGTGCGTATCCCATGGCGGCCGCTGTCTTCATGACGATGATCGGTTCCCGAACAATACCCCCGATAATAACGTGCGTCGCACCTCCCTTATTTAAATTCATTACCTGCCCGGCAAAATCGGTGGCACCACGCTGGAACGCTTCCTTCTGGATTGTAACGCCGTGGCGCGCTTCAGCTTCTGCAATACCCTCTAGTACATTTTCACCATAGTCATCGTCCTGGTAGATCACACCTACTTTGGCACTGGCGTTCAGCTCGTAGGCATAGTCCACAAGAATGTTCGCCTGTTTGTCATAGCCTGTGTCTGTGTGAAAAATGTATTTCCATCCCGTTTTTGACCGGTCGGACATAGTTCCCGATTGAGTAGCCGGCGCTACAAGAGGAATACCATTTTCTTCCAACATGGGACGAATCGCCTCGCAGGGCGATGTACCGATGATCTGATAGAGACAGAATACCTGATCCTGCTCAATCAGTTTCTTAGCAGCTGCGACAGCTTTCTGGGGATTGTATTGATGATCTTCCATCGTCATTCTGATCTGCCTTCCGTGAACCCCGCCCTTATCGTTTATGTAATTAAAGTAGAGATTTGAGCCGTGAGGAAGTGCCATTCCCAGTTCCTTCATAGGGCCACTCAAATCCTGAATGTTGCCGATGAGAATTTCCGTGTCGGTAACACCGGGCGTCGGCTCACGTCCAGCACAGGCAAGGAAAAAAGTGATGAGTAATATTAATGTGACAGGTTTGCGAAGTTTCATAATGGTCCTCCTATCAGGTCTGTTTTATCTTGGGGTTAAACGGAAACAACTTCCAGTAGATTCTCATCTTAAGCCACATGCCGTATAGCCCCATCGGTTGGAATATAATAAACAGGAACATAATACACCCGAATATTAGGGATTGAATATCGGCCACTTGAACGGCCATAAATGAAGCGAGCCAATCCTTGAACAGGGGAATAGCAAGAAAATCGAGCAATACGATGAATAGCGTTCCCAGGACCGCACCATAGATGGTGGCCACACCTCCCACAAGAACCATAATCAGGAAATAGATAGAGAGGAGAATATCGAAGTGGTCTGTGCTGATAAACCGCATGGTGTGGGCAAAGAGCACGCCCGCCAGTCCAGCTAGGACGGCTGAGAGAAAGAAAGCAAAGAGTTTGTACCGCACAAGGTTGATGCCAACGGCCTGGGCGGCGTGCTCCGAATCTCGAATGGCCATGAGAGCCCTGCCTATTTTCGATTTCATGACTCTTCGCGCAAAGACCACCACAACGATCACAAAAAGATAGATGAGAAAATAGTTGTGCCAGTCGTTGGCAAAGGTGAAACCAAACAGAACAGGCTTGGACACCTCCAGCCCCGCTGATCCTTCAGTCCACGTTCGAAGAGCAATAATGAGGCGCCGGACAATAAAACCGAACCCCATGGTGGTGAGGCCGAGATACATCCCGGAAATCCGGAGGGCTGGGAAGCCGACTAGAATACCGAATAATCCCGTGATAAGAGGAGAGACGATCAACGACAGGCCAAAGGGAACCCCCGCCTGATCCACGAGAACTGCGGACGTGTAGGCACCGATAGCGAGAAAGCCAGCGTGCCCCAGAGAAATCAGTCCGGTGTAACCGCTCAACAAGTCTAACCCCACGGTGAGTATGGTGTAGATGCCGGCGATATTCAAGACATAGAGGTAATACCGGTAGCTGAAGGTTGCCCCACGAAGAAGAAATGGTAGAACAATAACAAGGATGATCAGTGGAGCGATCCACTTCAGATTTTCCTCGTCGTATCTACCTTTCATGAACTGTTGAAAGGTAATTTCCCATTGTCATTTCTTTATACTCGTTCAATCTCTTCACGGCCGAGGATGCCGGCAGGGCGGATCATCAACACAGCAATAAGGACAATCCATACAACAATGTCATTGATCTCCTTCACCCACGGAAAATAGAAAGAGAGAGTTCCCATGCTTACCGTTTCGATGACCCCCATTATCACACCCCCAACGATAGCACCAGGAACGGAGCCAAACCCACCAAGGACCGCCGCAGGAAACGCCTTAAGTCCGAGGAAGCCCATATTCGTATCAAGAAGTGTTCGCGGCGCCAGCAACACGCCGCCGATGGTCGCCACCACCATTGAAAAAATCCAAACATTGCGGTATACCTTCTTCACGGGAATGCCGACAAGACTGGCCGCCATAGGATCTTCCGACGTCGCTTTCATGGCAATGCCCCATTTTGTTCTGTTAAAGAAGTAATAGAATCCACAGACTAGGACAATCGCACTTGAGATAATGAACAGATCGTGCACTGAGATGAAAAGCCCGCCGACCTTGATGACGCCTGAGCCAAATGGAGAGAGAGGCAGTCGGGTCATGGGTCCTGCAATGAGAGCCATGACTGCCCTGAGGATGATGGCCATGCTGATAGTGGCCATGATCACGGAAAAAACAGGCTCATCCTTGAGGGGTCTGTTGATAATGAGATCAAGGAATGTGCCGAAAAGGAAGGCAAAAGCGACGGCACCTGCAAAGGCGAGTAAAAAGCCGAGAGCGCCATCCAGCATGGGTATATCCAGCAGTGCAGTAACTATAAAAAAATTGACATAAGCGCCCACCATCATCAATTCACCCTGGGCAAAATTGACCACTTCCGTTGCTTTATAGATGAGGGTAAACCCGAGGGCGATAAGGGCGTAGATGCAACCGAGGGCAATGCCGCTGACGACCTCCTGAGCCAGCCCCCCGAGCATGTCAGTCATCGATAGACAGCGCGACCTTTCGAGATTACTTCCTCTCCCGACTGGTTACGAACGACAAACCGTTCCTGGTCTTCCCCACCATCTCCATCAACAGTAAGCTCATCCTCCGGGTGGACAGGTGAGGCAAATCGGACCCTAATTGATTTGAAGGTGGCGGGGTCGCCATCGCCGAGAAGACTGTTGGCTGTGATCCCCATGGTGCATAGTCCTTGGAGAATGATCCCGTTGAGGCCGGCAGTCCTGGCAAATTCGTAGTCGATATGAATCAGGTTTAAATCGCCGCTAGCACCCCCATAATGGTAAGAGAGATATTTGTCTATCTTGATGGGTTCACTCATCACTACCTCTTTCAACAATGGTCCAACGACCGAAGCAAACCACCTCTCCGTCTTGATTCACCGACTCGGTCCGAACCAGAAGTAGAACATTCTCGATCCCTTCCTTGTTCTCTTTCACAAGAATATCTCTGATAGTGGTGGTGGTAGTGATAACATCACCCGATTTTACTACTTCACCGAATTCAAATGTCTGTTCCCCGTGAACAACTCTCGGGATGTTCATTCCCAGCTCCTGATCTTCAAAAACCACGCGCATGGCATTGTGGCAGTAGACAGCGGCAAAAGTGGGAGGCGCCACCACCACACCGTAATGTGACTTCGCCGCAAAATCGGGATCGGTACAGTAAGGGTTATCTGACAGTGTGGCGCGGGCGTACTCAAATATTTTCTCCCTTCCCACTTCGTAAGTGACGGTTGGATATATTTTTCCTTTCAGCTCCCTATTCATGAGAAATGGCACTCTTTAGTTAAGTTCATTTGGCAAATTTAGTAAAACCGTGCAACATGAGGCTCCGGCATTTTTGTAGGCTTGGTACTCTCTTCCTGAAAGAACCTCCACCGCAGGAACATGGCGATTTCCAAATGCAACAAATTCTCATAATCCGTTGGTTCGGGGTTCAAATCCCTGTGGGTCCACGCATTAAAACGTAGTAGTTTCTCATCGAGAAAGCAGGAACTTAGTAAGAAAATAGGGTGGCGGTTAAGCTACCCTATTTTCTTTGTATAAAAATGCATAAAAATGAACGTTTCAGCACGTGTTACATACACATAACGTACACACCTGCCACGGATTCTTTTACCATGACTCTACTTCAGTTTCTTAAACAATTTTTGTGACACCCTATTTCTCTGAGTTATTTCATTGGTCTAAATCTCATTAATAAGAGTTACAACAAATTTTGCATAATCCATGCGGTGGAAACCGTCTTCATCAATAGAGACAATGTTTCTATTGACTAACTTCCATCATCTAAATTTGATACTTCCATCCACCAAGTTGTTCCATCACAGTAAGCAGTATGAATACCTTGTTGGATATACTGTGTTGTTGAAGAACTATTATTGATATGACCTGTAACTCTAGGGGCATTTGCAGCCGCAGGTCTAATGAATATTAAAACTCTTCCTGAAAAAGAACTGGGTGTCGGTAAAGTATAAATAGAACTGGCGTTGTCTGCGGTTGTTATTATAACATATTCATCATCACCAATTGTATAAGCAGATGATTTAGTTTCTATGTTTCTATAAACAGCACCGCTAGTGTTCAAATCAGCAGAAATTGTTAAACCACCGGCAATCGTGGTTGTTGATGAAGCTGGCGTAGAATTCCCTGCTATGGTTAAATAGGTATCATCATAGGTTCCCTTGGTTGAATGGTCTGAGCTGATTGTGAAAGTACCATTTAGTGATTGTAATTCATATGCATCACCCACTTCTGCACCAGCATCTGAAACCAACTCTATTGCCGCAATACCATCTGACCCATTAGAGTTTTTCAGAGTCAATGCACCTGCAGCTGTCCCCGTTGTAAACAGGAAATCCCCATCCGTTGCATTTGAGATCGTCTCTCCATTACCAAAAGTGATGTCATTGCCTGTGACTGTAAGGTCAGTACCAATATCCACCTGTCCTGTCCCATTAGGTGTAACAGTGATATTGCCATTGGTTCCGTCTGTTATGGTAATGGAGCCTGTGGTGGAGTTGCCCGTTTTAAGAACCAGATCATAATCACCATCTGAGGCAAGGTTGGCCGTGGCTGCACCAGTCCCTATAGAGGTGGTGGCGTTAGTTAAAGAACCACCGCTCACTGAAGACCAGCTGAGCGTGCCACTTCCATCTGTACTGATAACCTGGCCACTGGTGCCGTCAGCTGTGGGAAGCGTCCAGGTAACATCAGAGGCCATGGTGCCAGCTTTAAGACCCGCATAGTTGGTACCGTCGTCA
>DKAH01000010.1:0-54041 GCA_002448795.1 Fidelibacterota bacterium UBA6931
GCTGTGGGCGGCCTCCCCTGCCTGCACGGAAGTAGAAACACACATGATGGACTGGCTCGTGGAGATGCTTGGTCTTCCCTCCCACTTCCTTTCCACATCAAATGGCGGCGGCGTCATTCATGATACCGCTTCCAATGCGACGCTGTGTGCTCTGCTGGCCGGGCGGGAGCGAGCCACTGGTGGAGATGGAAACAGAGACGGAGTTAGGGCCGAACTAACCGCCTACACCTCCAGCCAGTCCCATTCGTCCGTGGAAAAAGCTGTGAAGATCGCCGGCCTTGGAAGCGATAACCTAAGGCTTATCGAAGTGGACGGCGCTTTTTCCATGAAGGCCGACATCTTTGCCGAGGCGGTGGAACAAGACCTAAGTGAAGGAAAGATTCCCGCCTTTGTCTGTGCGACTTCTGGAACCACTTCAACCACCGGTTTCGATCCCGTGGGTCCCATGGGCGAAATCTGTCGAAAGCACAACATCTGGCTCCATGTGGACGCCGCCATGGCAGGCACGGCCGCTCTCTGCCCCGAGTTTGGGTGGGTCCACGACGGAATCGAATACGCCGATAGCTACTGTTTCAATCCCCACAAATGGATGCTCACAAACTTTGACTGCGACGCCTTTTTTGTAAAAGACAGAAAGGCGCTGCTGGAGACACTCTCCATCCTTCCGGAATATCTAAAGAACAGAGCCAGTCAGTCCGATGCTGTCATCGACTACCGGGACTGGCAGATTCCGCTGGGTCGGCGGTTCCGGGCGCTGAAACTGTGGTTTGTCATTCGGCACTACGGCGTGGAAGGGCTTCAGGCCCACGTCCGAAAAGGTGTGGAGCTGGGGCAGCTTTTTTACTCTTTCGTGGAAAGCGATGACCGATTCGAACTGATGGCTCCGGCGCCGCTGAACCTTATCTGCTTTCGAGCAAAAGGGAGCGATGAGATGAACGAAGCACTGTTGAACAAATTGAACAGAAGCGGCAATATGTACCTGACACACACACGGTTAAATGGAAAATACACTATCCGATTCTGCATCGGAAACCCGCTGACTGAGCGGCATCATGTGGAGTCTTCCTGGGAGAGAATTGTAACTGAAATGACGAAACTGAACGATGAATGAAAAGAACAACCTTCCACGGGTGCTGCCGCCACGCCTCTACTACGCCGCCGCCTTGGTCACAGGTTTGCTCCTTAACCGTTGGAGCCCTTTCACTTTCCCTGAAATCACTTATTCAAAAACGGCAGGAGCGCTTCTCATGGTTGTTTTGATTATCCTTTTTTTCTCGAAATTCCACAATTCAAAAAAACATCCGACACCACTGTACGTCTACAAACAGACTACTACTCTGGTCACTTTTGGCATCTGCCATTTCACTCGGAATCCCATGTATCTCGCATTGATACTGCTCTATACTGGTCTTGCCGTCAGTTTCGGAAACCTCTGGGTCTTAATCCTTGTGATCGCTCCCCTAGCCGCCGTAAGGTTTCTAAATATTTGAAGAAAAGAAGCGGCGCTGGGAAAGTAGTTAAATGAAAAGTATGTCTCATATAAGGACCTTGTTAGGCGGTGGCTTTGAGAAAGGTTTAATATGAACATCGATTATTCCGGTAAAACAATCTTAGTGACAGGCTCCTCAAGCGGTATCGGACGGGCCGTTGCTCAGGCATTCGCAGCATCTAGCGGGACGGTAGCGGTTCATTATCGCTCCAATGAAAGAGGTGGAAAAGAGACACTCAACTCAATGGTAGGAAGCGGCCACATCCTTGTACAGGGAGATATCGGAAAGCCGAATGAAGCACGGCTGATCGTAGAGGAAACAGTTGAACAGACCGGCAGTATTGACATTGTGGTCAACAACGCCGCCCTCATCGAGCAGTTTGACTTCGATAAACTCTCCTATGAAGAGTGGATATCAATCTGGGAGAGGACGCTGGCGGCGAACCTCGTGGGGCATACGAATGTCACCTTTTGCGCCATCGAGCAGATGAAAAAACAGGGCTGTGGACGGTTTGTTAATATCTCCTCCCGGGGCGCCTTTCGAGGGGAGCCGACAGCCCCTGCCTACGGTGCCAGCAAGGCGGGAATCAACGCTTTTGGCCAGTCCATGGCGCAGGCGCTCATTAAGCATAACATTTTTATTTTTACGTTGGCGCCGGGCTATGTAGAAACGGAACGGGTGGCTCCAATCCTAGATGGGCCGCTTGGAGAAGGGATTAATAATCAGAGCCCCTTTGGCCGCGTGGCAAAGCCGAAAGAGGTGGCACAGGCGGCAGTGCTACTGGCTGCCGAAGGAAATGATTTTATGACAGGATGCATCGTCGATATTAACGGTGCCTCCTACCTGAGGACTTAAAGCTGCGATGAGAATTTGAAATCTTCAATTCTGACTCTTAATTAGGTACCGAAATTTTTCATTCATAATTGATCAGCTTCCGCCGCCATTGTGCTGACCCCATCCCATTTTTGTCCGCAGTGTTTGAAAATAGTTTCGGTCTTCAAATGTGATCATATTCACTTCATAATCGGCCTTACGGACTAAGACCTTTACTCCCGCTGGAACGGGATATTCTAGTTGCCCGTCCACCGTGAGCCGTGCGCCGGGCGCATCCTCGGGGAATGTTATAGTGAGATCGCTATCCGTGGGAAGAACGATGGGCCGGGACGAGAGTGTGTGAGGACAGATAGGCGTAATAGTGAAGAGGGAGAGCCACGGGGCCACAATGGGGCCACCGGCAGCCAGATTATAGGCAGTGGAACCGGTGGGGGTGGCAATAATCAGCCCGTCGGCGGAATAAGAAGTGATAAGGTTCCCTTCAGAAAAGAGTGAACATTTCATAAGCCGGAATCCCTCACCAGCATCGATTACGAGATCATTCAGTGCCGTCACCGTGATACCGCCGTCTGCTTCGATTGTCGCTTCAACCACAATCCGCGGAAAAGTCGAATAATCGCCGGTAATGATTGCTTCCAACCTAGTGTAGATGTTCTCTATCGTCCCTTCTGCCAAAAAGCCGAGGCCGCCAAGATGGACACCGAAGATGGGTGTTCCGCGGTGCTCAACGCCCCGCGCCGCTGAAAGAATGGTCCCGTCACCCCCCATTGCGAGGACAAAATCGACATCAGTGAAATCATCAGCTTTTTGGATGATGGAGTAGTTGTATCTGGATTTGTCCTTATCCTTAAGCCGCTTGTGGATATGTGTGGTCAGGTAGAGCTCCTGCCCTTTCCCTTCCATCCAAGCGGCAACTGTTGGTAAGAGCTCCCAGAACAGCGGTTTGCTGGTGTTCCCCCAGAGGGCTACTTTCATTTTTCTCCGTCCAACAATTTATTGATCTTTGCTTCAGCCTCTTCCAACATACCGCGACACGTGTCCGTCAGTTTCATTCCCTCTTCGAACAGTTTGAGGCTCTTTTCCAGCGAGGCAGATTCTCCCTCTAACTGATCGATAATTTCTTCCAACCGCTTCATCGATTTTTCAAAGTCGACTGTTTTATTCTTAGCCACTGATTGTCACCTTTCCGCGGAAGTTAAGGACTCTTCTTCACTCCCCTGTAATTTTCTTCACTTCACCTTCCAGTTCACCACTGGCCAATGTCAGGCCAAACCGATCCCCCAATTCAGTTTCAGAGGGGCTTCGGAGAATTTTCCCATGAGGGAGCGTTCGGGCAATAGCGTAGCCCCGCTTCAGAATGGCGGTGGGACTTACCGCTTCAAGTTGGCCGCGTAGCGATTTAAACTGAGTACTTTTCATGGCGAGGATGACATCAATATTTCTCATCATTTTTTCCTTCTTCGCCTCCAAGCGATCCCGTTCCTGCCCAAGAAGAAGCTTCGGTTGTTTCAGTCCGTAGCGCAAACTGAGACCGTCGATGCGCTGCCATGCCTTCTCAATCCTATTCCTTAGTACCTCTCCCAGTCGATGGGATGAATGGTCGAGCCAAGCCGAAATTTCAATCTGTGAAGGCGACGCCAGTTCAGCAGCAGCCGACGGCGTTGGCGCCCGAAGATCAGCAACAAAATCTGAAAGTGTAAAGTCTGTCTCGTGGCCCACCGCCGAAATGATAGGCGTCGTGCAGTCGGAGATTTGGCGCACGACCTTTTCCTCGTTAAAAGCCCAAAGATCTTCCAGTGATCCGCCCCCCCGTCCGATAATGATGAGATCAAGGTCGTCCCTCCGATCAAATTCCGTGATGGCGGATACAATGTCTTCGGCTGCACCGTTGCCCTGAACAAGTGTCGGTCGAATTAACAGCATTATGTGAGGCGCCCGGCGGGAAAAAATTGTCTTCATGTCCTCCATGGCGGCACCAGTCCCAGAAGTGGCAATCCCAATTTTAAACGGGTAAGCAGGCAGAGGCTTTTTGCGGCTTTCATCAAAAAGACCTTCCGCTTCCAATTTTTCTTTCAGTGCCTCAAAAGCGAGATAAAGTGTCCCGACGCCTGAAGGCTCCATCCGTTTCACCAAAAGCTGATATTGCCCTCTCGCCTCATAGAGTGAAATATCACCGTGAGCCAGAACTTTCATGCCATCCTCCACCGGAAACTTGAGATACTGATTGTAACCCTTGAACATGGCTGCTCGAAGTTCTGCTCCCTCGTCTCTCAGCGTAAAGTACATGTGCCCCGATGCAAAGTGGTGTGTGAAGTTGGAGATTTCTCCCTCGATCCAGACAGAGCTAAAGGCACCGTTAAGAAGCACTTTAATTTCGGTGGTAATTTCGGAAACAGAGTAGACTTCCCTATTTCCAGCCGAGGCATCACCGGACGGGAACAGTGGTTCCATTATACTTCTCAGTCGGGTGGTGGTGGACTTCCCGCCTTCACCCAAGCAGACATCCAATAGGAGGCGACCCGAAGAGACGACGCCTCCATTCGGGAGATGGCCAGATCGGCCGTCTCTTCATAAAGAATCCGAATGTATTCCGTCCCCTGCATCGGCCTGTCCCAATCCGGAATAATGTCCCTTGATTCGGGTGGGATTGTCTGCCGCGCTCTCGTCTCCGCTTTAAGGATCGGATCGAGACCCGGAAAAGATTCTTCAACTATAACAAAAGCTTTTTCTACGGGATCGGTCACCATTTCAACAGGACCACGCGGTCTCGCCGCATCGAGGAGATACTCCTCCACCATATCTGCCTCCCACCGCTTGTGAACCCCTTTATTCCCGGTGAGCTGGCCATTGTAGTTCTCCACTGTATGAAAGGGAACGTGAATGTCTGACACATAGTGGCCCAGGGCGGTAGCGGTGAGGCGTGCCTCCGTCCACCGCCCTTCTTTGAACTCCTGCACCAATTTGTTGTAAAACTTTTCGATCCGCCACGGCGCCGTCCCCCAAGACATTAAGTTCTCCTCGCCGTATTTGCGCACCACCTCTTCCCATTTCCGGGGAATGTTTCGAAATGGATAAGCTTCATAAAGGTCGGCATCGATGAAGTGGCCCGGCGCTTCGTCAGGATAGGCCTCCTTGTCTCTTCGCCATAAGTCCGGATCGATGGCGTGCTCGGAAAGATAATTGATGTGGTGGCTAAAATATTCGCCCAACAGCGAATCGAGTAGATGCACCGCCTGTCGATTGATAATTCTATGTGCGGTATAACCCCAGCTGAAACCCCACTGGGGAATCAGTATCAGGATAAGCAACAGTCGTGCTGTCAATGTTAACCGCACGCCAATCCGTCAGCTTCCGCTAACGTACCTTCTTCTTATGCCTGTTCTGGCGTAGACGCTTCTTCCGCTTATGCGTTGAAATCTTTCGTCTCTTACGCTTTTTTCCACAGGGCATAGATTTCTACTCCATTAGTGCGCTGTTAACATTTTTCCTAAGTAGCGCGGACGGTTTGAACGTTGGGACGTAACGTTCAGGGAGAAATACCGTCTCCCCCGTACCGGGGTTTCTCGCCTTGCGAGGATCTCGCCGCTTAACGCCGAAGGTGCCAAAGCCGCGCAACTCCACCCGCCTTTCGTTCTCAAGGGCGGAGATTATGGTGCTCATGATGCCGTTCATCACCGTTTCCGTCTCCACTTTTGTTAAACCGGTGGCCTGGGACACACCCTCAACGATTTCTGCTTTGGTCACAGTTTTTCCGCTGCTTTCGTTCATTTCGTCCTCTCCTCTCAACCCTGTCTTACATAAATAACAAGCCTCTGCCCCGGGACAATAAAATCGCTGTTCCGAATGCTGTTCCACTGCCGAAGCTTGCTCATTCCGACGCGATACCGTTCAGCAATGTGACTGAGGGTGTCGCCCGTTTTTACCGTATAAACTTCCTTTACATATTTACTCGTCGCTGCCACTTCTTTTCCTTCACGAACGGGCACTTTCAGTTTTTGACCCGGAAAGATATATACACCGTAACTAAGACCATTCAACTGTCGAATCCGGCGTGCCGTGGATCCATAACGCATGGCGATATGACCTAGCGTATCTCCTTTTCTCACAGCATAGTTGAGTGTATTGGGCACCGTCCCGGATGCCAGGGCAGTCGTGGACGGAACACCGGGAATCGGGATGGTCAGTTTCTGTCCAATCCGAAGGCGGTGGAAATTCTTGATCTTATTAAAGGAAGCAATCTGATGCATTGATACGCCGTACTTCTTGGCGATCCAGCTCAGGTTGTTTCCTCGCTGAACCACGTGTACCATGTATTGCGGGGCAAACCGCTGCTCATCGTTTAGGGCACCGAAAGCGACCAGAAACATCTCTTCTTTTCCCGATGGAATCTTGAGGGTATACGGTTTTTCCGGCGGGGTTGCGTGCTGCCGCAATTCAGGATTGAACGCCCGCAGTTCGTCTACTTTTATACCCGCACATTTTGCTAAAACAGCCAGATCGGCACTCTTCTCTACCGTCACTTCATCGTACTCAAAAGGGGTTCCTTTCGGAACTTCAAAGCCGTACTCCTCGGGAGAACGTGAAATGATGGCCGTGGCCAGGACCGTCGGTACATGGTTCCTCGTCTCCCTTGGTAGTGAACTGAGACTCCAGAAATCGCTGGACTGATGAAGTCTGATAGCCCTGTTTATCCTTCCAGCACCGGCATTATACGCCGCCAGAGCGAGATACCAGTCATCGAATTCAATATAGAGATCTTTCAAGTACTTCGCCGCCGCCTCGGTGGCACGAATGGGATCCCGACGCTCATCGATCCACCACGTCCGGTTAAGGCCATAAAGCTTTGCGGTGGAGCTGATGAACTGCCACATACCGACTGCGTGGGCCCGGGAGTAAGCCCGGGGATTCAATCCGCTTTCAACCATGGCATGGTAGATCAACTCTTCCGGAAGTTCATGCTCTTTCATCACTTTTGTGATCACCGGAGCATAATAAGGAAATCTGGAAAGCCACCGCTCAAAAGACTGACGCCCCTCCGTCTCAAAAAATTTAATGGCCCGCTCCACGCGGCTGTTCATCACTAGAGGCATGTGCCCTTCCCGGTCATCGATTACTTTGAAAGATGAACCGTTAATCTCTATTTCAATCGGTTCCAGATAACGGGATAGTTCCTCTTTCAGGCTGGCCGTTGCGATGGGAGCGACTGTTCTGTCTACTGTGATCAGATTATTCTGGTAGGTATGAATCATTGTCTCTTCAAACCGGTTAAACTCCGCCCGGTCATCTTCGGACATTTCACCAAGCTGTTCCGCCTCTGTCAACAGTTCCACAATCTTGTCCAAGAGATAGAGAACCTCCAGGGAGTCGCCATGGTGATCAGCAATGACCGCCTCGGAGAAAAAACTTTTGGCATCGGACAGAATCAGAGGAAAGCGATCCTCCATGCCGCTTGAGGCTGCATACTCTACGTCATTGGTTTGAGAACCGCCCGCCGGCTTGGCTGATTCAGCCTGTCCTTGAAGAACTGTCGAGATGACCAGGAGGAACCACAAAAGATGGCGTCCTATGTTGAAATATTGTTTAAGATAGATCATTCCTAAAAATCAGCGACGAACTTAGCTGTAGAGCCGAGCGGCAGTCAAGTACTACTTTTACCCTCGGATCTGCCTTCAATAATTTCGGTGGTGCTAAATCCCGATAGAAGCGGGATGGTCACCAGGCGACCTCCTCTTCCTTTCACCACATCGGCACCGATGATCTCTTCAGGCCTGTAGTCGCCACCCTTAACCAGGACATCAGGCTTGATCAGGCGGATCAATTCCATTGGTGTCTCTTCCTTGAAGAGTGTTACCAAATCCACTGCATCAGTTGCAAGAAGCACCTTGGCCCGCTCCTTCTCAGATCGCACCGGTCGCCCCTCCCCTTTCAGCTGACGGACAGATTCATCACTATTCAACCCAACGATGAGATAGTCCCCTTCCTTCCTTGCCGCCTCCAGCAAAAATCGGTGCCCCTTGTGCAAAAGATCAAAACACCCGTTGGTGAAGACCACAATGTCTCCCCTGGAACGGGCGGCGGTGGCGATCTGAACCGCAGTTTTTTTGTCAACGGAAGATTTCATCAACAAATCGGGCATGGGATTGCAGGTATGCAAGGGAGCGTCTCCAGTTCCAGTTGAAGGAGGCACTGAGCCACAGCGAATCTACGGAGCGACTGGGCAGAAGTTCTCCTTTCAAAATGTCTTTCCTGGATGCCGTAGGGAACACGGAGCATAAGTAAATACCAACTCTCCATCCATCATACCGAGAGAACTGTTTTACCTCCAAAATGGGGAGATCCTTCCTTAAACAACAGGATGAATATGATCAGGCTTCATCAAGTAATTCACGCTGAAGCCACCTCCGACGACACTCTTGTTCTCTCTTCCCATAACGATTTCATAATTACCACCTGAAGCCTTACATGGTCAGCGAAATCGCTCTTCGGACTTTTTTCCCAATCAGCCGGAAGAATAGGCTCTCCCACTTTCAATTCCACTTGACCTCTGTTCAGCCTGAACGATTTTTTCGCCACGATGTCGCCGGTACCACACACCGCCAATGGTACAACATCCATACCAACCTCAAGTGCAATGGCCAGACCTCCTTTCTTGAATTGATGAACCTGCCCGTCTTTGCTTCGTGTCCCCTCCGGAAAAATCATGAGGGACCGTGGGTTTTCTGTCAAAGACGATTTCACTTTTTCGAGAGACTCAAAGGCCCTCTTCCTGTTGAATCGGTCGACGAAAATGTGCCTTGCAATGACCATGACCCAGCCGAGTATCGGTATTCTTCTCAACTCCTTCTTGGCAAGAGAGACAACATGAAACGGAAGTCCACCCAAAATGAGTGGAATGTCTAAGGCGCTCTCGTGATTAGAGGCAAAAATGTAGTGGGATTGACGATCCAGCTTTTCCAGCCCGGAAACAGAATAGCGTACTCCACTGGCCCAAAGTAGAATACGCGACCAAATCCTTGTCAGCCAACCGATAAACCGACCCCTGGGTTCAAAAAGACCCACAATGATGGCCACCATTCCAAGGACTGTTGTCCAGAAAATAACGTTAATCAGAAAGAAGAGTTGCCGAAGCACCGTTCTACGGTTTCAGAAGAGAACTACCAAAATAGGAATGAAGTGGTTTTGGGAGCGTCACTGTCCCTTCATCAGTCTGATATGTTTCTAGCAGAGCTGCCATCAGCCTAGGTGTCGCCAAACCGGAACCGTTGAGCGTATGGACATGGCGAACTTTCCCTCCCTCATCCCGAAAACGAATACCAGCTCGTCGCGTCTGAAAAGATTCAAAGTTGCTACAGCTCGAAACTTCAAGCCAACGCTTCTCTCCCGGCGCCCACACTTCAAGATCGTAACACTTCGCTGCCGCAAAACTTAGATCACCGGTGCAGAGGGATACGACGCGGTAATGAAGATCTAGCACCTGTAAGACCGACTCGGCATCGGTAGTGAGTGACTCGAGTTCATCGTAGGAATCTTCAGGCCGGACAAACTTCACCATCTCCACTTTGTTGAACTGGTGGATTCTCAGCAGGCCCCTAGTTTCTTTTCCGTAGGAACCGGCTTCCCGTCTGAAACAGGGGGAATAGGCGGTATAGAAAATCGGGAGCTCTGATTCATTCAGGATCTCTTCTCTATGGATATTCGTCACCGGCACCTCAGCAGTAGGGATCAGGAAGAGGTTGTCCTTCTCCACACGGTACATATCTTCTTCCAGTTTCGGAATTTGTCCCGTCGCCTCCATGGCTGACGGAAGTGTCATAAACGGCGTCATCACTTCCTTATATCCTCTGTTTCCCTGATGCTCGATCATAAAGTTGATGAGAGCTCGCTCTAGACGGGCCCCGTTACCGGTAAAGAGTGGAAAACCGGAGCCGGAAATCTTCGCTCCCGCAGCAAAATCAATAAGCCCCAGCGACTCAGCAAGATCGGTATGGTTTTTTGGATCAAAATCAAAGGTCGGTTCCTCGCCCCAGGTTCGGGTTACCTCATTCGCCGATTCATCCTTTCCCACCGGTACGGACTCGTGGGGAATGTTGGGAATCCACATGAGGAGACCGTCAATCTCGCCCCTCAGCTCAGCCAGTTTTAGATCATCGTTCTTGATTTCTGAAGAGAGATCACGCATCTCAGCGATAAGTCCGTCGGCGTCACCCCCTTCCCGCTTGAGTCGGGCGACCTCTTCACTGATCCTGTTCCGCTCACCCTTTTTCTTTTCTGCTTCTGCGATGAGTGCTCGCGATTGTTCATCGAGCTTGAGGAGATGTTCCATTTCGATCATCTCCCCCTTGTCGGCTGCAGCCCGGGTAACCCCGGCAGGATCTTCTCTGATCATTTTCAGTGGAATCATTGCTTTAATTTGTCCTCGTTACTCTGTTTGTCGACGGGAAATTACGACCCGTCGTCCGTTTTTCCATCTCTCTAACCGACAGCCGAGGATCGGTGAGCAGTACTCCGCCGCCCTTTCCAAATGACGGGAAGAAAGGGACCAAGAGACCCAAAAAAGGTGACGTAGAGTGGATGCCATACTTCGTTCACCAGGAAGTACGCGAGATCGAAAGAACGTTTTGTCCTGGCAAGGTAAGCGGTGATCAAGAGACCGTCGCCCGTCATTTTCAGAAACCACGGTAGAAGCCAGTA
The DNA here is from genome assembly GCA_002448795.1 of Fidelibacterota bacterium UBA6931. Classification (GTDB taxonomy): domain Bacteria; phylum Fidelibacterota; class Marinisomatia; order Marinisomatales; family S15-B10; genus S15-B10. The sequence goes on from DKAH01000010.1 coordinate 11,016, forward strand.
GAATATCTGGTCGGAAAGAAAAATCAATTGCCCCCACAGCGTCGCGACGTTGGCACCAAAGATGAGTGCCAGCCCGAATTTGAAAGTCGGGCGGACAAAATTGAATTTGTAGTAAGCCCTCCCTTTTGAAGCAAATCGAAGCCGTTGCCTGAAAAATTGGCCAATTCCTCCCGGCGCTGGACTTACCACTTCCGATCCTTCAGCCAGACACGGGATAACTCTCCAGTCACTACTCGCAATAGCGTGCATTAAAAGATCATCATCCCCCGAAGCGAAATTTTTGAACGCGTTGTATCCTCCCACATCATCGAATGCCGTCCGGCGTACTGCTATATTGCGGCCGCTGGCGGTGAATGGACTCCCCACAGCGGAACTCGCCATCATGAGAGCGTCGAGGCCGGTGGAATCCATCAGCATAGCTCGGTCCCAAGAAGAGTTCGACTCCCCTAATGGGCTGGATCCCAAAACCATCCCAACCTTTTCATGAGAAAACGGCTTAGCCATCTCCTCTGCCCAACTTTTTCCCATGACACAGTCGGCGTCAGTCATGAGAAGTATAGCCCCCGTAGAAGCGTCAACTCCTTGAGCCAGCGCCCATTTTTTTGGCGACATATCCGGCGGTACACTTGTCGATGTCAAAAGACTAAATCGGCTGTCTTCGGCAGCTTTTTCAGCAATGACATCCGCCGTTCCGTCAGTTGAATGGTCATCCACAATGATGAATTCAATTCTGTCAGATTGGTACGTCTGCCTATCAAGAGAATCGAGAAGATGCCCTATTCGGTCCGCCTCGTCTCTTGCCGCCACCACAACAGATATCATTGAAAGGAGCAAGTCCTCTCCTGACTTCTCATCCATCACTATTGGAGAAAACCCCCGTCTAAGATAAAGAAGCATCAGGAGGTAAACGGCGGAGATAGCGGACAGGATGAAGATCATACCAACACTTTAGTTGAAGTTAAAGTCGACGCCGGTTCGATCACAGACCGAGGATAATCTGAATCATACCATCTATTTTCTTGGTTGACCCCCTTGCGGCCGAATCAAAAAGACGGTGCTGATGCCAGTTGCTGGTAAATAGATCGACCTTGAGCCGACCCCACGGTGCTATCACCCACTCACCCCGGATTCCGACATCAGTTTTTGTTTCCGGATCCCCGCTGTAGGTTCGATAAAGAAAAGGAACTTGCTCATGACGGTACTGGCGGTCGAGACTCTGTTCATCCACCTCTCCCCGCCGGGCCATATTTATATAGATCTGGCCCCAAATGTTGGAAGAAGGTTTCCCTTCCATAGAGGCAAAAATGCCCTCACCATTAGGACCAATCCAGTGGCCGAGAGGAACGCCGTAATGGTTAAAAGTGTTCACGGGACTCCGGTGAACATAAACGTAAGGCGTCAGATGAGTCCACTCCAAGCGAAGGAGTGGTCGCCAGGGAAGAGACTGGAGGTTCACCGTACCGCCAATGAGGATTCCAGCCCAGTTTCTGCTTGATTCACTACTGAAGGTGTCCACCAGGTCCCACTCATCGAGGTAAAGCGTTCCATAAAACCGCCCCAACCTCCGCTTGATGACTTCCCAGTCAATGATGATTTGAAGATTGTCTGAATTACTCAAATCAGCCTGAGCGGTCCAGTAGGGGACAAATGGGAGCGCGTAAACCGGTTCTAGGCCACGACCGCCGTAAACCACCGATTCGCCTATGCTGATCCGAATGTTGTCCGCCGGTGTAAAATCGAGCCGATGGACGGCAATAAGTTTCTGAATGAGAGGAAGACCTCCACCTTTCGGATAATACCCAGTGTATGTGGAATCCCGAATGGATGAATTGAGGGAGCCTTGAAGGAAAGAGAAAGACCATCGTTCGGACAATCGGTGTCGCACGCCGAGAAAAGTAAAACTCGAGGGTTTGTCCGAGAGCCACAACTGACCCGCATAGCCCGATGACCAGACAGGAACAGTTTTCCCAAATGTCAGATCACCCCCTGGATAATTGATGGTGGCGCCTCCTTCGCCGAGGCGATATTCAATCCACGAATCCTCTGATCCGGGCATGTCGCTCCAGCCGATCGCTCTGTCCCAACTGAAATCAGAGGTGAGTAGAGGCCGTCCAGCATCTTGATCCACAGCGAAAGCTTTGGAGGAGATCATGGAATGTTTTTCCAGCCTTGTCCAACCAGTAATAGCTAATGACTTGTTTGCAGTCAGGTTATACCTTCCCAGCAACGTCAACGTAGGCGCCAGATCAAAGTAGAGACCTTCTTTTTGTAAATGTCCCCCATTGCTGTATACCGCCGCTGATAGTTCGGGATAGATTCGAAACCGATCGCTTCGAAGTAGCTGATCACCCTTCTCTGTCCTCAACAAGTCTCCGCCTCCTTTGGCTGCATTGCGCCACTCGTGCCTATATCGAAGGGAGAGGTAATTGTCGGTTCGACCCCGAAGGATACTCCTCCGCTCGACGTCATAGAGATGACGCATCGAATCCCTTAGTAGAACTTGGGCGGTTAGAGTCGATCCTGTTAACAGGAGTACCGCCATCATTCCCTCCACTGACAGTCTGTATCGGGTGAGCCTCTTTTGTGGGACTCTACTCATCGGTGAAAAGCTATACCGACCCTGTCGGATTTCAAACAGCGAATTGATGAGGTTTGGTGTTTAGTGACCCTTGCCGGAAAGCATGACAAGGACAGTCCGGAACATGATGAGAAAGTCTAATGAAAGGCTGATATTCTCAATATAGAAAAAATCATATTTCAGTTTTTCCCGCACATCAGAGAGGGACGAATCGTAGGATTGCTTGATCTGTGCCCACCCTGTGATCCCCGGGCGAATTCTGTGTCGCCGGTAATAGAATGGAAACTCTTCAACCAGTTTCTGAACAAAATAGGGTCGTTCAGGCCTCGGCCCCACAACGCTCATGTTACCGGCGAGTACGTTAATGAACTGGGGAACTTCATCGAGACGGAACCGCCTCAACAGTTGTCCTACTTTCGTGATTCGGGGGTCTTCTGCCTCGGCCCAAACCGGACCGGTAACCGTTTCAGCCTCGTCCACCATAGAGCGAAACTTGTTAATCACAAATCTTTTCCCGTTCTGTCCTACCCGCTTCTGCCGGTACAGTACAGGACCCTTCGATTCAATCTTGATGGCAACTGCAACAAGGAGCCAAAGAGGTAAAGCCGGAACGACAACTATAGTCGCCACTACAATGTCAACAAGTCGCTTTGCGAAACGCTGCTGAACCGTAAGTATTTCGGGATTGATTTCAACAAGGGGAAGCCCGTACAGTTCCTCCGTCTTGGCCAGCCCACTCACAACCTCATACATATCAGGGATAATCCTCAGCGATACCGGTGCTCCATTGGCTTTTGTCAGTATTTCCAGAAGACGGCTGTGCTCCGGCCTTTCAAGAGCGATCACCACCTCATTGATATGATGATCGTCAATAATCTGTCGAATGTTTCTCATTTCACCGAGAATAGGATAGGCGGCGAGCTTCTCAGAATCATCGGAGTCACCGTTTCGTGACCTGACAAAACCGAGCAGCTCGTGACCAGTCGACTCGACTTCAAGATGGTCGGCGATCTCCATGGCGTGGTTGTCAGTACCAATGATAATGGTGTTCTTCTTCCCATATCCTCTCATCATCAAAGCCTTTTGGACCATCCGAATGGACATTCGGCTAATAATCAAACCTGCTACAAGATAAAACCAGTAAGTGAGAAGCACAGCGCTCTCGATTATCAGAATCTCCGGCTGCATCTCATTAAAGACTATTACCACCAGGATTAACGAAAGTGTAATCCTCGTAAGCGACTGGATTTCCCTGAATCGTGAAAGTGTAGGATCGACACGGTACCGGCCATTAGCGTAAAAAAGACCCGACAATATCAGTTGATTTAAAGCAATCATCGACCAAATCTCGACTGATGAATGAAGATGTTCCTGAAATACCTCTCCCACAGACGTTAAGAATGCAAAGACGCCTACAATACTATCTCCCGTCAATAGGATGCCGACGACAAACCAGTACTTTATATTTCTCTTGAAGTTGATCTGAGGCATACAGTCTCTAGGATTTTGGTGAAATGTAAGCGGTGAAAATAAAAAACCGAATGCGCTGGATCACATTCGGTCTATATGTTTGCGACTGTCTCATCGGCTAAAGGTTTCGTTTTTTCATCCATTTAAGGACCTATTTATTAACGTGTTCTAAAACCTTTAGCAGTCTATTCCGATAGGATTCTCCTTGTGTCTAACTCAATTTAGTTGGAGATAAGTTACTCGCCAAGAACTTTTGCTGAACTGATTTCGTCAATAAACAGGTGTTCTTCTATGGTATCAAGCTCATGAGGATATTGTGCGGCGGAGCAGTCAATATGGTATTCTCTCTTACCTACTTTTTTCACCTTAAGCTTTTTCATATCCCGCCGCCATTTATAATAACCATAGGGGATCATTATTCTCCGTTCCAATGAAAGGACCACATGGTCAACCATTCGACCAAAAAGTTCAAGGTCTGAATCATCCCATTCGGCGGGATGTACTTGAAGAACGATTACTTCCTTATCGATGAAACCAGCCAATTTTTCGCGGAAAACGTCAAATGAGCGTAATCGACCGGTTGTCGATTCTGCAATCCAGTTGAGGTCGATAGCATCTTGTACTGTCTCGGTTGTTCCCGAATCAAACCACACCTTCAACTGCGGAGTCGATTCAAGGGCTATGGCTGTCAATTCATCAGACCTGTTCCCTGGAGGACCAAAGGTCTTGAGCGAAATTCCGAGCTTTCGTTTCGCCCATTTCAGAGATTCGTCAATATGACGTTTCTGACTTGCCAGAGAGCGCCCCTGGAATTCCGCTATCTGTTCTCCGATCTCGTGATCCCAACCATGGAGCCAAAGCTCAAATCGTCGCCTGTCGAGACTTTTGAGAAAATGAATGTCCGAGGTCGGAGCAGTGGCCAACGAGTTACAGATTAGCCCTAGTCCAACACTATATGATCGGTTCTCAGTCCAGTTGATAAACTTCCTCCAGTTCGGTGAAACTCTTGCGTTTAAATCATCAGCCTTGATGATGACTGGTCTTCGGTACATCGGGGCCAAGGGAGAAAGAGAAAGATTAGCCGGATGTTCGAAAAGAGTTCCGATATCATACTTATCCACAGGATTATTAAATGCAATCCTGTAAACCGAACCGGGCTGGAGTAAATGCGGTCGGGGATGACCAACTGATTGAACGGGGCTGTTACAGGAGGCGAGAAACAGTATAAAGAGACCAAACCAGATAGACAAACTGAGGGTTGGCCGCCGTTTCATTCCGATCTATAGAATGACTCCACTGCACTGATAACTGATTGAATTTGAACCGCTGTTAGTTCCGGATACATCGGTAAAGAAAGTATTTTATCTTGATAATCAGATGCAATGGGTAGATGTTTTTCGGTGTAGGTGAGATTTTCGAAGGGGCGCAGAAAGGGCAATGCAACAGGATAATGAATTCCCGTGCTGATCCCTTTATTTGAGAGGTGTTCCTTTAAAGAATTACGCTTCTGTATCCTCACTGTGTAAACGTGAAAAATATGTTTCGCCATAGGATGGATCTTCGGTGTAGCCAGATCACCAATGCCAGTGAGAGCATCGGTGTAATGTTTCCCTATTTCAGAACGTCTTACATTCCACTCATCTATGTATTGAAGCTTCACCGATAGGACTGCCGCCTGAATCCCATCCAGCCGGCTGTTGACGCCACCGATTTCGTGATCGTGCTTCCCCAGCGCCCCGTGATTTGCAATCCTTCTGATCTTCTCGGCAAGGTCGTCATCATTAGTGAGAACAGCTCCACCGTCGCCGTATGCGCCAAGATTTTTCCCCGGATAAAAACTGAAAGTGGCAGCGTCACCGAACGTGCCGACTTTCTTACCGTTGTATTCGGCAAAATGAGCTTGTGCCGAATCTTCGATGATCTTCAACCCATGTCTTCCCGCTATTTCGAGAATAGGGTCCATGTCCGCTGGCTGACCGTAGAGATGTACCGGAATGATCGCTTTAGTCCGTTCTGTAATCTTTTCCTCAATCTTCGACGGATCGATGTTATAGTAATCTTGATGGATATCGACAAAAACCGGTGTAGCGCCGGCCTGTTGGATGGTCTCCGCCGTTGATATCCAGCTAAAAGCTGTGGTAATTACCTCGTCTCCCTGTCCTACCCCCAGCGCCCGCAGCGCGATATAGATCGCATCACTCCCATTAGCCACTCCAATGCCGTGACGGACGCCATTCTTTTCTGCAAAACCCTCTTCAAACGCCTTTACAAACCGTCCCTTCACAAAAGCCGTTTCATCAATGACGGCCTGAATAGCGTCATTCACCTCTTTCCTGATAGAAACGTACTGCGCCTTCAGGTCAGCCAATGGAATTTTAGTCACAGTTCCAACTCCGAAATATCTTTCAATTTGACAGCTGGGTTTCCGGCATACACTGCTCCCGCGGGAACATCTCTGGTCACCACCGATCCCGCTCCCACAAGTGCGTCCTGGCCGATTGTTACCCCGGGAAGTATCGTGGCATTTGCACCAATTTTTGCATTCTCACCGATCACGGGGCCTTTCAGCATCTCTTTCGCTTTGGGAGAGAGAGGGTATTTCGCATTCGTCAAAACCGTATTCGGGCCAATCCAACACCCTTTATTCAGGATCGAGTATTCAGGAACAAAGACCTGAGAATGGATTCGAACGTTATCCTCGATAATAACGTGGTGTTCAATTACCGAATGGCTTCCGATGCTAACGAAATTTCCGATACTGTTCTCCTCCCGAATCAGAACACTGTGCCCAGTCTGGAAGTCAGCACCAATGCGGTTACCCAAGTAGATGACTGTGTGAGAACGCACAAGTGAATTATCGCCGATGACGGTTTCTTTTGATCCTTCTTGCTCCCCGGTCGACGGTTGGCCGATGATCACAAAACTTTGGAGCGTTACCCCTTCTCCCAGCTTAACACCCGGATATTTGATCGCTTCAGTCAAAATTCTTCCATGTCAGGGGTGGGCATGACCATTCGTTTTCGCAATCAGCCTTTGCACCCATGACGTGATGAGTCCAAAACCAAAACCAAAATGCAGTGTGATAAACGCAAAGGGCAGGGTCGGCAGGTACCTTAAACCGCTATGGAGAGAAATCTTCACTGTCGCTACCATCACAAGCGCACTGTAGAGTGCGAGAATCCCTTGAAAGAGTGAACACATGACGGAAGAGAAAATACCCAAGAGACCACTGATCACAAGTGCAAGAATAAAGATTGGTGGAATTTGATAGCGGAGCCTGAAAGCTCCGATCTCTTTTGATACCACTTTTGTTTTCCAGTAGCCATAATCAAAATACTGTTTGAAAAGTTTTGGTATGGAGTCCCGTACGACATAAAAACCTTTGACTTCTGGTGCCAGAAGAATTCGGCCTCCAGTACTCACAATCCTGTGGTTCAATTCGAAATCCTGATTCCTTACCAACTCCTCATCAAAGTAGCCCACTCTGCGGAACACCTCCCTCCTGTAAGCGCCAAACTGAACCGTATCCACAAGCCGCTGAACTTTCGAGTAGCGATAGAAGGCATTCCCCACGCCAATGGGTGAGCTCATGGCAAGCGCTATGGCTTCCCCTTGATATGTATCACCTACCGGCGCTATGGAACCACCCACACAATCGACAACCATCGTGTTCAGATATTGGATGTTTTTTGAAACAAAATCTTTGGCAACGTAGCTATGAGCCCCAAGAATAATGACAACTTCACCTCTGGCCGCCTTTACTCCCATATTGAGGGAGACGGGAGTAATGAAGCGGGGGTTATCCAACAGTTTGAGTTGAGTGAAGCGTGGGATCATGCTTTCCACAATTTCTCTGGAAAGATCCTCAGAAGCGCCATCAATTACCATCACTTCCAGCGCCTCGTCATTCCAATCTTGAGCAAGGAGCGAGTCCAAGCATTGGCCGATGTACTTCTCCTCGTTCCGCATGGGAATTACAATTGAAACTAGTATAGTATCTGGTTCATTAGCCATCGCTCTTGTAGAATGGAATTAGGTCTAATTTACCGCCGGAAAAGAGATCAACAAGCTTTCGATTCAGACGCTGTCAGAAGACAGGATATCCTGAAAGAAACCAAGTAGTGCTGCTTCTTCGATCTCCCAGCAAAAAGTAACAACCTTTTCTCTTGCTTGTCTTCTCAATCTTGAGTAGTGCGAAGAGTCCGCCATAACGAGATTGATCGCGCGAGCAAGTTCGTCCACATCTCCCGGTGCATAAGCAACTCCACCGCATTGATCACCAAACAACTCATCGGTCAGTTCCAGCTTGCTGTAGACGAATGGCATTCCCCAGTTCATATAATCAAGAATCTTTGTCGGAATTGAACGTTCATAGTTCCGCGCTGGCCTCAGAGGAACGGTGGCAATTCGACAACGAAGAGCAAGTGATGGAAGATCATCGAAATCGGTATAGCCTGTCAAATGCACGGTCTCGGGATTTGGCAATGCGGAGATCAGTTGATTTATCGCTTTGGATTCTGAAACAGGCATATTCCCAGCGATAACAGCACCGATTTTTTTTCCCTCTCTCTGGAGCAGTGCGAGCGCCTTCAACAAGTCACCTACTCCCCGAGCGATGGTAACCGAGCCGGCGTAAAAAACATTGTTGCTAGTTAGATCAATTTTGAGCGGTTGAGTACTAACTCTAACAAAATTCCGAACTACAATTATCCGATTATGTCTTGAAAAATTATTCATGTATGAATCTTCCGCAAGGATAAGACCATCGAACAGCCACTGCCCGATCAGTTCTACAGAATGTGCGAGAAAACCGATGGCTTTTTTTAACGATTGAGGGATCCAGCTGCGAATTTGTGCCACCGCTTGAAGATCTTCGTGCACATCATAAACCACCTTCTTTCTGAAAATCTTTAACACCAAGCCGATCCAGATCAGTTCAGGATCGTGAAAATGAATCACCCGAGCTCCTCCAACAACACCGGTTTTGAGAATCCTCATCGCATTCATTAATCGCCCAAGTAAAGAGCTCGGCACTGGAAGTTCTACTACAGATAATCCATCTATAGCTATGCCCTGCGACGTTACCCCCATCACAGTCACATCATACTTTGACATAAGGGATTTCGCCTGCTTATGGTAAATCCTGACATCATTCCATCGGTGGATAGAAGAAGCAAGAAGAAGTCGAGGCCGTGCCGGTTCTTCCATTACCAATCTTATTCCAAAGGTTTCCCGCGAAGCACATCACGAAGCTGGACAGTCCACTGTTCTTTGGAAAGAGAGAAGTGGATAAGGCAGAGGAAAAAAACCGACCCGAAAGATATAAATAGCTTCGAGATTCCGGTGAAAGGATTAAGCGTGAACAGTATTAATACTGTCAATAGTGCAATAATTATGGATAAGAGGTATCTCAGGCTGAATATCTTTAGGTCGAAAAGTTTCTTACCAACAAAAAGGCTCGCAGCACCTGCCACAATATGCCCTCCTAGAAACGCCCATGCCGCCGCTATCAACGGATCCGGTTCGGAGCGAATCACTGAATAAAAGATTCCAATCATTGTCGAAACACCCACTCCGTAGATTAGAGAATTATAGCCTCTCCATGATCCAGCGTCGATGGGACTTCTAAGGACTGCACATAGCACGAAAAAAGGGACAGATAGAAGAAGTAACTTAGAGGCTGAAACACCTGTTTCCGTCACAGTGCCGAGCCAAAGAACAAAAATTTCTCCACTCAGATTACTCATGGCCAAACCGATAACTGCTGTATAATAAAGCGTCGCTTTGACCAGAAGAATAAGGTTAGAGCGAAGACGAGCTTTACTCCCGCCGGCCATGCTACTGGAGACTCGAGGCAAGAGGACGATACCCAACGGACCTACAACCATCAGAAATGAGCGAACAAGACTGATTCCAGCATTCAAGAACGCTTGATCTGTCAGCGAAAGGTAAGTGAGGGCAAGAAGTGGTGCACCAGCAAGAAGAAAGAATTGAAATAGAAGTCCCGGGACTCGCACCAGCCCAAACTTTAAAAGAGTAGCTGTTTCCCGCCCGGAGAAACGTTCCCAACGAATACCTCTGTTTCTGCGGTAGAAGGCGACTCCAGATATTAACGTCATCCCGAGACCTATCATAAACAGAAGTTGCTCCACAGAAGTAGCCAAATACGCAGCAACCATGGACACCAGAGTCCCCGCAACGAACTGTAACAGATTCGCCCCGACCATGTTGAGATGCCCTCGATAGAGCGCATAGGCCAACGTAAGAAGGCTGAAGCCTACAATAAAAAGAATACGAGAGAAAGTAATTGGCGTGGTGAAAAAACCGGAGTTCGCAACAAATCCAATAAGTAAAATCAGTGGAATTGTGCCCAGCATATAAATTGCCACAGCTGAATCACCGAATCCAAGATCATCATTCTTCGCAAGTAGAGCCGGGAGCGCCACGTTCAATCCAAACAACAAAACGCCGAGCGAAGCGGTAACGGTTCGTCTTACCAGCAGGTACTCTCCTAAAGCATCGAGCCCGAGAGATCGGGCAAGATAGCCGCTAACCACGAATATTCCGAGAACAGCTCCAACACCATTCAATCCGGTGATGAGGAAATCGGTTCGAAGACTCAGCCTCTTTTCAAGCAAGGAGTCGACTTCCTCGTTTATTCATGAACAGTCCATCCAGATGGAGAGAAGAGAGTGCAATGGCAAGAAACATAAGCAGAATCCTGTTATCATTGAGATCACCGGAGACCTGAGCCGAGAAGAAGATGACAATCATGGACGCAATCCAGACCGAAGAATTTTCGGAAATGATGCCCTGATACCGGGCTTTCAACAAAAGTCTAACGGCAAACACAATCATCAGACCGATAAGAACCAGTCCGACCAAACCCTGTTCAACCAGTACTTCGATAAAAATGTTGTGAGGATACCATCGAAAGTCACGCCAGATAAAAAGAGAGCTGAAGCCCCCCGCCCCGATCCCAAAGAAAAAAGAAAAGACACTATCAACCCATTGCTGCAGTGACATCTCCCAAAAGTTCAGTCTTGTGGCGATCGTGCTGACTCGTTCAACACCTCCCGCTGTCACAATGATATCACCCTGAGTAATCTGAAGGAACCGAGTGGTGAGACTTTCGGGCAGTACCAGAAGTAGTGACACTACGATAATGATTGACACCCCTCCGACCATAAAGAGACGTGATCTATAAACGGCAGATTCGAACATGAGCGTAAAGACCGCAATGCCGGCGAAGAAGCTTATGAGAGGGCCCCGGGAACCGGTCGAAACAATGGCAAGCAGGATCAGGGCCAGCAATAATAGTGAAGTATATCTGCGCCAACCAGACTGCCTGATCCCTATCACAGTAACCATGGCGGCGATGACCGCGAGACTTCGGCTCACAGCGATTGGATTCGCACCAAGAAGCGATGCCCTTACGAGATAGGTGACCAGCCCTCCCGAAGTAACAATAATGAGTAGATTGACTAGCATTGCGCACAGAATCAGTGCCGATAGGATTTTAAAGTATTTCAACATTCTTGCGGAATCCGCCTGCGTATTCAGTAATACAAACGGTGCTACAAACATAGAAGAGGCAAAGACCAAAAATCTAGAAATTTTCAGCCCTCCCGACTCGGGAGAAGGGGTGTAAAGTCCTGACAACATTACCACCCCAGAGAAAAGCGCGAACAGGAGCAAAAGACCGCGAGCCAATTCCGGGAATCGCCACTCTCCCGAAATGAAAATTCGTGCCATTCCCAGCCAAAGAAGGGCAATCAAGAGGACAGTAAGGTCCAATGTTTCAAAGATCAGAACTTGCTCTTGAAGGAATCCTTTGATGATACTGGTAAAGCCGATCAGCAAAAGGGTGAATTCAGGATGGCGAATCAGCCAGAAAACGGATACTATCAGGACGGGAATCAAAAAGAGAAAAAGAGGAGTCAGGACGATCCCCAAATAAAAAGTCAACAACTGGATGAAGATGAGTCCTGCGAGACCCACCGGTGGCGATAGGGCTCTAAGCTGAACCAAGCCGTTTTCTTAAATCGCGCGTATGATATTCGGTCAAGACGTAGCCCGTAGAAAAGACTATCGCCATAAAAACTGCACCAAGGACAATGAACATCCTCTTTGGCTTCGCTTTGTTCAACGGAATTTTCGGCTCATCGATGACCTGAACAGTCGGTATGTTCTTGCTCTCTTCCATTCTTGCCTGTTCATACTGTGGGACTAATATTTCTAGAAGCTTGCTTTGAACCTCAACTTCCCTAATAAGGCGAACGCTCTCCATAGCTAATTCTGGAAAATCCGACATGGTAATCCAGATGGGTGTGGAACCATCAGTGAAGTCGACGCCCCCTAGACGCTCATCCACATCACGTAGCATGAGTTCTAACTCAGAATCAAGTTGATCTGCCAACGTCATAAGCTGTCTTTCCTGTTCACTGAGCAGAAGTTCGTATTGTCTGATGGTAGGATTGTTTTCTGAAAGTGTTGATCTAGATACGCTCAGCTGGACCTCGGTTGCAGCTTTCTGAGCATAGAGCTCGGTATAAGCTTGGAGTTCCTGAGTATAAACGCCGCCATGGGCCGCAACCTTCTGAGAATAAAGTTGACCATACGCTTCCAATTGAGCCGTTACTTGTGCAAGAATGTCAACCACGCCTGTCTCCTGTTGGAACATCTTCAGTTCCTCTTCAGATCTAGATAGATCAACTCGGGTTTGATCCAACCTTTCCTCGAGAAATTGACGGTTGTATTTACCCTGTTCGCGGCCTAGCCGCCGATTGATAAGATCGAGCTGAGTCAACATCTCCTGCACCATTTCCATGGAAACCTTCGGCTCTCTATCGAGGACCGCAATGGCAAGGGCCCCTTCGTCCGTCACTCGAAGATCGGTGTTTCCTTCTAGTTCCATCATAGCGTATTCCAGATCCCGGGAATCGTATCGCTCCACAAGATTGAACCGCTCCACCATGTGCTCTTTGACACTCCTGCTCTGCAGGATTGAGATGAAACTGCTGATATCTTCGTTAACTGGTGAAAACCCGAACTCATTCAGTGGAAGGTTTGCGAATGCGGATAGAAGATTGAAGCGACCGGCACCGGACGAAAGAATCACCGCCTGGGACGAATACCATTTCGGCATCAAGAGAGAAATGATTACTGACAAAACTCCTACCAAAGCCACGTTCTTTATGATGAACCATCGCCGTGCCCACAAGAGAAAAATGTTCTCATCATGTCGATCGGTCTCGCCCTTTAAATTGATAGTCCCCTTCTGCGTCACAAGTCCGAAGCGTCTCAATTCCCCTATTCGATTACGGAGCGTCTTTTCAGTCATCCCGTTTTGAGCAGCAACTTCCGTCCTCGCTTCCCTGTCGCTAAGGATCTCAGGATGCTCCTGGATCAACTCATAGGCCTTCCGCTCGTGTTCGGAGAGATTTACCATTATTGTGAGTTTGTTCGGTCAATGGCCATCCATGCGAGAATGAGACTCGCCACGCTTGTGAGTGACTGAACGGCTCCCATATTCTTGAAAAGTTTACTCTTAGCTGCTTCAGGAACGTCGATGATATCACCTGGTTTGACAATCTCTTCGAGAGCTCGTCCAAGCTGTGTGCCGTTGGACCGAATAATTTTGCACCCTGCCTCATTACCGATATCAAGAATGCCGCCGGCCATGGCGATATAATCCCGGGCGCTGTATCCCGGCATGTGGGCGATCCTCCCTGGCGAACGGACGAAACCGGTAACGATCACCTGATTCTTGTTGTATTCTGTAAAACTCCTGGCTTGTTCTGCCATGTCATCGTTAAAGGGGACATAGATAATGTCACCTTCCCGCACAACCGGGTTGTTCTCAAGATTACCTTCCACCAGAAACTTGCGTAAATCAATCCTAATCCGTTCACCATCCCGGATAAGGTACACTGAGTCAGAATGGGCATATTTATGGACTCCTTTTGCGTATCGAATGCAATCGATCAACCGCGTAACGGGAGTTACAGAGATGAATCCCGGTTGGTTCACGGCACCATAAGCAAGAATCCTGAAAGTACGTACGCGGATAAGATTGACGGCCACTTGAACCTCTTCATAAATCTGTTCTTTTGCCCGTCTCGAAACCTCATGCTCCAGAGCTGCCAGCGTCATCCCTAGTACATTGATAGGGCCGAATCGGGGAACGATCAGGTTCCCCGTCGGATCCACAAGAATGTAGTTGTCGATATTTTCCAGTGCCCATTCACCGCTGATTGGTTCTTCAAAAATACCCCCGCTAATGTTAATCCTGAGTCGATCCCCAGGTCCGAGGAAATAAGTACTAGGATGGATCGGTTTCTCCAATGCCAGCGGGACAGTATCGTACTCGCGGTAAAGGATCGGGGTTTGGGGTTCTGTCCCTGTCGGTAGAAGAGGTATTTGCTGATTCGTCTGCCCAAAAACAAGGACAAAAAGCAGATATAGCGCAAGTGATAGTCTATTCATTTGCATAGGGGAGCTTGTAATGTTTCTCGTAGTAGTTTCGGAATTCTCCCGATTTTATCGGTTTCCACCACTTCTCGTTGGACTTATACCAGTCGACAGTCTCAGCCAGTGCTTCAGGGAAGCTATGTTCAGGTTCCCATCCCAGTTGTCGAAGTTTCGAACAGTCGAGTGAGTACCGAAAATCGTGTCCCTTTCGATCCTCGACGTACTGGATCAACTCTTCATCCTTCCCGAGATGTTCCAAAATTGAATGTGTAATCTCAATATTCATTAGCTCATTACTTCCTCCCACATTATAGACTTCACCGTTTTCTCCGTTCTTAATAATGAAGACGATGGCGGAACAGTGATCGTTGACAAATAGCCAATCACGAACATTCTTACCATCGCCGTAGACGGGGAGAGGTCTGTTTTCCAGAGCATTGGTGACAAACAGAGGAATCAGCTTTTCAGGATATTGATTCGGACCGTAGTTATTGCTAGCTCTTGTGATGATGACAGGAAGATTGTATGTAACATAATATGAATAGGCAAGGCGGTCTCCCCCGGCTTTGCTGGCCGAATAAGGACTGCTCGGCAGAAGTTGATCGTGTTCTTGAAAGCTTCCCTCATCAATACTACCGTATACTTCGTCTGTACTCACCTGAAGGAACAGACTGACACCATATTGCTTAGACGCTTCCAGTAGTGTAAACACGCCAAAAACATCGGTCCTGATGAAATCGTCAGGAGATCCGATGGATCGGTCCACATGAGTCTCCGCCGCAAAATTAATTACAACATCAGGTTTTTCATTTCTGAAAATCTCTCCAATAATTTCGGGATCGCAAATATCGCCGTGCACAAATGTATAGCGATCATCATTTTCTATATCACACAGGTTCGCGGGATTGCCTGCATAGGTCAGTTTATCGACATTGATTACTCGGCAATCAGAATCTTTATGGAGAATATGCCGGACGAAGTTGCTGCCTACGAAGCCCGATCCACCGGTAATCAGACATGTTTTCATGAAAGTGATTCCCAGTTGAATCCAATATTGGGATCGTTGTAGGCAATTCTCTTTTCATCGGGATTGACCGAATCGTAACTCTCCGTGGTGTGATAAAAAAGAAGAACTGGATCGTCGCTCACCACTTTATAACCGTGAGCAACACCAACGGGAATCAAAATCAATTTATAATTATCAACTCCAGCCGTCACTGTCTCCGTTGTACCGTAGGTGGATGACCCCTCACGAAGATCATGGAGAACAATAAAAGCTTTTCCGGAGGCAACAAACCATAGATCATCCTGCCTTTGGTGCCAGTGGAAGGCCTTGATTGTATCTTTGTATGCAACAGTAAATGTCGACTGCCCGAATCTTTTCAGAAGCCCGTCATCATCCCGGAGAACTTCCATTAGAAATCCTGGCGCAGAGAGACTCTCCGCCACATCGGAAATATCCTGATGCACCGTTAGCTCTTTAACTTTAACACCTTCGATATTCACTGTCTGAATGGTCTCCCGACGCATTCGAAAGCAAAACCGTTTGAAGCAAGCTGTTCCCTGCTCAACAGATTCTTTGCATCAACGATTATTTTTTCTTTCATCAATGATCCAACAGTTGCCAGATCAAGTCCCCGGAACTCGTTCCAGTCCGTCATAATAACTGCTGCATCTGCATCGCGTAAAGTCTCCTTAACCGACCCGCAGTAGATTAAATCTGGATAGTTTTTTTTCATATTTGGCATCGCCACAGGATCATAAACAGCCACTTCCACCTTCTGATTGAGGAGATGATCCACCAATGCTACAGCACGCGATTCTCGAATATCATCTGTATTTGCCTTAAAAGCGAGACCGAGAACGGCAATCCTTTTACCCGAGAGATCGTCTCCCGCCAGTTTGGCTAGCTTTTGAAATACAACTACCACTTGAGCATCATTGGCATCTGCTGCAGCCTCGACCACTTTCATTTCAACACTATTTGCGCGCGCGGAGCGAATCAGACCTCTCGTGTCTTTTGGAAAGCACGATCCTCCAAAGCCTGGTCCGGGATGGAGAAACTTCGGGCTGATTCGGCCATCGAGCCCCATCGCTCGGGTCACCACATGTACGTCTGCTCCCGTCGCGTCACAAAGATTGGCGAGTTCATTAATGTACGAAATCTTCACTGCGAGAAAGGCGTTTGACGCATACTTGATAATCTCCGCCGTCGGAACATCAGTTATGATAAAGGGTGTTTCATTAACATAAAGTGGGCGATAAATATCCTTCATTACATCTGCTGCCTGATCTGAGCTGGCGCCTACAACGATTCGGTCAGGCCTCAGGAAATCACGTACAGCGGCGCCCTCACGTAAAAACTCCGGATTTGATACCACATCGAAAAGGATATCCTTTTCGACGGTTGATGATATGACTTGATTTATCATCTCTCCCGTCCCCACGGGGACGGTACTCTTTGTAGCGACTACCGTGTAAGAATTGATATTCTCGGCAATTGTTTTTGCCACATCCTCCACCGCTGATAGATCCGCACTTCCGTCTACATCCATAGGGGTCCAAACTGCAATAAAAACAACATCAGCGTTTGAGATTGCTTCAGCAATTTCGATCCCAAACTGAAGTCGTCCAGCGGTAACGTTTCTATCGACAATTTCAGTCAGCCCGGGCTCAAAAAAAGGAATTTTTCCCTGTGATAATGAAGTGATTCTCTCAAAGTTTATATCAATACATGTTACATGGTTGCCGAAATCGGCCAAACCAGCCCCACTGACCAGCCCAACATAGCCCGTGCCAATTACTGTAATGTTCTTCATCCTGTTACTAACATTTCGACGGCGTGAAAATAGAAAAACAACTTAGGAATGCCAAACAGTTCGTAAAAAGTTACTGAAGGCCCCTGCTCCGCCTCAGAACCCATTCCGACACAAGCAGAACAAGAAGCAATATGAGAAGAGGCGGCCAATGAGAAATATTGACCGTCCGGGAGTATAGTATTTCCTCTCCAGAAAATGAAATATCTTCTATTACTCTCTCTTTCTCAGACCATGGGAAATAATTTCCTCCCGTAGATACGGAAAGGGATTCAAGAAGTTCCCGGTTGAGTGAAACATTCTTGAGTTCCAACATTGCCTGTTCAACCCGAAATTCACCATGAGGTTCCGCCCCATCATGTTCTTCCTGCCCTATGAGAGCCCAAAACCGGTATTTGCCCGGCTCGGTCGCAATGAAAGTTCCGCGCCACATGTCATTATCTTCGTCAGCAACAAGAGGTATCAGCTGCTCACCGGTTTCGGAAAGTTGAACTCTCCACCAAACGCCATTCTTTTTCTGATCTTCAGTCAATCGGGAAAACATCCCTTCTATGGAGACTTCCTCTCCCCGCTGGTACGTCGATTTTGTCATCCTAAAATAGCGATCATCTTCTCCTCCAATGGAGGTTAGCCATTTAATTAATTCAGTCCAGTAGAGTAGTACCCTATTATTCGATTCTGAGGCTTGGCCCCTGAAATAAAGATGCCACAGGTAAGCTGATGTGAAGACTGCACGTCGAGAAGACTTTCCTCTGCTGGTTGAAGGGTCAATTTTCCCCACAAGAAGGAGCGGAGTCCGAGTTGTACCGGACAGAAAGGTAATGGTTTCCATTCGTTCTTCTCCCGGTTCAAGAAAAAGATGAGGAGCTAGGGGCGGAAGGGACCCCCATTCAAAATCGAAGTAGCGCATCGGATCACGTTCTGCTGATGCCGAAGCGAGAAATACCTGCTTTCTACCGCGATGTTCCTCTTTGATCGGTTGAACGCCCAGTAAAGGAAGGAAAGGCAACAGATTCGACTGCTTTACATTTCTACCAGCAATTAGAGCGACAGCGGTTTTATCCCGTTTAAGTTTCTGTTCTAGATCGGAAGCCCATCTCTGGGGTGTGGTATTGATAGGGAAATTATCAAGAATAATCAGGTCGTAGGATTGGCGCCAAAAATTAGCTATGCTGGGCGTCCACCCATCTTTTACTTGAGTAAAGTGATCGATCTGAATATTTTTCTGCTCCGCAAGAACAAGTTTCAGAAATCTGGTGTTGAACGATGGTACACCAGTAATCATCGCCACTTTGAACCTATCCTTCAAGACAGTCAGTGAAAAAGAGTACCGATTATTTTCAATATTAATCTCATCTTTCAGAGACGATATTCTCAATTCGTATTCTTTTTTGCCAATTTCGTCTGCCCTGAATTGAAACCGGACATTTTGACTGCTTCCGTCACCCCTAGGGGAAATAACTTGAGTTCCAAGCAGTTCGCCTCCACCTTCCAGAGAGACATGAACACGCTGATCAATCGCACCGAAGGATTCGACTGTTGCCTCAGCGACAATGTCTTCACCGCTCACTACCACAGTCGGTACTTGAACATTGCTGAATATAACATCAACCATACGTAAGGGCTCACCGATGCCGATTGTATGGACAGGCACATCTATTAAAGTCTCTCCTGTCGGTTCACTGCCAACAGTGGTCTGTCCGTCTGTCACCACAATCACTGCACTTAATTGCTCATCGCCTACCGTTTCGGACGCCGATGAGATAAGAGATGAGATGTTCGTTGAAGCTTCATCCAGGGTCATGGAAAGGGGGCTTCCATCAAGAAGCTGTACAGATTCTCCAAATGTGAATACATCTACTCGTGCTTCTGTTTCTTCATTGTGTGTAAGCGAGCGAACAGAACTGACCAATTGTTCATAACCGTTAAGAAGAGATTCCTTCGAAACAGACTGGTGATACGCTGAAGAAAGAGAATTATCTAGAAACAGTTTGACAACCGATTTCTTCAATAATGAGCCTTTATTCACGCATTGGATGTCTCCGGCAATTAGAACAAGAAGCAAGAATGAAGAGAGTCGAAAAAGGGAAAGTATTCGCCTTGCTCTTTGATCTGTTGAACCACTCAGATGATAACTCCAGACGGCAAGCAAGATCGTGCCAGCCGTCACTATAAGCAGGAGCCAAAAAGGGACAATAGGCGACATAATTTTGGTTTTATGAAGAGAGTCTCAGATTTGGGATAACACTATGCGTGTGATCGGTCTGATTTCCTCTCTTAAGGTAAATTTCTCCTAAGAAAGCGATCATGGCAGCGTTGTCGGTACAAAGGGCAAGCTCGGGATAAAGGATAGTACTGTCGGGAAAATCCTGTTCAGCTTTCTTTCGCAGAAGTTTGTTTGCTGCCACGCCACCACCGATAAGAGCCGTCTTGATTTGAGTCTTGTCAATAGCAAGGGAGAGCTTGGAAAGGAGAACATCCACGATTGCATATTGGTAACTGGCAGCGACATCAGAAAGTTCGGATCTGGGCAACGTTCCACCCTTCATTTCCACGTGGCGAAGGAGAGAGGTCTTCAAGCCACTGAAACTGAATTCTACCACATCAGTATTGAAAAGGGCCCGGGGAAAAGCAACTTTATCCGGATTACCATCCTGAGCGGCCTTCTCAATCTCTACGCCGCCTGGGTAACCCAAGCCGAGGATTCTGGCACCTTTATCGAAAGCTTCGCCCGCAGCATCGTCTCGTGTTTCACCCATAAGTTCGTACTCTCCAAGTTCCTCCACTCTCCAGATTTGTGTATGCCCACCTGACACCAGCAGGCAGAGGAACGGAAACTGTAACTCTGGATAAGCGATAAAGTTCGCGAAAATATGCGCCTCCATGTGATTGAGACCGATAGATGGAATGTTCAATCCAAGCGCCAACCCGTGTGTGAAACTGACCCCTGTGAGCAGGGCTCCCATAAGACCGGGACCACGAGTGACCGCAATCCCGTCCAGATCATTTTTTTTCAGAGAACTTCGTGAGAGCGCTTCGTTCACTGTTTCCAGAAGTAGGCGCTCATGTGAACGGGACGCTATTTCAGGAACAACTCCACCGTAACGAGCATGGTCTTCCTGAGAGGCGACAACAGAGGAGAGAACAGTCCCATCTTTGCAAACTGCGGCTGCCGTTTCGTCGCACGAGGTCTCGATGCCAAGAATAATCATTCCGGAAGTCTGCGAATTGTCAACTCAACTGTCTTGGGGGATAGGTCACGCCACTCTAAAACATCAGCGGGCACACGCACAGAAGGCTTATGAGAAAGCTGACCTTCTACCAAATCATTATAGTCAAGAGACACATATATATCCGAAGGTTCTAGAGAAGAGATAAACTGCACGCCACCTGTAACGGTCAGCGAAACGGTGGAAGGGTTGGCAAATGCGCGTAAATTATCAGGTATATTCAGGATCGTCACCGGAACTTCAGACATGATTCTTTCAGCGATGCTCTGTATGGAAGCCTGAAAAACAACGGCCGTATCGGAAGATTCCACTACACGGGGAAACGTGAGATTCAGCGGAATACTCTTTCGGATGTCAAACTGGGCTCCAGAGAATTCCTGTTCAGCCGTTTCAATTGATTTCACACCTCTTATAATTTCTCTAGGACCCTTCAATTCAATGGTCCGCGGAGAGATTCTTCCAGAACCAACCATGATGAATCCCGGTGACGGCTCAACATGTACGCGCGAAGCCACTGAGACCGGTTTTATCATGTAATCGTCTAGTGAAATTTGGATCGAATCGGGGCGGACGACTTCTAAAAACTCAAGTTCAAAGCCAGGAGGAACAACCACTTTCTGGCTGTACTTATCGAAATAATCATTAAGGTAGAAATCGTACTCGGTGCTCACACGTTCAAGGTCAAGAACCAGCTTGAACTCAGAAACAGACTTTAGGAGAAGCGTTTTGAGAAAAGCTCTCCCTGTCGCTTTGAACCGAACATCAGCCGTCGGCGTCACTTCGCCGCCCAGTGTCTTACCCTCTCGGATGTTTCGAACTTCGATAGGCATTTCTACAACATAGTTGTACTGATGTTCGGAAATGACAAAGAGCCAGAGAACGATGGCGAAAAAAAAGGCACCGAACCAAACTGGCAGGTACCCTTCTTTAGCGGTTTTAGAAATCGTTTGTGGAATCATATAACCACTGGCCTATAGCGGTGCACTACTCCTCTGTTTCTTCAGGAACGGTCTCCTCGACCGAAGGTTCATACTCCTCCGCCTCCGCGCTTTCAGATTCAACTTCTTCAGACTGTTTTTCATCTACTTCAGGTTCTTCGGGCGAGGTTTCTTCCTCCGGTTCGGAAACTACTTCCTCGGCCGAGATTTCGGACGGAAAGAACCCTTCCGCTAGTGAGAGGAGAACTTTCTTGTCTTCTGGTCTTACTTCCGAAACTTCGCACTGAATCAGCTGCTGCTGTTTCAGTCCACCCATTATTTGCTTCTTTGTCTCGGCGGAAAAGCTATCGAATGGAATGATCCCTTCTACATCCATTTCGAGTTCCACAATAACACCCTTGTCAAGGATTCGGAAAACTTTTCCCTCGACAGTCTTGCCCACCTCAAAGTGTGAAATAATATCATCCCAAGGATCTTCAGCAGCCTGTTTAAGTCCGAGACCGATTCGGTGGTTCTCCCGAGAAACCTCAAGCACTTTCACCTCAACTTCATCCCCTTTGCGAAGAACCTCTTTTGGGTGATGGACCACTTTTGTCCATGATAGGTCAGAGACATGGATCAATCCGTCTACTCCCTCTTCAAGTTCAACAAATGCACCAAACTGAGTCAGATTCCGAACGGTACCTTTAAGGGTAGAACCAATGACGTAGCGTTCATCTACGCCTTCCCACGGATCAGGCTGAAGCTGCTTAAAGCCAAGGGCAATCTTTCTTTCTTGTGAGTCGATACTGAGAACTTGCGCCTGAACCTCTTCCCCCATCTGGACAACCTCGTCCGGTCGATGGACACTTCGCGTCCACGACATTTCTGAAACATGAACAAGGCCTTCAACGCCTGTTTCCAATTCCACAAAAGCGCCATAGTTGGTAAGGCTTACAACCCGGCCGGAAATCTTAGTCCCAACAGGGTATTTACTCTCAACAGTCTCCCATGGGTGGGGTGTCAGCTGCTTCATACCAAGTGAAATACGCTGTTTTTCACGATCAATATCAATGATCTTGACGTTGATAGTTTCACCCACTTCTGTCACCTCCGAAGGGTGATTTACACGTCCCCAAGAAAGATCGGTAATGTGTAGAAGTCCATCTATACCACCAAGATCGATGAAAACGCCAAAGTCAGTGATGTTCTTCACCACACCTTCAATAATCTGTCCCGTGGCAATTTCGTCAAAAAGTGATTCCCTCTGTTCTCGGAGTACATTATGGAGCAGTGCCTTTCGTGAGAGAACCACATTTTTCCGCAGCTGGTTAATCTTTACAATCTTGAATTCCATCTCTTGTCCAAGATAGCTGTCAAATTCCTGTACAGGCCTGACATCGATCTGAGAACCGGGAAGAAACGCCTGAATACCATCCACATCAACAACAAATCCACCTTTGATGCGCCGAAGGATGGTACCGTTTACAGTCCCGTCCTCACTCTGAATCTTGATCAGCTTCAGCCATCCCTTCATCCAGACAGCTTTCTCTTTTGAGAGAACGGTCTGTCCATTCTTATCTTCAATCTTTTCGAGATACACCTCGATGGTGTCGCCCATATTTGGTGGCTCGGCGCCACTGAACTCAGACCGAGGTATAATTCCTTCGGACTTGAAGCCGATATCCATGATAATCTCTTTTTCATTCTGGCCGATGACGCGTCCGGTAATGATCTGATTCTGGGCAATATCAGAAAAAGTCTCTAAATACTTAGCCATCTCTTCATCAGAGACGGGATGCTCTTCTTCATCAATACCAAACAGTTCTGATGATTCGACAATTCGAATGCCGGTCATAAGGCTTGGATCCAAATAATCTCTTGTCACATTCTGTAATTCAAGAGAGACAGACTCAGTGGAAGCTTCGCCATTCTGTGCTTCGGCTTCAGCAGCTTCTTCTTCTGAAAAATCCTCTTCCAAATCTGCGTTTTTTTTCTTTTCTATATCGATTATTTCGTCAGTCAACACTTCTTCAGTCACTACTTTTTTTCATCTCCTTTCTGTCTAACCGCTCTCTCACATTTGTCACGATCAGATCTACCTGTTCATCCATTGTCATATCTGTTGTATCAATTTCAACAGCGTCGTCTGCTCTTTGCAACGGCGAAATGGGTCTCGAAGAGTCCAATTTGTCCCGCCGTTTCAAGTCTTCAACAATTTGTTCAACAGTTAGTTCAATCCCCAACTCAGCAAGATCTTTTTTTCGGCGCTTTGCCCGTTCTGTCACATCGGCAACTATAAAGAACTTGCAATTTGCATTAGGAAAAACCACTGTGCCGATGTCCCTGCCTTCTACCACAGCATCTCTGTTCCCAGCAATCTTCCGCTGCAAGTCTACCATCCGTTCCCTGACAATAGCAAAAGCACTGACAGTACTGACAGCGTCCGTTACCTCCTGACTCCTTATATCACGGGAAACATCTAAACCGTTCAAGAATATCCGACAACCACTTCTATCAAAGTCGATTTCCATCGATTCTGCCGACGCGCCAATCCCTTCATCATCTTTTAGATTAGCTGAATCTGAGAGGACTGCGAGCGTGGCAGCGCGATACATGGCACCTGTGTCAAGGTAAAGAAAACCCAGACGATCGGCGACACGTCGAGAGGTTGTACTCTTGCCTGAGCCAGCGGGACCGTCAATCGCAACGATCATACTATTCTCGTAATCGTTGCGACCCATTGTTGAATAAACCATCTTTCAAAGAGCCAAGTAATTTAACCACCTTATTTAGAGTCAGCAAAGATTTAACCATCAGGAGATGCTGGAACGAGATTTAAGGTTCTATTCAGGAAACTGGTTTCATTGCTTGATAGCAAACGTGATTCACCGACCTTGATATTGCCCAGAGAGATACCAGCAAAGGCACTTCTGTGAAGTTGCCTCACCTGCACCCCCACAGCTTTAAGAATTCGTCGTACTTCCCGCTTCATACCGTGATGAAGTTTCAAAGTGATGATCACGTCTCCGTCCATGGTTTTCTGCATCACCACTTCGGCGTGACCAACCTCTCCTTCTCCAATGTTGATCCCCGAAGCAATAGACACTTTTTCCGCCTCGGTAAGTTGACGATCTATCGTTGCCTCGTAAATCTTTTCAACTTCAAACTTGGGGTGGGTCAGTTGGTAAGCAAGGTCGCCATCATCGGTGAGAAAGAGAATTCCCGTCGTCTCTTTATCGAGCCGCCCGATGGGAAAAAGCCGTCGGCCAGTGGCGGGAACCAGATCCATAACTGTCTTCCGCCCGTGTGTATCTCTCACGGTAGTCACAACACCCGCCGGCTTGTGAAGCAGGAGAATCGTTCTTTTTGAAGGAACTGAGATAGTTTCCCCGTTGACGGAGACTGAATCTGATGCCAATAGAACTCTGAACGGATCTTTCTCCGTTTCCCCATTGACCTCAACTTGACCACTCCTGATGACCGCTTCACTTTTCCTTCGTGAAGCAACGCCGGCGGTGGCGAGGTATCTAATCAGCCGCATCCCCGCCTGACTCGGCTTCCCCATCACCTACTCCCTCTGCTATCAGCTCCGAGATCTCCTTCAGTTTGGGGAGATCTGCTGTTGAATCAAGGCCGAATGAGAGAAGAAAGGCATCTGTAACGGCATACAATAAAGGTCTTCCGGGCCCTTTGGCCCTACCGGAGATTCTCACCAGTTTCTTATCAAGTAATGTCTTAATTACCCCCGCACAGCTAACGCCCCTGATATTTTCTAGCTCCGCCCGCGTCGCTGGTCCCTTGTAGGCTACGACAGCCAGTGACTCCAGAGCTGCCTGAGAGAGGGGTGTTTTCCCAGCACGTGTCAGCATACGGCGAATCCAAGGTGCAAACTGAGGGAGGGTCGACAAGCGGTAGCCTCCTGCCGCCTTCTCTATGGTGAACGCCCTCCCTGTTTTTTCATATTCCACTTGAAGAAGATGGGCTCCTTCGGTGAGTGAGGGTGCTGAATCACCATCAAAACAGACGTTCAACTTCGATTGGGTAAGTATATCTTCAGAGGCAAGGAGTAGAGCTTCAATAATTTGAAGTTCTTCAGTCGTCACTTTTTTCGCCACTACTAAGCTTCGACCCTTTCGAGAAGTATATCTTCAAACAATTTCTTCTGGGTGACTCTCACCTGACCATCTCTGATCAATTCCAGAATTGCAACGAATGTGACAATTATGTCCTGACGGGAAGAAAAATTTGAGAACAACTCTGAGAACATGATCTGACTTTTTTCCACAAATTTGCTCAGAATCATTGCCACCCTTTCCTTTACCTGAATTTCTTCCCGCTCTACATCATAGTGAACAGCCGGCGGAATCTGCTTCAGTACTTTCTTGAACAGTGTGACAAGTTCAAAAAGAGTTACATCTTCGAGGTAAAAACCGGGGTCTTCCTCAGTGTCCGATACATTACGGATAACCGAAGGATGAAATCTTCTGCTCTCAAGATCGTTCATTGCAGACAGATTGCCGGCCGCTTTTTTATAACGTTGATATTCCAAGAGTTGGTGAACCAGGGCAGTCCGCGGATCTTCGAACTCTTCATCGTCCTCTTCGCTCAGCGATGGTAAAAGCATTTTTACCTTGATACGCATGAGAGTGGCTGCCATAACCATGAAATCCCCCGCCAAGCTGACATTCAGCGTCTGAAGCATCTCAAGGTATGTTAGATATTCCTCCGTAACAGTGGCGATTGGGATGTCCATAATGTCAATTTCATCCCGCCTGATGAAGAAGAGAAGCAAGTCAAGAGGACCGGCGAAATTGTCAAGCTGAATCTGATAGCTCACCGATTCCAGTACTTCAGGCCGGTTTTCTTCCGGATCGCCTCGAGGTAAGATTCAGCAGCGGCCCGTGCTTTCTCCGCACCCTGCTTAAGAATTTTTATCACGGTTTCTGAATCTCCGTACAAGCCGCCCCGCATTTCACGGTAAGGAGCAAAGAAGTCCCAAATGACTTCAACCAATTCTTTTTTTACATCAGAATACTTCAACCCCGGTGAATGAAATCGAGCTTCCAGACTAGATCTTCCCGATTCCTCTAGAAAAAGGGAATAGATCATAAAAAGGGCGTTGTTCTTGGTGTCTTTTGGCTCATCGGGCGGTGTATTGTCGGTTACAATACTCATCACTTTTTCAGCCAGATCATCTTTCCCACCGAAAATTTCAAGGGTGTTGTTGTATGACTTGGACATTTTCTGGCCGTCAATTCCAGGGATGAGGCCAGTCGATTCGGCGATAAGCGGCTCCGGAACAACAAATGTTTCACCGTATAAAGTATTGAACTTGGTAGCGATATCCCGAGCCATTTCAAGGTGTTGTTTCTGATCTTTCCCTACGGGGACGACGTCCGTTCCGTAAAGGAGAATATCAGCCGTCATCAGTACGGGATAGCTAAAAAGTCCGTGATGGGCTGTCATGCCTCGACTTACTTTATCTTTGTACGATGTTGCCCTTTCAAGCATTCCAACGCTGGTCACATTGTTTAGTACCCACGTCAGCTCCGCCACTTCTGGAACATCAGATTGAACCCAAAATACCGATTTTTCAGGATCCATCCCTAGGGAAAGGAAGTCGGCCGCCGCCTCAACGGTATTTTGCGCAAGGACTTCCCCGTCAGTCTGTGATGTGAGGGCATGATAGTTGGGGAGGAAACAGAAAAGTTCATTGTCCGCCTGAAGGTCGATCATTGGCTTCATCATGCCGAAATAGTTTCCGATGTGGAGGTTACCCGAGGGTTGTATCCCACTGAGGATGCGTTTTTTCTTCAAGCAAGGGCTCCAGATTTCATCGGTTCCATATAAAGATAAGGTCGCCATGCCGATTGTTCCCTTTTGATGAATTGCCGTATATAGTGAATTCTTGTCGGTTTCTTGGGACGACGCATCAGTTTGGTTCCGGCTTCATCAGGAGTACGATTTCCCTTGGCCCTGTTGCAGATGTGACAGCAGCAGACCAGATTTTCCCAACTGTCTCGCCCTCCCCGCTCTTTAGGTACGACGTGATCGATGGTCATCGGGACACTCCGCCTTCCGCAGTATTGGCACTGGTGCCTATCGCGTTTCAGAATATTCTTTCTCGACAAAACAATGTTACTCTCTTTCACACGGACGAATCTGTCCAGCTTCACCACACTTGGTAGCGGCATAGCGACTGAAGGTGAATGAACCATTTCCCTGTATTTCTCAATCACTTCAACCTTTCCGAGGTATGCCAGGGAAATTGCTCGTCGGGCTGAACAGACCAGTAGAGGATGATAGTTCTGGTTCAGAACCAGCACCTGCCGATTGAGAATTCCGTTCATATGTTTTTTCACTGTATCCATTGAGCTCCGGTATGTTCTTCCTACTTACTAATTCTTGGAATTTATCTTGACCCTTAGATCGAATCAAGGTAAAAGCCTTTGCTTTCCGACGAGAGAAACAGTAATTTGGAACTGTTTAAAAGTTTGATTGCGGTAGGGAAACCCGTGAGAATCGGGTACAGCCCCGCTACTGTAAGCGCCAATTCCGCTCAACTCCAAGGAGAGTCACTGTTCGCCCAAGGCGGATGGGAAGGCAGAGCGGCACAGCGAAGCGTAAGTCAGGATATCTGCCGTATTCAGTATCTCAATTCTGTTATTGACAGAAATCACTTTCGAGGGAAAGGAGAGAATCATGACACCTCACTATATCTTCTATTTAATAATAATCGTCTTTCACTCATCGATGCTGCTATCGCGGGAAGATGACGATTTCATTTCCGG
Source organism: Fidelibacterota bacterium UBA6931 (assembly GCA_002448795.1). Lineage (GTDB taxonomy): Bacteria > Fidelibacterota > Marinisomatia > Marinisomatales > S15-B10 > S15-B10. Next base: position 39,294 of record DKAH01000010.1, read on the forward strand.
GCGTCTCACAGACGATGACGGAACGGGCGTGCCCTACGGAAACATCTATATAAAAAACGCCAACCGAGGCACCTCTTCGGACCGAGATGGTCGTTTCTATCTCGCGGCCTTGGGGATCTCCGACTCAATAGTTATCTTTGCCCATTCGGCTTTTCATCCTGATACTGTCAACTTGCGAACGGTAGATAAGTCAAGAATCGAAATCCAACTGAAACGAAGGACTTATCAATTCCCTCCGGTTGTGATTTACGGAAACCTATATGGTAAAGAGAGCCTTCAACTTCCAGTGGATCACTGGGGTATCGACTTCAATGCTGTCCCCTCTTCAGGCGTTGGCATAGGAGAAAAAATGGACCGCTTCGGAATTCAAGTTCGCGATTATGGCGGTCCGGCGGGACTGAAAACTGTTTCATCGCCCACGGGCTACTCCGAACATATGCTCATTCTCCTGGACGGTTTCGCTCTCAATTCACCTCAGAACGGTATTTTCGATCTGAGTTCCCTTCCTGTTGAATTCTTCGCTCAAGGCGAAGTATACCCCGGTCAAGGGTCGTCCCTCTACGGTTCCCACGCTGTGGGCGGAGCGGTGAACTTCCTACCGGCAAAGCCCGGAAACTTTCTGAGAGTTCGCTCGGGTTCTCTCGGTGATCGCGGAATTAGTGGGGAGACATCTCTCCAGCTTGGCAAGTCTAGGTTTTCTTTTTACGGTAATCAATTCGAGAGCGAAGGCAACTATCGAGAAAATAACAGGTTCGCTCAGAATGCAGTGGGAACGAAACTGAGGGCAGCCAATGTCGCAGGATGGAACATCAGTTCCCATCTCATTGTTACACAGACCGAGCGAGGCATCCCGGGCTCGCTTCAGTACTCTTCGCCCACAGCAAACAAAGAAAACGATGAGATTCTCACTATCCTGACAGGAAGAACTGTCTCTCGGTTAGGATATACCGAACTGATGGCGGGAGCTATCAGCTCAGACGAATACTTTACCAATCCCGATTGGGCGCAAGAGTCAAGGCATCAAGTGAGCAACTGGCAAACACGTCTCCTTCATCGATTCGATAGTGCAAGCAGGTTCTCCAACACTGTGAGCATGGAACTGGGGCGGACTGATGTGACGAGTGATAATGCCGGTGATCAGACCGTTACTAAAGGCGCGGCTGGATTACTTTCCCAACTGAGCTTTAGTAAGGATTTCACTTTTGCCCCAAGTGCTCGTGTGGACTGGGATGATCACTCCCGCTCAGCAGTTGTCACTGGTAACCTGGCGCTTGTCTGGCAACTAAGGGATGGACCCCTTCAGTCGATGACGATCAGCAGCGGGACCAGTTATCGCTCACCGACTTTCAACGACCTGTTCTGGGAAGACGCCTCAGGCTACACAAAAGGCAATCCGGATCTCCAGCCAGAGGAAGGTGTTTCCACTAATCTGAAGATTAATCTGAAACCTTTGAATGAAGGCACCATACGCGGATCCTTGACGACCGCCAATTATACCGTCGACAATCTCATCCAGTGGGCACCGGACGAGTCGTTGGTCTATTCACCCCAGAACGTAATGAAATCTGAGTTGACAGTCTTTGGACTGACAGCAATTGTCGCCCCGAAAGCCTGGCCTATCACTATTACAGTAGGCACTGAAACGACGGACAGTCGAGTGCTGACGGAAGGTGCAAACCAAGGTGAACAGCTTCTATACGTCCCACCTACGGCTCACTGGGGTGAACTTCAATTGACAGTAAAAAAAGTTATGGGGCATCTCAGTTACAGGAATCTTGGCCGCCGACGTTACAGTTATGCTGACCAAGGATTTTTGGATTCTTACCAACGTCTTGATCTTTCTCTAAGTTTTAATCTTCCGCTCAGCGATTTTATGATTATCATCGAGGGTGGCGCTCGGAATCTGCTGGACAATCGGGAACTGCAGTCGGTGTATGACTATCCCGAGCCGGGTAGGACTATCTTCGTGACTGTGGGTGTCTCCCGCTAGTTGCTAAAGTACCAGCCAACTTTGAAATAGACCAGGCGCCCCGCGGGAGGAAACAGCGGTGACGGTGAAAAAGTATGGGCCACGATTTCACCCGAGGCCCTCTCAATCAGATACTGCAGATTTGTCATAACGTAGGATAGCTCTACAGACTGTATCACCGCCTTGAACTCGGCGCTCAGTATACCAACTGACTCCTGGACGTCCCGCGGTCCGGTTTCTGTAAATCCCATATTTAAGATCGGGTCCCAATCGTAAGCTGTCCTTCCGCTCCAGTAATGGGCGGAGAGGTTCACTCCGGCGTCCAACCTTCCCCAAAAAAGTTTTTCGTGAAATCTTAACTCCACTCTGTTATCATGTCTGAACAGGTATCCCCACCCCGGTTGACCATCGAGCATCGATTTACCTTGTGCCAAAATTGTCCAGTCACGGAAATAGTTGACGCTCCCTTTCCAGATAATGCCTCTCGCCCGAGATGTCCGCTCGGAGTTAAGACCGAGAACATGAAGCCCATCAGATTGAACAATCTTTTCGAAATAATGGTGGGGCGATATCTGAGAGACAAACAGAGTCAGCTCGCCGGCAACCCGGTCCCCACCAGCAGCGGAAGCCCCCGCTCTGAAAACGGTTCGTGTCGGCACTCTGGCAGTCGAATCGGGGCGTACCCGCGGATATGCTATATGGGAGAAACTGTCGCGGGCATACATAAAAGCACGGCTTGTAAACTGCAAAGGAAGTAGCTGAAGGTCACGCTTAAAGGTCAAAAACAGCGATTTCTCTCGCCCTTTCAAACGAAAATGTCCCTGGGCTGTTATCGCCGTTTCACCGGAGGATACTCGGGAAGCACCGATGGCGGCCCTGTTTTCCAACGATGAGGAATGAATGCGGAGGCCTGCGGCAGCGCCGAGATAAGACTGCCATTGGTTCCCCAGCGTATCCGAACTGACAGCGGCAGATCGTCCCGTTCCTGAAAAGAAAAAAGAAAACCCTTTTTGTACAGGCAGTTCACCCAAAGCGTGGATTCGATGACTGTACAGATCGGCGGACCATACAGTAATTTCTTCCACCATCTTTCGGTTGCGGAATTGCTCGAGGAAAGAGGATCCTTCCAATCGGTATTTCATCGAACCGGTTTTGCCGCTGTAGCTGGCCCCGGCCGTGAGGATTTTATCCCTCCTTTCTGCACCACGTTCCCACTGCATATTCCATCGAGGAACGCCCCCGGTAGTCAAAAAAAGCGCCGTCGCGATCTGCCACTTATCTCCTCTCCCTCCTGATGATTCGGAATCAAATCTGTAATTCTGTTGAACAGTTCCTCCAGGGCGATCCATAGGATCAAATATCCCATGATAATCTTCAAAGTTTCTCTTAAAGGCGCGGAACCGTGTAGTTCGATTCGGTGAAAGGTGAGAGAGAAAGTCCAGACTCAATTCATCCAGGCCGTAGTCTCCCTTCCGGTAATTGATAGAGGTACTGAGCGATCCATCTTCGCTCATCCCGTCTCGTACAGCGGGCGACGAAAATCGAAAACGATTGGGCCACTCAACAAAGTTTCCATCAAAATGTAAGGGGGATCGATGAAAACCGATGCCCCATGAAGAAAAACCGTAGCTGTGACTTGTCCCCCACTGACCGCTCCAATCGAACGGAATTTCTCCAGGAGACGAGCCGAGAAGGGTCAGCGGCAAAACCGTAATAACCATGATCCTCCTCACAGCTTTCTCCTTTCCCGAAGACGGGTGAAAACCTGAGGAAGAGCGGTAGCAAAAATGACGGCATTGGTCAACTGATGTAGAAAGGTAAAGCCGATTCCCATAAGAAAAATGACTGATGTCTGTGCAAGGGGAAATCCTGCAGACACGGGATAGCTTAGAGTTGTCAGCGCGTCAAACTGGAATGTCAGGATCACACCAACAATTCCCAGCACAGATCTCCTTATCAAAGACCAGTTATCAGCTTGCGCAAATCTACCGAAAGCACCTCCAACTGCTCCAACGATAGACATACCCAAGACCTGAGCGACAAGCATGGGGGGGAAAACCAGTCCTGAACCGAGGGGATTGGCAGCGCTGAAAACAAATTCCGCCACGGCCCCCACGACGAATCCCCAACGGGAGCCGAGATAGACACCGGCGGTAAAAACTACCGCAGTGATCAATTCAACGTTGGGAACCATCAGCAGTGCGAACCCGGAGCCGACAGCCAGGGCCACAAACATTGCCCCTCGGCTGAGATTAGTCAGGCTGCTGTCTGCTGCCCTTGTAAAGTTCTGTTCCGAAATAGTTCCTCCGGCTAGTCCAGTCACCCTCTTCACTGTCTTCAGCCAAAATTCTGTTCATGACACTAACCTTCGTATCAAGGTTATCCAGCGCCTGAAGGAGTAGTGCCTCCTTGGTTCGGGCTCGGCTAACGTTAACGTACCTTGGACTGAAACCACCTTCATGGCTAATAATCAGATGCTCTAGTTCAAGCAACAGCTCCGGTGGAAATCCTTTGATCCTATCTGCCTCTTGACGAACCATATCCCAGCTCAAAACTGAATGACCAATGAAATTTCCTTCGTCTGAATATTTCGGGAGAAGGGCGTCGGTCAGTTCACGCACCTTCCCAATGCCGTGAAGGAGAATCCCCGAAACAAGCAAGTCACTATTGGCGCGGTAGTGACTTGACAGCGTCAACCCGAGGCGTGTCATTGAGAGGACATGCTCAAGATATCCCGACCGATAAGTATAGTGCATCGTCAGGGACGCAGGCATGGTCATGAGCCTCTTCTTGTGCGTACGATAGAGTCCTGAGACCAGTTTCTTGAGAAAGGGGTTTTCCATTTTCTGGATCAAAGCACCAAGGTAAGTCCACATCCGGACAGGATTTTTCGGTGATGATGGCACCAATGTTTCTGGCTTGAATCCGTAACGGGCGTATTTGGCCTCTGTCGCCTTGTTTATCCTGCCGATGACAATCTGTTTTTTATCCTGAAAAATGTCTACCCTACCACGGACTGCCACCGCGTTGCCTTGTTGAAACCTTGTTGTCAATTCTTCAACATTGTCCCAAACTTTGGCGCCGATCTCACCGGTACCATCCGTCAGAACAATATCGATGTACAGTTCACCGGCTCGGGTTCGCCTAAGGTGCTTTTCTTTGCATAGGTAGAACCCTTGAACCTCAGCATCACTCTTCAGTTTGGAGATAGGTACAAGCTTTTTCACAATAGCCGAATTAACGGATCTAACAGACACAATGTCAAGAGGTCATAGGAGTCATTTGCGGAAGCAAAACACCTCAACCGTGCGGACGACTGTTCGAAACGTTACCATAATCAGCAGTTCATTACCAGTCAGTCCACGCCTCAGGCTTTGACTGCACAACAGCTTCGATTCTTTCCATCACATCTGGCGTCAGTTTATCCACCGCCTCAGCTGCCTTAAGATTCTCTTTAAGCTGATCAACATTAGACGCCCCAAGTATAACGGTCGAAACATTAGGATTCTTGAGACACCACCCCAGAGAGAGGTCGACAAGTGAAATTCCAATTCCATCGGATAAAGAGGTGAGGGTCTTTGTCTTATGAATCATGTTCTTACCGACCTCTGATTCAAGTCTACCTTTTAAGAAATCAATATCAAGCGCCATTCTTGATCCTGAGGGAATGCCGTCACCATACTTACCTGTCAGTATCCCCGACGCTAATGGTGACCAGATGGTTGTACCGAGGCCTTCATCTTCAAAGAGACGGAGGTACTCCTTCTCCATCTTATCACGTACAAAACAATTGTATTGTGGCTGCTCCATGGTGGGGGGCTCGAGGTTGTGCTGTTTCGCTTCACCGTACGCAGCACGGATTTCATCTGCAGACCATTCCGACGTACCCCAGTAAAGCACTTTTCCCTGACGGATGAGGGAATCCATGGCCCGGACGGTCTCTTCTATAGGCGTCTGCCGATCGGGGCGATGACAGAAGAATAGATCAAGGTAATCAACTCTAAGTCTTTTAAGAGCAGCGTGGCAGGCATCATGGATGTGTTTGCGAGATAGACCCCGCTGCGTAGGCTTCTCTCCTCCCCAGAATACTTTACTAGAAACGCAGTAACTGTCTCGAGGCCACTCCATATCGCGGAGGACCTTACCCATAATCACTTCCGACTGTCCCTCCGCATATGCCTCTGCATTGTCAAAAAAGTTGACACCTGCATCATACGCTGTCTTCATACATTCAGTCGCTATACTAGCGTCCAGTTGAAATGAGAACGTCACCCAAGAACCATAGGAAAATTCACTCAACTTGAGTCCCGATTTTCCCAGTCTTCGATAATTCATGTTTAGTTTCCCTTCACTTACATCGATTGAACTTACAAGAGAGCTCTTTCAGCTTCAATCGATTTGGTCACTGAATCAAGTTTCATCGATTTTATGTAGCAAATAATTTCTGCGGCCCTAAGTTTCAGTTTAAAACCATAAGGAGTCTCTATGCCGCTCATTTCAATTGATCCCGCCACCAACAAAAAGATTAGAGAATATTCGGAAACGACTGCAGAGGAGGTAGAAGTTATTCTCCAGCAGGCTAAGTCGGCATCTGATGCGTGGCGTGGAACCGATTTCGCTCACCGGACAGGACTGCTCTCAACGGTTGCGAACGAACTACGTGCCAATGCCAGTCACTACGCAGAGATTATGACAGAAGAGATGGGCAAGCCTATCAAAGAGGCGCGGGCGGAAGCGGAAAAATCGGCGTGGGCCTGTGACTACTATGCTGAAAACGGTGAAGCGTTTCTTGCTCCACAAACGGTGGAAACTGATGCCTCCAAAAGCTATGTCACCTTCCAGCCGCTAGGAATTGTTCTCGCCATCATGCCGTGGAATTTTCCCTTTTGGCAAGTGTTTCGTTTCGCGGCACCAGCTCTTATGGCTGGGAACGTTGGTGTCTTGAAGCACGCTTCCAATGTCTCCGGTTGTGCAGTTGCCATTGAAGAAATCTTCAGAAAAGCCGGCTATCCAGAAGGGTGCTTCAACACGCTTATTATGGGCAGCAGCCGAGTGGGTGAACTTATCGATCATCCATCGATAAAGGCAGTAACGCTTACCGGAAGCACACCAGCAGGGAAATCTGTGGCTGCCCGAGCAGGCGCTGCTCTTAAAAAGACCGTTCTTGAACTTGGCGGCAGCGATCCCTACATCATCCTTCAAGATGCGGACCTTGATCAAGCAGTGGCGGCATGCGTTACGGGCAGACTCATCAATACGGGACAGAGCTGCATTGCGGCAAAGCGGTTTATCGTTGTTGAGTCAGTAAGAAAAGATTTTGAAGAAAAGCTTCTGACTCTGATGAAGCAGAAGTCTATGGGTGATCCCAAAGATGAATCCATCGATATTGGTCCTATGGCGCGGCACGATTTGCGAAATGACCTTCACGATCAGGTGAAACGCTCTATGGGTGCCGGGGCACAATGCCTGTTGGGTGGAGAAATTCCAGAAAAAGACGGCGCCTTCTATCCTGTCACTGTTCTCACAGATGTGGCAAAAGGGATGGCAGCCTATGAAGAAGAGATGTTCGGACCTGTGGCTTCAGTGATCCCAGTGAAAGATGAAGCTGAAGCGTTGACCGTGGCCAACGATACACCCTTTGGTCTCGGCGGTGCCGTGTTTACTTCTGATTCGGAAAAAGGGGAAAAAATTGCCCGAGAAGTGATCGATGCGGGCGCCGCTTTCGTAAACGACTTTGTTCGGTCCGATCCCAGGCTTCCATTCGGTGGTGTTAAAGAAAGTGGCTACGGGCGGGAGCTGTCACCCTTCGGGATCCGTGAGTTTGTAAATATAAAGACTGTCTATATCCGGTGAGGCTCAGTACGCCGCTTCTTTGATCGCTTCACGAAGCTCCAGCACGACCTTTACATAATTCTCAGCCGGATTGTAACGGAAAACCGATTTCCAGTTAGGACTTCCTTTTGAAAAATCGGAATTCCCTTTGGCATAACCATTTTTCACGAGATAGTTCGCCATGCTGGCAAGAACATCGGGCCACTCAAAGGGCTGACGGACGCCGTCATTGTCAAAGTCCACAGCATATGCCCGGAAACTGGAAGGGATGAACTGACCATAACCGAAAGCGCCAGCATAGGAGCCATAAAGAGAAAGTGGCGAGAGATCATTTTCCCAGCAATAAATGAGATATTCGGCCATTTCTCTTTCAACCCATTTCGCCCTTCGGGGGATATCATGGATTACGGTATGGAGTGCACCGAATACCGTATGTGTTTTGGCATTCTTTCCATAGCGTGACTCCACACCGGCGAGGCTGACGAGCAAGAAAGGGTCTACACCAAAGCGGTGAGAAACGGTATCAATGAGAACCCGATTGTCATAGTAAAACTTGACGCCCCCTTCGATTCTGCTATCTGTGATAAAGATTTTACTGTACCTGTCATAAGAAAGTTTTTCGGCGGGCCGATTGAAACGACGCACCACAGAATTGTCAGTAGTGATATCCGGATGGACAGAGAACTCAATCATAAAATCGGCGGAGACCCCTTCATCCCGAAGCCTACTGAAAACGTTGCTGTAGATCTGGCGGGCGTGATCATTGGTCGCCATTCGATCCAGAAGAACATTCTCTGTCTGCGTTGACCAGTCCCTCTGGGGCGCTTCCTGTGCTGAAGCAAAAACAGCCAGAAGTAGAACGGGGGTATAAAATCTTCGCTTCACACTGCCCCTCCCGCGGCTCCCGTTATTTTCGGTAGTCCAACGGTGGATCACGGTCTCCAAGGAGCGCATAATAATTAAAGTCCGCTCCCCGTCTTTCCATTAATTCAGACCGTGCGTCCCTGATGACCTTCGGATTCTGGAAATAGTCCACTGCAGAGAGTGCCAGTGTTTTGGCGGCAATCGTCAGTCCCTTCATGCCGATGCCCATTCCACCGGCAGCCACAGCCTGCCATGTGTGAGCAGACGTGCCAGGAACCCATGTAGCGACGTTCAATCCAGCAGTTGGTACCATCCAGCTGATATCGCCCACATCGGTGGATCCACTTCCGGGACGGAATTTCCACGGTTGTATCTCCGCCGCTGACTCGATAGGCATCGTCACATTTCGAAAGGTTTTTTGAATCGCTTCCGCAAATTTTCGTTCCTGCCCGTTGTACTTGACTCCTCCCACTTCCTTCAGATTATCGTAAACCACTTTCTGAAGCTTATCATTTCTTAGAACGGGGCGGTTGCCGTGGATGATCTCAAAACCGAGTGTCGTCCCCGTTCCGAGGGCAGCTCCTTCAGCGGCTTTGACAACCCTTTCCCACAAATCTTCAAGCTCATCCACACGGGGGTGGCGGACGTAGTAAAAAGCTTCAGCGAAATCCGGCACCACATTGGGTGCACCTCCACCACGCGTGATCACGTAGTGGATTCGGGTCTCTTCCGGAACATGCTCACGCATCAGGTTTACCATATGATTCATCGCCTCAATTCCATCAAGAGCTGAGCGTCCTCTATCCGGGGCCCCCGCAGCGTGAGACGAATAACCTGTGAAGCGGAACTTTGCAGACCGGTTTGCCAATGTTGTGCCGGGACTGCCATCGTTCCTGTCGGAGGCGTGCCAGTGGAGGATGGCATCGGCGTCATCGAAGAGTCCTGCCCGAACCATGTAGACCTTTCCCGAACCGCCCTCTTCCGCTGGTGTACCGTATAGTCTCAGCGTCCCTTTCGTCCCCGATCTTTGCATCCATTCCTTTACAGCAATGGCAGCCGCGGTGGAAGCTGTACCGAAAAGGTGGTGACCACAAGCGTGTCCTGACGCCGCTTCAATTCTCGGTTTTCGAACGGCGGCCGCTTCTTGGGACAACCCGGGAAGCGCATCAAACTCCGCCAGTATGCCAATGACCGGCTTGCCAGAACCGTAAGTCGCCACAAATGCGGTAGGAATCTCAGCCACACCTGCTTCAATGGAAAAACCCTCACTTTTCAGCGTATTCTGTAAAAGTTCCGAACTCTTATATTCTTGATAACCGTCCTCCGCCCACATCCAGATTTGCTTGGCGATCTCATGGTAGTTTTCTTCTCTCTTTTCAATGGATTTTAAGACATCTTTTTTCTTTGCATTTCCTGTGGTCGGTAGAATAGCAAAAACCAGCATCAATACAGTTGCTGTGGAAAATCTCTGTTTCATTTCTAATTCCTTATTTTGAGTTAACTCCATCACCTCACCTATCCTGAACGGCGAAACTAGATTGGCCGTGACTTGAAGGCAAGATAATTGAATCCGCGATGATCAGTCCTCAAAAACTGACTTAAGCTCGGTCCACTCCTTAAGACTGGAGATCTTTTCCTTCAAAACTTCCAGACCTTTTCTGGTTGTGGGTACTTCACCAAAATAACCGTAAGCTTTGAAGATCGCTAGATGACCGAACTAGTCAATGTATGCTTTCGTTGGATTTCCGTCCTCCTCACCCATCACAATATGCAGCAGTTGGTGAGATTCTGAAAGCAGTAGGAAGCCATCAATGAGGTTCAGCAACCGTTGCCGCTCATGTTTGTGAACAACCGTTTGAGAAACAAAGAGAGTTGAAGCTACAAGTAGAAAGGAAAGCAGTCTGATCACTCAGATAACCGACATCGGTGTCTTTCGGCACTGCTTGCAAAGGCCAAAAAGCTGATGGACATGCCTAAGAAGTTTGTAGTTGAATTTATCCGCTACATCCTGCTGAATCTCCTCAATCTGGTGACTTACAAATTCAACAATAGTGCCACATCGAATACAGATGAGGTGATCGTGCTGATGGCAATCGAGCCAATGTTCATACCTCCACTTGCCATCGCCAATATCCATTCGCTGTACGAGATCATGCTGATATAGGATATCCATAGTCCGATAGACAGTGGCCCGGGAGATATTCACTTTCCTCTGCTTCAGAGAAAGATAAATCTCTTCCGCCTCCAGATGTTCATCCGAATTACATACCTCCCTGAACACCTCCACGCGCTGAGGGGTCAGCTTTAAATTTTCGTCATTTAGTACGCGTTTAAATTTCTCCAGTTCAAGATCGGTCATATCTCTCTCATTTGAGACTCATTCTCAATGAGAAAGTACAGAGAAAACTTTTTTCCTCAAACAGCTCGATTAGGAAATCGGTTTCAGATTGGCGTACTTACCAATCAGTTTCTTTTCGATGTTCCCTTGAAAGACCACCGTGATTTTCTGGTTATCACCGGCGCCTTCAACAGCAAGAATCATACCCTTTCCGAAGATCGGATGCTCCACCTTGTCCCCACGCTGAAATTCGTTAAAGGAGGTAATGGTACGAACATGCTTCAATTGGTAGCCATCACCGCCTTTATCTTTCACGAGGCGACGAGTCAGGGCTGAATGGAAGTTGATTCGATCGAGATATTTTTCGGGAATTTCCTGAAGAAAGCGGGACGCCTGACCGAATCCCACGGCGCCAGTGGATCGGCGCCGGTTAGGTGCGTAGTGAAGATAAGCCTTCTCCCTCGCCCGCGTTAGCCCAACATAGAAAAGCCTTCGCTCTTCCTCCAGTTGATCCTGATCTTCTACAGATCTGGCGATGGGAAACAGGCCGTCTTCCAGACCAGTAATGAAAACTACTGGAAACTCCAGGCCTTTGGCACTGTGGAGTGTCATCAGAGTGACTTGATTATTATTGTCGTTCCATGAATCGATGTCTGAAAGCAGTGATACATCTTCCAAAAATTCGCGGATCGTGGCATCTTTGTTCCGTTCGCAAAACTGATGAATACTGTTTAATAGTTCCTGAACGTTCTGAAGACGGTCCATCGCCTCCTCCGTTACCTGCTGCTTATAGAAATTGACCAGCCCCAGTTCGTCCACCAGGACGGAAGCTAGCTCGGATGCATCCAGTTTATCCTTCAATTCTCTATACTTCTGAATAATATGATAAAACTCAACTAGCCCCGCCGCCTGTTTTCCTTTCAGTTTCATCGCTTCGGGCTGATTTAGGATGTCGAGGAGAGGTGCACGCTTCTTGGCAGCAAGCGCTTCACATTTTTCCACCGTCTTTGCACCAATTCCGCGGGAGGGGAAATTTATAATACGTTTTAGGCTCACGGAATCGAGTGGATTAACCAGAATTCGGAGGTAGGCAAGAAGATCCTTCACTTCTTTCCGCTCGTAGAACTTCAGCCCTCCCACGATGTTGTAGGCAATGCCCTTTCGACGTAGTCCATCCTCAAGAGCACGGCTCTGAGCATTGGTGCGGTAAAGGATGACGAAATCACGGAATGTTCGTTTATTCTGCTGAATCTCCTGCTGTATAAGTTCAAGTACGCCGTCGGTCTCTTCCATCTCATCATAAGTTTCCATAACTCCAATCATGGCCCCTTCGTCCTCGTCAGTCCAAAGTTCTTTATCGGCACGATATTCGTTATGCTTTACCACTGCACCGGCGACCGCTAGTATAGTAGCTGTGGAACGGTAGTTCTGCTCAAGCTTGAATACGTCGCAATTTGGAAACGCTTTTTCGAATTCAAGGATATTGGAGATATCAGCGCCGCGCCAGCCGTAAATAGACTGGTCGTCATCACCCACTACGGTAATCCGCTTGTGAAGATCAGAGAACAGTTTGACCAACTGAAACTGGGGTTGATTTGTATCTTGGTACTCGTCCACCAGAACATACTTAAACTGCTTCTGGTACTTCTGAAGCACCTTTGGATGCTTATGGAAAATTTGCAGTGGAAAAAGTAAGAGATCCCCAAAATCTACGGCATTGTTTGTTTTAAGGGCATCCCTGTAGGCAGGGTACAGTTCGGCGACGGATTTATCAAATGGTGAAGCACAGTTTTTCAACGCTACCTCCGGATCTTCCATCCTGCTTTTGAAAAAGCTCATCCTTGACCGATAGGACGCCGGCGTGAAACCATCTATCTTCATGTTAAGGTTGTTTAGTAGTGACTTAATAAGGGAGTCTTGGTCGGTAGTGTCGTAAATGGCAAAGTTGGAACTGTAACCAAGAGAGGAAATTTCCTGCCTCAGAAGCCGCGCGCAAACAGAATGAAACGTTCCAATATTCAGCGGTATTGACGCTTTGCCCAAAATTGATTTAACCCTCGTTTCCATCTCTTCCGCTGCCTTATTGGTGAACGTGACGGCGAGGATCTCATGGGGGCTGTATCCACCCTCTTCAATAAGGTATGCAATCTTTTGGGTCAACACTCTAGTCTTCCCCGTCCCGGCTCCGGCAAAAATGAGCACTGGTTTCTCTACGGCCTCAACCGCCTGTTTTTGAATGTCGTTCAGGACTGTTTTAGCCACGTCTTAACCTTTCCTTGCGGCTTCGGCCTGCTGGCGTTTCACCTTGCGACGGTGACGCTGAAGTTTTTTCTTGGCCACATTATGCTCCGCTTCGGTTCTGCTGAAAGTGTGATATCCTTCACCATTGGCCACAAAAAAGAGAAAGTCGGCATCAGCGGGCGACACAGCCGCCCGAAGTGATTCCAGCCCCGGACTGTTTATGGGCCCCGGCGGAAGACCATAGTTAAGGTACGTATTATAGGGGGATTCAATCTTGAGGTCCCGTTTCAGCAGACGTCTCGGACCGTCATTGATGATATATTGAATTGTAGGATCCGCTTGGAGACGCATCTTTATGTTAAGACGGTTATGGTAGACCGAACTTATTAGAGGTCTCTCGCTGTCATAAATGGCTTCCCCTTCAATGATTGATGCCAAGGTCACCATTTCAAGCTCCGTTAGTCCATACACCTCAAGGCGATGACCAAGTTCTTCTTTAAAAAGTTTCTGGTATTGGGATACCATAGTCTCGATGATCCGTTCTGTACTTTCTCCCTCGAAGAACTGATATGTATCTGGAAAGAGAAACCCTTCCAGCGATGACCCTTCTATGCCCAGTGATTTAATGAAATCAACATCTTTGCAAAGCGATATAAATGTCTCTTCGTCTATTTCGAGCTTGTCCTGAAAGATAGCGGCAACCTGCTCCTTTTTCATCCCTTCAGGAATGGTAATCTTGCGAAGAATCGGAGTTCCGTTCACAAGTTGCTGAACAATATGATAGTTGGATCTCAAATCGGATAGTGCAAAGACACCAGCCCGAATGGTTGTCTCGTGACCCATCATTCGGGTGGCAATAACGAATGTCTCTGAATCGGTGATAACATTCTTCGCTTGCAGATCATCTCCGATTTCCTTCAGTGATGCACCTTTTTTCACCTTTATTGTTACCGGAGAATCCACTTCCGGTAGAGGCCAGAAAACCACAAGGGAGTAGAAAGCAACACCGGAAAGGACCAGAATTAACAGAGCAAATCCTGCCACACGATCCGGTCTGGAATAACCTGAATACGTCATGAAATACGGGCGCAAATTTAACCGCTCAGACCGACGCGCAACAACGCTTTTTCAGAATGGAAAATTGGATTGATTGGCCTCTGAACTCCGTCGTATATTTGCCTCCGCCGTGGCAAAGAAAAATGAAAGTTCAGAGGCCAATCTGTTTGAGGGGTGGGCGTTTGGAAAGAAAAATTACCTTCTATTCGCTATAGGACTTGTAACGATTGCGGCCGGATATATCATCATGGCTGCCGGGGAGGTGAACAGCTTTCAGTCCCTCACACTGGCGCCCCTCATGCTTTTCACGGGCTATCTGGTAATTATTCCGCTAGCCCTTGTATGGAAAGACAAGTACCGGCCCTGATCATGGCCATTGACAATTGGGATCGTAGTTCAGTTGGTTAGAACGCCGGCCTGTCACGCCGGAGGTCGCGAGTTCGAGTCT
>DKAH01000010.1:54312-150087 GCA_002448795.1 Fidelibacterota bacterium UBA6931
CTGGCCTGTCAAGCCAGAGGTCGCGAGTTCGAGTCTCGTCGGTCCCGCTAAAGTAAGAACCCCAATGGAAAGTGGGGTTCTTACTTTAGGGAATCTTATCCCCAAAAAGCAGAATCTTTGAATTTTCGTTAACAGATCACCTTATAGCTACTTTGATAGTGGCAATACTGTAGGACGTCTCTTATTCGTTTGGTTTGTTTGCTAGACATAGGAATATGAGATTAGATTAGACGTATGAAAAATAAATCTATCTTGACTCGACGTTTCTTTTCTCTAATTTTATTGATAAGTCCATTAGCCTATGCTACGGACTTGTCTAACCGTCTTACGGTTGACCGTTACCTTAGCTGGGAAGATATAAACGACGCGCAACTTTCTCCCGATAGCCGTCAGATCATTTACAGTCGGCGATGGGTAGATCCGGTGAACGACAGCTGGGACAATTCTCTATGGATCATTAATAGTGATGGTACACGGAATAGGTTTCTCGTGGATGGATTTTCTGCCCGATGGTCGCCTGATGGTACACGCATTGCTTTCTTGGCCGAGGGGAAAACAGGTGGAACACAAATTTTTGTCCGTTGGATGGATGCCGAAGGTTCCATTAGCCAGGTCAGCCGCTTGAACAAAAGCCCCTCCAATATCTTATGGTCACCTGATGGGAAAACTATAGGGTTCCAAATGGTGGTGCCGCCTGATAAAAATGGAGATTGGAATATCTCTATGCCGGCCAGACCGGACGACGCCAACTGGACTGACGAATCTACTATAATCGATCGTCTTAACTACCGCAGAGACCGTATTGGATATCACCCTGAAGGATTTCGACATATATTTACTATTCCTGCTGATGGTGGGACACCTCACCAAGTCACACATGGTGACTGGAACCATGATTCTTTCAAATGGATGCCAGATGGTAAATCAATAGTTTTTCAATCTCTTCGTGTTGAGGACGCAGAATATGAATGGCGGGAATCAGAAATATATTCTATCGATGTTAGCTCTGGAGAAATCCGACAGCTGACTTCAAGAAAAGGACCAGACTCAGGTCCGATTCCTTCACCAGACGGACGTTATATTGCCTATACCGGTTTTGACTGGAGTAGAGACACCTATATTGAAGAAGGAATATATTTCATGAGGAGCGACGGATCCAAACCAGTAAGGATTGCCAGTGAGATGGGACGTCGTCCTGCTAACCTCACTTGGGCGGAAGATGGAAGCGGACTCTACTTCAATGCTGCACTCAAAGGATCTTCCAACCTCTACTTCGCTCCTCTATCAGGCAAACCGAAGGCCATCACCAACGGTAAACAAATGCTGAGGGTTTCAGATATTAGTAAGCGAGGTTTCGCGGTGGGAACCCATAGCACTTCCCATCTTCCCCGAAACCTTGTCTCGTTCAGTATCAAGAAGCCTTCGCAAATCACCAAACTTTATTCCACAAATAAAACACATCTTTCTGAAGTAAAGCTGGGTGAAGTAGAGGAAATCTGGTACAACTCGGTGGACAACTTGCGAATTCAAGGCTGGGTAGTAAAACCACCTGATTTTGACCCATCAAAAAAGTATCCCCTTATACTGAGGATTCATGGTGGACCGCATGCCATGTATAACTGTGGATTTGATTTCAAGAACCAAAATCATGCCGCTAACGGTTACGTGGTTCTCTATACCAACCCCAGAGGTAGTTCAGGTTACGGAAGCTCTTTTGGTAACGCCATAAAAAATGCTTATCCGGACAAGGATTATTATGACCTAATGGCGGGAGTGGATGAAGTTATTTCTCGTGGTTATATTGATGAGAGGAACCTCTTTGTCTATGGCGGGAGCGGTGGAGGCGTTTTGACAGCTTGGATTGTAGGTCAAACGGACCGATTCACCGCAGCCGTATCCAAAGCACCGGTGACAAATTGGATAAGTTTCGTTGGCACTACAGACGGGTCATCATGGTATTATAATTTCGAGGAGCTCCCGTGGGAAGATCCAGCTGAACATCTTCGTCGGTCGCCTCTTATGTACGTTGGTAACGTTACCACTCCAACCATGCTAATGACCGGTGAAAAAGATCTTAGGACACCTATGGAACAGACTGAACAGTACTACAGGGCCCTGAAATTGAGGAAAGTACCAACGGCCATGATCCGTCTCACAGATGGGTGGCACAGTAGAAGTAATCCACCCACAAATTTTATCAGAGTTCAGCTATATCTCAGAAACTGGTTTGAAAGATTCTCCATTAAATAAACTTCCACTGCTATCAGGGGAGAATCGTTGATTCACAACCGACCTCTGACTACATTTATATTGATTCGTGGAAAATTCGATAGTGAAATCAGTTATCAGCCAAAAGGGGTTCTTTATGCTTAAACGTGCAACAGCTCTTTCTATTCTCATGGTTTTTACAGTAGGTGTCTATGCTCAATCAGAACCTGAGCACATCTACAGTGTTTTTTACATCAAAGCCAAGACCGGAAGTGAAGAAAAACTGGAAAAGGGGCGTGCTTCCATGGTTAACTCCTCCCTTCGTCCTTATAGACAGATTTAACTATATTCTGCAGTGCAGTTTTTCAGAATCATGTATTCGTCACATCAATCTTAAAAAAAGCTGAAAGGTCATAATGGCTAAAGAAAAACCGCTCTCTATCGACGGTACTATCAAGGAGGCTCTCCCTAATTCCATGTTCCGCGTGGAGATCGAGATTGGTGACAAAGCACACGAAGTGCTCGCTTATGTTTCCGGAAAAATGCGGAAATATTTCATCAAGATTCTTCCAGGCGATACCGTTACCCTTGAAATGTCTCCCTATGATCTGACAAGGGGTCGGATTGTCTACCGCCACAAATAGCGCCTGATTTCACCCTCACCCTAGAAAGTAGCCACATTGTGAAAAGGTTCTTGACACTATCCGCTTTCAGCGGAATGATTCTGTTCGTCTCTTGTTCTAAGCCATTGGACCGATCCGTTCTGGACGATCCCGCTCGCCCCGCCGAAGAAAAGGCTCAAGACGATGACAGGAAGGCAATCGAAGTCTACAACTTTCTTGGCATCAAACCGGGCATGACAGTGGCTGATCTATGGCCTGGTGGCGGCTACAACACACACCTCCTATCCCGCCTCATGGGCGAAGATGGCAGGGTGTTATGCATGATGGGTTTCTATGGCGGAGGGCGTTACAAAACATTGGACCAGATCGAAGCACGAATTGCGAATTCTAACCTCTCCAACGTTGAATTATTCAATACTCCAGCTGACTTGCCGCCAAACAGCATTGATGTCATGGTCTCTATCCGAAATTACCACGACGCCACAGCGCCGAGGGACACACTCATTGCCGAACTGCGTACATCACTTAAGAAGGGGGGCGTCATCGGCATTGTGGATGTGGCCACTGACCGTCCCGGTTGGGATGAGGAGACGCACCGACTGAATGAGCAAGTGGTGATCGATGAATTCACCGCCAACGGGTTTACCCTTCAAGGAAGTTCAGATATACTCCGGAATGCTCGTGACGACCACTCCATCATGGGTTTTGATGAAGGGCGCTACACAATGGATCGCTACTTGCTGAAATTCAGGAAGAATTAGCTACTTTCCCACCCTCATCCTGACACCGGCGTAAAAGTGTCGCCCCGGCGCTGGCTCAAAATGCCGGCCACCCCAGGCATTCAACCGAACATTAGCGCTGTAATCGCTATCAAGTAGATTGTTGACACCGGCAAATGGCTCCAACATCCACTCCCCGATATACTTCCTGAATCCCATCCTCCAATCAAGAACAGAATAGGCTGGCTCCTTCACTTCGTTTTCGTCATCGGCGAAGAATTCACCGCTGTAACGGGCTTGAATTTTAGCGAAAAGTCCCGACGACGTCACGTAGGCCAGTTCTCCATAACCAAACCGGGCGGGGACACCCGGCTGCATCTTGCCGTCAAGGAGAGCGTATGCCGTTTCAAAGTCGCTGTATCGGAAGTCTGAAAAAGTGGCGCTGAAAGAAGCGGTGAGTCCCTTCTCTAAAAGTGCGGTGACGCCCGCCTCCATACCCTTTCTCTGGGAGCTACCAGCGTTACGGTAGAACGTTCGGCCGGGAAAAGCCTCCAGTTCATAAGGGACAAGCTCATCGCTGAGATTGATCCGAAACAGAGCAAGATCGAAACGAAGCCGACCGTTGAGGATTCCCTTTGCACCGATCTCATAATTCACAGACCGTTGAGGATTTAGTTCATCGTTAAATCCAGCCGTGCCATCAGGATTGGAGGACAATTCGTTGAGCGTCGGCGTTTCAAAACTGGAGGCAATGTTGGCATATGCTTTGAGCCCATTCTTGAATGTGTAGACCATACCCATAAGTGGGCTGAAAGCTGTGAATCGCCTCTCCCCGGAATCGTCAGCGTCATCCATAAACTTGTCTTGTACTGTAACATCGATGGCGTCCAGCCGTCCGCCGAAGGTAAAGGCCACCGATTTTGTCACTTGCACCTCTTCTTCCACAAAAGCGCCGACACTCCCGAACTGTTCCAATTGGTGTAGTGTTTCATCTCCGCGGATGCCATCGAGGTTATCATAGCGGTGACGGTCATCGTGCTGGCTTTCCAGGTCAATCCCCGCAGACATTCGATAGGGCCGACCAAGAAGCCACCCTGATGCAGTGTAGAGCAGTCCACCACCGGAGAAATTTCGGTCGAACTGAACCTGCCCACCACTCATGAAAGGTAGACGGTTCCGGAACCCCCGTTTTGAAGTATACCCCCGAGCTGAAAGAGTCTGATAATCGGAGAATACCAATTCCGCTACCACGCCAGCCTTAGACTGGAGCACCTCTTCCCCGGCTTTAAATGTTACATTTTGCTCTCGGGCAGCGGTACGGTTGGTCATTCCATCTTTCTTAAGAGCACCAGGATCGTTCGCTAGTGGACTATCCGCCCTGCTCACCAGAATGGTGAGGTTTAAACGGGGAGTCACCACCCATTTCACTTTTCCGTTTATGACAGAACTTTTCATTTCGCTGTGATGCCGAAAACCGTCAGTTTCATTTTTCGAAGCGGTCAGCAAATAACTGATCGGTCCCAAAGTCTGCCCAGTCGAGATACGCCGCTGACGAAAGTTGAAATCACCGCCGGTTATTCTGGCATCAGCCATCCACTCCGCCGGTGGTAAGGGCGATGAGAGTGCAATAACGCCGCCGGAAGCATTGCCGTAAAGGGCCGATATCGGACCTCGAATAACCTCGGCACGGGAAATGAATCCCATATCGATATTGTCCACTTGTGCCTGCCCGTCGGGAGTTGACTCGGGAATCCCGTCCATCAAAATCTTGATTCCCCTGATTCCAAAAGCAGCTCGGCTTCCAAAACCCCGGATAGCAACGCGCAAATCCTGAGCAAAGTTTTCGGCGTTCAGGGCGTAGAGACCCGGTACTGCGGCCAAAGATTCTTTGAGGACTAATTGGCGTTGCCCCAAGGCGATCTCCGATTTGCCTAGAGCGGTTATAGCCACCGGCAGGTTGATGTCGGCAGACTCCAACCGTGAAGCTGTAACAGTGACTGGCCTCAGATCGAAGCGCAGTGTGTCCTGCGAAGCGTCAGTTTGTTCTCCCTTTGCCAGTGCCATGGCGAAGGGTAGAACAAGGATTGCTGAAGATTTAACTGACATGGGGTGTTTTTCAGGCGTGAAAATTTAGCCTGAAAGCAGTGAATGTGTCTCTTCTCATAAATATAAACCCAATTTGTTGAAGCAGGTTGAAAAAATGGTCGCGAATGATTAACCTCTGATCATTCACTACTATAGTTGAAGGGAGACAAAATATGAAGGATGTATTAACACGCCGCGACTGGCTCAGGCGGAGCGGAATGCTCCTTGGGGGAGCAACACTCATTGGGGCGAGCACAATAACCGCCGCAACACCTTCCCAAAGACGAAGTCGTTCTCCAATCAGGATGATGTTCAACGAGAATCCTTACGGTCCTTCCAGAACAGCCAGAATGACCATGACGAAAGCCTTTGAGGAATCGAGCCTCTATAACCATTTCGGTGCTTCTGTAGAATTGAAAGAGATGTTAGCAAAAAAAGAAGGTGTCAAACCAGAACAGATTGTTATCGGATCTGGCTCGAGAGAAATCCTGAACGTTACCGCACTTCACTATCTTGGTGATGGCGGCGATATTGTGGCCAATTACCCCGGCTATGAGACCCTGAATATGTACGCCGAGAACCTCGGGGCAAAAGTTAATCGAGTTCAAGTAAAGGATGATATGTCTCCCGACTTTCCAGCCTTGGAGAAAGCAGTCAATAAAAACACCAAAATGATTAACATCTGCAATCCCAACAATCCAACAGGTGTAGCAATAGGGGCGGACAAACTGGAGCCGTTTTGCAGAAAGATTGAATCGAAGTGCCTCGTTTTCGTAGATGAAGCTTACAATGAATACGTCATGGATAAGGGATACCGCTCCATGGTGAATCTTGTGAAGGAAGGACTCAATGTGATGGTGACCCGGACCTTTTCGAAGATTTACGCCCTTGCTGGGATTCGAGTAGGTTATGGCGTCGCTAAACCGGAGATCATCAGCAAGATAGAGCCTCTCATTACCGGAACTGTAAATATATTGGGCCTTCGGGCGGCCATGGCGAGTCTGCAGGATGAAGCTTTCCAAGAGATGAGCCGATCGAAGAATCTTGAGGCAAAGGAGATGGTCTACGAAGTGTTGGAACAGACGAGAAAGGAGTATGCTGTCTCGGAAGGTAACTTCATCTTTTTCCGTACTGGCATTCCTATCACGGACTTTCAGGCAAAAATGGAAAAGAAGGGTATTCTCGTTGGACGACCCTTTCCTCCCTTTGACAAGTGGTGCCGCCTAAGCATGGCCAAACCAAACGAGATGAAAAAGTTTGCTTCCAGATTTAAAGAAGTGATGGCATAGCCCGTTCGGCGAGGACAGTTCAAACGGCCTACCATAATTGTGTTCCGAATTAGCATTCTGGCGGGAGTCTTCATCTTGGTTCTACCACCGGTGAACGGTTCCGCCAAGCAAATGGACGGAATTCATACGAAATCGGTGAAAGGAGGTAACAGCAGGCTCCAGATCTTTGAGCAAGACGGTAACCACATTTCCACATGGACGCAGTTTGGACGACCCAGTGGTCTCTACATCGACGCGAATGATGTCCTTTACTCGGCGGATTCAGAGTCCAATGCAACATGGGGAAATAATCCCGGCTGGAAACGCGGCATCCGCATTGGCAGTGCGGTGGATGGCTGGGTCACCGCACTTATACCAGATCCTGATAACGCAAGTACCACCGGTGCTGAAGGGGTGGCGGCAGATGCATACGGCAATATCTACGGTGCCGAATTGGGACCACAGATGTTGAGAAAATATGTGAAAAGGTAGAGTTGCCAGTGAACGTCGAAATTGGTGACATTAAAATAAAAGATTAAGGCAGTAAACCGATCCTTTAAAAGAAGGATTCAAGAATCAAAAACTAAGTGGAGTTATAATGAAAAAGAGAGCATTGCTGTTAACATTCATTCTTTTCGCTGGAGGTGTGAGCGGAGAGAGAAGCAATCCTTTTGACATTTTTCAATATAGAAACATAGGTCCCACCCGTGGAGGTCGTGTGACAGCTGTGGAGGGTATAGTCGAGCAACGGGGCACCTTTTACATGGGTGCTACGGGAGGTGGTGTCTGGAAGACTACTGATTTTGGCCTGAACTGGAAAAATATCTCAGACGGTTTTTTCGCAACTCCATCTATCGGTGCTATCGCAGTAGTACAGTCCAATCCGAATATCCTTTATGTTGGAACAGGTTCGGACGGCATCCGGTCCAACGTCATAACTGGTAAGGGCGTCTACAAGTCGACCGATGCCGGCAAATCTTGGACGCATGTGGGACTTATAGAAGCCGGCCAGATTGGTGCTGTGGAGATTCATCCAACCAAGTCCGAAGTAATCTTTGTAGCGGCAATAGGGCAGGCATTTCAGCCGAACACCGAACGGGGCGTATTCAGGACAAAGGATGGCGGAAAGAATTGGAAGAAAGTGCTGTTCATCGCTGACACCGTGGGGGTTTCGGACATCGAGTTCGCTCCCGATGATGCAAACACCATCTATGCAACTGCTTGGCGGGCGGAACGGAAACCGTGGACAATCATCAGCGGAGGAATGAACGGAGGAATCTACAAATCCATCGATGGTGGGGATTCCTGGAAACTTAAACGAAACGGACTTCCACAGGGACTTATCGGTAAGATCGATCTGGCTGTCTCAGTAGCCGATCCAAACCGGCTCTCCGCCATTGTAGAAGCGCCAGGAGATGCAGGAGGGCTTTATCGCTCAGATGATAAGGGTGAAACATTTCGGCAGGTAAGCGACCGAAAGGAGCTGGTGAACAGGCCTTTTTACTACACCAATCTGGAGTCCAATCCGTTGGACGCCGACATTCTATTCTCCAACGCCAACAGATTTATGAGGTCCGATGACGGTGGCGAAACATGGCGTGTTCTTTCCACTCCGCACGGGGACAATCACGATATTTGGATTCATCCTGCCGACACTTCACTTTGGGTGCAGGCGAATGACGGTGGCGTCAATGTAACGACGAATTCAGGCAAAACATGGACGACCCAGTCCAACCAGTCCACAGCTGAACTCTATCAGGTGGAAGTGGATGATCAACATCCTTACTGGCTTTATGCAGGGCAGCAGGATAATACCACTATTTCACTACCTAGTCACCCACCGCTGAACGCACCTGGTGGAGGAATTAATCTCTGGACAGCGGTGGGCGGTTGTGAAACGGGTCCGGCCGTCCCCAAGCCAAGTGAACCCTGGATTGTATTCTCCAACTGCAAAGGACGCTTTGGCACCTACGACAAGCGAACCGGACAGGAACGCCAGTATTACGTGGGAGCGGCAAACATTTATGGTCACAATCCAAGAGATATGAAATTCCGTTTTCAAAGGGTAGCGCCCATCCATGTATCGCCCCACGATCCCAACACAGTGTACCATGCGTCACAGTACCTCCATAAGACTATCGATGAAGGTGAAACATGGGAGATTATCTCCCCGGACCTCACTGCCTTTGAAGCCGACAAACAGGTCTTTTCCGGCACACCTATCACAAGAGACATCACCGGCGAGGAGAATTACAGCACCATCTATTCCGTTCGGGAGTCCCCACTTAAGGCGGGTATTATCTGGGTGGGTTCCAACGATGGGCCCGTCCATGTAACGCGCAACGGCGGGAAAACCTGGAAGCATGTGACTCCGAAAGGACTTCCTTCCGGTGGCCGTGTGGATGCCGTGGAGCCTTCTCCTCACAAACCGGGTAAAGCGTATATTGCCGTACTACGTTATCAGCTAGGTGACTGGAAACCGTACATCTACCGAACCACTAATTACGGTAAGAAATGGGCTTTGCTGACAGATGGCAACAACGGAATTCCTGGTGACTATCCCACGCGCGTTGTACGTGAAGATCCCGATGAGGAAGGGCTCCTCTTTGCTGGAACCGAGTTCGGCCTCTTTGTCTCTTTCGATGACGGAAAATCGTGGAAACCGTTTCAGCAGAATCTTCCAATCACGCCGGTCACAGACATCAAAGTCCATCATAAAGATTTGGCCATCTCAACCATGGGGCGGGGATTCTGGGTGATGGACGATATCTCTCCCCTACATCAATGGGAACGGACAGTAGGGAACAATTCCACTGGACTTTTCAAACCAAGGGACCTTTATCGTTTCCGAGCCCGGGGTTCAAGCAGAGGCACGATCCCCCAGTATCATTCACCTGGCGTTGTTTTCAACTATGCCCTTAAAGAACAACCAGCGGGAGAGATCACCATTGAAATTCGGAACAGTAATGCAGAAACCATTCGCACTTACTCCAGCACCTCACCCGGTGTTGAGGAGCGGAGCACCACGGCCATGGCCACTGGTTTCACTATGCGAACCGGAATGACTCAGCTAAAGAAAAGCGCCGGAACACATCGATTCCGCTGGGATATGAGGCACGCAGGTGCATGGGACGAAAACACCCAGCGGGCGTTTCGAAACGGGCCCATGGTTGCTCCTGGAAAGTACACAGTTAGCATGAATGTTAATGGGAAAACGGAAAGTCAATCTTTCGAGCTAATGGCCGACCCAAGGATCGCAAAGAGTGGCGTGACACAGGATGATCTCGAACAGCAGGAGAAGCTGGCCCTCGAGGTGCGTGACCTTCTGAGTGCTGCCAAGAAACTGGCCGCTCAAGAAGATAGCCCGAAAGATGCGTTAATTAATGCTGACGGACCTTACCCTCAGACAATGCTTATCGATCAGATTCGGTACCTCGCTTCCATGATAGATCAAGCAGACCATCGTCCGGGACGAGATGCCTACGAACGCTACGAGGAACTGAAAAAGCAACTTGAAATTCTATATAAATAGGATTACTGCTTCCTATCTTTCAAGGCTTTTGAACCAGAAGGAAATTTGAAACTAATTCATCTAACTATATTCGTTTTTCAAGGTGAAAAACACATATTTAGTATCTAGAAATCCAAAGAAAGGTTCTTCTTTTAAGAATCTTGAAGTAGCAATCTCTCTTGTCGCACTGATTCTAAATGCCTGTACTGATCCGGCCGATACACTCCTTACTGAAGAACAGAAAAAGGACAAATCTTTTGTTTTTCCACCCCACATGAATGAAGTGAAGTGCAACGCCTGCCATGGTTTAGAAACGAGGATTAGCAAAATCGGTGGCTTGATCAGCCACAACACAGGACAGGATTGTATCGAATGTCATTCCTTGGAGGGAGCTGGCAGTGGAGTTTATACTGTAGCAGGCTCTATTTTCCATGTTGATCAAGAAACACCCTTTCCCAATATACTTGTGAAGTTGTTCCCAAACAAAAGTCGAACTGGTAACCCGGTGGCGGTTTTAGAAGTAGATGGGTTAGGAAATTTTTATACCACAGAAGATATTTTGCCTGAAGGTAAGGGTGATGGTGAAGTCGGAATGCTCTATCCCTCTGTTGTAACGGATGATAACCAGATTGATATGCCTATTGCCTTCAGCACTTCCATGGGAGGATGTAATTCCTGTCATGGGGTAACCATTCCAAGAATTTTCGCAAAATAACCTAATTCTATACAAAGCTCTAACTGACGGCACAACGAATCCGTCGGATTCGCCATGGCAATTTATGTACCGTTACTGCTTTATCTCAATAAGCGGTATTTGCCGGCATCCGTAAGGCCAGGTATTTCAGCCACTGCCATGATGATTCTCGCCTCGCTGATATATGGAATTTGCTGTCAGTTCAATCATCTGGGAAGTAACGAGCCGGCTTTAAACCGCCATCTTCCCGACGATCTCTTTCACCATCTTTGCTGCAACCATGGCTGTCACACCATTCACATCGCGGTGAGGATTGAGCTCTACCACGTCTGCACCGATGATGGGGGCGTTGATACTGTGAATAATTCCGATCACTTCACGAACGGTCATACCCCCCGGTTCATGGTGAGAGATGCCAGGGGCAAAGGCTGGATCGAAGACATCGAGATCGAGTGAGATATAAACGGTGTCATCGGGTGAAAAGCCGAGGTCAGTGGGGATTTCGGGAAGTTCAATCATCTCCACGCCAAACTTTTCCGCCTGTTCTCGCTGATGTTCGTTGGCTGTCCTGATGCCGATCTGAATGAGGCGGTCTGTCAGACTTTCCTCCATTATTCGTGCAAAGGGGCATGCATGGGAAAAACGATCTTCCTCGAATTCATCGTATAGATCGGGATGAGCGTCTAGGTGGACAATGGTAGATGGACGGTGGGACTGAGCTATCGCTTTCACCAGCGGAAACGTGATTGAATGGTCGCCGCCGAGGAAAATAGGACGGGAATCAGCTGCAAGCATCTTTGAAGTTGCTTCCGCAATGACATCGAATCCTGCCTCACTGTTCTCAATTTCCAGATCCGCTTCCTCTCTGAAACCGCCCAATTTTCCAAGATCGAATCCTGATTCGCTGAACAGATTGGATGCGCCAGAAAAAAGCGCTTTGCGAATGGCATCGGGCGCGTCCACAGGACCGTTGAGGAATGACGATTTGGCATCATAAGGGACACCTATAAGCTTGATCCTGTCTGTGCTCACATCTAAGGGAGCTGGGTTAAAGGGAAGAGAGGAGTTTCCAGAAACGCCAATTGGCTCTGCGGGCGATGTCCGGCCAGTCAGTGGCGGGAAGTAGCGGCGGCAATTTAGAAGTCGCCTCTTGATCCCATCGGTTTTCAGATCCGGAAAGATCCCACAACAGATCGACTCCGTCAAGGCCTAACTCAACCACGGATGGATCGGGATTTGAACCATTATTCTCCATCACATTATTGTGGATCCAGTTCCGGTCGGGAAGGGGATCAACGTCATAAATGGCATCGGCACCGAAAACAATATCGAGTGACACCAGTCCAATGCCGGTAGTGTTGTTTCCGATGATCTCGTTACCTGTTACTTCAACCTCATCGGCAGCCATGATGAGAAGTCCGGTGCCGGGTGGGACGAGGCTGACGATGGCTCCTTCATCGCCAAAATTCTCATGGTTGTTGTCATAGATTCGGTTGTTTACAACTTTGCAATCGACGGAAATCTTGGATGGATTGTTGGGAAGAAGAAAAACAAGAATTCCGGCGGTGTTGTTGTACGCCTCATTGTTTTCAACAAGAGCATTCACACTGTTCTCGATCTCGATCCCAGCCACGTTGCCGTAGACCTTGTTGTCACGGACAAGAATCTCACGCGATTGCCCAACGTAGATACCGGCATCCCTGATCTTTGTAACCTCACACCGCTCCACGGTGACGCCGATGCATTCAATGGGGTACACACCGTAGAGTCCCGTGTCATAAAGGTAGAGGTCACGGAATACAACATTTCTTCCGCCGTTCAGCATCAAGCCGTTGGCGGTATAGTTTCGGACGGCGAACCTCCGTATTTCCACATCACTGCCCGAGCCCACCATTCCGTCGGACAGAATATGCCGCCCATCGAGTACAGGTCGTCGGCCGTTCTCCTCGGCACCGAGGAGAGTAAGACCGGAAATGTCCACAGTGAGCGTTTCGTGATAGGTTCCAGGCTTCACGAGAATGGTATCACCGGGTTCGGCCATATCAATGGCGTCCTGAATATACTGGCCTTCGTTTACGGTAATGAGGTTGCCGGTTTTCTCAAACTGAGTCTTGGGCCTCTCTATCGGCCCTTCCAAAAACGCCACCAGTTCTGGTGACTGGTTTTCCAGTGGTTTAACCACCTCGTATCCCGAAGGGACCGCTTCAGGAATCTCCGGCTTGGCTGACTCATCGGTGAGTGTGTGGAGAAAGGTGATAAGATTGGACTTTTCAGTCGGCGTCAGTGTAAAGCTTCGAATCTTGTCATCCATATTCGGTACATCATTTCCCTGACCGGGTCCACCACCACCTGAGTAGAAATCGATCACCTCTTCAAGGGTGTTGAATATGCCGTTATGCATATAAGGAGCCGTTAACGCCACGTTCCGGAGTGTCGGCACTTTAAAGGCGTGGTTGTAATTCTCCCCCTCTACTTCACCCCTGCCAAAATCCGCAGGCCAACCTTCGAGATCTGGAACACCAATGATCTTGAAATCGGGGTTGGCGAAAGTGGGAATGTTGTGACATTCGAAACATCGTGTCTTGAGAGAACGAAAAAGGTTCAATCCGTTCCGCTCAGCGTCAGAAAGAGCTGATCGGTCACCTCGAGCATAGTGGTCAAAGCGTGAGCCATTCGAAATTATGGTCCGCTCAAAAGCAGCTATCGCGTACGTCACATTCTGAAAGGTAACAGGGTCATTTTCACGGGGGAAAGCGCGGCTGAACAATCTGTTGTATTCAGGGATTGCATTCAGTTCTCTTACCAGTTCATCGGCATCCTGGTCCATCTCCGACTTGTCCTGAATGGGATTCTCCGCCTGATCTTCAAGGTCAACTGCTCGGCCATCCCAGAACTGACGATGGTTGAATGCGGAGTTCCAGATAGTAGGTGAACCTCTGCGTATTACGGAGCCTCCACTGCGTTTCCGGCCTACCCCTTTGCCCCCCTTCCCCATGGATTGCCCCCGGTTATCAGAAAAACCAAGATCGGGATGATGGCAGTGAGCGCAAGAAATGTCATTACTTCCTGAGAGGATGGGATCAAAATAGAGGAGCCGACCTAGTTCAATCTTCGTTCTTGATTGGGGATTGTCTTCTCTCATCAACATATCCGGGAAGGGGCGATCAAGGTTGCGGCTCTCTTGGACAATAGCAAAGAGACCGATATCCTGAGGCGCGTCATCTATGGAAAAATCGAGACTTGAGTCTGACGGTTTCTCCAAGCCCGGTAAAGGTAGGTAGATAAGCGAAAGGAAGAAGAGGACGATCAGTGAGACGACAGTTCCAAAGTTGTTCTTCATCGCTACACGGAAGGATAATTTCCTTAATGCCGACGGAGTTTAATGGTTAACTTTCAGAAGGTGAAGCTGTTTTTACCCTTCACTCACACATCGAACGGTGATCGATTCAGCAGAATTATCAATTGGCGGTCGGAAGTTCCGCGCCGATTTCAATAGTGGCGTTTCACTCGCCATTGATCTTCATTTTCATGGGCAGCAGCCCCGTGTTTTCGGCTCCCCGCTGGCAAAGGCATCACCCACTGTTTCCGAGAACTTTATCGGGTCAGTGAAGAAAGGTGGCGCATGCAACGTGGAATCGGTCAATGCCTCGTTCCACACGTCAGGAACTCACACCGAGTGTGTGGGGCATATCTCACGGAATAAAATCTCAATCTCTGATTTGATGGAAAACAATCTCATCCTCACCACGCTAATCACCATCACGCCAGAAGTGATCAGGAACGATTCCTACCACGTACCTACGAAAGAGGGTGAACTGATCATCACACACTCGTCCATTGAAAAAGCGTTTACTGAAGCGGGTGGACATTTAGGTAACGGTCTTGTGGTAAGAACGATACCAAACGATGAATCAAAACTGACGCGGGATTATAACAGAGAGAGATTCCCCTTTTTCAGTAATGAGGCTATGAGGCATATTCGTGAGTTGAATGTTCGTCATCTTCTGGTGGACACCCCCTCAGTAGACCGAGCCGATGATGGTGGTCAGTTGGGAAACCACCGAATCTTCTGGAATGTGCCGCCGGGAGTCACCGAGATTGATCCCGATAGTTGTTCTAGGCGGACCATCAGCGAAATGTTCTACGCACCCGATTCGGTGAAGGATGGGCTCTATCTCCTCAACCTTCAGGTGCCCTCTTTTCTATCCGACGCTGCACCCAGCAGGCCAGTTGTCTATCCACTCCATGCGACTAGCTGAACTGCTCCGGAGCTTTCATGTCGATCCGGACCGGGGATTTCTGCCGAACCCTGATCCTCTCACCGAACTTCCTGCCCAATACAGCGAATGGGACAGCCTCGGCTCAGCCGCACCGGAACTTCTGCGGAAGGGAGATTTCCGTAACGCTGTGGAGGAGCTTCCCGAGTTGAACGGCTCGGCTCTTCTGGATGGACCTGAGATTGACCGTGCCATGCTGCTCCTCTCTATGTTTGCCAACAGTTATGTCTTGAGCGGCGATGAACCGGCCAGTGCCATTCCTTCATCGCTGGCGGTGCCACTTTGCCTCGTGGCCGAACGGTGCGGCCGCCCACCCATCGCCAGTCACGCATCCATCGTCCTCAACAACTGGCGGCGCATCGATCCCGAAAGACCCATTATACTGGAAAACCTGGCGACGGTTCAGAACTTTCTCGGCAGCGAAGATGAAGACTGGTTTTTTCTCACCACTGTCACCATCGAATCAGCGGGAGCCGCCGCCGTGAAAGCGTTGATTCATGGGCTCAATGCCATCTTGGATAATGCTGGAGATGTTATTAAAGCTATAGAAAATAATAGCATTGGTTTGGTTGATTAGTTCATCTCGTACTGTAAATTTATACTGAACCTTATAACTTACTGGTTCCTAAAATTCCAGCATGACCCCCCCTATAGGCATGGTTTTATACTGCCATACTTCTTTTTTTGTCCCGTCAGAACTGTAAGCGTAGTCCCAGATGTTGTTCCGATCGTAGACGTTGATAATGTTTACGTAGGTCACAATATTCATCTTGGGAAGCATCGATCGCTGCAAAAACATGAAATCAAGTCTGTGATATTCAGGAAAACGTTGACTGTTCCAGTCAGCATCTTCGCGAGCTACCCAGTCCCGCAATTCAGAGAAATATGTCCGTTCAGTGTATGGCCGGCCGCTGTTGTAGCCAAAGCGGACATTCAGTTCAATTTCATCAGCTATAGGATTCAAAGGTCCTAAAAGAGTGGATGTTATCCGGTACCATTTTTCCTTTTTTAAATCCTTATACCATTCTTCTTTATGGAATTTCTTTTTCCACCCTCCGATAAAGGTGAGCTGATGCCTGATATCGTAATCCCAGTCATACCACTGCCCTCCACTTTCTTTATCGTTCAATGACCCACTTGCTGTAAAAAAGAGCCGCACATCTTTCGCTTGGGAATGACTCCAAGCGTAACTGAGGAGAAGATGCCAGTTCTGTGTCATCTTTTTTTGCAGGAAGAGCTCAAAGCCACGACTCCTTGCTTCCCCCTGGTTAATCCAGTGAGATCTGTGTTTCAAAGTTAATGGATATTCTTCCTTCGGGTTGGTCCAGTAATAGTGGGTCGGGAGATTTTCGTACATCTTATAGAATACTTCAAGTGAACCGCGAAAATCTGGGGCAAGGAAGTGCTCGATTCCAACAACGAACTGATGAGTGAACTTCGCTTTGAGATCGCGATTCAGATCATCGGGATCTCGATAGACAAGATTGTATCCCGGGTACTGATAATGTTTGCCGTAGCCGAGGTGAAGATTTGTGTGGTCATTCAGAAAGAACTCTATATTTAACCGCGGTGACAAGACCAACTCTTGAGTAGCCGTAAAATAGTCCGCCCGCCCTCCGGCCGTAACTTGTGATCTCTGACCAATACCTGCCTGCCATTGTGCATAGCTTCCCATCTTCAAAGTGGTTTCCATTTCGTTGAAATTAAACTCAGGCTGAATGTGCGAAATACCAGTCCTAGGAGGATTATCAACCATCCATTGTGCACCGTCCCATAAGGAAGTATCATACAAGAAAAGAGAATCTGTTCCTCCCCATTCATCATATGAAAACCCGATGTTTCTTAATAAGGCACCGACAGAAAAACTTCCCAGATCTGAACTTAAAGACCAGTCAGACTTTAAGGTATGTTCAAGAATTGTGTTGTCTCGGGTGAACCATGGATTGTCCTTTTCGCCAAAATTGTAAACCCAGGTAAAGGATTTCTTGGTTACTGTGGATAGTGTTGTCAAACCGTAACCACGCTGACCGAGAAGTTTCTGTAGACTGGCACCGGCAACATAGACTTCCCCTTCCCAATCAACACTCTCGGCTCCACGGGTAAGTACTTCATTTTCGGAAATAATGTTTATCTGGTCAAATGCAGCCAGAGCATTAAGTATTACTCGTTTACTGCTTGATAAGTCATAAACGACCTTTACCTGATGATTGTTGTACTGTGGCACAGCTGTCATACCGATACTCTCAACAATCAGATCCAAAAAACTCCAGCTGGTACTTGCTAGAAATGCTCCCCTACCGCCTGCAAGGGGACCCTCAGCGTTTATTCTTGCACCAGCCATAGAAAGATCAAAAGCTGTTTCAAGCTGCTCCCGGGACCCTTCCCGCATTTTGATGTCCATGACGCTACTCGCTTTGTCACCATAACGAGCCGAGAATGCTCCAGGTGTAAACTCAATCTCACGAACAAAGAGTGGGTTGATCATATTAATGGGGCCACCTCCAGCTCCCTCAATACCGAAATGGTTGGGATTGGGTATCTCGATATTGTCCAGAAGGAACAGGTTTTCTCCTGGCATACCCCCCCTTGTGATGATCTCATTTTCCTGATCGCTGGCTGACGTTACCGATGGTAAGGATTGTACCATCCGCTGGATATCGAATACACCACCAGGATCACTGCGAATTTCAAAGTTGTCTACATGCATAGTACTCAGGACAGATGCAGAAGAACGTGTAAAAGCTTTGCCTCTGACCTCTACGGCTTCCCCCTCAAGAGATTCCATATTCAAGTTAATGATCAGATCCAGAGGACGAGCAGCGGTGACCATCAGGTTAAGAAACACTCTCTGCTCGTAGCCAATCATACTAACCTGAAGGTGTCTTGTGCCCGCAGTGATTTCTCCTATCTCAAACTTCCCTTCCAAATCTGTTGCATCTCCCAGTTGAGTATCGATGATCATGACATTTGCACCAATAAGGGGCTGGAGTGTGCTTGCATCTCTCACCACACCCGAGACAGTACCGGTATCAGCCGTCAATAAAGAAGATATTAATAAAACAAATATTGGCGCTTTTATATTCATTTCCTGTGAGTCTTTGTAACTAATTAACGCCTACGGGGACAATAAAAACAATCTACTGTTACAAATAAGTTCCTTTCGATCTAAACACTTTTCAGTCAAAGTAAGTTTCTTAATTAGGAGCCGATCCCATCTCAAAAATCACAGTCAAAATCACTTTATAGACCCTTTCCAGACTTGATACACTGACCCATTCATCAATGGCATGGGCACCGTGACCGATTGGTCCAAACAAAACAGCGGGAATACCGGCTTCTGCTGCAAGAGCTGAATCGGCCCAGTAGGACATGCCAGCCAGTTCAGAATCCTGCGTAACCTGTTTGATACGGCGGACGATATCGGCCGATTCAGGAGTCGCCATGGGGGGACGGCTGAATAGCTTTTTTGCTGTGATGGTCGCTCTGCCAGCAACACCTCTCGCCGTGGAAACCACTCGCTGAAATTCAGCGTCAAGTTGATCTTCATTTTCACCGGGAAGTATTCGCCGCTCCCAGTCGATCCTCGATTCTGCAGCAATGACCGGTAGATTCATCCCTCCTTTCACCGTCCCCACGTGAAGAGAGCTGTGACCTAGAAGGGGGTGTGGCTTGGCGTTGGCAAGCTCATCGCCGATGGTGGTGATATCACTGATCACTGCCCCTAAGGGTGTGATGGCATCCACCCCCTCTTCCGGGCGGGAGCCGTGAGCCGCCTTACCTTTGATCTCGATCTCGTACCATGCAAATCCTTTGTGGCAGATGCCGATTTGCTCCTCAGTTGGCTCAAGAATGATGGCAGCCGCCGGCGGTTCATCCAGTGAAGTGAGCCAGTCACCCATTAGATGTTCCATGCCGATGCTTAAATCTTCTTCATCGCAGACAAAAGTGAGGTGGACGTCTCCCGGTGGTGACTCCGCCGCGAAGTTCTCCGCCAGACCAAGCATCACGGCAGCACTACCTTTCATATCATAAGCACCCCGTCCATATAGTTTATCCCCCTTCCGGTGGAGCGTGAACGGTTCGTCCATTCCCTCAACTCCCACCACATCCACATGGGCATTGAGCATAAGGCCCGGTGCATTGCCTCTGCCGGGAATGGTACAGACCACGTTAGTCCTGCCATCCTTTACCTCATGAATCTCTGGTTTCAGCCCCATTGAAGACAAAACAGTGCTGATGTGCTGGCAAACGTCTCCTTCTCCGGGACCTTCCGCCCAGGCGGGATTCACAGAATTACAGGCTACCAAACCCGCTAACAATTCTTCGATATGTCTCTCCATCAGTTAAGTTATTCTGAAGGCGGAGGAAAGTTTTCAATCCGTACCGAAAGAATGTAAGGAGCTTCTCCCTCTTCCCAGTGGCCGTAGGTGGTAGTAATGACGGCACCGCTGGCAAGGACCTCCACACCGGGATAAGCGCTATCCCAGCTATTCTTGTTATCTTTGATTCGAATCCTTAACTCTCCCCGTCTTCCTGCCACAAGATCCTCATAGCTCCCTACCCAAGCCACCCAATCGCCCTTAGTGGGACTCCCCTGGGCCATATCACGGAATGAGATGAATAGGCGGCCGTCCTCTTCAGGTATTTTCCTGTGTGCCTATCGCCTGTCAATTCCAAAGGCAGTTCCCGGGGAGACGACCACGATTCACCTTCATCAGACGAAAATATGATGAACGAATTTCTGGTTCGGCTGTTCTCTCTGAGGAGGGCGGCCAGATGTTTCCCGTCCGGTGACCGGACAATACCCGGCTCGCATAGATGCACGGTCGAATCAGCATGTATCGCTCTGGGGAACGACCAGGTCATGCCGCCGTCTGATGAGAGAGTTTGATAGAGGGTAAAGACGCCGGTTCTAACACCGTCCTTGGTGAAGAAGCGACCGTCATCATGAAACATAGCGAGATATAGGCCGGGCGTTTTAAGCGGCACCACACTTCCCATCACCACAATACCGCCCCAATCCCCGGCTGGCCTAAGCGGTGACCAAGTGGTGCCGTCATCCTCAGAGAAAGCAAGACGGGCGGGGTAGAGTCCTGACCACATGATTAATCTTTTCTTACCTTGCCCATCGATTGCACGGTGAAGCGTCGGCACTTCATTGCTGGTGGCCCAGTTCTCAGGCACCGGCAAGCGGTGTGACCATGTCCTGCCACCATCTTCACTCCGTTTGTAAACGATGGCCCCCTTACCATGACCCTTGGGGTAGACTGTTAGGATCGTCTTTCCATCTTCCAGTAGAACGGTCGTGGGATGGCCGAGATAGACCCCCTTTTCACGGTCTACAATTACCTGCCTATCGAATCGATCATCCAGATCAATGGTGGGAATTCTGAACAAGGACTGCTGCCCCACAGCAGAGACGATGAGAATAAAAAAAATAAGGAGAACCTTATATTGCTTCATGACGAATTGCTTAATCAATCTTTCTCTTCTCATCACATCCTAAGCTTCGATCAGGTGAAGTTAGCCCATGCTAACGGTAAACTCAATTGACAACCTTTTCATGGGTAACATGTGTTTAAGAGGTATGTCGATTAATAAAGAATAATCCAAAGCCACCCTTCAATTTTCCCCCCTGTTTCCTCATCACCTTTGAGGTAGATTTTGGTCTCTATGGGGCGTGATGAACATCAGAAATGGTTTTTTTCCATCGATCGAGGCGGCACTTTCACTGATGTGATCGGTGTTGATCCCGGTGGAAAAACCGTCACGCTGAAACTCCTCTCTAAATCATCCGAATATGCTGATCCGGCCATTGAAGGCTTGCGGAGAATTCTCGGCATTTCGGACGGGAGTCCCATTCCATCGAACCGGGTAAGCCGAATCCGGATGGGAACAACAGTTGCTACCAATGCACTGCTGGAAAGGAAAGGAACACCCACTGCCCTCTTTATCACAAATGGGTTCGGCGATCTGCTTGATATCGGAAACCAGGCCCGGCCAAGACTTTTTGACCTCGCCGTCAGAAAGCCGGAACAACTCTACAGTCTGGTAAAAGAAGTAGATGAGCGTCTCGATCATGAAGGAGCTGTAGTCCGACCTTTAAATGAAACAATTCTCTGTAAGGATCTGGAAGAGGTATTCAAGAGCGGAATTTCCTCTATCGCCATCGTTTTCATGCACGCGTGGCGGAGCGGAAAACATGAATCAGCTGTGGCCAAGCTCGCGGGGAAGATCGGCTTCTCCCACATTTCAGTCTCCCATGAGATCATGCCGCTCATCAAGATTGTGGGGCGGGGGCAAACCACGGTGGTTGACGCCTATCTCAGCCCCATCCTTCTGAAGTATGTCCAGACCGTAAGAAAGCAGGTAGGGGAAATCCCTCTTGAATTTATGCAGAGCTCAGGTGGGCTGACTGCCGCCGACGCATTCACGGGAAAAGACGCCATCATGTCCGGTCCGGCAGGGGGCATAATCGGCGCAGCGGCAGTGGCCAAGCTTAACAACCTTGATGAAACTATCGGCTTTGATATGGGCGGAACGTCCACTGATGTCTCACGTTATGGCGGCGACTTTGAGCGGGTGGTGGAGGTGGAGACGGCGGGTATTCAGTTCCAGACGCCAAGCCTAAAGATCAATACTGTAGCGGCTGGCGGCGGCTCCCTTCTATGGTTTGATGGTCAGAAAATCCGTGTCGGGCCCGAGTCCGCTGGAGCCGAACCGGGACCTGTCTGTTACGGCAACAACGGAAAGCTTGCTCTCACTGATGCCAACCTTTTCCTCGGCCGCCTGATGCCGGACTTTTTCCCCAAGACCTTCGGCCCCAATTATGCTCAGCCACTCGATAGTCAGGCCACGAAGAACAGTTTCGAGAAAATCACAAAAGAGATAAACGCAGCTCTTCAGACCAAACTGTCAACGACTGACGTGGCCCTCGGGTTTGTCCAAATCGCCAATGAAACCATGGCTTCCGCCATCAAGGAAATTTCTGTGGCGAAAGGATTCGATGTTCGGATACATGCTCTCATCTGTTTCGGTGGGGCAGCGGCACAGCACGCCTGTGGAATCGCCCGCATTCTCGGGATTAGAAAAGTGATTGTCCATCCCATGGCAGGACTTCTCTCCGCCTATGGCATCGCCATGGCGGACCAGTCACGTTACGCTGTTCGGTCAGTACTGGAGCCTTACACACAAAAAACAGCGGCAAAGGTGGAGGGCCAGTTTAAGGAGATGGCAGCTCCGCTGGAGGATGAGATAGCGGCGACAGGAATCGAGTCTGGCATGATTGAGACGAAAAAGTTTTTCGATCTTCGGCCTGCGGGAACAGACAATTTTCTGACAATTCCTGTCGGCACCTATACAGAAACGACTGAGAAATTCGCAGAACTTCACAACCAACTATATGGCTTTGCCCCCACTTCCGATCTCGAATTGGTGAATCTGAGGGTAGAGATAAACGGACGAGGACACCACTTTCAGGAAAAAAGTTTTGCAGAGAGTGAACAGAAAATTTTGGAACCGACAGTTATGTCGGAAGTGACTTTCGATGATGAGACTCACACCGTACCGGTCTATCATATCAATGACCTTCATCCCAAGTTTGCCATCGATGGACCTATGATCATCACTGAACAGTTCTCAACCACCGTCGTGGAACCGGGTTTCTCGGCGACTCTTAATGATTACCGCCATATTGTCCTAACGCAGAAGAAAGCACCTGAAGTTTCCGTGGGGCCGGAGCGGGATCCCATCATGTTGGAGGTTTTCAATCACCTTTTCATGAGTATCGCTGAACAGATGGGTCACACCCTCATTAATACAGCCCATTCTATCAACATAAAAGAGCGTCTAGATTTTTCTTGCGCAATTTTCGATCTCGATGGGAATCTTGTGGCCAACGCTCCCCACATGCCTGTACACCTTGGCGCCATGAGCGAATCGGTTAAGGCAATCATTGAAGCAAACCGTGGCTCCATGAAGCGGGGTGACGCCTATCTGATGAACAACCCCCACAGGGGTGGCTCCCACCTTCCCGATCTGACAGTCATCGCCCCAGTCTTTGGAGTGAATGAACGCCCCATCTTCTATACAGCCAGCCGTGGACATCACGCTGACATCGGCGGCACAACACCGGGTTCCATGCCTCCCTTCGCTGAAGCCATCCACGAAGAAGGTGTTGTAATCGACAATTTCCTTCTTGTTGAAGACGGTAAACTTCGACTTTCGGCGTTGCGTACTTTACTTTCTTCCACAGATTTTCCCGCCAGGAACATTGATGAGCGTATCGCTGACACTAAAGCACAGATTGCCGCCGTCAACCAAGGAATCATCGAGATGAAACGGCTGATTGAGAAGTACGAAGAAGAGACAGTACACGCCTACATGGATCACATTCGCGACAACGCCGCTGAATCGATGAGGAGTGCTCTCGCCAACTACCTCAATGACAGGGAGTCCCTCACGCTCGAATTCTCAGATAACCTCGACAGCGGCGACACCATATCAGTAAAGATTTCACTAGAAAAAGGAGCGAATCCGCCACACACCTGTAAGGCAGTGGTCGACTTCACTGGAACGAGTCCCCAGATGCAAGGCAACCTCAACGCCCCCGCTGCAGTCACCAAGGCGGCAGTCCTCTACGTCTTCCGGCTTATGATTGATGAGGAGATTCCGCTTAATTCCGGCTGCCTCGAACCCATCGAAATCATCATTCCTGAAGGTTGCCTTCTTAAGCCGGACAACTCTGCCGCAGTGGTAGGAGGGAATGTGGAAACTTCCCAGCGGATCACTGATGTACTGATCGGTGCCCTCGGTCTCGCTGGCGCATCCCAGGGAACCATGAACAACTTTCTGTTCGGTGCTGAGGACGGTTCAGGAAAACAGTATTACGAAACAATCGCCGGAGGTTCGGGTGCAACCAACGGATACCCAGGAGCTTCGGCCGTTCAAGTGCACATGACCAACACCAGAGCCACCGATCCTGAGGTACTAGAGCTGCGCCATCCCGAAATCCGGTTGGAACAGTTCGCCATTCGAAAAGGGTCAGGTGGAGATGGTCTATTCAAGGGAGGAGATGGAACAGTCCGAGAAGTGCGATTTCTAGACAGAAGAAAAATTTCAATTCTTTCGGAACGAAGGAATTATAGACCTTACGGCATGTCGAACGGCGCCCCCGGAATGACCGGAAGGAACAAGCTTATCACATCATTGGGAGAAGAAGAGGTGCTTGCAGACAAGGTTGAACGAATTGTTGAGTCAGGAGAAAGGATTATTATCGAAACTCCCGGTGGCGGCGGATACGGTAGACCACTGGAAAATCAGGAGGAATAAAATGACAAAA
The DNA here is from genome assembly GCA_002448795.1 of Fidelibacterota bacterium UBA6931. GTDB lineage: Bacteria > Fidelibacterota > Marinisomatia > Marinisomatales > S15-B10 > S15-B10. Next base: position 79,038 of record DKAH01000010.1, read on the forward strand.
AAATCGGATAGGAAACGGGAAAAAATCTATAAAGATCTTTCATTTTTCTAATAGAAGTTGTTAACCGATGTTCATCTGTAATGTCTCTAAGCTGAAATAAGAGGAAAGAGAGGATGGTCCATTCGTACGCCGGCTGGAAGCTCTTCATTCAGATCGGGAAACTCCGGAGAGGTTTCCCATTTTCGCGGCGCATGAACGATGTCATCCCCTATAAGCCTAACTGAAAAAACTCGCCGCCGATTATTCCCCGAAACGCCCGCGGCAGCATGTAGAGTCAGCATGTGAAAAGCGACAGCGTCACCCGGTTTGAGTTCCCATCCGAGAATCCTATACTGCCTGCGATCCCTCTCAATATCAGGGACTTCTTTCATTGATCCTTCAGGAAACCACTTCGCTTCATTTTTCAGGAACGTGCGGGGCATTAGCCAACCTTCTAGATGCGATCCTGCCACAAATTCCAGCGTCCACTCTAGGGGCACATGGTCCACCGGAATCCAAAAACTGACATTCTGGAAACCGTCAATGTTATAATAAGGCTGATCCTGATGCCACGGCGTTCTTTGAAAAGTCCCAGGCTCTTTCACAAGCATATGATCGTGGAACAATCTCACCTCTTTCGACTGCATCAACTGTGACGCTGCCGAACTAAGGGCGGTCTGTTCAATGAACCAGCGGTAGCCGGGATTTTCCTGCCAGGTACAAAAATCCTCCATGAACCAGCCGGGATCATCAGAACTGCTGGCAACCTTGTGTCTCCAGCTTGGATCAGCGATGTTTGCTTCAATCGCCTCTGTGAGCTTTTCTATTTCGTTATCGGAGAATAGACCCGGAAGTACCACCGCACCGTTATGCTGATAATCTTCAATCGCCTTCTCTGGCAACTTATAGATCACGCCAAAGCTGTTCGACCGTAAAAAAGTTTCTGCACCTCGGGACTGTTACAGATGCCGGGTCGATCTTTATAACATAGGGTTGAAACATAACGTGTGGTCTCGCCTTTCACGGGTGATACTCTGTGAAGTTGGTAGTAGCCAGCGAACAGCAGCATTGTACCGGGGGCAACCCCCAGAGTCATCACTTTTGACTCATCCCCCTCCAGGACGCGCTCGAGTGCCTCATAATTATCCCACCCTTCGCCCCGCAGATCAGCTACATATTGAAATTCACCCCCCTCCTCGGGTTTCTGAATCATAATGGTAGTAGTAACGAGGGATTCGTCAAAATGCCAGCCGTGATTGTGCCCCTCCTTCATAACATTTACCGTCAGCGCCGCCATGGGATCAGCCATGCGGTAGATAGGCTCTCCTCCGAGTATTTCTTGAATGAATCGAAGAAGAGTCTCCGACTGGTAGAGATGTCGAAGGGCATCATCGACCCCGATCTGATCATAAGCAATGACATCCAGTGAAGTGACCTGAGCCTGTCTGCGAGGGTGTTCAAGCGGAAAACTATCATCTGATTCTTCAAGATAAGGGTTATGCAGATCACGACAGTTGAACGCCTCGGTCACCACTCCATCTACTTCTTTCACCATACTTTCTAAAGCTTCATCGGTCAAAAAGTTAGGAAGCATCGCAGCACCTTTCTTCTCCAAGTCCGATTGATGCTGTTCAATGAGATTACGATAGTCCGGTGAATTGATATCCGAAATGGGGTATCGATCAAAGTTAATTATGTTTTCGAGCCGACCGGTCAGCATGGACTTTGAATTTAGATGTCTGCCATACGAGAAGAAACAGTTTGTTTCATTCTATCTTACTTGCCACCTTACCTAGCATATGAGAGGAGACCACTAAGACAACTATGTCAACCAACAACGCTTCGCCTCCGCAACTGGAGAGGCGGCTTGGCATTTTCGACTGCTCCATGCTCATCATTGGTGTGGTGGTTGGTTCTGGAATCTTCATGACCACAGGTATTATGTCGGAATCGTTGCACTCTCCTACTCTGCTTCTCACAGCATGGATTCTTGGTGGTCTCCACGCACTGGCCGGAGGCCTCACCTACGCTGAATTAGGCGCCATCATGCCGAGAGCAGGAGGACAGTACATCTTCCTACGTGAAGCGTTCGGCCGTCTTCCGGCATTTCTCTACGGATGGGTTTCCTTCTCCGCCTATCTCACAGGAGCAGTGGCGGCCGTGGCTGTCGCCTTTGCCGCCTTTACATCCACATTCATCCCTTTTGTATCTCCAGACAATTTAATCATCCACACCCCCTTACCTATCTCCTCAGGACAAGTTCTCGCTGTTTTTATTATAGCTGTTTTCTCTGCGATAAACTACGTTGGTCTTGGCATTGGAAAGACAGTTCAAAATGTGGTTACCGTTACCAAGATAGTCACCATTTTACTGTTCGTTGTGGCTGGCCTGGCTCTGGGCAAAGAAATGCCCGACTTTAGCACCCCTGTGCTTTTCAGCAACTTCGGTTCCATTGCCGTCGCCTTTGGAGGGGCGCTTGTGGCGGTTTTCTGGACTTTCGGTGGGTGGGAATATGTCACAGCGGTTGCCGGCGAAATCAAGGAGCCTCAGAGAAGTCTCCCAACTTCCTTAGCTATCGGAACGGTGACAGCAACAGCACTGTATATATTGCTCAATCTGGTATATCTCCGAGCAATGCCCATGGAAGAGATGGCCGGCGTGGTGACCATTGGGGAAACCGCCGCCAATGTCCTTTTCGGTTCACTGGGAGGACAACTCATGGTTGTCGCCATAATAATTTCTGTCCTTGGTGCACTGAATGGAGCCGTTCTCACAGGACCGAGAGTCTACTATGCTATGGCCCAGGATGGTCTCTTCTTTAAGCGTGCATCGGAAGTACATCCGCGGTTCCAGACACCCTCGAAAGCAATCATTTATCAGTTTATATGGGCTTCGGTGCTAACACTGTCGGGCACATTTGAACAACTCATTACTTTTGTGGTGGTGGTCAATCTCATACTCTGGATGGCAGGTGCATCCGCTGTTTTTGCTCTTCGAAAGAATCGTCCAGATCTTTCGAGACCCTACCAGACCTGGGGGTATCCATGGGTTCCGGGATTGTTCATCTTTTTCTCAGCAGCTTTTGTTCTTGCCGCCGCAGTAGACGCCCCCATAGAATCACTAGCGGGACTGGCTTTTACACTCTTAGGAATTCCCGTTTATTTCTATTGGAACAGCCGAAAAAGTGAATGATAATCTGTGCGCAAAAGTCTAACTTTTGATAGTTCAATTAAAATTAATGGTGAATACAGTTATGAAAATTCCTAGATCAATTCCCATGTTATTCCTGATGGCTTTAATGATCGGGTCTTCGGTCACAGGACAGGTCAAGCCGGTGGATCCAGGACAGACCATCCGTCACAAAACACCGAAGGTATACGTGCTGAAGGGAGCCACTCTTATCTCCGAGCCTGGAAAGAAGATCGATTCCGGCGAGATTGTCATTCGTGATGGCCTCATCGAATCCATCGGCAAGAGTGCACAAGTCCCGCCGGATGCCTTTGAAGTCGATCTAACGGGCAAAACCGTCTACGCCGGATTTATTGAGAGTTATCTTGAGCGTTTAGAGAAGAGGCCTACCGAAAGCGGAAGACGCTCTCAACGCGGTGAACAAGGAAAAGAGAAAAACACAGCCACTTCTCACTGGAACCCCAAGGTCAAGCCGGATTATTCCGTGCTGGAAAATTATGAACTCACCAATAGAGATGGAGAGGCTCTTCGGAACCTCGGCTTCACCGCCGCTCATCTCGTTCCCGGTTCGGGCATCTTCAGGGGGCAGTCGGCCCACATACATCTGAGCGCTTGGTCATCGGGTGCCATTATCAGTGAATCAGGGCCTTCCCAGGCCGTCGGCTTTGAGTATGGCAGTTGGAATGATCCAACTTATCCCAACTCGCTTCTTGGCGCTGTTGCCCTAATTCGGCAGACTTTCTATGACGCCGATTGGTATAAAGAGGCATGGAAAACCTATAATCGTTTTCCCAAGGAAAACAATCAGCCAGAAGAGGACCGGGGCCTCGCCGCCTTGGCCGATCATTGGGAAAGGAAAGGTGCTTTCCTTTTTGAAACCGATGAAGAATTAGCAATTCTCAGAGCCGGCAAAATTGGGAGCGAATTCGATGCTACTGTCTGGCTGAAAGGGAACGGCTATGAGTACAGGAGACTTGCTGAAATTAAGGCACTGAACTCATTTGTGATCCTTCCGATCAATTTCCCGGAAGCCCCTGATGTCACCACATGGGAGGCCGCTTTGCAGGTTTCCAACGATGAGCTGAGGCACTGGGATATGGCGCCTGACAATGCTCAAAAACTGCTCTCTGCAAAGATTCCCTTCTCACTCACTACAGCTGACATGGAAGACAAAAGTCAATTTAGAAAAAACATCATAAGGATGGTAAAAAGAGGCTTCACTGAAAAGGACGCCCTCGCGGCCCTCACCACCACTCCAGCTAAGTATCTCGGCCTCTCCAACCGGTTGGGGACACTTGAAAAGGGGAAGATTGCAAATCTCGTGGTTACGGAGGGGAACTATTTTGAGGAAGAGTCAAGGGTGGTAGCGGTTTGGATTGAAGGTGTGGAGTATCCTGTCACCACCGACCCAGATGCTCGTCCAATGGCAATGAGGTTGGGAGAGTCTGAATCTCCCGTCTTTAGTAAGTCAACAGGAGACTCTCGCGGAACGTGGACAATGCAGTGGCGATACAGCGACGAAGTGCGCATTGATACTTTGAGTATTACCGGTCAGCAGAATCGGCCCCAAGGGAACCTGAAAGCCGATGAAGTAACCATTACTCTCAAGTCCATTATGCTCTCATCGAACAACATGTTCAGTTTCGTTTTTAAGGGAGATACGCTGGGTCTTGATGGCACTGTCCAATTCTCTGGCTCCATCAAGGAAGACTATGCTGAAGGTTACGGCCGAACGCCAACTGGCGGGGAGATCAGCTGGTACGCCAGACGAATCAGACCCCATGAAGAAGAAAAGAAACAGGGAAAAAAGAAGTCTCTTGAGGATGCAAGCAAACTCACAGTCCGCTATCCCGAAGGTGCATTTGGATTTGAGACGCTCCCCTCCCGCCCCGATCTTGTTCTCGTGAAAAATGCCACGATCTGGACCATGGGACCGGAAGGTGTGTTGGAAGGGAGTGATCTCTTGGTAAAGGATGGTAAAGTCTGGAAAGTTGGGAAGAATCTCTCTATCTCTGCAAAAGCTAAGAATTCTGCAATCATTGACGCTCAGGGAAAGCACGTGACACCAGGTCTCATTGACTGTCACAGCCACAGCGGCGCCTTCTCGATTAACGAGGGATCTCAGTCGGTGACCTCCGAAGTACGTATACAGGACGTCCTGAACAGCGACGACATCAATCTCTACCGTCAACTCGCCGGGGGACTTACCACCGCCAATGTGCTCCACGGATCCGCCAACTCCATCGGTGGCCAGAATGCGGTTATCAAACTCAGATGGGGATCACCGCCGGACGACCTACTCTTCGAAGGGGCGCCAAAGGGGATCAAATTCGCTCTCGGAGAGAATGTGAAACGTGAAAGAAGCTGGGGACGCTACCCCGAAACAAGAATGGGCGTAGAGCAAGTTATCCGTGACGCTTTCACCGCCGCAGAGGAGTACAAGGCAAAACAAGAGTCAAGAGATGGCGGAAAAGGAGGCAAACTCATACCCGTTCGGCGGGATCTTGAGCTGGATGCTCTAGTTGAAATCCTGAATAAAGATCGGCTCGTGCACAGCCACTCTTACCGACAGGATGAAATTTTGATGCTTGTCCGCATTGCACAGGACTTCGACTTCAAGATCGGTACGTTTCAGCATGTGCTAGAAGGGTACAAAGTTGCCGAAGCCATGGCCGAGATTGGAGCCGGTGCCTCCACATTCTCGGACTGGTGGGCCTACAAATTTGAAGTGATAGATGCCATTCCTTACAATGGCCCTCTCATGGAAAAGGCTGGTGTTGTAGTCTCCTACAATTCTGACAGTGGAGAGCTGGCTAGACGTTTGAACACGGAAGCAGCGAAAGCGGCCAAGTACGGTCCTATGCCGAAAGAGGATGCTTTCAGATTTGTGACGATTAATCCTGCCATACAGTTGGGGATCGACGATAAAGTCGGATCCTTGGAGCCGGGCAAAGATGCCGACTTCGTCATCTGGAATGGCGATCCTCTCTCCATGTACACCGCCTGTGAGCAGACATGGGTGGACGGAAAGAAATATTTCGATCTGACTCTTGATCGAGAGATGAGAGCCAATGTAGAAGAAGAGCGAAATAGGCTTGTTCAGAAGATACTGAGCAGAGATGAGACCGGAATGGAAGGACGGTTCGGTAAACGAAAACGGATGAGAAGACCAAGGGAAATTGAATCTTTCAGCTGTACGGAAGGAGAATTCAAATGAGAACATCAATCAGTTTTTTACTCATTTCACTTCTCTCTTCAGCTTTAGCCTCTGATCAAGTACCAGCGCCGCCTCAAGCACATCCCATACTTCTGACCAACGGCACCATTCATACGATCTCTAATGATCAAATTCGTCGTGGCGCCATCCTTTTTGATAATGGGGTCATCACGGCGGTCGGGAGAAAGATTACGAACCTCCCCGACAACACGGAAACCATCGATCTGAACGGAAAGCACGTCTATCCCGGAATGATCGCTGCTGCCAGCGTCATGGGATTGACGGAGATCGGTGCCGTGGCTGTGACGAGAGATTTTTCGGAACGGGGCGACGTGAATCCCAACGTTCGTGCCGAAGTCGCCTATAACCCCGATTCAGAGATCATACCCGTCACTCGCTCCAACGGTGTTATTCTGGCTCATTCATGTCCAACTGGTGGACTTATTTCTGGAACATCAGCGGTGATGATGCTTGATGGATGGACATGGGAAAACGCCACACTTAAAGCGCCGGCCGGTCTTCATATCAACTGGCCGAACATGGGTGCCGTACAATCCCGTTACTTTCGCATGACAGAAGAAGAAGCGGCCAAGCAGCGGGAAGAAGCTCTAAATAAACTCGATGCTACTTTCGAAGAAGCACGGCGCTATCAAACAGCGAAAGAAGCGGCCACTCAGTCAGGAAGAATTACTGTCGATACCGATTTACGGTGGGAGGCGATGCTACCTGTCCTACGCAGAGAAGTTTCTGTATTTATGCATGCTAGCGAGATTCGGCAGATTGAGAGTGCCGTGGAATGGTCAAATCGGCATAATGTAAAAATGGTGATCGTTGGCGGTTACGACGCATGGCGAGTCGCTGACTTACTCAAAAAGTATGAAATTCCCGTCATCTACGAAGGGGTGAATGCGCTACCCCGACGACGCTGGGAAGATTTTGACACAGCTTTCACGGCACCTCTCAAGCTTCATGAAGCGGGTGTGAAATTCAGCATCTCAATGGGAACGCGAGGAGCATCTAACCACAGGAACACACCGTATGAGGCATCTAAAGCCGCATCGTATGGTCTCCCCAAAAAGGAGGCGCTGAAGTCAGTGACACTCTATGCCGCTGAAATACTCGGGATTGATGAGAAGGTAGGATCATTGGAAAAAGGGAAAGATGCCACATTGATCATCACTGATGGCGATCCGCTCGAGATGACAACACAGGTGGAACAGGTCTACATCCAAGGAAAGGAGATCGACATGGGGGATCGCCACAAAGCTTTATACAAGAAATACAAGGAGAAATACCGTCAACTAAATATTCCTAAATAAAGGTCCTTAAGAGTAATAAATGGAAATGAAAATCAAATAATATAAAGTGATAAGATATTTCTATTTAATTTTTGGTTTTTTATCTGTCAGCTTGGGCGTATTAGGTACAGTTTTGCCCGTTATACCAACAACGCCTTTATTTATTTTGAGCGCATGGTGTTTTTCAAAATCTTCTAAAAGACTAGAGCATTGGATTGTAAACAATAGAATTTCAGGACCTATAATAAATAATTGGAGGAAATATAAAGGTTTAACAAGGAAGTCTAAGATATCTGCAGTTTCTATTATAATACCTTCAATTCTATATTCTTGCTATCTAATAGAAAACGTGTTTACCAATATTTTATTGATTTTTGTTTGCTTAATGCTATGCGTTTATTTGACAACAAGACCTGAACCTCCAAAAATGGATCTGATTAATGATTAATTTCAAATGAGAATATTACTTATAAATCTAGGATCACCAAAATCACTTTCAATTATAGATGTAAAAGAATATTTACGTGAATTCTTATCTGATGATTGTGTAGTAGATCTACCAAAATATTTACAGCAAATTATATTGCAATTATTTATTTTACCTTTTCGACCCAAAAAAACAAAGTTAGCTTACGAACAAATTTGGTCTGAGAAAGGCTCACCTTTAATTTATAATACTCAGTTAATTGCTAATAAGCTGAAGGAAAGCACAGGAATTGAAGTTGATATTGCTATGCGTTATCAAGAGCCATCAATTAAATCATATATAATTAAAATGAAGGAACAGAATGAAAAAGAATTGATTGTTATTCCTTTATATCCTCACAATGCAATGTCGACAACAGTTTCAATAAATATCGAGTTTGAAAAACTTGCTCATGAATGTTACAATGATCTTAATTATACAATAATTCAACCATTTTACAACAAGACTAAATATATTGAAGCTTTAGGAGAATCGATTAAACCCTATTTAGATGATAACATTGATAAATTAATCTTTAGTTATCATGGAATTCCCGAAAGACATATAAAAAAGTCCGATCTTAATGGAAATCATTGTTTGAAAAGTATTGATTGTTGTAAAGCATCTTGCAATTCTGCAACAACTTGTTACAGATCAAATGTATATAAAACCTCATTATCAACAGCAAAATATCTCAATTTAGTTGATCATCAATGGTGCATGACTTTTCAATCAAGAGTTTCAATAATAGACCCTAGGTGGCTCAAACCTTATACAGACAAGCATCTGAGTAATCTCCCAAAGTCCAATATTTGTAATATAGCCATAGTTTGTCCGTCATTTGTAGCGGATTGTTTAGAAACAATCGAAGAAATAAATATTAGAGGAAAAGAAACATTCTTAAACGCTGGAGGTGAAAGCTTCAAATATATACCATGTTTAAATGATTCTTTGGAGTTTATAAATTTACTATCAGATTTGATAGATGAAACAATATAAGAATTATGCAGAATTATATATTATTTATAAAAGTTTTAGCTTCCTTAAAAATATTGTGAGTGTGAATATATTGAAAAAGAGCGCTACGTCCGATAAGATCGATATTACTGAATGACTTAATATAATCGAATAATATTTTTTGCTTATTATAGAATGACTTTTCTAATACAGGATAAGCGTTTTTCAAGTTAAATACTTTGTAACCGATTATATTTTTTAAATTGATGATATTCTTATCTATCAGAATGTTAGAACAATCTTTGTATAACTGTTGATTTGAAAGCTTTAAAGGATTGACTGGATCATATGGAATTTCGAGTACAATACAGGTCTGATTCGGAGGAGCCATAAGTTCACTTCGATTTTTTGGTTCATATAAACGGGTAAAGGGGATATTTATTTCAGGAAAGTAAATTGAAGCATTGGAAGAAACACAAGGTATGTTAAGAAAAATAACCAATAGCTTTAATGAACGAAATTTGATAGAGTTTGAAATTTCAATAATCTCTTTTGGAGGTGAAGGTTTCAATATATCAAGGAAATAATTAATTGGTAAAGTACTTATTAGATGATTGACTTTATATAAGTTTTTTTTATCTTTGAAAGCTACGAATTTTTTACCATTATGTGTAATTTCGGTTATAATAGAGTTTAATATAACATTTTCAGATCCGATAATATTGTATATACAATTAAAAATACTGCCATAACCTTTACTAGGATAATAAAATATACCATCATAATGATTCTTTTTTGTGAATTTATTAGAAACCATTTCAATCAAGGAAGAAAACAAAGATAAATTACTTAATCTATCTCCAGCAACATCTATCGCTAAATCTCTCGGTTTACACCCCCAAAGCTTTTCAGTATAATTTATTAAAAAAGTTTTCGAGAGAGTTTCCCCATATTTATTAATTGCGTAATCTTCGAAATTTGTTACGTTAGTAATCTTTTTTGATAAAATATTTTCAATAATTATAGGCTTCAATAGATTCATCTTCATTTTCAAAATAATGTCAGGAATTTCTATTGGAAATTTATAATATTCATTATTAAAGAAAATTTTACTTGGACTATTTATTCTTTTTAAATCACCATTTACTATCTCGAATATATCTTCAGTTATATCATCATACTTATCATGAAATCTATGTGCACCAGTATCGAACCTAAAAGATCCAGAATTATACGTTTTACAATTTCCACCAACTTTACTGGTGCCTTCATGCAATGTAAAATTAATATTCTTTTTTTGAGCATAAAATCCAATAGCAAGCCCGGCTGGACCTCCTCCTAGAATATTTAAATGGATTTTATTGTCTATCCACATTGGTCTAGACTTATTTTTCTAAGTCTAACTTCTGACCACATTTTATTAAAATAAGGATTGTGATAAAATATCTTGTCTTCGCAAATATTTATCTTTGAATCCAAATTTGTATAATTCCCTACTAAATAATAATCGTAATCCTTAACTAAATGATTTATAATATTATTTTCAGGACCTGATTTTAAACTAGTATATTCAGCATTGATATGATGTGATCTCAGATAAAGGTTTACAAGAGGCTGACTTATTATTCCTTCATCATCAATTATTCTTTCTAGATGATTCTTTGCTTTATTTATTGCTGTACCCTGTTTGTGTTGAACGACAATATTTGTTGATATAACACATAATGCGATAATATATATTGATGTACTGATATTCTTTAGCAAATTCCCTTCATCATTTCTACTATAATAAATAATAATCAACATCAATATGGTAATAATTATTGGTAATACATGTCTAGTCTTATATATAACATTTTGGAAAAGTAATAACCATAGTATATATGGAATTACGGAATATATAATTAATTTTAAATCGATCCAATTTTCACTAGAACTTATTTTCCTCAATCCATAAATCATTGGAATAAGTGCCGCTGATGTTAATAAAGTTATAATGTTTCGACCTTCCCAATATCCTCCTAAACCATCCGCCCATAATGATTTTAATAACAATAATACTCTTTGACCCATGTCTCGATCAGTAAAAACTGTACCTCCATATTCAAAAAAATGTCCATAAACATGTTTCATTCCATAATAAATAAATTCATTGAAACCAGTAATCCAAATTATAGGTATAATCCAAATACTACATCCAACTATAAATGCACTCATATAATTTATTCGATTAGATTTTTTGAAATATATACTAATCAGGGGACAAATAATCAGAGGGAAATATGTCAATTTTGTTCCTAACAATAAACCAATCAATGCATATCCTAATCCCATCTTCATTTCATTATTCTTATATCTACTAAATAAATAAATCACTACTAACCAAATTGCTATACCAGTTAAATCGGGCATATATCTATTGCTCATCACCCATAGCATTGGATTTATCCCAATAACCAATATGCAAAAAAAGCTTTTCTCCGACCATATATCAATATGACATAGTTTCAACATAACCCATATTATGATAAAGATCGATATCCCCCCAACAATCCCAAATGTTGCTCCAAAACTATTTGTAAAAATATATATTATTTTTGCTATTACGTAAAAAACAAAATAACCTGGGAAATTTGGTTGAAGTTTTGTTATGTCATATTCTTGCAGACTAAGAGCAAATCTTAAACTATCAATGTCTTCAATATAATAAACAGCCGAAGCTATTCGGCTCACTATACATAAAAGAAACAACCCTAAAATAAAGAGTTTATCTTTCATCAGAACTATTTTTCTCAAATAACCATATTATATAAACCAAGAGGCCCTAAAATAATTATTAGGGCCTCTTCATATTTATGAATTTTCTCGGTTAATTTTACCAACCAGCCATATTTGCATCAGAAAACCCATAAGCTGTCTGCAATGTACTTTTTACTGTAGTACTTAGAGCTGATTTATAATCTTCGAATGTGTCCTCTCCATCTGCTGGATACACCGGCTTTAAACCCATTATCTCAGCTACAGACTCAAGATCAGAATCCGAAATCAATTTAAAATCGTTATATTGTAAAGCAATCGTGAATCCTCTCATTTCTGCCCAATGTTTATTCAAATTGACCGAACCTTCAGATAAAGCTCCAGCATCTTGGTCAGAATCATATAATTCCGTCATATCCGCAAGAACATCATTGACATAATGAACTACAGTTGCTGCAATAACTTTTTCCCAGTTATTAACAATTATATCCCTTTGAGCAAGAATTTCAGTCATAGCCCCTTGATTATGTATCAATGTTCTACCTTCAAGAAAAGCATCAAAGATAGTTTTTGTGAAATCAACTTGTCCATCAGCTGCTCCAACATCTCTTTTAGCTGCATTTACAGATATCCCAAAATTATATTCTGATTTAAAATCGATCTTACCATCTCCATTTGAATCATAATATGGGCTTGATTTTCTATCATTGTCATCACTATAACCAGTATTATAATCACGGGCTGCGCCAAAATAACCAAAAGCTTCATCCCAATGATGTTCAAGTTCAGAATAAGAACCTCCTTCTTTTTTTGCTTCATCATTGGCATCATCTTCTAATCCAGCCAAATAATTTGAAGTTCCCTGTGAATATGGAACAGCACCAATAAGCGTCTTATTTATCATTTGAGACAAATTAAGACCTGTCGATGAAGTAACTGCAAGATAGCTTTCTAAATTATCCGTAACTGTGCAATTACTTGCTATTTCGGACATCCACTCTTTAACCAGTTCATCAGCTGTTTTATTGTATCCATATACGACTTCTGAATCAATTTTTCCAACAAGATCTTTACCTGTTGAAATTGATGAATATTTGCTTTCTAAAGCTGGTGTATCCGGGCTTGTCCAAGTTGATAGATCATATGAATCTTCATAATCATAAAGCTTCATCATGTCTTCTTCTGTGATCGCATGGCCACCAGACTTTCCTGGGTAATCCGTTAGATATTTCAAATCGTTCAACAAAAGATTCCTCACCGTTTGACCTGAATAAGAAACACTACTTGACCCATCATCTAGAAAACGGCTCTCATAAACATATGAAGTTGGAGTCTCAATTAAATTAGCCTCATCTTCGACAAGCTCATTTTCATTTTTTTCATCTTCACAGGAAATCAAAATGACCCCGATTAGAAGAAACTTCATCAATACTCTAGTTTTCATTATTATTATTCCTTTATTATTTGAGTTCATTTATCATTATTAATCTTAAGCTAGAATTATTATTGACCTATATTCTCCTTATTTTATTTAAAGTTGTATTCAACACCAAAATTTAGCTGCCTTCTTGGTCCTGGTAGTATTCCGGAGCTAATATTTGCATCTTTTTGCCCTGGATTAGAATGTAGTCTTGAGCCTATATATATTTCGTCAGTAACATTTTTACCTGAACAATAAATTTTCAATCTTGAATTCAAATCATAGTTAAATGAAACATTAATTATACTATATGATGGTATTGGGCCAGTAACACCAATATTATCTGTCTTTTCAATATTTTCAAAATCTGTAAAAACTTTTCCTACATAACGAAAATCAGTTCGAATATAAATTTTTGATAAGGGCTGAATTATTAAGGCAATATTTAACTTATGCGATGGAGCATACGGCAATTTCTTTCCACGAATACTGACTTCAGATCCAAATGAGCCCGCTACATTTGATGTTATAATCCCATCAATGACTTCTGCACTAAGAAAACTATAGGATATATCTAAATTAGGGAGATAAGATAATTGGATAGGGCTTTTCATCAAGGTCCTAATTTCAAATCCTGAGCTGTGTACTTTACCTAAATTTTTAAATGCTGTACCTCTACCTGCCGCGACAAGATTTTCTATTTCTGTACTAAAGGCTGTTAACTCAAAGTTAATTAATTGCAAATCACCTCTAATACCTAATTCCCTATTCCAACTTTTCTCCGAATCCAAATCAAGACCAGAATCAACAATACTTTCACCAAAGTTGAGGATTTTTAATGCTCCACTTGATGGAGGAGTAAATCCCCTGTGAACTCCAGCAAATAATGATAATTTTCCTATTTTATTGTTAAACCCAATACCAGGTAAAATTGTTGTCTGGAACTTATCCTGATAAATTGACCCAGCTAACCTGTTGATTCTTTCTTGTTCAAACATTTCTATTCTTATACCTGGACGAAGAGATAAATTACCCATACTTATTTCTTCAGATATATATCCGGATATTGCTGTAGTTTCATAATGGTGACTTTGTCCAACTATGTTTGGATCTTCAAAAGTTCCCGTGTAATAAATACCTTCTCTTGCATCAGGAGATAAACCGGTTTTTTTGTCATCGATAAACCTTTCCCAATACAATCTCCACCCCATAGTCATTTTGGATGAAAAACCAAAAAAAGAATGATTTAATTCATAAGACTCATGAAATCCCAGAACATAAAATGTTCTTAAGATTCCAAAATTATCTTTCCCATTACCAATTCTTATAAGATCTCCAGTGCTATAATATGGTTGTGGACTTGGGCTCTCACTATTTATGTCTTGCGCTTTAGCAAAGATGTCATTTTCTCGCCACCATCTTCTATCAAAAAAACTGGCAAAAGCTGTTGTCGTTTTATTTAATCTTCTATTAATTCGATGTTGTTGAATTAAATCAATAGCTGATCTGAATATCTTAAAGTTGTCATTCTTTTTTGGATTAAACTTAGGATCATTATTAAATGACCATGTAGTCAAACCCGTATAAGTCGCATTGGAATTTTCATAATTCAAATTACCTTTTATGTACAGACTTTTTTTCGAAGAAATCAAATAGTTGATTTTTAAAGTAGCATTAAGCTGCTCAAAACTATTATTTTGTCTAAAACCATTTCCTCTTTTGTATAATGTTTGTAATTCTGTTTTGATTTTAGTAGTGCCCCAACCACCTAATTCAGAGAATACACTGGCGTAACCATTTTCACCACCTGTGACCCTAACTAGACCACCAAATTCATTACGAGGCCTTTTTGTAAAATAATTTATTACTCCTCCCATAGTCTGTGGTCCATAAATTACTGCTCCACTGCCCTTAATTATCTCCAATCTGTTTATACGTTCTGAAGGAGGGTTATAATACATATTAGGATAAACATAGAGTGCGGGTTGAATTGGTACACCATCTTCCAGGATTAATACCCTTGAACTTCTTCTAGGATTTAATCCTCTTATTCCAACACTTATTCTTGAATTTCCTATCCCATCATCAGCAAAACCATATATTCCAGGTACATGTTCAAGCATCTCCTGCGTTCCAATGGGATTAATTAATTTTAGCGTTTCGGTGTCAAGAATAGTTGTTGAGCCTGGCATTTTATAGTATGAACTATCTACTTTACTTACAATCTCTAGCTTGGTCATAATAATAGGTTGTATGGTTAGTATTGCTTCTATATTATATATTTTTCCGTACTCCACATCTATTCTTTCAGAATAATCATCAAATCCTATAAAACTAATTTTGATTAGGTAACTACCTGGCTTTACGTCCGTTAAGCTGAAAAACCCATTTTCGTCAGTTGAAATCCCATACTCATTTTCCATACTATTTATCAATGTTACATTAGCACCTTGAAGAGGAACTTTTTTATCATTGCCATATACCATTCCATCTATAGACGTTTCTTGTTTATTCCCAAATAAAAAACATGACATAATCAACAAATAAGTTGAGAATTTATTCCTGCTCAACACGATCTATCTGCCTAATAAATTTCAGGGTTAGATATATACTTAGTATTAACAGAATCTTTTTGCTCATGAAGAAAAAGATGCCCATAGCTACCTTTCTCTTCATCTTTACCAGTTTGAGGCTGGAGTATTGGATCGTCCTCGCAGGCTATTTCAGCCATTGACATAACAATCAATGAAAAAATAATAATTATCCGCTTTAATTGCATATTTAATGGAATGAGACTCATTTGCAATAGACTAATCTATTGCCTTGATTAAGATGACACAAGTACTTTATACGATAAAAATAGTCTTATAAGATAAAAATAGTCGTATTTATCTTATTTTTGTCCCTATTTATCATGAATAGGCATCGGTTAGCAACATGTAACTAAAGGACGAAGTTTCTGGTAAATCTATACCAGTATACAGTTCGACAAATTAAGATGATAAGTTGAATGGCCTTCGCAGTAATGTATTAGATTGATATGGAAGCCGCTTATAGAAGAAAAGAAACGAATTATTTAATCAGCTATCATTCTTCCCATTAATTTATCTATTGAGTAAAGAGCTCGACCATCTTTTCCCAGTATTTCAAACTTATCTAGAATTGATTTGAACTTTTCTTCTTCCTCCGCCTGTTCATCAACAAACCACTTTAGGAAATTAAAAGATTCATAATCTTCCTCCTGCAAAGCAAGTGTAGTAATGCTTTGAATTGAGGAAGTTACCTTTTTTTCATTCTCTAAACTGTTTTCTACTGCGGCTTTGAGTGAATTAAACTCTATTGAAGGAACATCAGACTTCGGAAGAGAGGCTTCTCCATTATGGGAGGTTATATACTTTAGAATTTTGATCATATGTAAACGCTCCTCATCAGATTGAGCGTAAAAGAAACTACCGGCTCCTTTTAATCCATTATTGTCAGACCATAAAGCCATGCCCAAATAAGTCAGAGAAGCTTCTTGCTCCAGACTCATCTGATGATTTAGTTTCGATATTACTTTAATAGAAGTCAAAGATTCTTTTAGTCTATAATTTGAATTCCAACCTGACGAATTGAGTATAGATAAAAACTATCCATTAGTCAAACACCTAAATAGCTTTCAAGAGCCATTTAATTTATGAGGGGCCGATCAAACGGAAGTCAGCAGAAAAATTTGCTTCTTCCAGTTCCGCATTATCTTCTGAAAAACTCATTTTTGTCGCATCCATGAATCCGCTCTGTATTGATCCTCCATAAGCTCCTATTACTTTCTGATTAGTAGCGGGATTATCATCATTTGGATCCTTCCAAGAAACTGCTATAGAACCGTATTCTCCAAAAGCCACATCACTAAATTCATAATTATAGGAAGAAACCGGTTCATTTAAAGACATAATTGAATAAGGCGGACCAGCACTTCTGGGAGGCCATTCAACATTCAGAGAAATAAAGACAGGACCAGCAGTTGGCCATTCTCCTTCAAAAGTAACTGTACCGGAGATATTTGCTGATTCAGGAGTTGATTCATTTTGTGAATCTTCGCAAGCTGAAAAAGTGAATATCGCGATAATGGTTAAGAAAATTGTCTTTTTAGTTAAAATATGTTTGATCACTTTGTACTCCTTTTTCGATTATGTTACTTGATAATTTCAACATCCAGCTTCGCCCTTGCATGGGATAATTCTGAATCAATTCGTATTTGGTATTTAAAATATTTTCTATTTTTAGAGAAACAACTAGAGACCTGAATTCCAATGAAAAGTTAGCATTTGCTAGGAAACGGCTAGGCAACCACATAAGAGGGAATATGACTCTTCCGTCAATTACATCATAATCATGAGCAAGAAAATCTTCATAACGTTGCCTAGAAACGAAACGCCCTGATAAAGCAAAAATCAAGTTATCGCGTTGGAATGAAAAAGTACCATTAATCTTATGTTTCGGTCGATAAAGTAATGGCGCTTTACCCTCAAGATCCACCATGTGTAGAAAACTATAATTCAATAGAAAGTGTGAATTTTTCTTAAGTTCTTTGCTTAACTGGATTTCAGCACCTGAAGCACTAATACTTTGCCAATTCTTAGCTTTGACAGGAATGGCATATACAAAATCAATCATATTACTATAACGGTTATGAAATAGTTTTGTCTTCCAGAAGAACGTACTAGACCGTTCATTCCTATATCCCACATCTAGAGCCCAAACTTTTTCTGGATTAAGTGAAGGAGTTCCTTGAAGAAAAAGACCATATGGGCTAGCATGAAGTAGATATAATTCCGATAAAGATGGTGCCCTAAATCCTTTATTAACTGAGATATTCAGCAATCTACGTGAACCTTCACGATAACTCACTGAGACTTTAGGTGAAAGTGCTTTAAATATACGAGGTGTGAAATCATTTCCTGGATTAACAACCCTAATATCAGCTCGCAAACCTGAAACTACAGACCAACCACCACCAATAGATTTTCGGTTTTGAATAAATGACGCTGCAGTCTGTTGTTGCATAGGAGATCCGTAAATTGGGTTCATAACCGTCACATCCGACTGGTCAAGACCTGCTTCAACTCCAGCAATCATAATCATACTAGGTGATGACATAGAAAAGAATTCAGTCCTAAATGTAGCACTCAAATCATTGTATTTGGATTTGCCTTCGATCTCATCTAAGGGCGTATCATCACGATCACTATAGTTTGTAAGGAAATTGTGAAACGCTAACGAATTATTCCATGAAACCCTATTATTCAGTTTTCTTCGATGATTAAACTGAAAATAGCGAGCCGAGCGTGTAGATAAACGGTAAGAAATAAGTGATGGTCTTTGTGGTGCAACAAAACCGGGGTGACCTGTTAAAGATTCCGTTAATATTGTTGACATAGACAAAGATGTTCCATTCTTTTTCTTATGTTCAAGCTTACCCGAAAATCGAAGTAGATCGGAATTAGCGTTAAATCGGTGACCATCAGATGAAATTTTGCTTATATTTCCGAATGCTTGTAATGAGCCAAAAGACAATCCCCCAGAAGCATCCAATTTTTTGGCCCCATAACTTCCGAAAGAAAAGGATGCTGAAGGAACAAGAGATGCTTCTGATCCGTGAGTAATCAGGTTAATAACTCCGCCCATTGAATTTTGACCATAGAGGGCTGATGCTGGCCCATGCAGTACTTCTACCCGTTGAATATTATTCATTGGAATGGCATTCCAATCAGCACCTCCACTATTAGGGATAAGTATTGGAAAACCATCCAAAAGCAATAGAACCCTATTGTTGTAACCACCAGGCTTATAATCTGAAGAGCCGCGAATAGATACATTTACGTTTCTGCCAAAAGTATAAGCAGTTTGCACATCAACACCTGGTACGGATTCCAACAACTCTGAAAGTGACTGGATTTCTCTCTTAGCAATTTCTTCTCCAGCTATAACCTCCACCTTCTCTGTAGATAGTCGCGAAGTCAAAAGACCTTGAACTTCTAATCTATCCATAATCAAAGGCTCTATATTAAGCTTGACGATTATATTGGCTTCATTACCAAATAAATCCACAGTTGAAAAATGTTTCTTGTAACCAATTACACTAACCTCTAAACGATGAGATCCTTCTGGCAACCTATTTATATTGAATAAACCTGATTCATCAGTCGTGGCACCAATATTTAAATCCGGCAGAACCAAATTAGCATTAGGAAGACCAGCTTCAGTCTCTTTATCCATAACTATTCCCACAATACTACTCAATTGGCTAGCTTGAAGTATTTGTGATGAAAAAAATAGGAAAAATATAGCAGACGTAAAGTTTGAGAAATTTATCTTCATTTTTTGATACTATTCGTTTTTAGCAGTAAGGAACTGACTAAGGAGCTCTTCTATATCTTTTCTTGAAACCTCCTGATCTTCAGATCCAAGGAAAAGAATACCATGAAATAAACCTCCAATGGCTTTAAACAAAAGTTCGGCATCTGTCTGCGGGAATTCACTTTTTGCCATTCCTTCCTCTAGAAGCCCTCGTAAAGATCCATAAAGCCTATTCTGATAAGAACGCCAGACCTGAAGATTATCAGGCATATTGGTAATAGCTTTAGGAGCACTAAAAAGAAAACGGTAAAGATTCTTGTCTTTCAAGATTATTTTGACTACCGCACTTAGCGCATCTAAAAAAATGTCATGAGCTGATTTGTCTTCTTCATTTATAGTTTCTTCTATATCCTCCCAAAGTGGTTTCCAACCTTTCTCCATGATAGCACAAAAAACTTCTTCTTTTGAAGTGAAGTAATAATACAGTGTCGCCTTTCCGAATCCCGCTTCATGAGCAATCTCATCCATGGTTGCCCCTTCAAGTCCTTTTTTGTGGAATACATCAAGTGCGGCATCCAAAATCCGTCTCCGACGAACTTCTCTTTCTTCTAACTGTCTTGGTGAAATCATAGAACCGATTGTTTTAGTTTTCGACTTATCAGTTGAAATTTAAAACTGTTTGTGCTAAAAAAGGAAAAATAATTAATCGAGGCTAAACTAGAGAGTTCTTCGGAAGGGTGTAAGGACGACGGTCTGGTCGCAAGATCCAGAATATAGCCTTACTTTGATAAATGGGCGTGAAAAAGACTTACATAGATTGATTTTCTTCAACCGCAACAGTCAGTAGATCGCCCACATGGATCCTATGACTTATGGGAAAGCTTGCCGTAAGAGTTAATTCTTTAGTATCGAGAATCACTTCTTGAGAATTTCCTTTGGACTGAATTGAAAGGACTTTGCCGGAAAAGTGGGGGCTACATTGGGAAGTATCTTTATTAACTAACTTCAATTCATGGGGACGGACAGAGACAACTTGAAGGCCAGATTCGGAATCGGCAAAATTGTATCGGGCTTTCGGAAATATTTCCAATGGTATTAGGTTTGTCTTTCCAAACAGAAGGGCGATGTAAGAATTGGTCGGCTGATTATATACTACTGTGGGGGTTCCAATCTGTACTGCCTTTCCATCACGAAGGACTATTACCTTATCTGCCATGGTTATGGCGTCGTCTGTGTCATGCGATACAAACAGAGCGGTAGTTTCAGTCTTACGGAAAAGATCTATCAACTCAGTTCGGACACTGTCTCGAAGTTCCTGATCGAGATTGCTAAGGGGTTCATCAAGGAGAAGTAGTGAAGGATTTGTAGCAAGTGCACGAACCAGCGCAACGCGTTGCTGTTCGCCTCCGGATATTTGGTGCGGATATCGGTGTTCGAGTTTCTCGATTCTGGTAAGCTCAAGAAGCTCCCGAATTCTGGTGGGCTTATCCTGAGCCCTTTTACCGAAAAATACGTTTTGACGGATGGTCATGTTCGGAAATAGCGCATAATCCTGCGGAACTAAAGTACAGTCCCTCTTTTCAGGAGGCACAAATTGGGAGAAGCCGTTTAAGGCTATTCCATTCAGAACAATATGCCCTGAATCGGGAATCTCAAGACCCGCGATGATCCGAAGCAGAGTGCTCTTGCCACTACCGCTACCACCAATAATCGCTGTGATCTCTCCCCCTTGACATTCAAAGCTTATCCCATCTACAGCAGGCAGATTGCTGGAGCCGTATGTTTTTGAGACCTCCCTGAGAGATAGCAGGACCGTCACGTACGAACTTCCATTCTGCGATTCAACCAAATCACTGGCAATATTACAACCATAATGATGCAAAGTGCAGGTACGGATGATTCAGGAATCTGAGCCTGACTAGTTAGATCGAAAGTCTTCGTTGAGAGGGTTTCAAAATTAAATGGTCGAAGTATCAAGGTTAATGGCAGTTCCTTCATGGTGTCAATAAATACAAGCAATCCGGCAGCGACAAGGGTGTTTCGCAGAAGAGGCATATTGATTTTCAGTAGTGACCTCCAAGAGGAGGTCCCAAGTGCACGAGAAGCATCGTTCAGTTGATCGCAACTTTTTTCCATACCTGAATCGATGGGATGCCAAGCTACAGCCAAAAAACGGGTGACGTATGCAAAGATCAAAATAACGAAGGAACCAGTGAGAATCCAATCAAAGGCGTAGTTTAATTGAGTCGAGACCAATAGAATTCCCATCGCCACCACAGATCCCGGTATGGAATATCCGAGAATCGCAAGACGGTTTGAAGCATGAATGGCCTCGCTTTTGAAATAACGCGCTGTAAATGCAAGAACAAGCGCTAATACCACTGTCGTGAAACCAGTAAGAGACGCCGCACCAAGGCTGTTCAAAATCAGCTTAGGAAATGATGAATCCAGCACCTTTTCGGCAGTCAATACGGCCCATAAGCCAATTCGTGCAAGGGGGATCATGAAACCAAAAATGAGAGGAAGCAAACAGCAGAAAACCGCTAGTACGGCTTTGGTATTTTCAAGAGGATAACGCCGGAAAGGTCGGCCGGCTCCTCTGCCAACGTCATGATACTTCGCTCCTGAGCGAAGCACTTTCTCGATCAGCAATAGAACGAGAATTAACAGCATTAGCCATGCGGCCAGACTCAGGGCCCCAGATAGATCACCCATTGAAAGCCAAGTCCGAAAAATGCCTGTCGTGAAAGTAGGAACACCGAAGTGCAAGACAGCGCCGTAATCATTCAAGGTTTCCATAATCACCAGGCTAGTACCGGCAACTATGGCTGGACGTGCAAGAGGAAAAGCAACTCTCCAAAAGACCGATCCCGGCCGGTGTCCCAACGTCTGCGCAGCTTCTATTAATCTGGTACCTTGATGGGAGAAGGCTATCTTTCCAACCAAATAAACGTAGGGATAAAGCACTGAAGCCAGAACCACAATAGTCACTGGATAGACCAATGTGTCAGCCAAGGTTATCATTGCAGATTGACTTACGTTAAGGCGAACCCAGAGAAGTAGAGGCGTTAGTCTGTCCATTAAATCAAAATAGGCATAAGCAGCAACAAAGGTAGGAATTGCCAAAGGAAGTACAAGTGCCCATTCAAAGAACTTCCTACCTGGAAATTCACAACACGCAACTAACCATGCACACGAGACCCCCACTAAGACTGAAAGCAGTGTGGTCCCTAAAACAAGTATAACTGAGCCAATCAGGTATTTCCCTAAAACAGTTTTTCGTAGATGCTCCCAGTTTTCAGTCGGTTCGGTTAAATGCCACAATACTTCCGCTATAGGAAGAAACATCAAAAAACCCAAAAGCAAAGCGGACAGTGTCCAGCCATTGAGTTTGAAATATAACTCTTGTTTTAGGAACCTACTGAGTCTATCCGCCTTGCTAGTAAGGGCAGTCAATCCAACCTGTACTATTCCCAACCGGCGATGTCAAAAAGTTTGACAGCTTCTAAGTTCTTGGTTCCCAAAATGGAAAGGTTCATCGTATCGGCTTTAAATGAACCCCAGCTATTTAGCAACTTTGACCGATTGGTCTCAATCTTGAGGGGGTATTCATAGTTTACATTGGCAAAGGTTTTTTGAGACTTTTCACTTGTCAAGAACTCAAGAAATTTAATTGCTGAGTTTTTATTCTTAGAGCTAGCCGTTATCCCACCTCCGCTTACATTTATATGGGCACCTCTCCCATTTTGATTTGGGAAAAAAACATCAACCTTTTTTGCCACTTCGCGATCGGCCACATCGGAAGAATTAGCAAGGATTCCGAGATAATAGGTGTTCATAATCGCCACATCTGCTAGACCAGATGCCACAGCTCGGGCCTGATCACGATCACTACCTCTGGGAGCACGTGCCATGTTTTCACGGACACCCTGCGCCCAAACAAGCGCTTTGTCACTTCCGTTCGCGGCAATAATGGAGGCCATAAGAGATTGGTTATAGATATTACTTGAAGACCGTGCCACGATCCGACCCTTCCAGTACGGCTTAGCTAGGTCTTCGTAGGTCGAAAGCTCGGCAGGCTTAACGCGCTCCTTTGAATAAACGATGACTCTCGCTCGCACAGTCATACCGTACCAGAATCCTTCCGGGTCACGCATGACCTCTGGGACGTTTCTTTTAAGAATGTTTGATTCCACAGGCTGGAGAATTCCCGCCTCCTTGGCGCGGTAGAGACGGCCCGAATCAACGGTGAGCAAGACATCGGCGGGAGAGTTCTTCCCTTCGCTGATCAATCGCTGGATCAACTGGTCAGCGCTCCCCTTGATGACATTAATTTTTATCCCAGTTTCCTTAGTAAAGCGGCTGAACAAGATTCTATCAGAATCATAATGACGGTGGGAATACACATTGATCTCGTTGGTCATGGCGGAAATACCTGAAACCAAAATCAATAATGATAAAGCAATCCATGAGATATTCTTTTGCACAACTACTCCGTTTGTTGATCGTTTATTTAACATATAATTACACGTGGCCAGAATACTGCTCTGCCCACCTTCTTCAGGAAATGCGAAATAAAATCTGAAATAGCACCAGTCATTTTAGCTCCAAGCTGGGGATGTGTGGAACAACGGACTTTATAGATCAGAACAGAGTAAAAACGCATTTCACCCTAGCAAAAAAGTCGCATTCAAAAGGAAAATAAATTCGGTAATGGTAGTAATGATAGTATGCTAATCATAGTTGCCTATTCGTCAATGCTTGAGGCTAACAGTATTTAATTGAGACTGATTCTCAGTGTCAAAAATATATAATGAGCTTAACATCAATACAAGCATAAAATGGACTAAAATAGTCCTATTTATTTCCCATGCCCCTTGCATCAATAGATAATGTCCATTGCAAATGAAGAGAAGTGGGTGTATTTTTTATAGACTGACTGGTCGGTTTATCGAACTAATGGATGCAAACACTAGAGTAGATCAGAGAAAAGAGCAAATCCTGAGTGCAGCGCTGAACGTGGTGGCTCGGAAAGGCTATTCTGACTGCCGCATGGACGATATCGTTTCAGAAGCTAAACTAAGCAAAGGCGCCATCTATTGGTATTATACCTCGAAAAAGGAGATTTTTCTTTCACTTGTCAACCATTGGGTGAATCGCTTCGGCGTCACACTCAATCATATTGTTGAGGAAGATCATTCCGCCTCGGATCAACTCAAAGCACTTTTCCGTTTTTTCCTAAATGCATTCGAAGAAAACCCCGCTGTCTTCAAGTCGGAGATGGAATTTTGGGCCCTCTCCAGTAGGGATGAAGACTTTCGAAAGAAAACGAATAAGGTTTATCACGAGTTTCTCAACCTTATTGAAGAGATAATCCAGCGGGGAGTTGATTCCGACGAATTCAAAAAGCTTGACGTAAAGGTGGCAGCGCTTTCCATTATGATTAATATTGAGGGGTTGGTCTGGCTAGCGCTGTTCGATTCTAACGGCGTTACCGCCAAACATTATGTTGATACAATCTCAGAGTTCATACTCGCGGGACTAACAAAAAACTGAGGGATGAGCCATGAATGAAGCTGTTAAAACCAGGAAGACCGGCGGAAGGTTTATGCTTGAAACCGTCGCCACAACCCCCATTTTTACTAGAGAGCAATTTACTGAGGAGCAGAAGGAAATTAAGAAAATGGTCATTGACTTCTGTAAAGAAAAAGTATTTCCTAAGCGGGAGAGAATTGAAGGGAAAGATCTCGATCTCACTATCTCCCTGCTGCGAGAAATGGGAGAGCTTGGGCTGCTCTCCATTGATATTCCTGAGAGATTGGGTGGGATGGAGATGAATAAGGTGACTGGCACCATAGTTGCGGAGGCACTTAGCAGTGCGGCTTCAGCAGCGTTTACCGTTACCGCAAGCACTCAAACAGGCATAGGTATGCTCCCTATAGTCTGGTTCGGAAATAAAGAACAACAGGGAAAATATTTGCCCAGATTATCCACCGGTGAATGGATCGGCGCCTACGCTCTTACGGAACCGTCTTCTGGTTCAGATGCCACATCAGCGAAAACTGTGGCGAAGCTAAGTGACAACGGGTCACATTATATACTCAACGGTGAGAAACAATTCATCACAAATGGCGGCATAGCAGATGTATACACACTGTTTGCGCAGGTGGACGGCGAGAAGTTTTCCGCTTTTATCATTGAGTGTAAGACGGATGGTTTTGAAGTGGGTCCTGAGGAACACAAGATGGGGTCGCAAGGATCCTCCACCACATCGCTAAAACTAACAAATGTTAAAGTCCCGGTTGAAAACCTCCTCGGGAATGTAGGCGATGGTGCCACAATCGCTTTCAACGTACTTAATCAGGGTCGCTTGAAACTAGGATCCCATGTCATAGGCGGATGCAAACTAGTTATCAATTCTGCATTGGAGTACGCTCTTGAACGGAGACAGTTTGGCCAACCCATCGCTCACTTTGATGCTATCAGAAAAAAGTTCGCTGAAATGACCATCCGCACATACGCCCTTGACAGCCTCATATATAGAACCGTTGCAGAAATCGATGAAGCCGTTTCACAACTTGATAAGACTGAACCTAGCTATTACCTCAAAATGGGAAAGACTATGGAACTTTTCGCAATTGAATCGTCCATCAGTAAAGTTCTGGGAAGTGAAACAATGGGTTTCTGTGCCGATGAGGGGGTTCAAATCCTTGGCGGATACGGGTTTATTGAAGAGTATCCCATGGCGCAGGTTTATCGTGATTGCCGAATTGATCGTATCTGGGAAGGTACTAACGAGATCAACCGGCAAATTGTCACCGGCTATTTCATGAAAAAGGCGCTCATGGGAGAGATTCCTATCCGGGAACGAATTGCCGAACGGAGCGCATTCTTGGAATCCAATGAAGAGATTGCCCCGCATTCGCCGCTCTCCAGACAGATGGGAATGGTGGAGGCCGGAAAGCAACTTGTAATGATGGTTTTCAATGAAGCGCTGAATGAATTTGGCCAGGATTTGAAAAATGAGCAGATGCTTGGCGAAGCTCTGGCCGACTCATTGATGGACATCTACGCAACTGATTCCAGCATCGCACGTGTTAACCAGCAGTTGACAAGTAACGGTCAATCTACAGTTTTACTCCAAATTGCCCAGGCGCTGACGGCGGAATCTTCCTTGAGAATCCTCAATCGTTCTCTCCTTTCATTAAATGACATTTATCACGGTGAGGTTCCAACCGATATGCTGGAGATCTATTCGGAGTTTCAGCAGAAGATGCTTCCCCGGGCCGATGTATCTCAACTAAAGCGAGAGATCGCGGAACACGTCTATGCTCAGAAAAAGTATCCCTTCTAGCATAGGGATGAGATAAATGGCTCAGAGAAAAAGTTTCATCATTGACGCAGTCCGGTCACCCATAGGCGTGAAGAGAGGTGTGATGGCGGGAAATATACGTGCCGATGATCTGGCCGCTCAGGTCATCTCCCAACTGATGGACCGTAACGGTAACGTCTCCCGAGATGACGTTGAAGACGTGGTCGTGGGATGCGCTTTTCCAGAAGGTTCACAGGGAATGCTTATCGCTCGGTCCGTCGCGGTCCTTGCCGGTATTACCATTGACTCCGGCGCCAAGGTAGTAAACCGTTTTTGCGGCTCTTCCATGGATGGTCTTCACCAGATC
Organism: Fidelibacterota bacterium UBA6931; assembly: GCA_002448795.1. Classification (GTDB taxonomy): domain Bacteria; phylum Fidelibacterota; class Marinisomatia; order Marinisomatales; family S15-B10; genus S15-B10. The sequence goes on from DKAH01000010.1 coordinate 106,339, forward strand.
AGCCAAGCCATTGAGGCGGGCGATATAGACGTGGGCATTGCTGCTGGTGTGGAGGATATGTTCTCTGTCCCAATGGGTGGCTTCAATCCCGATTTTCACCCTGAACTGGCGGAAAAGAATTTCTACATCGGTATGGGTGAAACTGCGGAACTTCTGGCTAAAGATCTCGACATTCCCCGAGAAGATCAGGATAGTTTCGCCATCGCCTCACATCAGAAGGCGCTGGCAGCTCAAACTGACGGAAAGCTGGCGAATGAAGTGGTACCCGTGACATTGGAGGACGGAACTGTAGTGGAGGTGGATGAAGGTCCCATGACGCCCGACGAGGAGAAGATAAATTCCCTCGATCCCGCATTTATCGAGAACGGAACAGTAACGGCAGCATCCAGCTCGCCATTCTCCATCGGAGCCGCCGCTATCCTGATTGTAAGCGATACTATCGCCGAAAAACTGGGCCTTAAACCCCGGGCGGAAATTGTCTCCCGGGCCATCGCCGGCGTGGAGTGGGACAGAATGGGAAAGGGACCCCTCCCCGCTACTGAAAAGGCTCTGGAAAAAGCGGAAGTCAGTATAACCGATCTGGATGCCATCGAACTGAATGAAGCATTCGCGGCTCAGTCATTATTTGTTATCAGAAGTGGCAAATGGCCGTTGGAGAAAGTAAACCTGCACGGCGGTGCCATCGCATTGGGGCATCCCCTTGGCTGTTCCGGCGCAAGGATTGTTGCGACACTTGTCAATGTTCTTGAGCAGGTCAACGGCCACTACGGTCTTGCCACTATGTGTATCGGCACGGGACAAGGAATTGCTACCGTTCTGAAAAGATAGTATGCTCTTGAAAGTAAGAGAACCTGTCAGCGCCCTCACCCACTTTGTAGGGATGATCCTTGCTGTGGTAGGGCTCGTCATGCTTATCATGGAATCAGTGAGCCCGGCTAAGCCTTGGCATATTGTTGCCTTCTCCATATTTGGCGGCGCCATGTTCCTTGTCTACACTGCCAGCACTCTCTATCACTGGCTCTCTGTATCACCGGCGGCGGTGGCTCGGTTGCGGAAACTCGATCAAGCAATGATCTATCTTCTCATCGCCGCCACCTATACGCCTGTCTGCCTTATTCCGCTCCAGGGGCTATGGGGATGGAGCCTTCTCGGTGTTATCTGGGGGCTCGCCCTGTTCGGAATACTGATGAGACTTTTCTGGCGCAGCTTCCCGGACTGGTTCTCCATCACGACTTATCTGTTCATGGGGTGGATTATTGTGGTCGCTAGCTGGCCCCTCGTGAAGGCGCTTCAGACCGGCGCTGTCATCTGGATCGCCATCGGTGGCCTCTTCTATACCATCGGTGCCCTGATCCACGCTTTAGAGAGACCAAACCCATTCCCCAAAGTCTTCGGCTCTCATGAAATATTTCACCTGTTTGTCATGATGGGAAGTTTTTCTCACTTCTGGGTCATGTATCAGTACATCACTTTGTATAACTAAGGTTTAAGTACAATGGTAAAAAAGATTGAAAAAGTGGCTGTCCTCGGTGCGGGGACCATGGGCGCACAACTGGCCGGCCACATGGCCAATGCAGGGATTACAGCCCTGCTCTATGATTTGAATGATGAACTTGCCGCGAAAGGATGGGAGAATCTCGCCAAGATGAAACCGGCGCCGCTCTACAATCCAAAGAATCTCGATCTCGTAGAGGCGTGCACCTATGAGCATAACCTTGACCGTCTCGGTGAAGCCGACTGGGTCCTGGAGGCGGTGGCGGAAAATCTGGAGATCAAACATACGGTATATAAACAGATTGCCCCTGTACTCAAAGATAACGTCCTCCTCTCCTCTAATTCTTCCGGTCTCCCCGTGGCAAAGATTGCGGACGCATTGCCCGATAAGTTTCGATCCCGTTTCGTGCTTACTCATTTTTTCAATCCGCCCCGCTACCTCCGCCTGGTGGAAATCGTTCCCGCCGGCGCAGATGAAGACGTGGTCAATTCTCTCGCACAATTTGTGAGTGAATCGCTGGGCAAGGGTGTGGTCTGGGCAAAGGATACGCCAAACTTTGTGGCGAATCGCATCGGCGTCCACGGGCAGATGGTAGCTTTGAACCTTACCGAAGAAATGTCACTCACCGTAGAAGAGGTTGACAAGCTGACAGGGACCATTGTGGGCCGACCCAAAAGCGCCATGTACAGAACACTCGATATTGTGGGTCTCGATGTCGGCATGATGGTGGCGCAGAACAGCTATGACAACTGTACCGATGACGAGGAGAGGGAAATTTTCGCCAAAGAAACAGTCCTGAACAGACTGGTGGAGGCAGGACGGCTGGGACAGAAGAGCGGTGAAGGTTTCTACAAGAAAACGGAGGCCGGCATTCTCTCAGTTGATTTTGACTCATTGGAGTACACCCCGCAGAAACGGGTTCGTTTCGATGGTTACCGAGTGGCAAAGCAACAGAGTACGACGGCGGGAAAGATTCGAGCTCTCGCTTACAGCGATGATAAAGCAGGTCAATTCTTCTGGGAAACAATGGCCCGTACACTAATCTATACGGCCAACAGGATTCCTGAGATCTCTGATGATATCGTCAACATCGATAATGCCATGAAGTGGGGCTACGGCTACGAGTTAGGCATTTTTGAGTCTTGGGACGCTATTGGTGTCAGGCGGTCCGTGAACAGGATGCAAGACGAGGGTAAAAGTGTTCCGGCATGGGTAGAGGGAATGTTGGATTCCGGCGTCGAATCGTTCTATTCAATCGAGAATGGAAAACACAGTTTCTATTCCATCCCCGATTCAGCTCCGCAGAGGATACAACTACGTGACAAGGAGATCAACCTTTCGTTGAAAAAGAGTGGTGGCGATCTGATCAGTCGCGACTGGAGCGCTTCACTAATCGATCTCGGTGATCAAGTGCTTAACGTGGAGTTTCATAGCATCCTTCAGCCTGTGATGAATCCCATCGATCTTTCACTGGCAAATACCATTAATGATGGAATCAATCTACTGGAAGCTGGGCGATACAAGGCTATGGTCATCGGACATCAGGGACAGAATTTCTGCGCAGGCGCCAATCTCGCTCTCATTCTTGAAGCATGCGAAAACAAAGCTTGGAATATCCTTGAGGAGACCATTCAGAATCTTCAAACACTCACCCAACGGATTCGGTTTTCCAAGTCACCCATTGTAGCGGCCCCCTTCGGTTTCGCATTAGGAGGTGGTTATGAACTGGCGGCACCAGCGGCGAAACGTGTTTGCTCAGCAGAACTTTATATGGGCCTCGTGGAAGTGGGTGTCGGTCTCATTCCCGGTGCCGGTGGTAATCTGAGATTCATCCTGAATATACTCGATAGCGCCGGAGAAAAGGCACTTCCCCCCTTCCAGGTTGGTCAGAAAACGCTGGAAACTATCGGCTTCGCCAAGGTCTCCACCTCAGCAAGTCATGCACAAAACCTGGGTTACTTGCGGTCAGAAGACGAGATTGTCATGAACCATGACCATCTCATTCACCGCGCCAAGCAGGCGGCGCTGGCACTTGCTGACGGCTATGAACCTCCAAAATACCGTGATGACATTATCCTCGCTGGTAAAGGCGGCCGAACCGCTATGACGGTGGCGCTTAAAGGGTATAGAGTCCAAGGGAAGATTTCAGCCCACGATGAGACCATCGCGAAAAAACTCGCCTTTGTTATCACCGGCGGGGACAAGGGAGGCTCCAACAAACCATTGGATGAGCAGTTTCTATTGGATATCGAGCGGGAAGCATTCCTTGCTCTCTGCGGAGAGGAGAAAACTCAGGACAGAATCAGGCACTTCCTGAAAAAGGGGAAACCACTTAGGAACTAATGAAAAATTAGATCGTATGAAATCGGCAATGCAAAGTTTTGGGCTTACTAATTTTCCCTACTATTTGGTAGGATGAAAGCCCCAACCCCCGTGACTAGCCAAACGGGGGGTTTTTATGAACACATCCGGAACACCACCTTCGGTTGCTTAGATTTACCGTATGAATGCCAAAGCCGAAAGATACCAAAAGGTAATGACAACGCTTGACGCCCTCATCGGCACCAAGGAGGGAAAGTACGAAGTAGATGATATCGGCAAGATGGCACTCATCAGCTGGGCCCTGAAGCACCATTTCCCGGAATTTATTTTTGTCGGATTCTACATTGCCTCAAGAACGAAAATCCTCACCATTGGCCCTTACCAGGGTGATGTAATGGCGTGTGGAACAATTCCTTTCGGCAAGGGTGTCTGCGGTGTGGCGGCTGAAACGGGCGAAACCGTGATTGTTGAAGACGTTGATCAGTTCCCCGGTTACATCTCCTGCGACTCAGAGACGAAATCGGAGATTGTGGTGCCCGTGATGAGGGACGGTGAAGTTACAGCATTACTGGATGTGGATTGTGGGCAGAAAAACTCTTTCGATGCTACTGATGAGAACGGGCTACAAGAAACCGTTAAACGATTCCTGAAAGTGTAGCTTAAGTTTTCTTTCGTATATCAAGCCCCAGCTCTTTTAGCTGATTCTCAGGCACCTCGCTGGGTGAGCCGTCCATAAGGCTCAGAGCGCTCGTAGTTTTCGGGAAGGCAATAACATCCCTGATCTGCTTTGCTCCGGCGAGAACCATGACGAAGCGGTCAAAGCCGAAAGCGATGCCGCCATGGGGCGGAGCACCGTAACTGAGACCGTCCAACAGGAAACCGAATTTCTCCTTCGCCTCTTCTTCCGGAATACCAAGAAGATCAAAAATCTTCAGCTGAACTTCAAAGTCATGATTTCTGATGGAGCCGCCGGCGATTTCCCAACCGTTGATTACCAGATCGTAAGCCATTGATCGAGCTGCTCCGGGATCACTTTCCAGTTTTTCCCTATCCTCGGACCGGGGAGAGGTAAATGGGTGATGGAGGAAGCTCCAGTGGCCCGACTCCTCATCTTTTTGAAAAAGGGGGTAATCCCGGACCCAGACTGGCTGGAAATTGGCAGCTTTCTGAAGGTTGTCCCGCTCAGCAATTTCCAGTCGCAGAGCTCCCATTGTGGAGAGAACTGTTTCGCGCTCTCCCCCGGTGGCCAAAAGCAGATCTCCCTCATTTATCCCCAGTGCATCAATAATCTTTTGGCGAAGTTTCTCATCGAAGAATTTCGATAACCCACCGGTAAGATCACCATCCACACAACGCATCCATGCAAGTCCGCCAAGGGGCATCTTCTTCTCCTGCGAGGAGTATTCTTTCACAAAATCAGTCAAATGATCTATCACTTTCCTCGAATATCCTTCGGCCCCGGGTACAACTATCACTTTCACGGTTTCCGCTGACTTAAGCGCTTTGAAGCTAGATTCAATCGCGAACTTGGAGAAATCGATGATCGGCAACTCGAATCGCAGATCAGGCTTGTCGGTGCCGTATGTTTCAATCGCTTCATCAAATGTCAAAGTGGGGAACGGTGTAGGAAGCTCGACGCTGATGACATCCTTGAAGACACTGCTCACCAGTTGTTCTACGACATCACGGACATCCTCCTCATCCACGAATGACATTTCCACATCGATCTGGGTAAACTCGGGTTGGCGGTCGGCCCGGAAATCTTCATCACGAAAACACTTCACGATCTGGAAATAGCGGTCGTAACCGGCCACCATGAGAATCTGCTTGTACTGTTGGGGCGATTGAGGCAACGCGTAGAACTTTCCCCTGTGCAACCGACTGGGGACTAGGAAATCCCGTGCCCCTTCCGGAGTGGCCCGCATGAGAACGGGCGTCTCAAACTCCATGAAGTCCAGCGATGAAAGGACACTTCGGACGGACTGGTATGCTTTGTGGCGGATTGCCATGTTCTTTTGCATCTTTTGGGTGCGAAGCTCAAGGTATCGATATCTCAGGCGCGTCTCTTCCGTTGCGCTATCCCTATCCTGAATCATGAATGGAAGTGGCTTTGCCTCGTTCAGTACCACAATTTCACTCACCTCTACTTCAATTCCTCCAGTGTCAAGATCCTCCTTCACCGCATCGCTAGATCGTGCGGCGACCTTTCCTTTTACGGAAATCACATCTTCCATGGAAAGACCTTTCGCAATGTCAAACACCTTCGGTTCTGTCTCCTCGTTGAAGGTCAATTGTGTAAGGCCGTATCGATCGCGGACGTCAACAAAGATGAGGCCGCCGTGATCCCGGCTAGTAGCAACCCAGCCGTTTAGAGCCACGGATATCCCTACTTCGTGGGAAGTCAGTTCACCGCACGTATGTGTCCTTTTGAACATGCTGGAATCTTTCATTAGAAATCAGAAATCTGAAAACATTTCTCTATATAAGGTCCTGCCCAAAAAACCGCGGACAGCCACCTTATCAAGCTCCAGATCTGTTACCGTCCTGAGACTTTGAGACGGTTTTTGGCTCGGGCAATGGCACGCCGCGCCCGCTTGAGGTCGCCCTCCCCATTTGACAGCCGAAAAGTGGCTCTTTCAAGCCCTTCCCGGGCCCGGTCAGAGTCGATTTCTGTGGATTCTTCAATCGTCTCCAGAAGAAGCTGAACCTTCTCTCCAATCACTTCAGCAAAGCCTCCGCTGGTGGCAAAGTAGTGGGATTTGCCTTCTTTTGTCAGCTTAATCTCTCCTGCTGAGAGGGCAAAGAGTCCTGGAGTATGACCCGCCATGACGCCGAAGAGCCCATCAGCTCCGGGGCATCTGAGATAGGTGACCTCTCCCTGATCGACCGTCTTGGTGGGCGTTACAATTTCAAGCTGAAAAGAACTCAAGTTCAGGACATCTCCTTCGCTTTCTCGATTGCTTCATCGATGGTGCCAACATAGAGGAACGCCCGCTCCGGCAGATCGTCGAACTCTCCCTGGATTAGGCGCTCGAATCCATCCACGGAATCTTCAAGCTTCACATACCGACCCGGCGTTCCGGTAAACTGTTCCGCCACAAAAAAGGGCTGAGAAAGGAACCGTTCAATTCTTCGGGCACGGGCCACCGTCACCTTATCCTCATCGGATAGCTCTTCCATACCCAAAATCGCAATGATGTCCTGGAGCTCTTTATACTTCTGAAGAATGCGCTGCACTTCCCGGGCAACATTGTAGTGGCGCTCTCCAACAACTCTCGGGTCGAGCACTCGGGACGTTGAGGTGAGGGGATCCACGGCGGGATAGATACCGAGCTCTGAGATGCGCCGGTCGAGTACGCTGGTTGCATCGAGGTGGGCAAAACTGGCTGCCGGCGCAGGATCTGTCAGGTCATCCGCCGGAACATAAATCGCCTGCACCGATGTGACAGAACCTTTATTGGTTGATGTAATTCGTTCCTGAAGGCCGCCCATTTCCGTTGACAGTGTTGGTTGATAGCCTACAGCTGACGGCATTCTGCCGAGCAGGGCCGACACTTCCGAACCAGCCTGCGTAAAACGGAAAATATTGTCGACAAATAGAAGTACATCCCGCCCTTCTTCATCTCTGAAATATTCAGCCATTGTCAGACCAGTCAGCCCCACCCGGAGCCGTGCACCGGGTGGCTCATTCATCTGTCCGAACACCATAACTGTTTTGTCGATAACGCCCGATTCGGTCATTTCGAGAAAAAGATCGTTCCCTTCGCGTGTCCTTTCACCGACACCGGAGAAAACAGAATAACCACCATGCTCTGTCGCAATGTTGTGAATCAACTCCTGAATGAGCACCGTCTTTCCCACACCGGCACCTCCGAAGAGTCCTGTCTTACCGCCCTTTGTGTAGGGCTCCATCAGGTCGATAACCTTGATCCCAGTCTCCAATACTTCCCTTGATGTACTAAGATCCTTATGCTCAGGAGCTGGGCGATGAATAGGATATGTTTTTTCTGTCTTTGGCGGCTCCTTGCCATCGATAGGATTGCCGAGCACATCGAAAAGCCGGCCGAGCGTCTGCTCCCCAACAGGAACGGAAATTGGTATACCGGTGTCAAGAACCGACTGTCCGCGGATTAGACCATCGGTGGAATCCATGGCGACAGTCCTCACCACCGAATCACCAAGGTGCTGCGCCACTTCAAGCGTTAAGGTACCTTCATCATTGCGATCGATCTCAAGTGCATTGAGAATACCCGGCAAATGGCCGTCTTCAAAGGCGACATCCACAACAGCGCCCATGATCTGCGAAATCTTTCCAGTTTTGTTCATTCTATTTTCTTCCACCTTAATTAGCTCTTAGCGCTTCAGCACCGCTCACAATTTCCAGCATCTCTTTGGTGATTGCAGCCTGACGCGCTTTGTTAAAATCCAATGTCAAATCTTTAATCAGTTCCTGAGCATTTTCCGTGGCATTGTCCATGGCCACCATCCGCGCCGCTTGCTCGCTTGCGTAGGACTCAAGAAGATACTTCCACACCTGCACATTCAAATGACGCGGGACCAGGGAATGGACAATCTCATCCTTGGACGGTTCATAAAGTCGATCCACAGCGGTGACATTTTCCTGTTCGTATTCAAGAGGAAGGAGATCTTCAACGCGAATTTCCTGAACGGCGATATTTCTGAACCAGTTGTAAACAACTCTGACCCTATCTACCGATCTATCCACGAAATGACTCACTATCTCTTCACCGAAACTGGTGGCGTGGGTGAAACCGAGATCGCCCCAGAAGTCGGTATATTGTGCGGAAATATCATAACCTCTTACCTTGAAATGATCGCGTCCTTTACGACCGATACAAATCAGGTCCACATCCTCCCGGCCGAGTTCGGCAATTTCCTCCTCGGCGCGCCGAATGATGTTGGCATTAAATGCGCCCGCCATGCCGCGGTCTCCCGTAACAATCACAAGAGCTTCCCGCTTCACCTCTCTATCATCCAGGAGCGGTAAAAGTGTCCGGTCGACATCCGGAAGGAGAGAAACGATCACATTGGAGAGTCTGTCGGCGTAAGGACGTGCTTCTTCCATCTGTTCTTGCGCCCTCCGCATTTTCGCAGCCGCCACCAGCTTCATCGCCTTCGTCACTTGCTGGATGCTCTTGACCGACTTGATCCGGTTCCGAATGTCTTTGAGGTTTGCCACAGATGTCCTTTAGGAAGCGAATGCCTTTTTGAATTCATCCACCGCTTTTTCAAGGTCACTGACAATGTCATCGGTTAATTCACCCTTCTCAGCGATAGCTGAAAGCGTGGAAGCAAAGTTGGTCTCCAGGTAGGCAATAAGTTCACCTTCGAAACGTTTGATTTCCTCCAGAGGAATTTCATCCAGATGTCCGCTGTTCCCAGCCCAGATGATGGCGACCTGATTCTCAACGGACATCGGTACATATTGATCCTGTTTAAGGATCTCTACCATCCTCTGGCCACGCGTGAGCTGCTGCTGGGTCGATTTGTCCAGATCAGAGCCGAACTTCGCGAACGCTTCCAGCTCTCGGAACTGAGCCAGATCAAGACGGAGCATGCCGGCAATTTTTTTCATTGCCTTGATCTGTGCATTGCCGCCGACACGGGAAACGGAAATACCTACATCGATGGCCGGACGAACGCCGGCGTTGAAAAGGTTTGTTTCAAGGTAAATCTGACCATCGGTGATGGAAATGACATTGGTGGGGATATAGGCGGCCACATCACCTTCCTGTGTTTCAATTACTGGTAGAGCTGTGAGAGATCCACCACCGAGATCATTGCTCAGTTTGCTGGCCCGCTCCAGCAAGCGGCTGTGAAGATAGAACACGTCTCCCGGAAACGCCTCGCGGCCCGGTGGACGCCTCAGCAAAAGAGACATCTGACGGTAGGCCTGGGCATGCTTGGAAAGGTCATCGTAGACCACAAGGGCGTGACGTCCGCCATCACGGAAGAATTCACCCATGGTGGAGCCGGAATAGGGTGCGATGAACTGCATGGGTGCTGGATCGGAAGCGTTCGCTGCCACAACGATGGTGTAATCCATGGCGCCACTTGCTTCAAGCTGGGCCACCACCTGAGCCACCGTAGAAGCCTTCTGCCCAATCGCCACATAGATACAATAGACGGGGCTGTCACCTTCGTGAGTCTTCTTCTGATTGATGATCGTATCGATAGCGATAGCGGTTTTTCCTGTCTGCCGGTCACCGATGATCAGCTCCCGCTGACCCCTGCCGATGGGAATCATGCTGTCGATGGATTTCAGTCCGGTTTGAAGAGGCTCCTTCACCGGCTGACGCTGTAGAACCCCAAGGGCTTTTCTTTCGATAGGAAGGGTCTCACCCGTTTCGATGGGGCCTTTCCCATCGATGAACTGCCCAAGCGGATTCACCACGCGACCGAGCATTCCTTCACCCACTGGAACTTCCACAACACGTTCGGTTCGCTTGGCGATGTCACCCTCTTTCACCTTTTCACTTCCGCCAAAGAGTACCAACCCTACATTGTCCTCTTCAAGGTTCAAAGCCATGCCGAACACACCGTTGGGGAGTTCCACCAGCTCTGAACTCATTACATTTTCCAGTCCGCTGATACGGGCGACGCCGTCCCCCACTTCTAGCACTTCACCTACCTCTGAAACATCAATATCGAGATCGAATTTTTCGATCTCTGCTCTCAGCAGGTCTTTGATTTCGTCTGTCTTGATATCCATGTTTAGACTAATCCTGTTTCTTTTATTGTAATTTGTTTTTGAGTCTGTCTAGCCGGCCCCGAATTGAACCATCGAGAAAAAGATTTCCCATTCGAAACTTGATGCCACCAAGAAGCACTTCTTCCGTTTCCACTGAAAGTTCAACACGTTTCGACATGGAATTTTCCACAGATGATTGAATACTGTCGATATCTTCCTGAAGGAGCGCTTCAGTGGCAAAGGCAGTCACCGGAAGGATTGCCAGCTCCTTCTGCCGGTTGAGTGAAAACCACCGGTGGATTCCAAATACCAATCGGTACTCCCGTTTTTCAGAAAGAATGGCAAACAGAGACGACATGAGAGGGTGAGACTGCTCTCCCAGAACCTTTTCGAGGATAGCGCTCTTCTCTTCGCTCTCTATTCGACGCGTATAGAAAAATGCGCGAAATGCGGCATCTTTCTTCAGCAACAGCGTCAGCAGCGTCAATGAATGATGAACATTTTCCACCGCATCAATCTTTTTTGATGCGTTGAAAAGCGCTTCGCCGTAGTGTTTTGTCTGGCGATTAAGCCTCATTAACCTTACCCACCCGATCCAACGATTCGTTGATGAGCGCCATGTTGTCTTCCTTTGTTAGATTCTTCCTGATCAGTTTCTCAGCTATCTGGATTGAGAGGGCCGCAACTTCACTTTGAATTTCACTGATCGCCTGCTTTTTTTCGGAGGCAATACGCTTTTCAGCTTGCGAAACAATGGAACTCGCCTTTTCTTTGGCTGTCGCCTCAATCTCATCCCGAACCTTCTCGGCGGCTGCTTTCCCATCAGCCACAATAGATTGCGCTTCGGACCTTGCCTTGCCGATGATTTTCTCACTTTCCGCGTTAAGCTGATCAAGCTTCTGCTGCGCCTCTTCAGCCTGTTCCAGGGAGGAACGAATTTTCTCCTCACGCTCAGAAAGCGCTTTCAGCAACGGCTTCCAAGCAAATTTCGCCAGAAGCGCAAAAAGCAGGAGAAAGGTGAAGATCGTCCAGACAAAGAGCCCGGGATCCAGCTGAACCAGTGGATTATCCACAATCGACCCGCTGCTTAGGTGAAGAACAGCATGGCAAAAGTGAGCGCCTCACCGATGATAGCCACCCCTTCCAGAAGGAAGAGAGGGAGGTTCACAGCAGCGGTGATCTCAGAAGCCGCTTCTGGCTGCCGGGCAATACTCTCGGCAGCGGAGGCGGCAAATTTGCCGATCCCGATTCCAGCGCCTAGCACAATCAATCCCATTCCGATGGGAAGAAAAGTTGTCGCTTCCATGGTTTAGTTTCTCCTATTGATTAGTGATGTACGTTGATGGCCATCCCAATAAAGACGGCCGACAGTAGAGTAAAGACATAAGCCTGAACAAGTGTAACAATGATCTCCAGTCCCGTAAGGGCGGAGGCGATGGGGACAGAAAACGTCGCGATGCCGAAGCCGGCTGTAGCGGTCTGGAACACTTCCGCAAAGATGGCGATGAATGATAGAATTGCGAGAATGGCGATATGCCCGCCCGTCATGTTGGCCGCCAGCCGCATGGTGAGGGCGAACGGCTTCACAAACATGCTGATGATCTCAATGGGGATAAGAATAATGTAAACGGGCCATGCGAGTCCGTGGGGAACAAGGTTTTTCCAGTGGGTTATGAACCCGTGGGCTCGTGTTCCCGCGATGATGATCGCCGTAAAGGTGATGGTGGCGAGAGCCGCCGTTACCACAAAGTTCCCTGTTGCAGTGGCGCCGCCATGAAGAAGTCCGTTGACAAAAGCTTGATCGTCGGCCGAATCAATGCCAAAAACGAATCGCGAAACAGCGCCGATGGTGTCAAAAATCGGAATAAGACCAATGCCGTTTGCCACCAGAATGAAGAAGAAGTAACTGAGGATCAGCGGCGCCCATGTGTCCACCCACTTGGAGCCGACGTTCGGCCGAATAACGGAATCTCTGAGAAAAGAGACCACGGCTTCAATTGCGTTGGCCATTCCGGTGGGTACCTCGCCCTTTCGATTAAGTTGCTTTCGAATGGGCAATATGACGACGGTCCCCACAATAGCGGCTGTTATCCATAGCATGAGAACGTGCTTCGTCACCGACAAATCAATGCCAAATACAGTAGGTAGATGAATAATGGGGTGATGAATATCTGAATTTGAAATGTGATGGATGATATAATCACCCACCTGATCCATCACACTCCCGGAAGTAGTTTCACTCCCTGCCGTTGCTTTCATCTCGAGCCTTCGATCCTTTAAAAACCGATCTTATGAACAGCGCTTCTAGCATATGAAGCGTCACAAAATAGACAACGAAGCTAACAAGAACTGGGCGTTCACTAAAAGCAGAAAAAACAAATACTGAGCCCAGATAAAGCGCGTACAAAACCATTTTTCCGCCGAAAGCCTTTGTCATGAAAGCGGTCAGCTTTTCCGGGCTGTTTTGAAAAATTGATTCCACTCTCAGCACCGTTGCAACTCCGACAACAAGTGGTGCAGTCATACCGAGAAAAATCTCCGCTATATATCTTTCGAGAATCACAGCGGTGAGAACCCATGTACCAAAGCATAATATAGTCAGACCAGCGGAAAACTTTTTTGCCGTCATTTCTTGTAGAGCATTAGCTTCGCCAGCTCATAGAGGCCAACAATAATTCCCACTCCAATGCCGATCACAAAATAGAAAGGGAATGAATCGCGCCATCGATCCATCATGTAGCCGATTCCCCCAAGTAAAACGATGGCGCCCATCTGGACATAGACGGCACCAATATAGGGACTGGACTGGCGCACCAGTTCCGACATCCGCCTGAAAGTAGAGACGGTAAAGTTCTCCTTATCCTCTTGGGGGCTCAACTACTATTAGTGAGGAGAAGGAGATAATTCACCTCCTGAGTCTTCAGACTTGGCAGGCGGAGACGTCACGGGAGCCGTGGTTTCCTGCTGCGACTTGCTGGAAGCCAGATCACACCGACCTTCAAAACTGGCCCCTTCCTCAATCATCAGCTGTTTGTATATGATGTCGCCGTGGACTTTGGAGACGCTTCGAAGCACCACCTTCTCTGCCTCTACATTGCCGTGGACAGTCCCCCCCACTGTCGCTTCCACTGCTTTCATGTCACCTTCTACTGTTCCCGTCCTGGTAACGCGAACAGTCCCCTCTGTCTGAACATTCCCCACTACTTTCCCTGAAATGATGGCACCTCCTTTTAGACGTATTTCGCCATTGATGACGGCATCTTCACCGATCATCGTCTCTAAGTGTTTCTGACGACTATTCTTTTTCATCTTCCCTCGCTGTCATGTATTCAGACCTGTATTCCTGAATAAAAATGGTGGGATCTACCGGTTCGCCATCTTTCCAAATCTCAAAATGGAGGTGTGGGCCGCTGGTAACACCCGTTTCCCCTAATAGGGCAATGAGGTCGCCACGCTTCACACGCTTTCGCTCTTCTACCAGATTTTGGGCGTTATGTCCGTAGAGCGAAAAATAGTCATTTCCGTGAGAGAGAATCACAAGATTTCCATACAAATGATGCCAGCCGGAAAAGACAACCAGCCCGTCAGCCGTGGCATGTATCGGTGATTTCAGGACGGCTGCCACATCGACTCCAGTATGCGGTGGCTGAGTACCCGATCCTTGCAGTGAAAACTGCTGTGTCACAAAACCGAAGGCCGGAACTTTGGACGGCACATTCTGCAAGTAAGAGACAGGGATGGTGGTTGGAACATCGGTCGAGGACTCCTTCATCTCCTGGCGGGATGGAACACCCAAAGACTGACGAACATAAGTGTCCATTTCCTGAATGCGCTGAAGATCACGAATCAGTTCCGCCACTTCCCGCCGCTCAGCCTTCATTTTTGCATTTTCACTGTTCAATTGAGCTCCGTGCTCAAATTTCATCGCGGAATAGATTATGGCCCCTGCACCACCCACCACTGCTAGGAAAATAGTGAGGATCAACAATCTCAAGCCGCCACGGCTCAGATGGAATCGGCGGGTCTTTTCCGCTTTTTCAGAAACGAGAAGGAGTGTGTATTTTTCCCTAGCCACTGTTAACCTTCAACTTCAGCGATAAGATCGAGAATCCGTTCAAGATCATCATCGGAAAAGTAGCTGATCTCGATGGTCCCCCCTTTACCTTTCTCACTGATAGACACCTTTGTGCCGAAAATGCCGATCAGATCATCTTCAAGTTTTCTCAAATCGGCGGATTTCTTCAGCTTCAGTTTTTTCTTTCTCTTTTTGAGAGGAGCTTTACCGTCACTGATTTGTGCCACAAGTTCTTCCACTGTACGGACAGATTCATTCCGTTCGACAATCCGTTTCCACAAGACCAGCAGTTTGGTTTTATCCTTGACCCCCAACAGCGCCCTTGCGTGGCCCGCTGAGATTTCATTTTTGCGAAGACTCTCCAGAATCGTGGAGGGAAGTTTTAACAACCTGAGTGTATTGGAAATGCTGGCTCTGCTTTTTCCAACAGCCTTGGCGATTAACGTGTGAGAGAGTTTGTACTTTTCATTCAGTTGCGTGTACGCCTCCGCTTCTTCCACCACGTTCAGGTTTTCCCTCTGGATATTCTCGATGAGGGCCATCTCCATCATTTCCGAATCGCTTTTTATCTCTATAAGGTGGGCGGGAATTTTCTTGAGGCCCGCCAGTTTCGCCGCCCTGAGGCGCCGTTCTCCCGCCACCAGTTCGTAACTCTTTCCTTTCGACCGGACGGTGATGGGCTGGATGATTCCCTTTTCTTTGATCGATTCCGCCAGCTCCTTGAGGCTTGACTTATCAAATTCCTGCCGAGGCTGATGAGGATTGGGCGAGATCAGTTTTAGAGAAAGATGAAGGATGGTGTCGGACGGTACCGTCTCGTTTGGCGTTTCGCGAATGAGAGCGTTTATGCCTCTACCGAGTCTCTTTGCTGCCACGTTCAAGCATCTCCTGAACTAAAGTTAAGTAATCTTGAGCACCGGGGGAATTGGCCTCGTAAAGTAGAATAGGTTTGCCAAAACTGGGTGCTTCGCTAAGACGAACATTCCGTCTGATCATCGTTGAAAATGTCTTCCCGTCAAAATAATCCTTCACCTCCTTCACCACCTGTTTGGAAAGATTTAGCCTACTGTCGTACATGGTAATAAGCACGCCTTCGATCTCCAGTCCCGGATTAAGGTGGCGCTGTACCAGGCGAATGGTCTGAAGAAGCTGGCTCAAGCCTTCCAGAGCAAAGTATTCACACTGGATAGGGATCAGCACCGAGTCGGCGGTGGAGAGTGCGTTGAGTGTCAGGAGTCCAAGAGACGGTGGACAGTCCAGCAAGACAAAATCGTATTTTTTGATCTGGCGTTTGATACATTTTCGCAGCTGATACTCCCGGGCCATCATTCCTACAAGTTCGATCTCGGCACCGACGAGATCATTGGTGCTCGGCACAATGTCGAGAAAATCGAGGGATGTTTTCTTAATCCCTTTGGACATGGGTTGCTCCCGAACAAGTATATCATAGATTGTCGTACCATTTTGAGAGAACATTTCCGCCAGCCCCGTGGTAGCATTGCACTGCGGGTCCAGATCAATGAGCAATGTTTTTAACTCAGAGACAGCGAGGCTCGCAGCCACATTGATGGCAGTGGTAGTCTTTCCGACCCCACCTTTCTGATTGGCAAATGCAATGATCTTTCCCATACGATTCCGTCGGTGTGCGGAAATTGAATTTAACCCGAGGTTCACCTGAAAGCAAGGTGTCTTCCTCGTTTTCTCGTCGAGAAACATCCCAATTTGTTCTTGCTATGGCGGCTTTCTCCCGCCTATATTGCACGCTCGGATTCCAAACCGAATTGAAGATGCGAAAACCTGTTGTCCTCATCACCGGCGCAAACGGCGAAATCGGCCATGGTCTGATTAAATCGATTGCCGCAAAAAACGATTTAAGCATTATCACCTTAGATCTCGATCCCCTAGATGATGAACTGAAGCCTCAGGTCAGAGACGCGGTGACCGCCAACATCATCGACAGGAACAGTCTTGAGCGGATCAACGCGAAGTATGAGATTTCTGAAATCTATCATCTGGCAGCTGTGCTCAGTACACGGGCGGAATTTTCCCCCCACACCGCTCATGATGTCAATGTAGGCGGCACCATAAACCTGCTGCGAATTGCCGTTGAGCAGGCAGCCAGTCAGGGTTCCACGGTAAAATTCTTTTTCCCTAGCTCCATCGCGGTCTACGGCCTTTTAACTGTTGAAGAAAAAGACCGTACCGGAGCAATTAATGAAAACCAGTTCTGCCGCCCGCAGACCATATATGGATGCAACAAACTTTACTGTGAGCATCTGGGCCGGTACTACGCCAACTATTATCGGCGGCTTTTCGCCGCCAATGAAAGAGGAAAAATAGATTTCAGAGCGATCCGCTTTCCCGGTCTCATCAGCGCCGAGACTATACCTTCGGGAGGAACCAGCGACTTCGGACCTGAAATGATTCACGCCGGAGCGAGAGGAGAACCGTACGCCTGTTTTGTCCGGCCCGATACGACCATGCCGTTCACGACTATGCCTGATGCCGTAGCCGCCATCAGCCAACTGATGCACACCGATGCAGTACAACTGTCGAAGTCCGTTTATAATATTAATTCATTTTCCGTAACAGCAGAGGATTTCGCAAATAAGGTTACAACACTTTATAAGAATGCCTCAGTAACGTTTGAAGTAAATGAGAAGCGGCAGACAATCGTAGACAGCTGGCCAGCGAAAGTTGATGATTCTGCCGCTAGAAAAGACTGGGGGTGGTCTCCACAATTCGATTTCGATTTAGCTTTCGAAGATTATCTTGTGCCGGAAATCAACAAACGGTATACTCAATGAAAATCGTCAGGCTAGTGGAACCGGAACGGAACACTGGTTCCTCTGTTACCCATGCCTCATTTTCATATTACTCCATTTCTCACGTAAACCTTTTTTAAATAAGGAGAGATGATGGACACAATCCAATTGAGATTGAACGATGAATTAAGCGAGATCCGCAATAAAGGCCTTTTTAAGTCCGAACGTGTAATTCAGTCGCAACAGAGCGCGGCCATCACTGTAAACGACAATGCTGTCATCAACTTTTGCGCCAACAACTATCTCGGCTTGGCGAACCATCCTGAGCTTATTCAAGCGGCTAAGGAGGGGGTAGAAAAGTGGGGGTTTGGACTCAGCTCTGTGCGATTCATCTGCGGTACTCAGACCATCCACAAGGAACTGGAGGAGGAGATTTCGCAATTCCTTGAAATGGACGATACAATCCTCTACACCTCCTGCTTTGACGCCAACGGCGGCCTCTTTGAAACATTACTCGGTCCAGAAGATGCAGTCATCTCTGATCAGCTCAACCACGCTTCCATCATCGATGGCGTACGCCTCTGTAAGGCGGAACGCTTCCGTTATCCCAACAGCGACATAAACGAACTAGAATCGATCCTGAAGAAAACTCAGAATCACAGAACGCGACTCATTACTAGCGACGGTGTTTTTTCTATGGACGGTTTTGTGGCAAAGCTGGATGAGATTTGCGATCTTGCAGAGAAGTATAATGCCCTGGTTCACGTGGATGATTCTCACGCCACCGGATTTTTTGGCCCCACGGGCCGTGGCTCCATAGAACACCGCGGCGTTATGGGGCGTGTGGATATAGTCACCTCCACCATGGGGAAAGCATTAGGCGGCGCGAGTGGTGGTTTCACTTCCGGAAGGCAGGAAATCGTCGACATTCTCCGGCAGCGTTCGCGGCCTTACCTGTTCAGCAACACTGTGGCACCGGCCATTGTCTGCGCCACCATCGCCTGTCTCAGAATGCTCACCGAGACGACGGAACTGAGGGATAGCCTGGAGAACAATACAGCAATTTTCCGTGAGCGAATGAGCGAAGCCGGTTTCGACATCAAAGCTGGAGTCCATCCCATCGTCCCCATCATGCTTGGGGACGCCAAACTTGCCCAGAATATGGCTGCGGACCTGCTGGCGCAAGGAATCTACGTTATCGGGTTCTCTTTCCCCGTGGTGCCGAAGGGTGAGGCAAGAATCCGAGTTCAGATCAGCGCAGCCCACAGTCAGGAACATTTGGATAGTGCGGTTGACGGTTTCATTAAGGTTGCCAAAAAGCATGGTGTAATCTGACACTGCTCTTTATTCATACTGCCATCATGGCTTAAATTCTGTGGGTTTATCGATATGGCAAATTCGAGACGAAAGTTCTTAAAGCGATTCGGTGCTGTCACCGGGAAAGAAGCATCGCGCACTGTCCAGCGGCATGGCGTCATTCTCTCCCGACATAAAGCGGAAGTATGAAAAGAAATATGTGGAAACCATCTGGCAAAAGATGTATGAAGAGCATAAGATCTGGATTCGATGGACTCACTGGCCTGACAATGCCAGAGACTTCAGACGGAAGAGGGAAACTCATGCCCTTCGAGTTTCCACCCACATATTCAACGACAAAGACCAGATCGACAGGATGATTCAGAAGGTTGACTCCGTCGCCCGCAGCATGTAATCAATTGATAAACCAACGCCATCGAAACAGCCGCTAATTTGAAGAGTGTATAATGAAGGAGACCATAAACCGTGAAACAAAAAACTGTCCTGGTCACAGAGCTGACATTGATTGTGATGATCATTTTTTCTTTAGGCTGTGCCCCCGTTGCCGAAACTGTTCCTCAATCTGAATCTGCGGCAAAAAGCGAAATGACCGCAAGCAAGTCAAACCCTTTCTACCAGGAGAGTAATCTTCCCCTGAAGTATCCTCCCTTTAACAAGGTTAAGAACGCCCATTACTCCCCGGCCTTTGAAAAAGGGATGGCCGATCACCTTGCAGAAATAGACGTCATTGCGAACTCAGAGGAGGCACCCACATTTGGGAACACCATCGTTGCCATGGAAAAATCTGGCCAGCTTCTGGACAGAGTAGCGGTGGTCTTTTTCGCGCTGGCTTCGGCTCACACCAATGACAGTCTTGAGACCATCCGTTCTGAGATGGCGCCGAAACTGTCCGCCCACAGCGATCAGATCCTATTGAACGAGAATCTTTTTGAGCGGGTCAGAACTCTCCACGACAGCCGCAACGATCTCGGTCTCGATGCCGAATCTGTTCGCCTTGTGGAGGAGACCTACAAACAATTTATCAGATCGGGAGCCAAACTGTCGACGGAGGAGAAGGATCGGCTCAAAACAATTAATTCGGAGCTGGCCACTCATCAAACGACCTTTAGCCAGAATGTGCTTAAGGAGGTGAACGACCTCGCTGTGGTTGTCGATTCGCGGGAAGAGCTGGCAGGCCTTTCGGACGCCATGATTGAGGCGGCGGCGAAAGAGGCGGAATCCCGGGAGATGGCGGGCAAGTATGTCATCACGCTTCAGAACACCAGCGGTCAGCCGCCGCTGGCGTCCCTGACGAATCGTGCCCTTCGGGAGCGTATCCACAAAGCTTCCCTCTCCCGGGGGAGCCGGGGTGGAGAATTCGATAATCGTGAAACATTTACCGCTGTGGTCAAGCTGAGAGCGGAACGGGCTCGACTCCTCGGTTACGAGAATCACGCCGCCTACATCCTCGAAGAGCAGACAGCACAGACCACCGACGCCGTGAATCAGCGGTTGGCAGATCTTGCTCCGGCGGCGGTCCGCAACGCCAATCGTGAAGCTCAGGACCTTCAGAAAATGATCGACGCTGAAAGGGGTGATTTTGAACTGGCGTCCTGGGACTGGGATTTTTACACCGAAAAAGTGCGGCAGGAGCGATTTGAATTTGACGAATCTGAACTGAAGCCCTACTTTGAACTTGACAACGTTCTTGTAAGGGGTGTTTTCTACGCCGCGACACGCCTCTACGGCCTCACTTTTGAACAGCGGACAGATCTTCCCGTTTATCACCCGGATGTCACCGTGTACGAGGTTTTCGATAAGGACGGCTCCACGCTAACACTCTTCATTTTCGACCCCTACGCCAGATCGTCGAAGCGGGGCGGCGCCTGGATGAACGCCTATATTTCACAATCTCACCTGATGAACCAGAAAGCGGTGGTCGCCAACCATCTGAACATTGTGAAACCGCCGGAAGGAGAGCCGACGTTCCTGACCTTTGATGAAGTGACCACCACATTCCACGAGTTTGGTCACGCCCTTCACGGTTTCTTTTCGGATGTTACCTACCCTTCATTCGCCGGGACTTCCGTGCCCAGGGATTTTGTAGAATACCCTTCTCAGGTAAACGAAATGTGGGCCGACTGGCCGGAGATACTGGAGAACTACGCGGTCCATTATGAAACCGGCGAACCGATGCCGAAAGAACTGCTGGACAAGGTGCTGGCGGCGAAAAAGTTCAATCAAGGTTTTATCACCACCGAATACCTCGCCGCATCCCTTCTGGATCAAACGTGGCATCAGTTGCAGCCGAATGAGGTTCCCGGCGGTGACGGACTCCTCGCCTTTGAAACGGAAGCGCTGGAATCTGCTGGCGTCTCCCTCACCACCATCCCACCTCGCTACCGCACCACCTATTTCTCTCATGTCATGGGAGGCTATTCGTCAGGGTATTATTCCTACATCTGGAGCGAAGTTTTAGATGCCGATACGGTGGAATGGTTTAAGGAAAACGGCGGGCTGAAACGGGAGAACGGCGATCATTTCAGACAGACTCTTCTCTCCCGAGGCGGCAGTGAAAAGGCGATGGCGCTCTTCAAGAACTTCCGCGGTGCCGAGCCCAACATTGAGCCGCTGCTGGAACGGAGAGGACTAAAATAGGAAGAGACTCAGAATGAAAGTACTTCAATCACTGGGTGGTGTACATGTTATACGGTAACCGATCGGCTGCCATAGGTGGTTGTTCAGGACTGCTTTTCTGCCTTGCCCTCAGCACGGCTTCTCTTACCGCCCAGGAACGCCTCAGACTGGACTGGCCCGAACTGGCGAGAATTATCGTCCAGCGTCTGGCCCTGGAGCAGGGGGAGACGGTATTGCTTGTGGCTCATCCGAACATGTTTCGCGACCTGATTCCGACTCTGCGTTATGAGGTGATGAAAGCGGGAGCGGTGGATCTTGGCGTCATTGACGTTCTTCCACCCGGTGAATGGGACTCAAACGTTATTCAAAAGGGCGCCGGCCCTTCGCGGGAAGCATACCGGGAAATACTGAAAGATATTCATGCATCGGTGATGCTGCCGGGGGCAACCCCGGCAGATCCCGCCTATGCCGCCGTCCCAGTGGAACGGTGGCCCTGTCACCGGTCTCAAACTTGAGTTTGTTGAGGGGCGCGTGGTGAAAGTCACCGCCGAATCCGGAAAAGAGCATGTGGAAGCGGAGATGAAACAGGCCGGCAATGTGGGACGCCGGTTCAGAGAGTTTGCCCTCGGCTTTAATCCACAATTGGCGGTACCGGAACGAAACCCGTGGATCCCCTATTATGGCTACGGTGCCGGCGTGGTCCGCCTTTCGCATGGTGACAATTCGGAACTGGGCGGCGCGGTACGGGGTTAACAACCTTACGTGCGGTGGAATTTTTTCACCAATGCGACGGTGAAAGTGGGCAACGACATCTGGGTCCGGGACGGAAAGCTGGTAAAGTAAGGGGTATCTCTTGCGTTCGATCTGTGATGAACCCTATGCACTCTGGGTGCTTTGATGCTCTATAAAGGTAAAATGAAGTCATGAGGTATTGCATGGAGACAACAAGACGTCAAAATAATTGTGAAAGGCTATCACCGAAATTCCATTGGATTTATTGGACTCTTTTCTTGATCCTGACCAATTGGTCTGGTGTTGTATATGCCCAAAATATTGTTGAAATCGGTGACCAATCGGCTAATTGTCAAGAGGATCCCGATTGCATCAATCGACTCCATCCAGCAATTCCAATGACCTCACGAGCAAAAACCGGTGCAACTATAATATTCCGTACACGTAATGCAAGCGATTTCAGCCTCGATCCTGAGGCACCACCTGACGCGCGAAGAGTAGATGCCGGATTCGGTACAGTCCACCCACTTACTGGTCCCGTATATATTGAAAGCGCTGAGCCCGGTGATGTATTAAAAGTTCGAATTATCGATATTGACCCTGGACTATGGGCCTACACTGTGATCAGTCCAATTGGCTTTATTAGTGATCAGATTACTGGGCCTCTCCGCATCCTCTGGCAACTTAATCAGGAGTATGCTGTATCTGGGGATTTGCCAGGTATTCGCATTCCAAATCGTAGTTTTCCTGGTATTGTCACTGTTTTACCTGGACCAGAACAACATGTTGATATGATGGCCCGGGAGGCTGAGCTTTTAAAGGCTGGAGGAGCGGTGATGCCGGCAACTTATCTGACACATGCGTCTCCAAAAGAAGTTTGTGGCGAGGGTGGTAGTCACGCAGGCGAATGCCTTCGCACGATTCCACCTCGTGAACACGGGGGCAACATGGACATCAGGTATTTGAAAAAAGGGGTTTCAATCTATTTGCCATGTTACATACCAGGCTGTGGACTTGCCATAGGAGATTTGCACTATTCTCAGGGCGATGGCGAAGTCAGCGGAACAGCGCTTGAAATGGATGCCACCGTAACGGTTAAGGTGGAAGTAATGAAAAATGGGCCACGTTTAAATCGTGGGCCGCACTATGAGGGCCCGTCAATTCTGCTTGACATTCCATCTGAATCGTTTTACGCGACAACCGGCTTCCCAATAAAGAAAAAGGGAGAAGTACCACCTGACTTGGAATACTTGGCGTCTGAAAAGATTGCTGGTCTGGAAAATCTGTCAAAGGATATCTCTTTGGCTGCTCGAAATGCCTTAATGGAAATGATCGATTATATCTCAGAGACATTTGGGTACTCAAAAGAACAGGCATATATCATAGCTTCAATTGCCGTTGACTTAAGAATTGGTCAACTCGTTGATGCACCAAATGTGGGTGTTACAGCGATATTGCCGTTAGATATTTTCGAAGAAAGATAATAATTCACGCAGCCTCTACGGCAGCGTAATCTGAATCTGCATCAGATGAGGCATCCCGAGATTGTGGGATGCCAGCTGAAAGGCGTAACTGATAGTCAGAATCCTTGCCCGAAAGGCGGCACCGCCGGAGAAAGATGTCACTTCCTTAGCACCACTCATTCCGGCGTAGACCACAAAATCACCGACAGAAGCTTCGCCGCCGAGCCGCACCACCGTTCCGTTTCGTTTTGAGAAATCGGCACTCGCGGAAGTTAGGAATCCGACCGAATTGTCGGCTCTAAAGGGGCGGAAAACAGCGCTGACTGACAGGGTGGTGGGGAGTGCCGGGGATGCTTCCTTAAAGCTGTTCATGCTTCCGGCATTCCGAAGGGCCGTGCCGACAGAGAATCGTCCCTCCATGAGAGAAGCGGCGGCTCCGACATCAAAAGCAATTCCCGAACTAGCGTAAACGTACGATTCCATTCGAAGCCATCTTGCGGTCCCTCCCCACTGAATCGTGCCGTTCCGCCTGCCCCAGGACACTTCCGCCGCTGTCCCCGATGAGATGAAATTGGCCACCGGCTCATCCGTGGGACGGCCAGTCCGCAATTCGAGCCCGCTGATGGAGAGTGACCGAAGGCCTACTGCCACCGTTCCTCCGAACATAGGCTCCACCACCACCACTGAGTGGCCGGCGGCGTCGCCGAACCAGCCGTTATAACCGAAATAGACCTGCGTAGCGGTCCGCTCCTGCACCACCAGGGCCGGGTTCAGTCGAAAGAGCGAAGGGTCGCCCATCAGAGCGGCGCTGCCGAGGGCAAGCTGCCTCGGTGTAAACGGTACATTGAGAAAGGTGGTCCCGATGCCGAATAGTGGAACGGTTATGAAGAGAACCGCCGCTCCACACCGGCTGAACAGCTTATTCATCAGAAATTGAGAACGTATGTAAAAACGTGGGTCAGTCCCTCGCCGCGGCGGCCGAGGATTAGGGCGTAGTCGAGCTGGGCATCATCAGGCTTAAGAAGGGTATAGTTGAGCCCCATCCCCACTGTAGGTGAAAAATTGTTCATGCCGGCCCGGATCGAAACCCTTTTCATGGGGATATACTCCCCGCCGATACGGACACGGTGGGCGGAGACGTGATCGCCTACCCGGAAGAAGGTGTAGTCGCCAATAAGGTCAAAAAGACCGGGGCGGTAGACAAATCCGGCGCGGACCTGCATGGGGAACCGGTCTTCGTAGGTGCTCCCCTTTTCATCGAAAACTTCGCCTGTGTTCCAGGCATAGGATGCGTTCCAGTCCTGAATGACGAAACCGAACTCAAAATTTTTGGACTGGCGATAAATGAGCCCCGCATCGACCCCGGTCCCTTTCGTACTGATACCGGCACCCATGGGGAGCAACTGGTAAAACATCTTCACATTGATGCCGAGGCTGAGGTTGGGCATCAATCGGTTGGCGAAGCTGACATAGACGGCGTATTCCTCCGTGGAAAAGGTCCCCGTGGGGTGGGCCGACGCGTCCCTGCCTTCGATCTTGTCCACACCGGCGTTGACGATGCCGATGCCAATGCCCGCCGTTGGCGGAAGTTTGGTGGAGAAGGATGCGGAGACGAGATACCGGTCCAGCGGCAGAAAGTGGTGGAGAACCGTGGCTTTACGTTTCTCCAGAAAAGAGACGGCGGCGGGGTTATGGTAACCGGGAAAGCCGTGATCCAGGGCCGCTGTAAAACCGCCACCCATTCCCATGGAATAGGCGGTGGTGCCGAACCGAAGAAAACTCCCGGCGTAACCGGCGATCCCTTCGGCCCGAAGTAAGCCAAAGACCATCACAAGAGCGAAAACAATAATTGACCTCTTCTTCATTTCACCACCACAAGCTTTACCCAGTGAGAAGCGTCATCGTAAAAGAGATTGCAGAAGTAGGTCCCGTTTGCCACCAGGTTTCCGTCATCGTCCCGGCCGTCCCATTTCAAGGCCCCCTGGCCTTCCCCCCGGGAGTAGTCGATGATCCGAACCGTTTCCATGGCAAAACTGAGGATGGTGAGTCGAATGAGACTCGACTTCTTGACACTGTAATAGAACCGGACGTAGCCGTCCCCCTCCATTCTGTTGTGAAGTGTTGGAGAAAAAGGGTTGGGATAGGCGTAGGGAGTATTGGACGATTGAATGGATCGATAGATTCGCCAGACGTCGCTGTTTGAACCGGGGAGACGGGACCTGGCAATTCCGTCACCGGTACCGATCCAGAGAGCTTCGCCGAAGCTTTTCTTGTAATAGTCCCTGTTATCATGGACCACCGCGTAGACATCATCATCAATTGCCTGATCGTTCCGGGCTTTATCGATGGCGGGACGATAGTTGGCGAAACTCTGGCCGTCAATCGTCCGCCATAGGCCGTTACGCGTGGCAACATAGACCAGGCTGTCCAGGGCAAAGATATTGTAACCGTATTCCCCCTTAAGCAGGGCTGCCGTGTTCCACGTTTCGCCGTCATCGTGGCTGTAGCTGACGCCGCTCTCCTCCCCCACCTGATCGGCGGCACGGGTCACCGCCCAGATCGTTCGGTGGCCTTTCCATTCCTGTTTGGCCATGCCGATGACCCAGTTGCCGCTCATGGAATGGAGCGGAAACGAGTAATGTTTCCAATCGATGCACCCCGAAGCATCAATAATCCCCCGGTTGATGCCGTTGGCGGTGCCGGCCCAGATAGTGTCACCGTAAGCCATGACTGAAAATACTTTATGGTTGTGGTTTCCTTGGGGAGGGTCCCGGGGATTGAGCTGGTAATTTTCCACCTGTTCCCCGCAGAGGAATTCGCTCTGATTGTCATCGGGAAGAGGAATACGTTTCCACCCTTTGGTGACATCGCTTCGGTTGAGGCGGCGTAGTCCTCCGGCCCAGCTAGCGATCCAGTAGTACCGGTCGCCGACGGCGATGTCATAGGTCACATTGTTCTGCAGCACCGTGACGGGAAGGGCCCGCAGGTCCACACCGCCCCAGGTGATTGTGCTGTCTCCGCTACTGTCTTTGGGCTGATCAAAATAGTACCACGTCACATCATTGGCGATGGGAGCGTTTGAATTCACCGAGAGGGCGAGCCCGCCCCCTGCTGTTTCGTTCTCGATGGTGGTAGCAATGGCCGTCAGCAGCGTATCTTTGCCCGACACTCCTACCGCCGAGATACCCCCTTCAGGAAGCGCTTTACCCGTCTGGCCGGTCGGGACTGTGACCGAGCTGGGAAAAGAGATGACATTCACAGAGTCCCTCATGAGTGAGAGTCCCCTTCCTGTTCCAAACCAGACGGCGCTGTCTCCCTGCGTTCTGATTTCGACAATGACGTTGCTCTGAAAACCTTCCACCGTGGTATCCGCCTCGGAGCGGGCAAGATAGGTCCTGGGGCTCTGCCCATGAATGACCGTCAGCTGAACAAGAACGAGGAGGAGAATGAGCCGCCTCATTTCTCCACCACCACAACTTTTGTTGAAACGTCAAATCCGCCTTTCCAGTCCTGCACGCGGAACCGCCACTCAAGTTCCCCCGTGGAGGCGTTATAGGGAAAGGAGACCAGGGCGGTGAATATTCCATCCCCTTTTGTCTTGTCACCGTAGGTTGTATCCCCGGTGTCAACCATGTAAATGTAGTTCCCCTGATTGAGCATCATGTTGTCGGAAAGACGTTTCGAAGTAAAACCGACCCACTGAATATCGTCCAGACCGTTGGCATCCTCGGCCTGGGCCCGAACGGTGATCAGTTTGGCAAGGCCT
The DNA here is from genome assembly GCA_002448795.1 of Fidelibacterota bacterium UBA6931. Classification (GTDB taxonomy): domain Bacteria; phylum Fidelibacterota; class Marinisomatia; order Marinisomatales; family S15-B10; genus S15-B10. The sequence goes on from DKAH01000010.1 coordinate 133,602, forward strand.
GAGTCGGGGAGTTGAAGTGTTTCAGGGGTGTCAATCATCAGGAAACGGGGATATATATTCCCCAGGCTGAAAGAGTCGGCCAGTTCGTGACTCACCCCCCCCTCATAGTGCGCCACAATCTTCAGGTAAATCTTGCCTGTTGAACCGTAGTTGATGCTGTTCCTGACTGAAGATATCTTGACCTTTTTGGCGTGAAGCTGGTCTCCATAAAGTATGTCTCCATCGGCACCAATATCACCGAGAAAAACAGAATCGGCTGTTCCTCCGTCTAAACCTGATGTACCGAACCAGGCGGCGACAACGTTTCTGATGGCATCACCGTTAAATGGATTTTTCACCAGGGCGCCGATATAGATTTTCCCTTCTTCTTGGAGGTAGGAGAAATCGATCCTTTCGACGGGGTCGGCCTGGTCGGGAACCTGCACCGGTGTCGTGCAGGATAACCACCAGAGGACGGTCGTGAGGAGCATACAGTTACGCATCATGCCCATAAACTCGGGAATATAGAGGTGACGATACACTCTTTCAATCACTTCCTCCCGTAGATGTGATGCAGGAGAAGCGTCCCCACAATATCGAGGCTCTCGGGACTGCACTTGTCCGGCGTGTCTTCAACGGTGTGCCAGTAATTGTTTCCATCGTTGCTGTAGTTAAAGTCAATAATATCTACTGAGGGGATCCCCCCCACCTCATAGAGGACCACATGATCGTCCTCCACATAGTAGGCCGTTTCTCGACTGAACGGTTCCAGTCCCAGCTGTTCCGCTTCACCCCAGAGCTGTTCCACCAGATCGGGGGCCTGGTTTTTCGAGTTCCCTTCCACAGGGAGCTGAAGGTCGCTGTCGCCTACCATATCGATGAGGATGCAGTACTCCGGCGGGGGCGATGGAATGTTTCGAGCCAGATAGCGTGATCCGTTAAAAAAGCGGGTCAGTTCACCCGATCTCCCCATGTCTTCACCATCAATAAATACAAGATCCACACCGATGGGTGGCGCCGTTTTGGCGAGATGATGGGCCAGTTCCATGAGAACAGCGACACCGCTGGCGCCGTCGTTAGCTCCCAGGACCGGTTTCGACCGGTTCTTCGGGTCCCTGTCCATATCTGCCCAGGGGCGGGTGTCCCAGTGGGCGGCGATCCAGATTCGCCTCTTTTCCGCCGGCCGAAAGCGGGCGAGAACATTGGTCAGTTTATATAATTTCCCCGTATAGGCGTCGGAGTGGGAGAAGGACTGCTGAAGGACCGTGTCGGCAAAAGTGGAGACAGTTTCAAGGATGTGGCGAAGACCCTTTCGGTGCCCCACCGTTCCCGGGACCCGTGGACCGAGATCGCACTGCGCCTCAAGGTATTTGAACGCCCGCTCCTCGTTAAACTGGGGTATCTCCTGCCCGAAAACCTGGGCGACGAAGAAAAGATATAGGATGGCTCGCCTATTCATTATCCTCTGATGGGAACGTTTACATCAAAGCCGAAGTCCCGGTCAACCTTTCGCCCTACGATTTTAGAGTGACTTTCCCGATACTCATACCAGATTCCGCCTGTCACATTTTTTCCGAAAGTGTAGGAGATACGGGGCGACAATTTCCATGAATCTCGCCGGTCAGTAACTGAAAGATCGTACTGTACATCGTTCCTTTCCTCGGTGGTGGATTGAGAGTAATCAAACGTAAGCGTCAAGTTTATGGTATTCTGGAACTTAAAATCACGGAAAAACGGTAACGGCAGATTAAACCCTCCCCGGTGGGCATAGTTGGTACTGGCGGTCAATGTATTGTCTGTCCGGACGCGCGTACTGTTAATACCACCAAACCGATTGTCGGCCGTTTTCACCACGGCATAGCGGCTTGAGAGCGTCATCCCCTTCTTCGACGACATGGAGAGTCCCACCAGCGGGGAAAATGACGAGGTATATTTGGATGTCTGAAGATCGTAGTTTTGCCACGACCGTGTCTCTTTTCCGCTGAAACCGTGCTCAATGGAGGCCGACCGGGCAAAATTCTTGATGAGCGGCAGTTTTTCGATGCCGGTTAGCCGAAGGTTCCATCCTGGTATGGGGAACCCATCATTGCCCATCACACCCTGGGGGAAGAAGTCCCGGGTCTGTGTTTCCGTTCGAACCTGGTTTCCGTCCAAGCCCCACACCTTGTTCCGGGCAAAGTTGAATGATGTATTGATCTGCCGCGTTAGGGCAATCCCTGACCGAACGGAAAAATCTCTCTGCCACTGACGGGAGCCGGTGTTGACCCCCACCTCTTCACTGTAGGAAAGGCCATGTTCTTTTTCGATCCCGAAACGGTAGGGAATGTCAGCGGAACCGAGGACGCCAAAGGCGTTCTCTGTCCTGTTTTCGCTGAAGGTAATACTGATGGGGCTAACTTTGCTGGCGCCAGCGTGGATCAGTTTCAGCAGTTTCTCAACTTCTGGATTGAGCGGCTTCTTTTCCTTTTTTCCCTCTTCTTGCTGCGTCGCCTCCGTTCTGCCCCTACCCCGTCTTCGCCGTGTCGTTCCCCGCCGCCCCGCCGGCGCCGCCGGCTTGTAGAAAACTTCCACTAGGGCCTTCGGTGTGAGACTGATAGACGTGGAGACTCTCGTCTGAGCGGCGATGTTGGCCCCCTCCTGCGTACTCTCCAACGGCTTGGCCCACCGGTAGTTGGAGGTGTAGCTGATATTGGGACGAAGCCAGTCAGCAAGGGCGGGCGAAAAGGTGGTGGTGGCGCTCTCGTTGATGTCAGTCACCTTACCCGGGTTCATGCCCCGGACCGCTTCCATGTAGCGGTTTCGAAAGTGGTCCATGTCGCTCTTTACCACTTTCGTGAAATTCGTGGTGAGGTTTTCGAGAATCCTGTAACCGAGCCTAAAGTTCCGGTCCAGACCCAGGTTGTACTGCGTCTTCGATTCACCCACTCGAGGTGTCGATTCATTCAAGGTTTCACTCACTTTGGCGGTAACGTCGAAAGAGGACGGCGTGTAGTAGAGCCGGGTTTCAGCCAGCTTTTTCCCGAAAAGGGGAAGTGCCTCGAGGCGCCGAAGGGGGGTAATGTAATTGTTTCGACCAAAGCTGAGGGTATAGCTGGTGCCGCCTGAATTGTTCCTATTGAGTCGCTCCGCCGTCTGAACGTCCGAGTTTACGCTTCGGCCCGAGGAGTAGTTGAATTTCAGGTTGTCCAGCGTATACCGGGTAAGCCAGTTGTCTGATTTTGACGTCTTGGAGAATGACGTGTTGTAGGAAAATTGACGTGCTTTCGTAAGAATGCTGTCCGGCGCCATCCCTCTGGAGAGGCGAATGTCTGTTCCCGGGGCGTATTTCGGAGTGGTGAGATTATCGGTAAAACTGACGTTAAGCGGTATCTTCAATCCCCAAGACTGAGGAAGGAACTTGTTCACTTGAAGGCGGGTATCCGCCCGAAAACGTTCGGTGGTGTTCCCCGTTCCCAGTCGTTCCTGGAGGACGTGGAAGTCGGCGTTCTTCCGGTTGTAGGAGACGGTGGCGTTCCCCACATCAGCAAGGGCGAGCTGGGACTGGAACCGAACCGCCGTTCCCACATCCTTTCGAACATTGGAGAGCCTCAGCTCATCGAGCCACACTTCGCCCGTCACCGATTTTGAAAGGTTCCTGTTCCTCACCCCCACCACGAAGTACTGGATTCTTGACAAGGCCGGATCGCCGTAAATGGAATACCGTTGAAGCGTATCCTTTCCGGCGTTCGCGGTAGCAAAATAGATCCTTGATGAATCGGTGATGGTGAACCGGTCGTTGTCATCATATTTTCGGTACCCCTCTTCCCGCCTTTTCAGGTCGGTGAGGAAGTCAAGATCCAGCTCCAGGTAGTTGCGGCGCTCCACCTTGTCCCACCCCTCGTAGACCGGGTAACTCACTTCATAGTAGTCATCGCCCCGGCCGAACCTCAAAAAGAAATCGACATCCGTATCTGTGGGGCCAATATCGTCGCTGTTGCCGTAGATAAACATTCGCATCTTCTTGTAGGTAAGATAGCTCTGGGCACGGGCCCCCTGAAGTTCCATGATATTTTTCTGTGCCGCCCCTTCGTGCCCTGGCGCCAGGTCGTTGAACTTCAAAACGAGGGACTGCTCCTTCAGTCGAATCTCGTTCAGCCGGTCGTATTCCCCCTGCACCCCGATCTCCCGTACACTTCGTTCATAGTCGGCGTTATCCTCGGTGTTGATCACCGTCACAGCAAATGTGCTGTCATCCACGGTATAGTTTGAGACGTCTGCCGAGCGGACGCCCAGCTCCTGCCATTCGTTGCCCACAATCTCCGCCTTGGCCACCTGGATCATCTCCCGCTCAGTGATCCCGGAAAGGGTGAGGCGAAGGAACTTGATAGTGTCCCAGGTAATGCTCCCGTTCTCCCGGGCCATGCTGAACTCGTTCAGAGGAATTCGAAAAAGACGCCACTTACCCATTCGGGTCTGGTTGTACCCCCCCTGGTACCGCTGCCAGTCCTCGCTCATGGGGCTAAGGTCAAAGGAGGCTGAAAAGTAGTCATCCTTGGCGTCGAAGTTTCCGTCCCGGTTGATGTCTTCTGTATCGGGATAGCGGGCCCCTTCCATGGGCCGGTCGGCGGTGCCGTTCCCTTCCGTACCATTGATATGCTGGTATTTCTCCGGCCCTTCGGCGTCTTCCTCCCGAAAGTCCCAGTTGTCGCCATTAGGATCGAGCGTGTCTATATCGGCGCCGATATAGATCTGGTCCGCCAGCAGGGGATCGGCCAGCGCCTGGGCGTAGGTGACACTGTCAGCCAGACAGCCGCCGTAGCCGTTCTCAAAGCGGTCGGTGCAGCCGTCGAGGCCGATATCCTCGTCCGGTTCCAGGAGGGTGTTCCCTGTCAGCAGCCCCGCTTCCGGGCGATCCTCCGTATCCATGATGTTGTTGCCGTTCTGGTCTTCACTGATAAAGCCGAGGTCCACCGACATGGTGGCGTTGGTGTTGTCCGACGTCAGGAGCCAGATCTCAAAAAACTTGCTCTGGGACTGATTAAAGTCGCTGGAATAGAGAGTGGTGGTAATGCTGGCCCAGTTGGAGTCGGGGTCCACGTTCTGGCGGTGGGCTTCCCGCCTCTGGTAGTTGAGTACAAGGATATCGGTGAGCTGGTTCTGGGCCCGAATACTGGTCTGCTGATTGGGCCAGATATCCTGAGTCAGCACCTGTGTCCACGGGTTGTACCAGTAGATCTTGGACCGATGCTTGCTGTCCCTGTCCAGCGGCGTGGCAGATGGGGACCAGAACCGACGCCGGACGCCGAGGTTGGTGGTCCGCTTCGCCCCTTCAAAGTCATCGATAAAGGCAATCCCTGACTTGTCGCCCGTGGCGGGATTGTTCACCGGGTTCGGGTTCGGCAGCACCTGGGCGAACTCCCCTTCAAAATTGAGGGTGGACGGTTTGTCCGTATCGATGAGAGGGAGCTTATCAAGCGTCCTTGTCAGGCCGTCCAACTCCATGGAGTGGCGGCCGTTCAGGTCCCAGATGAAATTTCGTGTCGGCTCGTATCCCACCTCTATTTTTTCATTGATGACCGACTGATCGTAGTAGAGGGCGGTGGCACCGAGAAAAGACCGGTCGCCGAAGTCCATCTGGGCACGGGCGCCGACGATACTCTTCTTGTCAAAAGCGACCAGGTCGTGCTTGTCAAAAAGGACTTCCAGGGAGGCACCGGCTTCGTTGTAGGCTTCCGTGAGAAAGGTGAGAGAGCCGGTAAAGTAGTCGATAATGTAATCTTTGTCTTTCTGGAGAAGGACCCCGTTCAGGTAGACCTCCTCACTCCCTTCCACCAGCATGAAGCCCCCCAGGTTGATGGTCGCGCTCTTGTTCTGATATTTGACCCGAATATCAAACTGGGACTGCTGACGAGCAAGCTGATCGCTCAGGCTTCGGTAGACCGCAGCCGAATCGGGAAGAATATCCAACAGCTCCTGGCTGGCGTTCCCCTCACCCCTGTAATCGCCGGTCCCGGCGCGGGTGTCCATCTCAAAGGGGTAGAGCATGGGGAATAACAGCTCGCCGGTGGTGAGGTTCACGATATTGGGGTTCATCCTGTCGATAATGTCGTCTGGCGTAAAGTTGGCGTTGGCGTCCAGACTATCGAGGCCGAAAAGGTTGAGGAATGTCTTTCCACTCTGCTGATCCCGCTCGTTGTTCCCCAGAGTGCCGTTCTTGTATGTCACCTGGACCTCAAACCCTTCCGGCATAATGTTGGAAGCGCCCAGGTAGTAGACATTCTTGAACTCAAGGGGCCATGTGGGATGGCCCGGGTTAGGAGTGAGCGGCTTGATCAGTTTAAGGTGGATAGTGTCCCCTTCCGCCACAGTGGCGCTCAGCTCGCCTGAGGTTTTGATCACTTCCGTGCCGCCCCTCTCCACAAGAGAATATGAGACGGCAAGAATCTCGTTCTGGATCGGTGCCGTGAGGCGGATGTAACCGAGGTCCTCACTCACCACATAATCCTGGTTTCTAATGAGACGGGTAAAAAAACTCCCTTCCGTGTCGCCCCGTTGGGTGGCGTCGGCCTCATCCCATTTGCCCGTGGCGTTATTCAGTTTCGGGTCCACGTAAGCGAGGCCGTAGATGGTTCCCGATCCCACAGCAGCCCCAACGGATTTGTAGATCTCGATCTCGTTGATCACCACGTTCCCAATCCGGTGTTTCCCCTCTTTCAGAGGGTAAAAGCCCGGCAACCCCAAAACACCCGTTGCCCCGGCGATGGGACCGCCGTCCTCGCCAAATACAAGACCACCGTCACGAAAGAGCCGATCCACGAAGAAATACTGGTTCCGCCTGTACTGGTAATCGGGGATCGCCTGCTCCTGCGCCTCGGCCCCCTCTTCGAACTTCTGCTTCTCTTTCTTCGTCCGCTCTATGGAGGCGATGGATGTGACATTAACGGGGCCGAGCTTCATGAGGGACTTGATACCGAATAGTCCTTTACTCTGACCGGAGAAGGTGACAAACTGAGTGGACGGGAGCGACAAGGAAATGTTTCCCGCCTCAATCTTCTGAATAATCTCGTCCTCGGTGCCGGTGTAGTTGATGCGAATATTGTTCTCCCAATCAAAGTCCCGCTCACTGTTGTAGTTGAGGTCTACGTTGACACGGTCCCCCACCTTCCCCTGAACCACAATCTGCTGCGTTTCGTCAAACTCAAAGTGGGTGGTCTGTGACTCTCGAAAGTTGGACCGGGTCAGCTCCTGGTCCTGAAACACCAGTTTTCCCGTGAGGTTAACATTTCCGTTTACCGTCAGGGACGCCCTTCCCAGGCGCGTATCCACCGCCATCAGCTCAACCCCCTCGCCGCCGGCCAGGGGGCCCACCGCTTCGCCAGGGGCGGGCCGCAGGGTCATGAAATTTCTCACTCTGTTTCTCTGAAGCCGCTGTCCCACGTACCAAAGGAGGGGCGCCTGGAACGGCAGGCGGTAGAGCCTGTCGTAACCACTCTCATAAAGAAAGATGGTCTCCCCCGTCTCATCAAACTCCGTCCATTCGTCCATCCGCTCAAACTTTACCTTCAGGAGCCCTCGAAGGGTGGTGACGGAATCCATGGAAAAAGCGGAATAGTAGGGAAGAAAATCAAAGGCGTTCACCATCCATAAGGACCGGACCACCGGCGAGACAGGGCGGTGGAAATGGAGGGAGTCCTCCTGCTGGGCGTTGAGGTTGAAACCGCTCACGCTCAGGAGCAAACAGACCATTCCTGCTTTTCCGACCAACGGCCGAAGAAGTCGATTCATTTCGTCTCCGATACGTATCGTTACAGTCCTGAAACAACATCGGTTTGCCGTTCAGGAGTTAAGCAGGTAGCACTATGGCTATAGGGGGGGTTCTCCTAGATATTGGAAAGGGGTTCCGCGATTTTGCCGTTTTGTCGGAGTTTCTCCACAAGGTTCCGAACGGCCTTACCTCGATGACTGATCCTGTTTTTCTCATCGTCAGACAGTTGTGCATAACTCTTTTTCATATTTTCCACGGAAAATACGGGATCATACCCGAAACCACCAAATCCTTCCGGTTTTTCTGTGATTACCCCTTCTACGGCCCCCTCGGCGGAGAGTTCCAGCTCATCATCGACAAAAGCAGCCACGGTCCTAAAAGAGGCTTTTCTCTGGTACGGGGGGACGAAAACCATCTCCTGGAGGAGTTTATTGATGTTATCCTCGTAACTGCAGTTTTCGCCGGCATAGCGGGCGGAATTGACCCCTGGCGCCCCGTCCAACACCTCCACTTCCAGTCCTGTATCATCGGAGACGGCGGGCAGCCCCGTCGCTTTGAAGATGGCCCGCGCTTTCAGGAAGGCGTTCTCTTTCAGCGTTGTCCCCGTCTCTTCTACCTCGGGGATTTCCCCCCGGGGATCGAGCTCCTCCAGTGAAACCACCCCCTCACCCAGGGGTGTCAACAGCCGCTTCAGCTCGGCCCTCTTGTGGCTGTTCCGTGTGGCGATGACAATCTTCATTCGTGATCCTGAGGGGCCAAACATAGACATGCGCCGGCCGCCCCACAAGAGTGATTATGCGGTTGCTTTGCGACGGCAGGGGGCGGTAATTTCGCGCCGAACTTTCAGGCTCGGTAGCTCAGTCGGTAGAGCAGTGGACTGAAAATCCATGTGTCGCTGGTTCGATTCCGGCCCGAGCCACTCAACTCTTCCAATGTAGGATATGCCAACAATCACGATTATTGATGAATATGAAGACCCTTGATTGTCAAATGCCTCTCTATACACATAGAAAAAAAGCCCCCGTGAGGGGGCTTTTTCCATCGGTTCACACTAAATGATACCGTTATTTCACCGTACTGAGATCCGGTCTTCTAAGCCGGACTTCACTGGTCCTCTTTTTCACCGATTCAGAGAAATCCTTCAACATTTTTTCCATTGTTCCTTCACCGTGGACTTTGTCGATCCTTGCACCCAGGCCGGTTGATCGGGGGTTCAAGTCAGACCAACCGTCTATGGCATAGATAATCGCGTACTGATTAACATCGCCACCATCAGCCATGCGATAGACAGCAAATCTTTCTTCACTGTCAGTTTTTTCTTCAGCTGTCTTCCATTTGGTAAGAATATTGTAATAGCTTCCTGCCATTCCCGGCCGCACATAATCAGTGAATACCCTTGACATGGATGTGCTTTCGTAGTTGTGGGTAAGGTCAGAGAGAAGTACCGCGTAGAACTGCCCGGCAAATTCGGTCGGAACCGAGTCAGCATAGGGTGAAATGTGCTTGGCCCAATGTTCGGCATCATTGTCCGGTTCCTTGGACTTGTCAAAATACTCCCAGTCACTGCCTCCCATTATGCGCAAATACCATCCCATTTTCGGGCCTGACATCATCTGGAAGGTTGTAACCTCCAGCCCCTCTTTCGTGTGGAACTTCTTGTTGTGGTCCTTAAACCCGTCTTCGAGTTTTTGTGCCATTCCAGCCTTTGGTTTAATATAAACGCCCCTGTATACGGTGGGTTTATCCTGGGCGTAAAGCGCACCGCAAAAAAACACCGCTATAGCGGCTGATAGTGTCCGTTTAAACATAGCTACCTCTCAGTTTTTATTGATCATTGCCTATTTTGCCCTGAGCTCGCCCGCTTTGATTGAAGTTAACCCCTCAGTACCTGAGAGTCAATTAATCAGTTGATTAAGATCGTTTCATTTGAGATCCAATATTTAAAAGTATAACTAATCGATTCTATTTCCTTCTCTGTCAAGTATAATTGGTTTGCCGTATCCCAATTTTTCAATTCTGTTGAGCTGAGTTTTTGCGTCCCCAGCGATAACAAAATACATCCTATTTGCGTTGAAATTCGTCCTGGCAATAGAGCGCGCTTCGTCAAGGCCTATTGAAGTTAAAACCTCTTGTTGTTTTTGAATGTATCTGTCAGGATAACCAAACTTGCTCATCGTACCCAGCATATTGATTAAACTGGCCAATCTTTCAAACCGTAACGCGTTACCCTTGATGAGTTTATTTTTCGTTGTCTCTAAATCCTCATTGCTATAGGAATCAGCGTAGCCGTTCATGATATCCCTAAATATTTCAAGAGACTCTAAGGTTACATTGCTTCTCACTTGGGAGTATGCATAAAAGGGTGTCTGAAATGTGTTGGCTCTAAGAAAAGATCCGGCCCCGTAGGTATAGCCTTTCTCAAGCCGCAGGGTCCGCATTAACCTCGCTTCCATACCCCCTCCAAGTCTGTTATTGACAACGGTTAATTTATATAACTCTGGACTTCCGCCCGGAATTGTGAGCGTGCCGACGCTGATTGCCGATTGCTTTGCGTCAGGGATATCAATAAAAAACACTTTAGGCTTCGATGGGATTTCAGCTTTAGAAATTTCTGGAATATTAACTTCATTCCCATTCCATTTATTGGAGAGTATTTGCAACGATCTTTCAGCTCTTTCCTGAGTTATATTTCCTGCAATATGCAAATGGGAAACCTGTGGGGAAATATTTTGTTCGAAGTAGTTTTTTATATCCTCCATAGAGATAGACTCAACAGAACTCTCTGTCCCTCCGGTGGGGATTGAGGCAGGATGATCATTGCCATACAGTTGTTTTGCTAGTGCGTTAAAAGCCACTGATTGGGCATTTGTTTTCCTCTCTTTGATTTGAGTAAGCCTTCGATTTATTACAATTTCAAAGGCCTGCTCATCCCAACGGGGTTCCGTTAGCATTTCAGTCACAAGTTTAATGGTTTGATCAAAGTTTTTCGCAAGGCTTGTTCCCGATACATAAAGACCTTCTAGATCGGCTGACGCGGATATGCTTGAACCCAACAGATCGATAGCTTCCTCCAGCTCAGCGGGAGTTTTACTTTTTGTACCTTCTTTCAACATTGCCCCAAGCATAAGAGACGTACCTGCCTTATCTTCAGCATCCAGCGATTGACCACCATCAATTCGCATTGAAAACCGAACAACTGGCAGTTCATTATTCTCTATTCCATAAAGCTGAATACCATTGGATAATTTTCCTCTCCATACTTTAGGGACTTCTAAAAGTGGCAATTCACCTAAAGGCGGCTCAGAGCGGTCATGGACGGTTGGAGTTTTTTCAAAACTTGAACCCGATTCACCGTAATTCATTTTGAATTCTTTTTCAGTGCCCTGAATAATCTTTTCCTCACTAACGTAAGCTTCTTCTGAATCGGAAAGCACTAAGTCCGGTTGTGACTGCGGTACAATGCTCAGATAGATTGCATTTTTATTTTTTATATATTTATCGTAGACCCGTTGAACGTCCTCTTTAGAGACACGAAGAATATTGTTGATATCCTCACCAATATATCCGGGATCTCCGGCAAATTCATTGTAGAGTCCAAGCTGAATAGACTTGTTAAGGTTGGTCGAAATACCATTATAAAATGCTGTTTCCTGACCGGCCTTTATGCGGTCCAAGTCTTTATCACTGATCCCGTCTGTTTCAAAATTTTCCAGAGCGGTTTGAATAGCTAGGTACACATCATCGAGATTGATATTTGGATTGGATCGTACAATAATTGCGAATTGACCGGCAATTTCTGATGAATAATTATAGGCGGATGTCGATGGCGCCAGCTTTTGTTTTTCAACAATTTCTTTATAGAAAGAAGAATTTTTCCCATCTGAGAGCAGATCACTCAAGGTATTGAGTGCATAGGAATCAGGGTGATAATTTTCAACAGTAGGGAAAACGATTCTCAATTCAGGCAGTCTGGCAAATTTGTCTAGATGGTACAATTTTTTTGAATTCTCTAACGTTACTAGTTGAGGCTCTGGATCTTCATTTATGTTTGATGAGGGTTTGATTTCTCCAAACCATCTTTCCACCATCTTTTTCGTGTCATCTATTTCAATATCCCCCGCGATAACGACGGTTGTATTACTCGGTCCGTAGAAGTCGTTATAAAATTCTTTTACATCACTGATGGTAGCGGCTTGCAGATCCTCCAGATCTCCAATCACAGACCAACTGTAGGGATGTCCCTTGGGATAAAGCGCTTTTTGAATAATACCTGAGCTATGGCCGTAAGGCTGATTGTCAACCCGTTGCCGCTTTTCATTTTTAACCACTTGTTTTTCGCCCTCTAACGTCTCTTCATCAACGGTATTAATAACAAATCCCAATATATCAGATGCAACCCAGGCCAGTTTTTCCATGGCATCTTTAGGCACTACTCCATAATAAAATGTATAATCATAGCTGGTACCACCATTGCGTTGTCCGCCCCAGGTAGGAATTAATAATCGATGAGCACCCGGTGGAGTATTTTCAGATGCTGTAAAAGAGACATGTTCAAAAAAATGGGCAAAACCTGTTCTTCCTGGCTTCTCTCTATTGGACCCAACATGAACAACTGTTGCCATAGCTACCAACGGATCAGAATCGTCCTGATGTAAAATTACCGTCAGGCCGTTCTCGAGCTGGTATTTTTCGTAATCAATTGTAAACGTTTTGCTATCATCCGATGAGCAGCCGGTTAAAAAATAAACAAGTGATATAGATATAATTTTTTTCTTCATTCTATAATTTTACCAAGGCCTTTCGTTCAGGTGTGTTCCTGTTTTTTACTTTAATCAGATATTTAAACCAAATTATAAATTGCCGATTTTCATCAAAACAATTTATCACTCAGTTAAACAAAAAGTAATCGTGTGCGGCTCGGGCCGCGTGGGCAATTGCCCTTTCTCTCTCAGGAATTTCCAGTTCTGAATCTTTTACAAAAGCGGCTACCACCACATGTCCCTTATTCCGGGGCAGCTCTATGATGCCTACATCGTTGGTGGTGCTGCCGATGGTCCCTGTCTTGTGCGCCACGAAAGTTTCTTCTGGCAACATCCCTTTCAAGCGATCTTCCCCTGTTTTGCAGCGTCCCATAATATCAATGAGAAGTTCCGACATTTCAGGATTGAGTATTTCCTTGTTCCAGATTTTTTCCAGCAAAACAGCCATGGCTTCCGGCGTGGATGTGTCTTGCTTGTCCCTAGAAAAAACCCGGTTCGCACGTTTGATCTCTTCTTCCGAAAGTGATCCATATGTGTCAATGAACTCCTCGTTTGAAAATTCCTTTCCCGCGGAGATGTCAACACCCACCCAGTCCGCGATTAACCGCACGGTTGAACGGTCAACATTCATCCCACTTATGCCATTTGTTTTCAGTATTCTATTCACCCGCTTTGACCCTCCCGCTGTATCGAGCATGATGTCAGTAGCGCTGTTATCACTGATAAGCATCATCAACTCCAAGAGATTTCTAACCGAAAGAATAACACCTGGGTTAATGAACAGCCGAGACAGGGTGCCACTGCCGGGATGAAGATCGTAGGTTTGCACCTCCACCATCTGATCGAGCGTTATCTCTTTCATCTGTACTCTTTTGAGGAGCTGAACGGCAATAGGCACTTTATATGTGCTGGCCATAGGATATCTTTCATTATTGTTCACATAGACCCGGCGCCCCGATTCTATATGAATGACACCCACGCCCATGGTTCCGCCGGAAAGCTCACCCAGCCGGGTCAACTCCAGTGCAAGGCTTGACAGACTTCCCTGGCCTTTTCCCACCCCTAGCGTGAAAAATAAAAATAGTAATAGACGATGCTTATATCGCTTCATGTCTACTCATCTTATTTTGCCATAGGCTTTTCATTTTGCCTCAGAGTCATCTGATGATTGATAGTCAAGAGAATTAATCAATGATTTCATCAGCTCTAAAATAATAAAGCCTCCATACGGAGGCTTTATTGCTATCGCTTTAGTTCTGCTAACCGGTACTCAGGTCAGGCAAATATTCCCTGATGTATGTTTTCCTGTATTCAAGAATATTTGCAACACGGTCTAACCACTTCTTATGAGAACCTTCACCGTGTGCATTCTCAAAAATCTCACGAGAAAAAATCGCGGGTAGATTCTCATAATCCGCCCAGGAATCAAAAGGGACAGTCATAAGTATAAGATGGGTTTTTCCGCCTGAGAATCGGTTGTAATGAGCGAAACGAGCTTTGCTGCCGGCTTTCTTGTGGGCTTCAACTAGTTGAGTCCTTAATTCCCCCCATTCACCTGCCTTGGCCGGGTGAACCAAATACTGCGTTACCGCTGAATACCTTGTGGATTCTGTATTCCCGGAACCGTTATAGGTATGGTTTTCCATCTGTACCCATAAGGTAGTTCCTTCATCCTTGCTCATATCGACATAAGGAATAACATTTTTTTCCCAGTAGTCCAATTCTGCTTTGCGTAGCGGATACTTATCTCTATCGGAAAACGTGCGGGGAGTAACCCTTATTACCGCACCTTGATCTTCACCAGTAAGGACTCGGAAGGAATACATGGGATAGTTCTCGTTACCCACATTGTATTTTTTCGTTTTTTTGGCCATGGCGTCTTCCATCTGAGGGCCCTGCATCGGCTTCGGGTGCCATAAGCGAACTTGATAGACAAGCCTACTATCCTGACCCAGCGATAATGACAGACAGAAGCTGAAGAAAACAATCGCACCTGTGAACTTTTTCATCTTGTGCCCCTTTACTTGTTTTGGTTTATTAGCGAGATTTAGTTATTTATCGGCTTAATGAACTTTAAAGTATATCTATCACTCTCTCCTATCAATTTGAGTTGTCTCTGTTTTGATTTAATTGATTTCTTATCTAAACCTTCCTCAGATAAAGTTGGGAGTAAATTCCAAACTCCAATAGGATAATCTTTGGTATCCTTAGGGTTTGCATTTACCTGCGAAGAAGCTACATAAACAAAACCAACAGCTTCCGCATCTTTAATCATACAAGGTTCACAACTATAGCCTTTTTCATCTATAGTTGAATTACTTCGATGATCGGTGATTCCTAAAACCCCTCCCGGTTTAAGAGTTTTATAAATTGAACGAAGTTTTTCAAATTCAGAGTTTCCAATCCAATTATGATAATTCCGAAAAGTTAATACCATATCTGCTGATTCTTCCTCTCCGTAAACAGAGCCTGTCATAGGTACCATGATTGCATTACCATATAAGTCTTTATTTGAAGTTAGTTTTTCTTTTTCTTTCTGGTATCTTGCTCTAGTACGTTCATTTTCAGAGTTTTCATCAAATGTTGCACTAATGTATTGACCTTTATTTTTTAAAAAGGGTGCTAATATTTCTTGATACCAGCCTCCTCCTGGATAAATTTCTACAACAGTCATCGTATTCTTAATTCCAAAAAACTTAAGTGTTTCTAAGGGGTCTCTATACTGGTCCCTGGCCTTATTTTCTTTAGATCTATGCTTGCCCTCAATAACTTCCTCTAAAGTTTGGCTATAAGAAAATTCAAAGCTTGTAATAATCAGCATACAAAAAAGGGTTGTACTTTTTATATAATCAATTTTCATTTGTTTCTTCCTTTATGTGAAATATGACGAAAGTCAAATTAGTAATTATTTATGTAATCACTTGCTGCTTTAAGTATTAACCATAAAGATTGTTTGTGCCCTGAGCTCTCCCCGCTGAAGGTAAAGTTTCTTCGACGAGATCTCAAGGGAAACCAGCCTTACGGGCCAGGCTAGACGGACAGTGTCAGCGTGGGATGTGTTCGTGGTGCGGTTATTGCATTCATGACTTCAAACGCCATCTTCAATGACCTGCGACGCTCCACTGTCTTTACTATAAGAGTAACCGATGAATGAGGCTGTACGGTTACTAGATCAATCCCTTTATGAAAATTGAACTTCCCCGTATTTTTCAGCTCAAATCGAGCGTCGGAATGATTCTTAAGTATCACCTCAACCACATCTCTGCCTTCACTGTAAAAAGCTTCCTCTATAGTAAGAGATGCTTTTAACAGGGGCATCAGGTGTCGTTCTCTACCAATAAGAAAGTTCCTGAATCAGGCCACGGTCCTCCGTTGAAACAGGGCCCGCCTAACAGCTTCAGGCGACTTCTCCCGGGCAAACACCAGCGTCACCGGTCGGTGCCCTCCCTCAGGGACACGGAATTGCCAGTCCACTAAACCGTGAATATCTGAGGTGCCAATGATGGTCAAATCATAATCAAGAGCAATCTGAAGCGCCTCGTCCGAATAGGTGAGATCGTTCACCACCTCAATACCATGGAGGAGATTTTTTCTGATCAGTTCTCTGTGCATGTTGGTGAGTGGGACAATGCCGTTCCGGGCCTGAGCCAACCAGTTGGGATGATTCCAAAAGATAAAGGCGCCTTGCCGTTTAGCCTCAAGAAAAACGTCCGTGGGATCATCCTGAAGAAGTCGATTTGAGTCATCTACAAAGATTGCGTTAACGTGCCCAGGTGGCATGTCCCGAGTCACTTCAGAACCGTTCAGGACAATCAGATCTTTACCCTTTGCAGCATCCTTGGCGATAATAGTGGATCTATTTCGGTCTGGAAAAGGAATGTCATTCTTGTGTCCAAGGTACTCAAGGTGTTCAGTCACAGCGATAACATCGAGGCCGTCACGGATCGCTTCCTCCACACGGATGTCAGGCCAGACACTCCCATCAGAAAAAACGGTATGCATA
>DKAH01000010.1:150405-150825 GCA_002448795.1 Fidelibacterota bacterium UBA6931
AAATCACAGAGGAGAGTTTTGTATCCCGGAACATCCGGGAAATCAATCTTGCGATTGTGGCTGTGTTGGTGAGGTGTCTGACCTGAGGCAACCAGCGCAACAAATGTAAAGAGAGCAAGAATACACCGAAAAGTTTTCACGTTTTTTCCTCCTGTTTCTCAATAATGGCCATAGTCACTCGGCTGACGCAAGACAATTTACCATCTTGGCGTTTGATCTTCACTTCCCAGACGTGGGTCTGCCGGCCTATGTGGATGGGGCGGGATACACCGGTGACTTCCCCTTCGGTAGCACTTCGAATGTGGTTGGCATTGATCTCCAGTCCTACGGCCCTGTTCTGTGAAGGGTCGATCACCAGAGTAGCTGCCCAGCTGGCCAGCGTCTCCGCCAGAACGCAGTTTGCCCCACCGTGAAGTAGCC
>DKAH01000001.1:0-388 GCA_002448795.1 Fidelibacterota bacterium UBA6931
ACCTTCTGCGTGCAAGGCAGATGCTCTACCAACTGAGCTACCACCGCATTGTTTTCGCTGTGTTCAGTTGTCCGGCTTTTCCGGTCGCTTTCAAATTTTGTGGGGAGAGATGGATTCGAACCACCGAAGGCTTCCGCCGCCAGATTTACAGTCTGGTGCATTTGACCGCTCTGCCATCTCCCCAGATTTCCGTGAGAGTCGCTAGTGATCGACTGATATTTGTCGTTGCAATTCAGACTTGCTGGACTCGAACCCACAATTATACTCCTTATCGCCCTATTCCTACCTCTCCGCCAAGAAAAAACACGCTATCCGATGAACGAGCCACCGGAGGGACTTGAACCCCCGACCGGCTGATTACAAATCAGCTGCTCTACCAACTGAGCTA
>DKAH01000001.1:665-33807 GCA_002448795.1 Fidelibacterota bacterium UBA6931
CTGATTACAAATCAGCTGCTCTACCAACTGAGCTACGGTGGCGATATCCTGAGGTACGCCTTTATTACACAGCTCTGCTTCCTGAACCACATCAGATGGGCAGTTGGAGGTAAGGTATCTTCGATGGCACACATTTTGCACAGCCCCGAAAATTAGCTAGATATATTTTTAATTCAAATAATTTTGTGGCGGAAAGTTCATAAAGTTAACTTTCCGCAGTAGTCTTATAAATTCTCTTCACTACCGTCCCCTTTGGAGTGTCTTCGAGTTCATATCCTTTTGTTCGGAAAATATCCCGGATTTCGTCTGAACGAGACCAATTCTTAGCTTTCCGGGCCACTTCTCTTTCACTAACGAGCGCCTGCTCTTCATCAGTAATCTGTATCAAATCGTCAGTTAGAACTGAAAGGACAGAATCGATGCGCTCAAGTGCAATAAGACCAGCCGCAGCCTCATTGGGTGACATATTCTGTGAATCGATCTTCCTGTTTGTTTCACGAATCCAATCGAAAACAACAGCGAGCCCTTCAGAAACATTCAAGTCTTGTTTCATTGCAGATGAAAAGTCAGCCAGCACGGGTGATTCAGCCTGATGGCTCGTTACTTTGCCGGCAGCCTCTACAAGACGTCGCCTGAAGTCCTGAAGTCGCTGGACGGCTTGGCCTGCCGAATAGAGATGTTCGTTGGTGAGGTCCACTTTCTGACGATAGTGAGAAGAGGTAAGCAGATAGCGGAGCGCCATAGCCGAGTGTCCTCTTTCCATGACATCGTTTAACGTATAAAAGTTTCCTAGTGACTTGCTCATCTTTGCTCCATCAACAAGAAGGTGATCGCAGTGAAGCCAGGTCTGAACAAAACTTTTTCCTGTGCCGCAAACACTTTGTGCAATTTCGTTCTCATGATGAGGGAACAGCAGGTCAACACCGCCACAATGAATGTCGAATTCCTCTCCGAGATATTTCATGGACATGGCGGAACATTCGATATGCCATCCAGGACGTCCGCGCCCCCACGGCGAATCCCAACCAATCTCTCCATCCTGCTCTTTCCATTTTTTCCAGAGTGCGAAGTCTTGAGGATTTTCCTTTCCATATTCATCATCCGCAACACGTTCTGTACTGGCGAGATGATCCAGTTCAATTTCTGACAAGCTGCCATAGTCGTCAAAAGAATCGATCTTGAAGAAGACTGAACCGTCATCAGTTTTGTAGGCATTATTGTTGTTAATGAGGACCTTGATGAGGTCTATCATTTCTTTGATATGTTCGGTCGCTTTGGGCAGAAGCTCTGGAAGCTCGATTCCGAGCACCTCAGCATCAGTCTTGAAAACATCTGTAAACTTGGCGGTGAGCGTCTCCAGGGAAACATTTTCCTTAACACATTTCGCAATAATCTTGTCGTCCACATCGGTAATATTCATGACGTGCTTGACCTCGTAGCCGAGGAACCACAGGTAACGCTTCACCAAATCAAAAAAGAGGAAAGCACGGTAGTTCCCAACATGAGGGACATCATAAACGGTAGGGCCGCATGTGTACATTCGAACCGTCCCCTTCTTAAGCGATTTGAATGTTTCCAAACTTCCGGTCAGCGTATTGTAAAGTTTGAGGTTCAAGGATATTTTACCGGTTTGAGCATCTCTGCATCGATATGAACGGAGATAGCCTGTTGAATCCCGTCAACACGAACGACAAATCGGGTTTCTCCATCCTTTCGTACCAGGATCCCCTGCAGTCCCACCAGCGGCCCGCCACCGATTTCCACTTCATCGCCGACATCAAAATAATCGTGAGCATCCGGCACATACCCCCCCTCCAGCATTTTCCGTACCGCTTCGATCTGCTCACCCGGCACAATAGCAACCTTTCCACCCAGTTTCACAATATGGTGGATACCATGAGTCTGTAAAACATAGAGCGTCTCATTAAGTGGAATACGGACAAAAAGGTAACTTCTGAAGAGAGGCATCCAGACCCACTTCTTGCGGTCTTTCCAGAACCGCTGACGTTTAACCAGCGGAAGATAGGATTCGATCCCCTTTTTTGACAGCTCACTTTCAGCCGTCTTTTCATGCCGAGGTTTTGTGTAGACCGCCAGCCAGTGGTTCTCTCTATGTTTATCTGCCATTCAAAGCCATCCCGCAAAGCTTAACTATCAGCTCTTTGAATGAGATTCCGAGCACTTCGGCGGCTTTCGGAACGAGACTTGTATCTGTCAGACCTGGAAGCGTGTTCACTTCAAGAAAGTAGAAACTATTCTCCGGCGATAGACGAAAGTCAGCGCGACTGTAGTGACGACAGCCAAGTATATCGTGCATCGCCAGGGATGTTTGTGAAAGCTGGCTGGCAAGGGCCGCTGGGAGACCAGCAGGACAGATATAATTTGACATGCCACTGGTATACTTGCATTCATAATCGTAGTGATCATGGGTAGGAATTATCTCTACACAGGGAAGTGCTTCATCCCCCAGTATGCCAACAGTAAGTTCACGCCCCGGAATATATTCTTCCAGGATAATGCCGCTTTTGCACTCGTTTGCTTTCTCTATGGCGGGGACGAGATCAGCTGCTGAACGGACGATGGAGAGTCCAACTGTACTCCCTTCGCCGTTTGGTTTTACTACGAGTGGATAGACAAGGTCATTTTTGGCACCGACATTAGCCCAATCATCGTTTTCAAAGAAAAGCCATTCAGGTGTAGGGAGTTCATTCTCAATCATCAACTGTTTTGAAGCATTCTTATCCATGGCAAGAGCAGATGCTTCCGAACCGGAGCCTGTATAGAGAAGTCCTTCTTCATCGAATACTTGTTGAACTTCACCGTTCTCACCTTCTCCACCGTGCAGCGCCACGAAAACCACATCCGCTTTAGCGAGTTGTGTAAGGTAGTCCCTTATGTCACCATCGTAGATGCAGTCAAACACATCGACTGATGCCGACCTCAGCGCACTTACTACAGCTCTCCCGCTGTGGAGCGACACCTCACGTTCTGCCGAATTCCCGCCCATGAGTACCGCAACCTTCACGCAGATACCTCAAGAGCAAGGAGATGATTTGCACAGTCAAGGAGAGAATCACCAATATAATCCACAGTAACTCCATCCTGATTCAATTTGGCTTCTGTTTCTATGCCGTTGCCAGTTCGGACCAGAATCGAGTAAACGTCAATCGCTTCAGCCGCATTGACATCACACAGTGAATCACCGATCAAATACGATGCTGAAAGATCAAGATCGTGGTCCTTTTTCGCTTGCAGGAAGAGATCACTTTTTGGTTTCCTGCATCCACAATGATCCTCGGGCACATGTGGGCAATAGTACTTTCCTGTTAGAAAAACGTCGACAGTTGAAAGATTCTGATCTAGTTTCTCATGAATTTGAGCCAGCGCCGCCTGCTCAATAATCCCGCGCCCTATCCCCGATTGATTCGTAACCATTATGAGGGGTAGATCAGTCTTCATCAACATGGCGAGAGCTAGGAGTGTACTATCGTAAAGTTCGAAATCAGCAGGCGAAGAAATATAGCCGGGATCAGGATTGAGCGTTCCATCTCGGTCGAGGAAGATAGCGCCTTTCTTCATCCGTTTGGTGAAAGTTCCATAGATCTCACTTCGCGCAGTTTGAGTGAACTACGGAAAAAATAGAGCGCCCCAATGATTACAAGAGGGAAAAAACCAATGGCATGATTGATGATCGCGTAAGCCTGTGCTGGCGCCTGATCAATGTTGAAGACTTCCACAAGTACCAGCACAGCACCGGCGTGATACGTGCCGATGAATCCAGGCGCTGATGGAAGTATAATCACCATGGTGACAGAAACCATGACTATACCCAGCTGGATCAGTGACATTTCAATATCGAGCGCCTGTGCCGACAGCCATGCGATGAACCAGTACATCGCCCAGAGTGAAAACGAATAGAAAACCAACCGCCAAGAATGCTTTACCTTTCTAAAAGAAGCAATCCCCTCGATAAAGTAATGAAAGATTTTTTTAACTTTGCGACCTATCCCTTTTTGGAGTAAGGACAGCCGCTCGATTCTCAATACCCACTCTTCATGGGAAAACGACACCCAGAAAAGAATTGCTGACAGGAGAATGACAATTCCCGAAAGTATCAGTCCGCTGTTTGCCAACCATGATGGTATAGGATACGAAGAAAAAAGCACTAGAATCAAAACCATGATTCCGATCATATCAAGCATTCGTTCGACAATGAGCGTTCCAAACGCGGCTGAAGCACTCACTGAATGACCGCCGCGGCTCAAGGCAAAGGCACGCATGAACTCACCCAATCGCAGCGGAAGAACCGAGTTTCCGAAATAGCCGATCATGGTAGCACCGAAAAGAGGGTGTGTCTCCACATCTTTGATTGGGCCGAGGATTATGCGCCAACGCAGTGCTCGTATCCATACGCTGAACACAAGTATAGCTGAAGCGATAGCTATCATCACCAGATCCACCCCCGAAAATGCAGACCTAAGATCGTCCATGTCCATTTGGCGAAATGCAAGGTAAAGCCCGCTCGCGCTAAACAGGATGCCAATGAACACTTTTTTCATCTATTCCCGAAGGTCAATGATTTCGCCAGCTTCGAGCCGAGCGACCTTGAGCATCTCCCGGTCCTCAAGAGGCCCCACAGACAGTACATCCACATTAACTTCCATCTCCTCTCCCGAAACCGCATGAATATTTTTTGGCATCAATGAATTGTCATCAACGGTTATCTCCAGTCTGTCGAACCCCACTGGTGTTTCAGGCAGTAGCGTCAATTCAACTTTCTCTTCGCTAGCGGAGATGTCTTCAACAATAAAGCCGTCGAATTCACTCAACAAAACGGCAAACAGATTTGATGAATCTCGACGATTAAAATAGTCGATTAATACCTGATTTTCTTCTGGGTATTTTACACTCATTATAGACTTCTGAATGAGCACTTCCATGAAAGGCAAGTCGAGACTTAGATAATCTTTCCCAAATATTTTTAGTGTCCCTTCCCCTTTCCATGACTCTTCGTCCAAGCGATAAAACCATCGCACCTCAAATGTGTGTCCTTTTTTGTCCAGAACAGTTCCGGAAATGTCATAGAGAATTTCCTCATCATACTCGGAAGCCAACGCCGCCACAAAAAGGGCTAGCCCTGCGATAATTCGAGATCCATATTTCAACATTTCAATCTACTGTTCAGGACTGCTCCTCGTCATCGAGGACCTGAAGATAAGACTCATCCACCAGAACCTGTCTCGCCTTGCTGCCCGTAAATGGACCAACGATGCCCAGTTGTTCCATCTGATCAATAAGACGAGCGGCTCTGGAATAGCCGACACTGAACCTCCGCTGCAAAAGAGAAATGGATCCCTGCTGATGCGTGACCACAAGACGAATGGCCTGGGGCAGCAGTTCGTCCTGTACCTCACTCCCCTCTGAAAATTCACCGTCAATGCCAATCTGTGTCTTGGTACCCTGCAGTTGAATACCATCCGCCGTTGGTTGAGATTCCACGTGGGAGACGATCTTTGTAATCTCTTCAAGGGTAACGAACGAGTTATGAAGCCGTGTCGGGTCTGACGAGCCCGGCGGGAGGAAGAGCATGTCGCCACGGCCGAGAAGTTTTTCTGCACCGTTAATGTCAATGATGGTTCTGGAATCAATTTTTGTAGCGACCTGAAAAGCTATCCTCGCCGGAAAGTTCGCCTTGATGACGCCGGTAATAACATCAACCGACGGCCGTTGTGTTGCAAGGACGAGGTGAATTCCCACTGCTCTTGCCATCTGCGCAAGGCGGGCGATGGACTGCTCAACCTCCTTGGGTGCTCGGAGCATGAGATCGGCCAGTTCATCGATGATTACAACAATGTAAGGCATCGTTTCAAGTGAGTCGTCCTTCTCTGCTTTTTCCCTGAATTCGTGAATATTTCTCACCACGGCCTCAGCAAGAACATCGTAGCGGCGGCTCATCTCCTTTTCGGCTGCCCGTAGGGCGAGGACCGCATTCTCAGGTGTTGTTACCACGTATTCATCAATGTCCTCCGCCGTAATGAGATGATGCTTCTCCAGAGATCGGTATGCGGCCATTTCCAGTTTTTTCGGATCGATGAGAATGAACCTCACTTCTTCCGGTGTGGAGCGATAGAGGAGAGACGAAATAATGGTGTTAATGCAGACCGACTTACCTGATCCTGTAGTTCCCGCGATAAGTAGATGGGGCAGTTTGTCTAGTTCGATAACGAAATTTTCTCCACTCGTTGTTTTGCCCAGCGCCACTGTCAGTTTGGAAGTTGATGACACAAATTTTCCCGAATTGATCACCGATCGCATATATACCACTGACGGGTTCTCATTTGGGATCTCGATCCCTACTGATGACTTGCCGGGAATAGGCGCGATCACCCGAACACGAGGCGCCTTCATGACACGTGCAAGATCGTCCGAAAGCTGGACGAACTTATTCACACGAACACCCTCCGCTGGCTCAACCTCAAAGAGCGTAATGACGGGGCCGGGCGCGATGTTAACCACGTTTCCTTCCACTCCGAACGTGGAAAGGGATTGAGTAAGAAAATCTGCTTTTTCCACCAATTCGCTGTCTGAAGCACTTGGAGCCACTTCTTCTCGATGATCGAGATAATCGACGGAAGGTAATTGATAAGACCGCTTCGGTGCCGATTCGACTTTCGCGTCAAAGTCGATCTCCTGTTCGATCACTTCTTCCTCAATGGTATAATCACCAGAGGAATCGTCAGCAATTGAAGATTGTTCAGTTTCTCGCGCGGCTTCAGTCACTTTTTCATCTTCATCGTCGACTTTTTCATTAATCGAAGGAGATTCAGCAGGGACTGTCTCATCTGTTACCTCCGGCTCAGCGGTGGGCGATTCCGTTGTCACTGTCTTATTTTCTAGCTTGGGAGCTTCCTTCTGCTCAGCTATTTCCTCCGCTGCTGTACGGGAGAGCTCTTCTTCAGATTCCCGCCGGTGTTTAAGCCCTTCAAGCAGTCTGGACGTGTGCTCCCGTTTTTGAGTGTCGAGACTCTTCTCTTCCTTGGCATTCTTCCCTCCACTGATCAATCCGGAAATAAGCGCCCCCAATTTTTCCACCGGATCGTAAAAATTCCAGTTGAAATACCCCCGAATTAAAACAAAAGTACTAGCGAGAAGGAAGATTACAGTCCCTATCGACCCCAGAAAATCGTGTAAAAGTTTTGCCAGTGTAGCTCCAACAAATCCTGATGCTTCATAATCGGAAAGTGAGGTGACAGATGAGAGGCCAAAAGAGATGGAGATAATGAGAGCTAACAGCAGACCGTGTACGGTCAGTTTCGGAAGGAAGGGAACTTCTTTCTTGCTGAAAAAGAGCCATCCCCAAACTGCGCCGAGAACCGGCAAGATAAATGAAACATATCCTACACCCATCTTAATAAGGAAATGGCCGATATAAACACCGATAATGCCAGCACGGTTTGAAATTGCAATGTTAGGCGAAACAGTCGGTTCTTCGGCAGAATCGTAAGTCACCAAACTCAGCATCACAAAAAGGGACACGAGAAAAACCAGAATACCAATAATTTCTTTCTTACGATCCATTTCTACTCTCTAAAAACTTTAAGCGACTGTTCCATTTTTCCAGAACGGAGTTTCAACTACGATCGCTTCAAGCTGTCTCCCTCGGCAGTCGATGGTCAGCTCCTTACCTACTGATGCATAGGATGATTCCAAGTATGCCATTCCAATGGATTTGCCCAATGATGGAGAATGGGTCCCGCTGGTGACATGCCCGATGGCCGATCCGTTTTCGGTTACCGCATAACCTTTGCGGGCAATACCTCGACCACTGATCTCAAATCCGACAAGTTTTCTATCTAGCCCATCGGCTTTCAGTCGCCTCAACGGTTCACAACCGATAAAGTCATCTGAGTCAAGTTTGGTGATCCAACCCAGCCCAGCCTCGAGAGGATTTGTCTCTTCATCAATATCGTTCCCGTAAAGGCAGTACTTCATTTCCAACCGAAGCGTATCCCGGGCGCCGAGTCCCACGGGCTTCACCTCGAAATCGACGTCTTGCTCAGCAAGAGTTGTCCAGACCTTTTCGACTTCATCGCACTCAATGTAAAGTTCATAACCAAGTTCGCCGGTGTATCCTGTTCTTGCGCACGTTAATTCCACCCCTCCAATATTGGCTTTGCAATGTCTGTTGCGATGAAGAGAGGAAATCTGTGTTTCTTCACTAGCCGCCATCAACAGCAATTCACAAGATCGAGGCCCCTGTACCGCGACAAGAGAATAGTCATCAGATCGGTCAGTAGTGGAGACCTCATCGGCAAGGTGGATTTCAAACCAGTCAAAAACCTTATCAATATTTGATGCATTCACAACGAGCAGAAAATGAGCTTCAAATCGGTAAAGGACGCAGTCATCAAGAATTCCGCCATTTTCATTACAGACAGCGGTATACTGAGCTTGGCCGACTTCGAGTTGAGAAACATCGTTGGTGGTCATCCGCTGAAGATAGGGAATAGCTCCAGCGCCGGCTATAGCGAATTCTCCCATATGTGAGAGATCGAACAGACCAACCCCATTCCGAACGGTATTGTGCTCCTCGATGATGGATGTATAGTGGACTGGCATCTTGAACCCCGCAAAATCGACCATCTTTGCACCATTCCTGAGATGTAGGTCATAAAGGGGTGTTTTTTTTATTATATCATCCATCTGTCAAGCTTCGCAATACTCCCTAAACCTGGCGAGCCCATCTCGAATATCCAATTGGCTGATCCCTGCATAGGCGAGTCTTACATAGTGGCGGGGCTCATCGGGAAGTGGTGTTCCAAAATAAGCTCGAGGACAAAAGGCGACACCTGTCTTCTGGAGAACATCTTCCTGAAGTTCGATGGTATCGTTGAAGTCCAGTTTCTCCACAATTTCCGTAACATCGGGATAGACGTAGAACGTTGACGCTGGAACACCCACCGATATACCTTTGATACTGTTGAGAATTTCACAGGTAAGATCGCGCCGAACATGAAGTTTATCGATGATCGGTTTGCACATCTCTTCCCCACCCTCAATGGCGTCGATCATGGCCCACTGGGCAAAGTGATTTGTGCAGGATTCATCATTTACGTTCAGTTGGCCAATGATCTCCATGATTCCTGGCGGACCGATGGAAGCGCCCACTCTCCAGCCTGTCATCGCGAAACGCTTCGAAAAAGTATAAAGTATCACGGTCCGCTCGGCCATCCCCGGGAAAGAGGCAATAGACTGAGATTGTCCCTTGTAACGTGTTTCGAAATATGCTTCGTCGGAGAGAACCCAAAGGTCGTTCTCCAGGCAGATTTCAGCAAGTGCTTCAAGTTCACTCGTGGGTGACTCAGCTGCGGTGGGATTATGATTGTTATTAATAATCAGTATGGTAGTCTTTGGAGTTATTGCAGCTTTCAGCTGATCAAGGTCCAGAAAAAATTGTCCCTCATCTTCATGGAAGGCGTAAGGGACTGTCTTTCCTTCATTGAATTCAATAAGTGATTCGTAGATGGGGAAGCCGGGCGATGGGCAGAGTACTTCATCCCCTGGCTCCATAATAGCCAGTAAAAACTTACCGATGGTTGGTTTGCCACCGGGCTGAATGATGACATTTTCTGTCGCGTAATCTACGTCTCGGAGCTGGCCGACGTCCTGAGCCAAGGCTTGACGGAGTTGAGGAATACCCTGCGGCTGGCAGTAGCCTGTCTTTCCGTTCGCAATGGCCCGATTCATTGCGTCGACCACCCTTCCCGGTGTCGGTATATTGAAATCACCAATATGGAAAGGGAAGACCCGATTGCCCGCCATTGCCCATTCATTCGCCTGCCGAGCCACCTCGAAAGCTGACTCCGTTCCCAATCTGCCCAACCTCTTTGCCAATCTTTTAATTGTACTATAACTCCTTCAATGCTGATTTAACGATTTCCTCAGTATCGCCATCAAGGTGATTTTCTCGCTGCATTTTGGTCAGTACTCGAAAGCCGTCCGCACGGTTGAAGCCAAGAGCAGTCAAGGCTGACAGTGCGTCTGAAAACTGATCCGATAATTCTGCATCGCTGGGGAGGTCCATGGCATCTACGGACTTCACTAGCTTTTCCTTCAGTTCCACGATAATCCGCTTTGCGGTCTTTTGACCGATACCCGGTAAAGCCGTCAATGCCACCACATCACCAGTAACAATTCGACGTTTAAACTCCTCCGGACTTGTACCGGAAAGAATGCCCATAGCCAGTTTTGGTCCGATCTTTGATACCGCAATGAGCATCTTGAAGAGTGCCAACTCATCCTCATCGGCAAAACCATAGAGTTCAAGAGCATCTTCCCTCACATTGAGATAGGTCCTCAACTCTACTTTTTCACCGATATCGGGCAGATGATCGGCCGTGGGGACAGACACTGAAGCTTTCAGGGAGACGCCGCCAATATCTATCACCACCGCAGTGGGATGTTTCGCTTTCACTATTCCCTTAATGGAGTGTATCATACCACAACAGTCTCCAACTGATGAAGGTGACACAATGCAGTGGCAAAGGCGTCGGTCACGTCTAGTCTATCAGGAGTTCTCTCAATTTTGAGAATGGAAGTGACCATGTACTGCACCTGTTCTTTTGAAGCGTTTCCGTTGCCGACCACCGAAAGCTTAATCTTCCTTGGCGAATATTCAGCACAGGAGAGATCACTGTGGGCAGCGGCGAGCATGGCTACTCCTCTTGCCTGACCAAGGACTAGAGCTGTTTTCGCGTTGTTTCTGTAAAATGCTTCCTCAATGGCAAATTCGTTTGGAGTGTATCGGTCGATAATGTCAAGAATTCCGTCATACACTACAGAAAGGCGAACATGGATACTCTCTTTCACAGGTGGTTTGATGGTGCCCCATGTGATGACGGATGTCGAATCTTCAGCAGATTCAATGATGCCGTAGCCGGTGACAATCAGACCGGGATCAATACCTATAATTCTTCTCATTCAGCTGACCATTTCCAATTTTTCATCATCAATCTCGAAATTCGCCGATACTCTCTGGACGTCATCATGATCATCCAGCGCTTCCATTAGCTGCAGAACCTTCCGGGCAGTCTCACCCTCAACAGCAAGTGAATTGGTCGGCAATTGAAGAACTTCTGAAGACCTAACGGTGAATCTCCCAGCTTCCACACTATTGATAACGGCAGGCAAATTCTCCGGTGCGGAGTAAACCATGTAAACATCACCTTCATCATTAAAATCATCACCGCCACCGTTCACGATTAATTCAAGAAGTACTTCTTCATCGACACCGTCCTTGTCCAAGGTGATCACACCTTTTCTTTCGAACATCCAAGCAACACATCCGCTTTCGCCAAGATTACCGCCGTACTTGCAGATAAGATGTCTCAATTCGGCGACAGTCCTCTTCCGATTGTCCGTTGTCACTTCCACCATCACAGCGACACCTCCGGGGCCGTAGCCTTCAAAGAGTGTCTCTTCATAAGAGATGCCAGGGAGTTCTCCTGTCCCCTTCTGGATGGCTCGCTTGATGTTTTCGGCGGGCATATTTGCCCCCTTTGCAGCGACAACGGCCTGCCGGAGCCTCGGGTTGGACTCCTCATGGCCGCCCCCAAGGCGTGCCGCCACCGTAATCTCCTTGATAATCTTGGTAAAGACCCGCCCCCGCTTGGCATCGACAACGGCCTTTTTCCTCTTGATCTGAGCCCATTTGGAGTGACCAGCCACGTATCATCTGCCGGATTGACTTAAGCCGGTTGCTGTTGGGCGCAAGGGTACAGTTGACCATACACCGCTCCGAGGTCGATGTTCTGTCATCAAGACGTTAGAAATTTATTGAGATGAAAAATGGAGGACAAATCATTTCACCTCAATCAGGGACGTCGTGATGAGGAAAGGCGCTTAATTTGGGTTCGAATGATCCATGCTGCCTTGTATCCCAGAGCGGAGATGCGTTTTCTTGCCTCTTCGGCGGTTGAGCGGGACAGGAAATTGCCGACTCGTACTTTATAGTTGGGTGAATCAAAAATGATGTATACATCGCCTTCAAACAGGGGTGAAAGTTGAGCAAAAAGCCTATTTGCCTGCTCAAGATTCTGTGTAGAGATCACCTGCACTCTGAAACCTTCCACCACCGTGTCCCCTTCCGCAGGAAGGAACTCCGGCGGAAGGGGTTCATCGGGCCTAAGAATGATGGGCAGTTTGATCTTCGGCTCATTAAGAGTCGATGGATCAAAACTCTCATCGAATTTTATCTTTCTTTTCTGCGCAGGCAAAAACATCAGTAAGACCAGCAGACAGATCAGAGATTTCACTTTACAACAGTCTCAGCTGATCTGCTGAGAGCCACCCCTTGTTTCCATCGATTAGCTCAATTTCCACCCAGGGGTACTGTCGGCTGGAAACATCTGCCTTTGTTCCTTCATGAATCATGAAAAGAAGGTTGCTGCTCTGAGATGGGGCCGCGTAGACACGTCCTTCCCTCACCACAACCACACCACTCTCTCGGTCTGACAAATCAAAGTAGATGTCTGCAAAGAGGAGCGAGAAAGTGATTACCACCGTCAATCCGCCTGAAGACACAAGCTGGAACATGCGTGAGAACCGGTTTTTCCACCCTCTCCCCACCGCTGAAAAAGTCGCCGAAGCCAGCAAAAGTAGACTGATACTGAAGAGCCACTGGGACGGCGAAAAGATCCGCTTTAGCGCACCATACCACTTGATGAGAAAGAACGGCTCCGGAATACGGACTCTGTCTACAATTCGAGCGTTGGCTACTTTCAGATTGAATTGGAGATCGTCATCTTGTGGTCTCAATTCAAGACCTTTCTCATATGCCCAAATGGCATTACCAAGTTCACCGAGTTGATAATAGGCGTTCCCCAAATTATAGTAAAGGTTGGTATGGCTGTATCCCCGGTTAATCAGCTGATCGTAGAGAGACACCGCTTCGCCGTAATACTGATTGCTGTAAAGTTGGTTTGCTTCTAAAAATAGCGAGTCGGCATAAGTGCCTGCTTCCACCTTCGTTGAAAACAAGAAAAGAAGTAATAGCAGACTAAACCTTTTCATAACTGGCTGTCAATTTCTCTAAGGAGGCTCTTTGTCCTTTCAGCAAGGTCCGGCGGGGAAGTGCCAACTACCGATTGAGCAAAGCGGCTGAGGCCGCACTGCGCCAAAACTTCGGCAAGTTCATCTGCTGTTTCTTCATCCACTTTTCCTGCCAGTTTTTCCCGTAGAATTCGGGCATCCAATCCCACAGCCGGGAGTCCAAGACGAGCTGAAAAGTAGCCGTGGATGGTATCCTGCAATGAAGCAAAGTCATTGTCATCAATCTTGCTCAAATTCTTCCTTGCCCGCCGTAAAGCTCCCCGCCTTCGTGCCAGTCTTCTTCGCTCGTCTCTGCCGCTCTGAACTCGGCTTGCAACATTCGGTGTGAGAAACAGTGCAACAGCCAACAGATTGATGTACCAAAAACCAGCTGGGATAAAACGGTTCGAACTGTTTCTCAGTTTTACCTGTTCCTGCCTGATATAACGGATATCCTGACTCAAGAGTGAAATCTCTTCTTTCGTTAACCCGCCGCCGTTTGCGAGGGTCGCTTCAGCCGGTTTGACAACAATGGGTATTTGTTCTGTTGAGACAGTTTTCCATTGCCCGGAACTTGGCTCAAGAAAACTCAAGTTGACCTGCGGAATGATATATTGACCTTCCCGTCTAGGAATCAAAATGTATTCCCATGATCTGTTTCCCGTAAGCTGATCCCTGAACGGATCTTTGTTAATGGTCGTTTTCGGGTTGAACACTTCGAGGCCGCCGGGAAATTCCGGTTCGGGCAATTGAAAAAGTCCCAGATTGCCGGTTCCCGAAAGTTCTATGGTAAACGCCAGAGCTTGATTGACGGCAATCTGAGTGGTATCTACGTGTGCCTTCAAATCGAAGGTGCCAACTCCCCCGGTGAATCCCGCAGGTTTACCCGCTTCCGGAACTGGTTTCACCGTAAATGTAAGCTCGTCCGATCGAACAATCTGCTGCTTTGTTTTGGAAAAGAAGGGGTCGGAAAAGAAATCGTTGAAAAGAGAAAATTGACGGTTCCGAGACGGAACCTCAATGGAACAGTTAAGTATCATCGGTTCAAGGACCAGATCACCATTTGTAATGGGGAAAAGAGCCACCTTATAAAGGGTGGCGACACGGTATCGGACACCATCAATGGACGTCTCCCTTAAAGTCGGCTGCTTAGGTGCGAACAGTTCTTCCTGCCAGAATCCTACCCCCTGAGGTTTTGACTTTACCGCGTACTGCCGCAAGTTGACCCGGGTATACAGTTTATAGTGAACCGTCACCTGTTCTCCCTGAAACGCCTCCATCTTGTCTGGTTCCGCCACAAGAAAGATAAGTGGAGAGTCTGTCTGTTCTCGAGGAGATTGTCTCCTGGTACCGGGGGCGGTGGGGTCCGTTGACTGAGTTACGGTAACTCCTATGGGGGCCGTTGGGATCAATTTTCCGTCAACTTCAACTGTCATTTCAGGAATAGTAAGAGTGCCAACTTTGTTTGGAATAAGCGTCCATGATAAAGTCTTGGAACTGGACATATTTCCATTGATCCATTGAAAACTGCTGGACTGCCCCGGTCCGGAAATCACAGTAAAATCCTTAATGCCGGCAAGATCAAGTTTGGGAAAACCGTCGGACTCTTCAGCGGTCACTTTCAGAGTAATGGTTTCATTCAGGCTTATTTGGTTTTGATCTACTGTCGCACGGATCTGGACTTCCGCAGCCATAGACTGAATAAAGAAAAATGTAAATAAAAAGTGTCGCTTCACAAGCTACCAGTCTTTCTCCCGCTTCGCGGACTTGGCATGTCCAAGCTTTCTCTTCATAAGATTTTCTTCATCAGCTTTGAGTGCATCTAGAGTTGCTTCGGCGTTAGGCTTTTCTGGAGGAGACTGCTCTTTCTGCTGCTCCTCCTTCTGTTGAGGTTCCGGAGAGGGCTGCTGTTCGGGTGGATTCTGTTCCTGTTGCTGTTGGGGTTGCTGCTGATCTTCACCTTCCTGATCCTTGCTCTCATCAGATTGCTGTTGCTGTGACTGCTGGCTTTGCATCTGCTGAAGCATTCGCTGGGTAAGTTCGTAATTATATTTTGCGTCCATATCTTCAGGATCGAGTTGGATCGCCTTCCGGTAGGCCATGAGACTCTGATCTAACTGTCCCTGGCGATGGAGTGTATTGCCCAGATTATAGTGGGACATCGCCTGCAGCTTTTCCTGTTCTGATTGAGCCGCCGCCTCAAACTCTTTCTGTGCCCTTTCAAAGTTGTCGACGGTATAGGCGGAATGGCCCGCACCGAAATGGGCTTCAGGCAATTCGGGATTGTCCTTAAGGATATCTTCATAATACGAAAGTCCGCGGCTCACTTTCTCCTGCGGCCTGGAAGGGATCTCCACTTGGCTCTGTCCCAAAACTGTGGAGGAAATAAGGGCAATTATGAACAATCGACTAGACAAATCTTCCTCTCCACGCTTCTTCTCTTTTCCTTCTGGTAGGGGTGAGTAAGTTGGCCACGAAAAACAAAAACGCACATGCGAGAAATAGTTCATATCTGTCTTCGAACTGGGAATACTCGTGAGTCTTAAGGGTCCTCTTCTCCATCGTTTCGATAACACCAAGTAGATCATCCATACTGCCGGATCGGCCATCGAAGCGGACAGATACGCCACTTCCCGCCGCGGCAATTTCCCGAAGCATGGCATCGTTCAGGGTCGATGTAACCAGTTTCCCACGCCTGTCTTTTTTGTAATCGGCCCGGCGGCCCTGAGTGTCATAAATGGGGATAAGCGCTCCAGCGTTTGTTCCTACACCAACGGAGTGAACAACTACACCCGCTTCGGCAAGACGCTTGGCTGATTCTACCGCTTCACCTTCATGGTCCTCTCCATCACTCATCACAATAAGAGTCCTGTGTTTCTGGTCTTCTTTTGGAAAGGCATCGAGTCCCGTCATGAGTGCGTCGCTCAGAGCGGTGCCTTGTGATCTCACCATCTCTGTATCAACAGCATTAACGAAAAGTCTCGCCGCTTCATAGTCGCCTGTAAGTGGTAAATAGAGATGACTGGTTCCTGCAAATACCACCAGCCCGATCCTGTCCCCTTTCAGTTGATAGATGAGCCGGCTAATCTCAAATTTCGCTTTTTCCAACCTCGTTGGCTTCACGTCCTCCGCCAGCATGCTCTTGGAAACATCAAGCGCTACAAGAATGTCGACGCCTTTTCTCTCAACCTCCTGGAAGGTGGTGCCAATCTGGGGGCCGGAAGCGGCAAAGATGAGGAAAATAACCCCCCACCCTTCCAATACAGATTTTCGTTTAATTGATTTCAGATCGAGTCGTGAGAAGAGTCGACGCCTTACTTTTTCTTCACCCCATCTTGTCATTTCGGCTTCTCTCTCTCTCGACCTTGTCGTGTTGAAGATCATAATGGCCACAATAAATATGTAAGCAAGAAGAATAAATGGATACCTGAATTCAATCATCTATGCCCGTTTCCTGAAAATATTTTGGTTGATAAATATCACCCCTATCATTAATGCAACGGAGGGAATAAGCAGCCATCCAAATAATTCCCTGTATTCACGAAACTGTTTGACGCTGATTTCTGATCTCTCTAGGTCGTTGATTTCTTCGTAAATCTCGCCTAGACGCTCTTCATCGGTGGCTCTAAAGTATTTTCCTCCTGTCGTCTCCGCTACCTGTTGAAGGGTCTGTTCATCCATCTCAACAGGTACCTGCACATATCGCTTACCAATTACAGGATCATCCACAGGAAACGGTGCCTTCCCTCTTGTCCCTACGCCGATGGCATAGATGCGAATGTCGTACTCTTTTGCAAAACTGGCAGAGGTGATGGGATCGAGCTCCCCGGCATTATTACTCCCATCAGACAGCAGTACCATGATTCGGTTTTTAGTTTCACTGCCTCGAAGACGATTAATGCCATGGGCAATGGCCATCCCGATGGCCGTTCCATCATTAGCTTCATCCACAATACCCACCTGGTCAAGGAGATCGAGTAACACTTCGTAATCGATAGTTAGCGGACATTGGATATAGCTCTCTCCAGCAAAAACCAGCAGTCCGATTCTGTCACCCTCACGATCTTCGATAAACTTACGTGCAGTCGCCTTCGCTGCTTCAAGGCGGTTCGGCTTGAAATCTTCCGCACGCATACTACTGCTGATATCCAGCACAAGGTTAATGTCAA
Source organism: Fidelibacterota bacterium UBA6931 (assembly GCA_002448795.1). Classification (GTDB taxonomy): domain Bacteria; phylum Fidelibacterota; class Marinisomatia; order Marinisomatales; family S15-B10; genus S15-B10. The sequence goes on from DKAH01000001.1 coordinate 17,924, forward strand.
CCACATTCATCGAAGTTTCGGTTAGGTCCAGAACAGCCCGGGGGCGGGCCATGGCCATGATGAGCAGCGCTAGTACAGCGAACTTTACAAACCTTAGCCCTTGGACTTTCCGGTTTCCCGAGAGACCAGAGACATGCTTCACAGATTCGATGGTTGAAATCTGGATTGTCCCTTCGTGCTTTTCTCCCCACCGTTTCTGCCACCAGAGGGCAAGCGGAATCAGCAGCGAAAATAGAAGAAACCAGGGATTGGCAAATTCGAACATTTAACCGGGACTGAAACTCTCTTCAATAAAATGACTGAGTCGAAGAATTGTTTCCTCCTGAAAAAAATTCGCTACCAGTTGAAGACCGATTGGAAGCCCTTGCGAAGTTTTGCCGGCGGGGATACTAAGTGCAGGAACACCTGCAAGGCTGATGGGAGTGGTAAAAATATCAGAAAGATACATTTCGAGAGGGTTCTCCAAATGCTCGCCGTGCCTGAACGCAGGCGTTGGCGTGGTGGGAAGAAGAATGATATCTATTTCGTTAAAGACTTTGACAAAGTCGTCTCGAATCAGCCTTCTAACCTGTTGACCTTTCCTGAAGTAGGCATCATAATAGCCGGAAGAAAGGACGTAGGTACCGAGCATGATTCTCCGTTTCACCTCATCACCGAAACCGTTGGATCTGCTGTTGTTATACATGGACTGCATATCGCCTTCTCTATCACTCAGGCCGTACCTGACGCCATCATAGCGAGCAAGATTGGAGGACGCCTCAGCGTTAGTCAAAACGTAATAGGTGGCAATGGCGAATTCGGCGTGGGGCAGCTCGATCTCAACAATTTCACAACCGCTCTTCTTAAGGAATGACTCCAGTTGTCTTAGACTGTTCATTATTTCGGCGTCGACACCCTCTTTCAGAAACTTCCACGGTATACCGATTCTCCTGGGAACTTTATTATCGAATTCGCTGACGTACTTGGGAACAGGTTCATCAGCGGATGTAGCATCCTTCGGATCGTGGCCAGCAATAACTTCAAGAATTTTTGCGATCCCTTTCGTTGTCCTTGCAAATGGACCGATCTGATCAAAGGAGGAGGCAAATGCGGAGAGCCCATAACGGGATACTCTTCCATAGGTGGGCTTCAATCCATAGATACCGCAGAATGATGCCGGTTGCCTAACGGAGCCTCCCGTGTCCGAACCGAGAGTAAGATCGGTCATCTCCAGCGCAACCGCTACCGCGGAACCGCCGCTGGAGCCGCCGGGAACTCTTTCAGGATCAAAAGGGTGTTTGACCGATCCGAACGTTGAATGTTCACTTGAGGAACCCATGGCAAACTCATCGTGGTTGGTTCTCGCAACAATGATGCCACCGGCATCGAGAATCCTCTCAACAACGGTTGCGTTATAAGGTGAAGCATACCCTTCAAGAACGTGAGAGGCACAAGAGAGAGGCCATCCTTTAACAGCGATGTTATCCTTGACGGCAACAGTCAATTGTCCGAGTTGCCCGTTTACTAACCGATCTTCACGATAGAGGGGACTAACCTCGTGAACGAGAGCGTTCCGGTCACTGTACCGGTTGGCTGTGTCGCTGAAGCTGTTGAGATCTGGTTTTAGAGAAGCCGGTTTAGACACCGGTGGCGTGATCAGTCTCCTGGGCCTTTTCTACAGACTCGGCTGCTTCATCGAGCTCTTTTTCGATGCCTTCTACAGCACCTTTGAACTCCTTAATCCCTTTTCCGAGACCCTTTGCCAGTTCGGGCAGTCGCTTAGCACCAAAAAGTAGAAGTACCACCATGAAAATCAGGAGAACTTCCCACCCGCCAATACTGACCATAAAGGGGAGATTCATTAGTTGAGACATTGTAACCTCCAATATTAACTACCGAAAATACCTTAAAAAGTAGTATGAAACTGCGAGACCGAAAATAGTTGCAAAATTGAGCCTGATATTCAGGCCGAGAATCAAGACAATGGCGCCAAGATTCAGAGAGACGGCGTCATTCTCACCACCAATAATTCCTCCCAGTGAAAACTCAGTACTCTGAAGAAAAAACTGTTTCACAACACCTTCGGGCAGAGCAAATCCAATAAGATCGCCAAAAAGTGTCCCCACCATAGCCCCGGTGAGAAGTACGAGGCTAATTACCTTCAAATTACGTCTACCTGTCAAAGTGGTATTTCCTCTTTATTCTCATCGCCAGGCGCGATGGTTGATGGTTCAGTTTGTCGTGATCGATGAGCACTCGTAACGCGTTCCCCAATACATAAATCATGGCTAGAGGAAAAAGAACAAGACTGAGCCACCATGTAAGAGCGGCAAGAATCAGCAGAAAAAAGCTTACCCTGACATGGGAGTGCCAGCTCTTCCCGATATAAGTCAGTTTCGGATAAGGGATGTGACTCACCATCAAGGTTGAAAGAACCAGCACCATCAGAATTACTATTCTTGGATCACCGATTGTACCCATAAAACGGCTACTAAAAATACCGAATGCACTCAATGTTACGGCAAACGCAGTAGACGGAAGTCCCCGATAGATAGTAGATGGGCCGTTGGCAGCGCCCAAGTTGAAGCGGGCAAGCCTGAAAGCTCCCGCAAAAAGGGGGACAAAACTGATAGCCCCTCCCACTAACGGATGGAGACCATGAGTAAATGCAAGATATATCAGTACCGCTGGTGCGGTGCAGAAAGAGACAATATCCGCTATAGAGTCAAACTCTATACCAAAGGGGGTACTAACTTTCAGCGCTCTGGCAGTGGGGCCGTCCAAGGCATCAAAGAGAGATGCCAGCAAGATCAGCCAGCAGGCGTTCTCAAACCTTCCATGAGACGCCTGTATAATGGCTAGAAACCCAAAGAAAAGGTTGAAGAAAGTAAATGCACCGGGAACCGCCTGTTTGCGGACTCTCATTTTTTTCATCAATGCAATTCTCCCAGCACCGACGAACCACCCTTCACGCGATCGCCAATCTGAACAAAAAGACGGGCGGTTGGTGGAAGAATCAGGTCAGTCCGGGAACCAAACCGAATAAAACCGAGAGATTCGCCACCTTTCACTTCTTGTCCTTCACGAAGGTGACAGATAATCCGTCGCGCCAGAATGCCGGCGATCTGCCGGACTCTAACAATTCCTGCATTGGAGTCAATTTCCACATCATTGTGCTCGTTTATCTCCGACGCTTCAGTCCTGAACGCCGCCTGAAAACTACCCTTCTCATAATTGATGCATGTCACCTTCCCCCTTACCGGAGTACGGTTCCGATGGACATCGAACACAGAAAGAAAAAGTGAAACCTTCTTTTCACCGGAAGAAGTCTCCGACACATCCACCACCTTCCCGTCCGCCGGTGAGAGAACAAGGTTTTCACCATTTGGAATAATCCGGGTCGGATCCCTGAAGAAATTGAGGCAAAAGATGAGAAAAACAATCAAGATAATCGCGGTAAAGCGAAACAGCTCTATATTGATTCCCCAGCCGATTAAAGTCGATAGCAACGCTACCACCGCTACAATCAGAATCGTTGTTCTCCCTTCCGGCGCCACCATTATTACGCTCTCTTTTCCAGTCGAAGAGACGTCTTCTTCATCTTCCCTTCACTGTAATAATTAACCTCAAGTCGATCTCCGGGACGGAGCAGATTCTCCTCAATAATTTTTACTATATCACCGCCCGAATTGACCTCTTTCTGGTTTATGAAATAGATGACATCGCCCACAAAAAGTCCCGCTTTATCTGCCGGCCCCCTGCGTGAAATCTCTGTGATGATTAGTCCCCCCACCCGCGGCAGTTCAAGGTATCTCGCAAGCTGTCTATCAACACGCTGAAACCTGAAACCGATAGCGACGTTTCGATCTATCTGACCGTATTTCTTCAGCTCTTCAGCGATCTCTCGGGCCCTATCAATTGGGATGGCAAAACCGATGCCAATAGAACCTTCACTGTAACCACTGCCCGTATAGATGAATGTGTTGATGCCGATCACTTCACCCAGCGCATTACATAGAGGACCGCCACTGTTTCCTTGGTTAATGGCGGCGTCGGTCTGAATCATGCTCTGATAGACTCTGCCTGAATGCTCGCGCCCGAAATCGAGATTGGTGGAGCTGATTACACCGACGGTTGCCGTCGGTTGCTTGTTGACATCAAAAAGACCAAAAGGATTGCCGAGAGCAATTACCCATTCCCCGATAAGAATATCAGAAGATTCTCCCATTCTGGCATGAGGCAGATTTTTCCCCTCAATTTTGAGGACTGCTATGTCGGTGGTTCGATCAGCGCCTATCAATTCCGCTTCATACTCCTTTCCTCCAGGCAGGGTGACCAGAATCTGGTCCGCCTTTTCAATGACGTGCTGATTGGTGATGATATAGCCATCAGAGCTTATTACCACACCTGAGCCAAGGCTTGGTACCCGTTGCCGGTAAGGCTTTTCAGGGAAAAGGAATTGAAACAGAGGATCGTTGAAGAAGGGAGATGATCGATATTCCTTAATCTGAATTACATTGATGCTCGCCACTGCCGGCCCCACTTTACTGATTGCTCTTGTAATAGCATTTTGTCGACTGGCAGCAACGTCCTGAGCCAAAAGTAAAGTGGCATCTACAAGCAGAAAAAGAAGGGCCGTTCTCATGATTTTATGGATCACGTGTAGCTCACCTTCTCGAGACAAAGCCCTCGAGCCGGGGCTCGAACAACCTTGGCGGCGCTGTTTTTTTCGTCAAGTATTTCACCAAATCTATCTACTGTCATCCGACCAAGGGCCACTTCAATCATGGTCCCTACAAGGCAACGGACAAGATGCTGCAAAAATCTGTTTGCCTCAATCTCAAAAATTACGAAAGAGCCGCTGTTTATCCATTGAGATAGATTGACAAGGCACCGCCTGTTTTCCTGTCTGGGAACATGCTTGCAGAAAGAGGTGAAATCGATGTCACCGGTAAGCAGGGATGCGCACGCATTCAACGCGTCAAGCGAGATGTGGTCATTCAATTCCCATGCAAACCTCCGGACCATGGGAGATGTACCGAGGAAACAGCTGTATCTGTAGAATCGCTTAACGGCGCTAAAACGAGAGTGAAAATCATCTTGTTGAATAGTACATTCCCGGACTGTAACGTCCTCTCTACTGTTGCCGTTGATCGCTCGTCGCAACTTTGTTGCCTCCCACTCTTTCGGCAGAGTGAAGTTTGCTACCTGTCCTTTCGCATGAACACCTGCATCGGTCCTTCCGGCGCCATGTACTCTGACCAACTCACCACCGTTTATTCTGGTAAGAGCCTCTTCAAGCTCACCCTGGACGGTTCGCCGTTCGGGTTGAAGTTGCCACCCAAAAAAGTCAGTACCGTCATATTCAACGTCTATGCGGAAATTAGCCAATAAAGAGTCGCCCTATGAGTAAAGTTGACATCACAATGGCGACAATTCCGTCACGCTGAGTGAATTCAACAGGAGTAGCGACACTCCTCGGCAGAACGGTGCCGTATCCGCGCCCTTCCATAGCAACACCGATCTGACCAGCTCTGTGTAGACAATTCACAATCAGTGTGGGGAGCTGCTTTGCCAACTTCCTTATTCTGTCCCGCCTGGAGTGAGACGGAACAAAACTGAGTGATTTTTCCAGTCTCATTAACGCTTTGACTTCCGCTGTCACCATGGGGAAGAATCGTAGGACGAGATCGAGAAGTTGGAACAAGTCCTCCGCTCTGCGCCACTTGAGACCGAATCTGTACCATATTGTCCTGGCAGCATCGATTAAGACGAATGACGGCACAAGTTCAAGGAACACCGACATGGTGCTGACAATAAAAACAATCCTCGCTACTCCCCCTATTGCTTGAACAATAATGGTCAAGAAAGGATCAGACGAAACCACTAGCGAAACAGCGCAATAGAGTATAATCATGACGGGTAAATACATAAGAATGGGGACAATCCTTTTCAAAACAGACTGTATATGTAACCGCTGAACGGTCCCGAACACGATAAGCACCACCAAGTACCAGCCAATGCTGCTCCAGCTATCAGCTGAAAAGAGAGTGAAAAGATACATCCCCAGCAGAAAGAGAAGTGTCAATGGATTAAGCTGCCGCTTCATCAGAAGGAGAAGGAGAGAATCAGCTGAGACCCTTCGTTAAGAAGAGGTAGAACATGGAGGGATACATTGGAATCACGGAGCCTAGCCAGATAGGAAACGTCAATGGCAGAGGCTATCCTGTTTAAAACCATCCCGCCCAAGGCAAAGAGTCCAACTTTCTGTGCTATGGCACGAGCGCGAAGATAGGTCCAGTACTGTTCGCGGTGTTCTTCGCTCTCCCATTCCCAGGCATAATCTTTTTCACTGTAGACTCTTCCCGGCAAGCGTAACCGCTGATGCTCATCGTTGAAGGCATCTAAACTCCCATAGTTTGCCACGTCCACAGCGAATTGGTCTCCCTTCCCGACAAGAGCAGCATTTGCATGAACTGCCGCATAAGAAACCATTCTGGACCGGCTTCGGTCCTTAATTGCCGCCGATTCTATAAATGTCAGCCAGAGTCCCAATTCTATGGCGCCGAACACTTTTGCGCGGCGTTTTTCTCCTATGGAAAATTCGCCCAGTCCCGGCATAATAGCAGATTTTAAAATCAATGATCTGACAGTCACTTCGTCATCCTCCTTCTGAGGCATTGCGAAAAGTGCGGTCAAACCAATCACAAGATGGACAAGACAGTGTTTCATGAGTTCGCGGCCCTCCAATGTCGAACACCTATGTGCATAAGTGAGAGGAATGCGAGAAAAACAATCCAGTCACCCAACCGATTATATAGTGTCTCGCCTTTGGCGGGGATTATGGAGGCAGTGATGACGCCGGCTTCTTCGAGCCCGATTGTGGCGACTTCTCGGCCGGACTTATCGATGATAGCGGAGATACCGGTGTTGGCGGACCGCACAACGGGATACCGATGCTCCACAGCCCTTAGTCTCACAATTGCTTCATGCTGATAAGGCTCAGCGGTTTTGCCGTACCAGCCGTCATTCACAACCACCACCAAAAACTCGGCGCCTTCCAGTGTCAGTCTTCTCACCAACCGCGGAAAGACCGATTCAAAACAGATGATTGAAGCGAAAGAGGTCTCACCCAGTTCAAAGATTGTCATCTTCTTTCCGCGGGCGTAGTGCCCGAGATTGAGATCTTCCGATGCGGGCAGCTGGCGGACAAAGGGGTTGAATTCCCCAAGGGGGACTAGTTGATTCTTGTGGTATATGGGGATCTCGCCCTCCTCATGAATTAACGCAACACTGTTATAATAATGTCTTTTCCTATCAGAAAGTCCCCAGTCAACGGTCCCGGTCAGCAGAGGAATCCCCGTCTGCCTGATTCGATTTCTCACCTGCGCGAGCCGCCTCTGGTTCTTAGTGAGGAACGCCGGTGTTGCCGCTTCGGGCCAGATGATTAACGCCGGCTGTGAATCGGCCGCAATGAGATAGAGGGAATCCAATTGAGCAAAAACCTCATCCCTGTTTTCGGGACGCCATTTCTCGTGAGGTCCTATATTAGGCTGCACGACTGAGACAGTCACTCTTTTGCTCTGATCGTCGTTGGAAAGTGTCGCGAGGCGGACATAACCGATGAGCCAGATAGAGGCAAGCACAAGGGAGACCTCCCTTAACAAAAACAGCCTATGACTCCGGGGGACAATGAAGAGATCGTAAAGGATTGAGTTGAGGGAAACTAGCCAGAAGGAGATACCGAAAATGCCGGTCCATTCGGCCAACTGGATGACAGGGAGATAGTCGGTCTGCGTGGTTGCGAGTGATACCCACGGGAATCCCACTGGCCCAAGAGACATTAGGAACTCCAGTCCTACCCAAAGGCACGGCATGAGCACTAGGCCGGCACCGATGCGAGAATGAAGCCATAGGAAGACGAATCCAAATAGTCCCCAAAATATTGATAGGTAGAGTGATGCCGCTACGAGGGAAGCAGTGGTAATGTGCAATGGAGCTCCAATATTGAAGATAAGCCAATGGAGGGCCAATCCATTGGTTACAAGACCAGCAAAGAAGCTTAATAGTGCACCACGTATGAGCCTTTCCCGGAGAAGCGCCCGGAGGAGCGGAAGGAACCCGAACCACGCAAGAAAACCGAGCTTTAGAGGCGGAAATGATAAGCCCAGCAAAACACCGGACAGAATAGCAAGCTGCCACCCCTTCCACTCTTTCAATCTTTCTATCACTATTTTGTCTTATCAAGAAAAGACTGGAGAATCAGAGCGGCCGCCGTCGAATCGACCATGGCCTTATTACGACTGGGCTGAATCTTCTGTTCCTTCAGCACATTTTTCGCCGCCACTGATGTCAGCCTCTCATCGGCGGTATGGATGGGGAGATCCAAATGTCTTCTAAGACGTTCAACGAAAAGCTGCACCAGTTTGGTCTGTTCTGTATCTTGTCCCTTCATGCCGATGGGCAGTCCCACAACCACACCTTCGATCTTTTCGGAATTGATCAATTCCTGAAGTCGCAGAAGGGCATCATCCCCTGAACTACACAAGAGGGTACGAAAAGGAGAGGCGATGGTACCGGTTGGATCGGATACTGAGACCCCGATCCTTTTCTCACCGTAGTCAATGCCAAGGAACCTTCCCATGGAGATGTCAGCAGTTGTGGTCAGAGCGGTTTTCGAAGGGCATTCCTGAGGATCTTCCCCGGTTTGAAGTGCGACTTTCTATGGGGCGGAACATAGATTTCTTCATTGGTCCTGGGATTCCTCGCCCGCGGCTTGGCTTTGGCCTTTTTGATGGAAAAAGTCCCAAAATTCCTCAGTTCAATTTTTGTTGAATCGTTATCTTCACTCATCATTTCACGAAGAACATCAAGCGTCGACGTCACCAATTCAGCTGTCTTAACCTCTGGCTGGCTCAGACGGTCCGCCACGCGTTGAACAATTTCCTTCTTGGTATATTTCTTGGTGTTCATGTGGATCTTCGAACTGTAATTGTTCCCGTGAGATTTTCCAACCTTCTGATGACCGTGTTGAGTCTTCTGACATTTGAGACTGAAACAACGATAACGCAGGAGGCGATGGCATCTTGAACTTTGATATCTACGCTGGTGATGTTGACATTGAGAGCTGAAATCGCCTCGGTCACATCCTTGAGGTAGCCTTTCCTGTCCTCTGCCACTACAGTAAGTTGGGAAAGAAATTCCGTCTTTTTTGGCGCATCCCATTCTACTTCGAGAAATCGGTCAGAAGATTCGCTCATGATCGGAAGGTTCTGGCACTCGGCACGGTGTACTGTCACGCCCCGGCCCCGCGTAACAAAACCGACAATCTGATCACCGGGAATGGGGTTACAGCATTTTCCAAAATTGATGAGAATATTATCAATCCCTTGAATACTCACCCCTCTGGCGCCCCGTCGAGCGAAATCGAGGAAAGAAATCCTCTCTTTCGCCTCCTGGTAGTCGGTTTCTGTCACTTTCGGAAAAGCTTTTCTCAGGACTTCTCTTACCGTTGTCTGTCCGCTCCCTATAGCAACCATCATCGCTTCAACATCGAAGAAACCGGCGAGTTCAGGCTGAGAAGTCAATTCTTTCAGTCTCTCAACCATCTTCATTCGCCGAAGGCTCTTTTCGAGCATTTCTTTACCCAGCTTTCCGCTCTCCTCTTTTTGTGACCGCCTATGGAACCGACGGATATGAGTTCGCGCTTTTGTCGTTCGTGCAAACTTGAGCCACGCGGCGCTGGGAAGTTGGGAGTCGGAAGTGATCACTTCCACTGTCTGACCGCTTTTCAGTTCTGTATTGAGCGGAACCATGCTTCCGTCTATCTTTGCGCTTAAGCAGTGATGACCCACTTCGGTGTGAACATCGTAGGCGAAATCAATGGGAGTGGAGCCAGCGGGAAGCTGAACGAGATCGCCAGCAGGCGTAAAGACGAATACCTCATTCTGAAACAGGTCAATTTTGAGGAGATTCATGAATTCGCCCGGATCGGCAGACTCATCACTCAAGATGGCAACCATATCCCGAAGCCACTGCACATGTCGGTCAAGTTCCCCCCGTTTTTCTCCCTCTTTATACCTCCAGTGAGCGGCGACACCGATTTCGGCGGTTTGATCCATCTCTTCCGTTCTGAGCTGAATTTCCACCATCTTGCCCGAAGGCGCGATAACTGTGGTGTGGAGTGACTGATAGCCATTTATTTTGGGTGTGGCAATAAAATCTTTGAATCGCTCGTGAACAGGGGTAAAAACCTGATGAATCAGGCCGAGAACAGTGTAGCACTGTGCCACATTTTTAACGAGAATCCTGAGAGCAAATATATCGTAAATCTCATCAAAAGGCTTCTCCCGGGAAACCATCTTGTTGTGAATTGATGCGTGTGATTTCAGTCTCGTCTTTCTGGTGTAATCTATATTGTACTTAACCATCTGCTTTTCAATTGGATCAGAGATTTCCTTGAGTGTCCGCTTCCGTTTTCCACCTGTGGATTTCAAGAGTTTCTCTATTTCTTTATAGGCCTTCGGCTCAAGCACACTGAGTACTAGGTTATCCAGTTCACTTTTGATGGCGAACATACCGAGTCTGTGAGCAAGCGGAGAGTAGACATCCCTCGTTTCAACAGTAATTCGCCGCTGTTTGATGAGGGGAAGGTATTCGATTGTGCGCATATTATGAAGCCGATCGGCGAACTTGATGATTACCACCCGTAGGTCTTTCGCCATTGAGAGGAACATTTTCATGAGGTTTTCAGCTTGTTTCTCCCGCCGACTGTCGAACTCGATGCCGCCAAGTTTCGTAACGCCTTCTACCAATTCAGCCACTTCATAACCAAATTCTTTACTGATCTCTTCGAAAGTTGAGTTTGTATCCTCAATGCAGTCGTGAAGGATGCCACTAATGATGGTATTCAGGTCCATGTTCCACTCAGCAAGCAGTTGAGCAACAGAGAGACAATGTTCAAAATAGGGTCGGCCTGATTTCCTCGTCTGACCTTCATGATTTTCTTTACTGTATTGATAGGCGGACCAAAGCAAATTGGTAGAATCAAAACCATTCGTTTTTTGCTGGTTGTCCACAATGTTAAGGAGCCTGAGAAAGTCTTTTGGGTAGGAGCCCGTTACATTAGGAAGAAGATCTGCTACGCGCATCAGACCGGTTCCTCAATCATCTGATCAAAGATGGTGGCGCTCTCAAACTTGGCATAACTGTCTACAAAAATGAGAGGCACCATGCCGGTTGGGCCGTTCCGCTGTTTTGAAACAATGATTTCCGCCCTGCGTCGGTCTTCTTCGTCACGACTGTAGACATATTTTCTGTATAGAAACATGACGACATCTGCGTCCTGTTCAATGGCGCCGCTTTCCCGAAGGTCCGACAGTTGGGGCCGGTGATCACTTCTCGCCTCCGGCGCACGGGACAACTGGGAAAGGGCAACCACGGGGACAGAAATCTCTTTCGCCAGCGCTTTCAGTGATCTGGAAATCTGTGAAATTTCCTGCTGTCGACTCTCAGCACCAGCGGTGCCATGCATCATCTGGAGATAGTCCACCATGATCAGCTGGACATCTTGTTCCGCTTTCAGGCGGCGGGATTTGGCCCTCAGTTCGGTAATCCCCATGACTGGCGTGTCATCGAGAAAGATAGGCGCCTCAGCCAGGGTACCGACAGAGAGGGAGAGATTTTTCCACTGCTCTTTGGGGAGCTTTCCGGTCCGAACCAGGTGACTGTCCACCCTGGCTTCCGACGTGAGCAGTCGCATGGCCAGCTGGCTGTTAGACATCTCAAGGCTGAAGATGCCCACTGGAATTTTGTGCTCAACGGCAGCGTTCCGGGCGAATGTCAGTGCAAGGGCCGTCTTCCCCATACTTGGCCTGCCAGCAACTATTATCAGTTCCCCTTCTTGAAATCCTGATGTGATTTCATCCAGATCGGTGAGGCCGGAAGGGACACCGGTAACCGATCCCGGCCGCTGGTGGATCTTGTCCAATCGTTCAAATGTTTCTTGAAGAACGGGGTTCAGCTGCTGAAACTTCCCTTTCAAGCGGCCCTGAGCTATGGAAAAAATCCGCTGCTCCGCCCTGTCCAGAATCTCTTCTAGCCCTTCCTGATCTTCGAAAGCGTCGCTGGAGAGATCAGCGGCGAGGTCGATTAGTCCTCTCAGGGACGACTTCTCAAGAACAATCCGCGCATAGTGTTCAATATTTGCTGTCGTAGGGACGCTATCGGACAGGCCGGTGATAAAGTAGGCGCCACCGCTGGAGTCAAGTTGTTTCCGTTTCTTCAGTTCATTAATGACGGAGACCGCGTCTACTGGCTCACCCAGATTGAAAAGATCGTGCATCACTTCAAAGATCCGCCGATGGGCATCCTTATAGAAATGTTCCGGCAAAACCATTTCCAGCGCCCGGCTGACAGCGTCTTTTGAAGTAAGCATGGCACCGAGGACCGCCTCCTCTGCCTCCAGTGATTGAGGGGGTGTCCTAAGATTCAGATCGTTAGAGGTTTTTGCCACGCTATGCCCCGGTCATCATTTTTTTAATCCACTGAAAATCTTCCCACGTGGGTCGTTTCAATGATGCATTCCGAAGAAGCGCTGCCGGGTGGTAAGTTGCCACAAGATTCACATCATGCCATTTCCAGATCTTGGACCGAAGTTTGCCTAGGGGCGTTTTCACCTTCAGCAAGGCTTGGGCAGCAGTGGCGCCGAGGGCCACAATCAGCTTTGGCGAAATTAACTGCAGTTGCTTTTCAAGGTACGGTATACATAGATCAATCTCATCCTGATGGGGTGTCCGATTATCAGGCGGTCGGCACTTCAGGATGTTGCATATATAGACGTCATCCCGGATTAGGTTGACCGCCGCAAGAATCTTATCAAGGAGCTGACCGGCTCTGCCAACGAATGGCTCCCCCTGCAGATCCTCATCTTTTCCCGGCGCTTCTCCAATCAATACGAGATCTGCATCTGGATTACCGACACCAAAGACGAACTTTGTCCGGGTGGAACCTAGGGGACACTTCAGACAATAGCAGATCTCAGTCCGAAAATCATCGAGGGTATCGGATGATCCAATCTCCTTAGACGATTTGACCGGGTCAACATACAACTCGCCGCCGAAGAGATCGGCGGTCTGCCGCAAGTACCTTTCCGCCAATTCAGTCAGTGATGCCGCTGCACCCATCACGCTTTAGTCGAAAAAGACCTCGTGGTCTGCGCCATAACTCCATTCCAGCTCATCATTGAGGAATTCCGAAAGTGCTTCGGTGGTCGCCTTATTCATTTCCACATACTCGTGCTCCGGTTCCTCTTCCTCTACAAATTCCATCTCTTCCATCTCCGCATCGCGGTCAAAAGTGACGATTTCGTTACGGGCAATCCTTTCGCTGATGATTTGCCGGGCCCGTTTGCCGATGACGATTGCTGCTTCAAAGATATCTTCAGACTTATCGTCCATATCCCTGAAATGTATGGTCTCAACTGACATGTGTATATCCTCCATTCATTTGTTCAAGTTTCAGTGCGATCTCGTTAACTACTTCATCCAAATTTTCATTGACCACTTCCAGATCAAACTGATTCGATTTCTCCATTTCCATATTTACCCTTTTCAGCCGCTCCTCGATTCTCTCTTCCGAATCCGACCCACGCTTCCTCAATCTCACTTTCAGGCTTTCCATACTTGGCGGATGGACAAAGACAGTAACCGACTCGCCAGGGTAAGCCGCCTTGATGGTAAGGGCTCCGTTCACATCCACCTCGAGAATAAGAACTGTCCCGTTGCTGAGGGACGATTCAACCACAGCCGTGGGCGTACCGTACATGTAACCGTGAACTTCCTCATATTCGAGAAGGGCGCCGGCTTTTTGCCGATTCTTGAACTCCTCATCGGAAATGAATTCATAATCCGTAGAATGCTTTTCATAACTCCGTCTTGGACGGGTGGTGCAGGATACGGAGAACCGCCAGCCCGGATACCTTTCCTGCAACTTTCTGGCTATGGTAGTCTTCCCTGCACCGGACGGCGCTGAGATGACAATCAGTTTTACATTCATAAAATATTCTGAACCTGCTCTTTAATTTTTTCCGACTCTTCCTTCAAATCGACCACACGGTTGATGATGTTGAGGTCGGCTGTCTTTGAGCCGATAGTATTGATTTCCCTCACTACTTCCTGTAGAAGAAAATTTAGACGCTTGCCAGCGGGATCATCACCGGTAACAAGTTTGTCGATCTGCTCCAAGTGACTGGTGCATCTGACACACTCTTCCGTAACGTCCGCTTTCTCAGACAGCACCGCCGCTTCCATGGCGATACGAGATTCGTCCACGTCCGTTCCTTCAAGCATGGATGCAATTTTTTCACGAAACTCTTGCCGAAATTTTTCTGCGTTCGCCGCGGTGGTATCCCCGACTTCTTTCAGCAGGCTTTCCATCCGTGTCACCCTTTTCTCGATATCAGCGGCCATCACCTCCCCTTCTGAAGACCGCATTTCATGCAGTTGAGACAGCGCTTCGTCAAATACTTCCAAGACCGAGGCTTCCTCAAGTTCGAGCGGTTCATGAACAGTGAGCAGCTTCCGAATATCCAACACGTCAGTAACAGGAATATGGCAGCCGTAATCTTTGTTAATCTTGTCGGTGAGATCCTTGTAGGACTCGAATATTTGCCTATCGAACTCCAGGGCGCCCTTGGAACTACCGTTAGACGGCTCGATAGCAAAAGTCACGGTGATTCTGCCTCGATCACATGATTCACGAACTTTCTTGTTCATCTGCTCTTCCATCGATTCAAGCTGCTTGGGAAGCCTAAAGCGTAAATCAAGGAATCGGCTGTTCAATGCGCGTACCTCCGCTGAAACCACCACTCCCTGGACAGTGCGTGAGGTGCTGCCGAATCCGGTCATGCTACGTATCATTTAGAAATCCTGATAAAAACATCGTTAAATTTAGTCAAATTCTGTCGACTATGGTCTATTGTCTCAATCTTGTAAAAGCCTATTAATCAAGAAGTTATCCACACTCAGAGACCGAGCCTTGATCGAAGAGAATGTAGAGCGTCAAACTTGAGATTCAAAGAGACGTAATGACTGCTCCCTAAAACGGTA
Organism: Fidelibacterota bacterium UBA6931; assembly: GCA_002448795.1. Taxonomy (GTDB): domain Bacteria; phylum Fidelibacterota; class Marinisomatia; order Marinisomatales; family S15-B10; genus S15-B10. The sequence goes on from DKAH01000001.1 coordinate 33,010, forward strand.
CCCAGCGGTGACGGGACAAATGCGTAATCTATTTCTCCAAAATCGAAGCCAAAACCGAGGCCTGTAGAATAGCCTGTGAGAGGGTTGCGTCCCAATCGAAGATGGAGATTCTTTTGATAGACAACTTCAATCCCCGCTCTCAGATGGCTTCCGATGGAGCCGATGGCAAAATCGTCATTTCGTTTTCTTCCACCCAGCGATAGCACCACCGACGCCATGGCGTTGATCTCGATGGAAAGGTTTTCCAGTACAAAGGTGTGGGCGTCGCCGATTCTAAGCTCCGGTGCAATACGTTCAGTTGTTCCCGAATCCCAGATGATCCACGATGTGGTGGCATCTCTCAGTGAAACGCCAAAAAGGTTATCCGGGAAAAAGCTTCTAGTGGCGCCAACATCGAAACCTACACCCCAACCGGAGTATTCACCCAGCTGATGGTTAAGCATCTTGGCGTTTCCGCCCAGTCGCCACTCCCCTCTCTCAATTGCAAAACCTACAATGGCGGCCCATTGTGCCTGATTAAAAAAAGTGACGTTGGAAGAGAGGACCCGCTCCGTGGGATCATCCAGTGAGCCGGTGGCGTAGAGTAGAGCGTCCGTAGTCCTCGGAATTCCCTGCACCGCCTCACGAATCACAACCAAAGACCAGTTGGCAGCTGCCCGTTCTTTCAGATCCACACCAAGGATATCAAAGGTGACCGCACCGGCAAATCGTTCCTGGTGGGCATAGACGATGGAACGGGGTGTGTTGCTGGTGAGGCGGGCGGGATTCCATAGGATCGCCAGCGGACCAGTGGCAGCT
>DKAH01000001.1:34125-43353 GCA_002448795.1 Fidelibacterota bacterium UBA6931
GCCGCCACACCCGCTTCGCTCAGGGCAACCGCCTTGGCGTCGCCCACACCGCGGAACACCTGATTGCCGTATTTCACCCAGACAGACTCCCCCTTGAGAGGCGAGAGCCAGATTCCAAAGACCAAGAGGTAGGAGAGAATGTGTGAAATTCTAGAGGTCATGATCTTTCTTCAGCTGGGCCAGTTTTTCCAGCGCTTCCATGGGAGTCATCTGATTGGGCTCCATTTCCGAAACATCTTTCCTCAGACGGGCCTCGCTTTCGGCGAAGAGGTCGATCTGATCCGACGGTTGTTGTGGAACGGGTTGTTCCGTAAGCGGTTCGTGCCGGACGAGCTGATCCAAAATGGTGGACGCCCGTAAGATAACCGAAGGCGGAATCCCCGCCATCTGCGCCACATAAATACCGTAACTCTTGTCGCAGGGACCCGCCTGAATTTTTCTTAGAAAAACAATCTTTTCTCCAGCCTCTTTTACCGCCACATTAAAGTTGACAACTCTTTCAAGCTGATCAGACAGTTCCGTGAGTTCGTGATAGTGTGTCGCAAAGATGGTCCGGGCCTGAGCGTCTTCACGGTTGTGAAGATATTCTGTGATGGCCCAGGCGAGAGAGAGGCCATCAAAGGTGGCGGTGCCCCGGCCGATCTCGTCAAACAGGACAAGGCTTCTGCCGGTGGCGTTGTTTAGGATATTAGCCGCTTCTGTCATCTCAACCATGAATGTAGACTCGCCGCCGGCAAGGTTGTCGCTGGCACCGACTCTTGTAAAGAGCTTATCTACCAGTCCGATAGTGGCTTTCCTGGCAGGGAGAAAACTTCCCATCTGTGCCATGATCATTATCAGTCCCACTTGGCGAAGGTAGGTCGACTTTCCCGCCATGTTGGGTCCGGTAACAAGATGGATCTGATCCTTTTCGGATGAGAGCGACAGATCGTTAGCCACAAATTTCTCCCCCTGCTGGAGAAGTGTTTCTACAACTGGATGACGTGAATCTGTCAGTTCAATGACCGTTTCTTCGCTGATCTCCGGTCGGACGTAGTTTTTCAGTTTCGCCACTTCAGCCAGCGTTGATGTGAGATCAAGTTCATTCAATAGTTCGGCGTTCCGCTGAATGTGCGCGGCCCGCCCCAAAATCCAGATACTCAATTCGTCAAAAAGCCGCTGTTCAATTTCGAGAATCTGCTCCTCCGCCGTCAGAATCTTTTCCTCATACTCCTTTAATTCGGGAGTGATGAACCGTTCAGCATTCACCAGCGTCTGTTTACGGATATAGGTTTCAGGCACTTTCGATTGATGGGTTTTGGTCACTTCCAGATAGTAACCGAAGACCTTATTATAACCGACCTTGAGAGAGTGTATTCCTGTCTTTTCCCGCTCGGATGCCTGCATGGAAGCAATCCACGCCTTTCCTCCTCGGGCAATCTTTCTCAGATCATCCAGTTCATTATCTACACCATCCCTGATAAAATCTCCCTTCGCCAGAACGGCCGGCGGGGAATCAATGAGGATTTCACCAATTCTTTCGGCAATTGATTCGGTATCGGCAAACCGTTCGGACAGTTCTGCGAGCGCACCGGATTGGGACTGTTCCATGGCAACTGTCAATTCAGGAATCATGATAAGCGTCTCCTTTAGGCCGCTCATATCTCTAGGCGTGCCTGCACCGCGGCTCAGCTTGCCGAGAATCCGTTCAAGGTCGCCAGCCCTGGAGAGGCGACGGCGCACATCGGCTCGAAATGATCTATGTTTAAAAAAACCGTCCACTATATCGAGACGCCCTTCAATGGACTTTTTATCGGTGAGTGGCCGCGCCAGCCTGCTTCGAAGCATTCTTCCTCCACCAGGAGTGACCGTCTCGTCCAGTACGGAGAGGAGAGTTCCGTGCGTCCCCTGTGTAGAAAGGGATCTGAACAGTTCAAGATTACGGACAGTAAAGCTGTCGAGTCCCAACTCGCCTTGGGGCCTAAGGGGTACAAGGCGGGTGATATGGGCCGCCGCTGATTTAATGTTGTGTGTCACGTACCGAAGAATGACACCGGCGGCGGTGATTCCCGCTTCCATATCAGTGCAGCCGAAGCCTTTCATGGAGGTGACGCCGAAATGATCCAACAACGCCTCATGGGAAAGTTTGTGATCAAAGGTCCACTCATCCATCTCCGTCACGAAAGGATCAACCTTCCTGACCCACTCTTCACGTTGGACAGCCTGTTTTTCGGGGACAATGATCTCGCTTGGACTAAAGGTGAGAAAAAGATTGCGGACCGTTTCACGGTCTCCCTCCGCCACGAAAAATTCGCCCGTTGAAAGGTCCAGCAGCGACAATCCCGTGGTGTCGCCAGACAAGGTGACGGCGGAGAGGAAATTGTTTCTTGGCTGGCCATCATCGCTCTGAGAAGCTGTTCCCGGCGTCACCACTTCCACAACTTCACGCTTCACGATACCTTTCGCCAGCTTAGGATCTTCAACCTGTTCACAGATGGCGATTCGCCGCCCGGCCTCCACCAGTTTTGGAAGGTAAGTGTCCAGGGCGTGATGCGGAAATCCGGCGAGGGGCACCTGTGCGGCGGCGCCGTTGGCCCGTTTCGTCAACGTAATGCCGAGAATACTCGAAACATCTTTGGCGTCGTCGTCAAAAGTTTCAAAAAAGTCGCCCATCCTGAACAGAACGAGGCTGTCCCGGTGCTGATCCTTGACGTCATAGTACTGTTTCATAAGGGGCGTCATTCCGTTGTTTTTATCTTTTTTTCTCATGAACCGAACACCCGCCTGTCACCGTCGCGATTGGTAAACTTTCGACTGTCGAAATATTCCAGGAGTGGAATGGCGTGCTTTCGAGAGGTTTGTGACAGTTCTTTGAACTGCCCCACATCAAATCCACCAGCATCGTGGAACTTTGCTTTCAGATCGGATTGAAGCTTCTCCACCACCGTTCTGTGGAACCAGAGTTTGTCAGAAATCTTGAGCGCCTTTCCCCTGTCTTTAAGAATGTGCAGCAGTGGAACGATATCGTTACCGTTGGCACCGGACTGTTCAGCCAATTCACTGAGCATGGGCGGTGTACAACCGCTCTGCTTAAGGATGTCCGCAAGTTTTCGAGTAATAGCGTCATCTTCCGAAGAGAGGGTCACGCTGTAGCCACTCAGGGTGATATTCCCCGATTCCACCTGAACCTTCCCTTCTTGGGATAGTTGCTCCGTCAACCAGTCAAATAGGGGCCTGCTGAAACCGAGAGATTTTCTTAGATCTTCCCGGGGAATTCCCCGGCGGGTGGTCCGGCGGGCGAGAAATTTTTCCACCGCTTCTCGGAGCTGCTGAAGCTGTTGTACAACCGCCCGTTTCAGTGTGATGAAAGAGTCACCGGAATTGCCAAACTGGACAGTCTCAAGATGGCTTGCCGCTGCTATAAATTTTTCTGTTGATGTCTGCCACCGCCTGGTCCAGTCGGAGAGTGTCAGAGGCTGGGCCACCAACTGTTCAAAGAAGAGCTCCAACCGCTCTTCTTCTCCCTTTCCTGAAAGTGATTCCAGCCAGAGGCGGGCTGTCTTGAACCTGGTGGGGGGTAACGGATCGATGACCCTTCCGCCACCGATCGATTCCGCAGGTGAGTAGAACCGGAGAATGAATGGATCTTCAACGGCGGCCGCTACCGGTGACTCCAGCCGAACCAGAGCTGTGGCTGTTTCTCCCGCTTCGCACCGTTTGGTCCCTTTCTCAACAAACAGTATTCTGCCCAGCACCTCTTCCGTCCCGATGTGGAGCCGTATTCTCTGCTGATGTTTCACCACTCGCCCTGTCCTTTCCAGAAGCGAAAAGGATATGCCGAGGGCCAGGGACGGTCTGAGGAAACCTTTGTCGGCAAGTTGTGAACCACGCTTCAACACCGCCCGGTCGATCTGGCTCAGGTTGATGGCCGCTCTGTCTCCCAGTCTCACCTCATCCACCGGTGCATCGTGGGACTGAAGGCCCCTCACCTTGGCGGAGGCAACGTCCGGAAGAAGCTCAACATCAGTGCCGGCCTTGAGCGAGCCCCCGGTTACAGTACCGGTAACTACAGGACCGAACCCTTTCATGGAAAAAGCTCTGTCGGCAAACAGCCTGAAGAAACCTCTGTCCCTGTCCCGTTTTGACTTTACGGTCAGTTTTTTCAGCGCTTCCTTCAGCTCCTCCACCCCTTCCCCCGTCTCTCCGGAAACGCGGATGATGGGAGCATCTTCCATAAAGGAACCCTTAAGGTATTCCCTGATCTCCTCTTCCAGAAGATCGAGCCACTCCGGGTCATCGACAAGGTCGATCTTGTTGAGTGCCACCACTCCTGACTGAACACCAAGTATTGACAGTATATCGAAATGTTCCCGTGTTTGCGGCATAATCCCGTCATCGGCGGCAATGGTAAAGAGCGCGCTATCGATGGCGGTGACACCGGCCACCATATTTCGAATAAACTTCTCATGTCCCGGTACATCGATGATGGTAATATCTTCCGTGAGAAAGGCGAAACCGAGATCGATTGTCATACCCCGTTCCTGCTCTTCACGGAGGCGGTCCATATTGGTGCCGGTGAGGGCTTTCACCAGGGTGGTTTTGCCATGATCAATGTGACCGGCGGTGCCGATAACTGTCTGGCTCATGACAACACCTTCCCGATTGCCTGGGCGAGATTCTTTATTTGTGAGACCGGTATCGCTTTCAGGTCTATGGTAAATCTGTTTCCTTTAATATAGCCCACCACCGGCGGTTCCTGCATCCTGAAACGCCGGGCTAACTCGGTCGGTTTCATTTTATTGGGACAAAAACGGAGGGCGGCACTTTCGATGGACCGAACGGGGAGCGAGCCACTTCCCGCTTCCACGGTGGTATCCAACAATTTGATTCTCAGCCTTTCCGTAGTCTTTCGGGGGATGAGAGAGAGCACTTTTTCGCCCCGCTTCTGAAGCGTTTTTCTCGGGGTGGAAAGCAACCGATAAGCAAGATTGTTTTCCCCCGGCGTCTTCTCAGAATACCCTCGAAGTACTCGCTCCATCAACGCCAGCGTCAGCTTATCACACCGAAGCGCCCTATACATGGGATTTCTGTGTAGGCGGGAGACCAGCGTTTTCTTGCCGCAGATGATTCCCGCCTGGGGACCGCCCAGAAGTTTATCGCCTGAAAAAGTGATCAACCCGGCGCCGGCATCAACGGCCTCCTTTACCATCGGTTCAGCGGGGAGGCCCGATGGGGCAAGGTCCACTAGGGCGCCGCTGCCGAGATCGACCATGAGAGGGATCTTTCGCCGTTTCGCTAGGTGAGCCAGTTCGGCGACCGTCACCTCTTTGGTAAATCCTTCTATCCGGTAATTGCTGGTGTGGGCGTAGAGAATGGCCGCTGTCCCCTTGCTGATGGCCCGCTCATAATCCTGAAGGTGGGTTCGGTTAGTGGTACCTACTTCCTTCATGAAGGCGCCACTCTTTTCGATGATATCAGGAATGCGAAAGGAGCCACCAATCTCCACAAGCTGACCGCGAGAAATGATTACCTCTTTTCCTTCGGCGATGGTGTTGAGTCCAAGCATTACAGCGGCGGCATTATTGTTTACCACCAAGGCAGAGGAGGCGTCGGTAAGCACGGTGATGAGGGGAACTACATGGTCAAGGCGTTCGCCCCGTTTACCTGTCTCAAGATCGAATTCGAGGGGAGTGTACGCCGCCGCCTTTTTAACCGCGTCTACGGCAACTTTCTGACTGATGGGGGCCCGGCCGAGACCGGTGTGAAGGACGATACCCGTTCCATTGATAACGCTGCTCAGTCCCGGCCGGTTCAAACGGCGGATCTCAAATGTTATCTTCGCCAGTATGTCTTGCTTTTTGGAAGAGTGCTGCCCGTTACGAGCAGCGGTGCGGACGGCCGCCAGTTCCTGCCGGATGGTCTCCACCACCATCTGCCTCGGAAGTTGGACGTTTCCCCAGTCGATCCGATCCAGGATCGCACTCACTGAGGGAATGTCACGTAGACTCACTAGGCCACCTCATGGAAGGAACATAGAGGAAGGATAGGTGAAAATCAAGAGAAACTGTGACAGAGGGGTGTAATCTGGCAGATTGAAGCGTGGTCTCTCTTCTTGCAGTGGAAACTATCATTGGGTAATCCGGTGGAGATAGAGGGAAACGAGGGTCGCGGCCACCATGACAACAGCCACAAAGAGAAAGACTGCCGCTACGCCGTAGTGAACTGCGACGACACCGCCGACACCTGAAGCGAGGGACCCCACCCCGAAACTCAGAAAGAACGAAAAGCCGTAACCGATACCCCGGGAACTGGAGGAGGTGTACTCGGCAATCATGGCGTTTCCGATTGGCTGATACATAAAGTGGACAAAGCTGAGGATGATGCCACTCAGCAGAGCGAGCTCGCCCAAACCGGCGCGAAAAACGAGAAGCAGGGGAATATGGATCAGACAGATTACTATTAGAAGAGGAGTCTTCGAGTAGCTGTCTCCCCACTTACCACCGATGAACTGTCCTGGTATTCCGGCCAGAAGAACCAGCATGGTGGCGAATCCCCCGGCCATAACACCACTGGGCGCCGAAAAGAGCTGTCCTAAGTTTTCGTTGAAATAGATGGGTATGTAGGTTGTGAAGCCTGTAAAAGTGAGTCCAATGAGGGCGGCCACGACATAGTAAGCAAAGAGCGGTCGCCGCCTTGTGGTGGGCGGTGTGGGTGTTCCGGCGGCGTCTTCCATGCCGTGGTGCTTCGGAATGAGCATGGCGGTGGTGGCGGCCAGTAATATCCACAGCAGAGCCATAGTCCCGTAGGCGAATCGCCAGTCAAGAGCGGTCGCAAACCACGCCGCCAGCAGCGGACCGGAGGCGAGCCCGAGACTTCCAGCGATGCCGTGATATCCCATCCCTCTGCTGGTCTGGCGGACCTGCCGTGAGATGATGGTCAATGCGGCAGGGTGATGGATGGAGGCGGACAGCCCCATAAGCATCATTCCGGCAGTCATGATCGTTCCGTTGGGAGCGAGGACAATAGTCAGCGCCGCCAGTGACGCCCCCAACTGGAAGATGTAAAGAAGTCTTCGGCCCCCTATCTTTCGCTCAACGTATCCTGCTGGAATGGCACCGAGCCCGAACATGAAACTGGAGAGCATATACATCCAGCCGAGAGTATCGAGACCAACTTGGAATTCTTCCTTCAGGGTGGCCATGATGGCGGGAAAAATCAACATACTGGCGTGGACCGAAAAGTGGGACACGCCGGTGAGAAGAAGAATGATCTTTGATTCACGTGATAACATGGTATGCATCACCGGTAGTCAGCAGTGACTGAAATGGACAGTTTGGAAATAAGGCTTAACGCTTCTCTTTAATCCGCGTTGCTTTCCCTCTAAGCTTTCTAAGATAGTAAAGCTTCGCCCGGCGGACTTTTCCGCGGCGCACCACTTCGATACTGTCAATGTTGGGGGAGTGGAGCGGGAAAATTCTTTCAACGCCGATGTTGGAGGAAATCTTTCTCACCGTAAAGGTGGCGTTGCTGCCGCTCCCCTTCTTGGAGAGTACCACCCCTTCAAAACGCTGGAGCCGCTCCCGGCCCCCTTCCAACACTTTAACGTTGACGTTTACCGTATCGCCGGACTGGAACTTGGGGATATCATCCCGCTGAAAACCTGATGATAATTCGTGTGCTTGGGTCATTCCTCTCACCTCATTTCAACAATTCTTCCTGATAACGTTTCCACATATCGGGCCTATTTTTTTTTGTTCTTTTCTCCCGCTGATCCTTTCGCCACAAGTCAATGTTGCCGTGGTGCCCGCTCAGAAGAACGTCCGGGACCTTCATCCCTTTCACCTCTTCGGGCCGTGTATAGTGAGGATGATCAAGGAGCGCATGGGTGAATGAATCAGTCTTTGCCGACTCTTCATCACCGAGAACGCCGGGGATGAGCCGCACAACGGAGTCGAGGATTACCATACTCGGAAGCTCCCCGCCCGTCACCACATAGTCGCCGATGGAAATTTCGTCCGTCACCACCGAATCTCTCACCCGTTCATCCATACCTTTATAGTGGCCGCATATAAATGCAACGCCTTCCGATTCTGACAGACGACTGGAAGTCTCCTGGGTCAGCACCGGTGCCTGAGGGGATGGAAAGACCACACTCAGGTCGCCCTCACCACAGTACAGTTCATTTATCCAGTCCATCGCTTTCAGAATCGGCTCCGCCAGCATCACCATGCCGGTGCCTCCGCCAAAAGGATAATCGTCGATCTGGCGGTATTTCCCTTCAGCAAATTCTCGAAGATCGATGATGTGGTAATCGACAATCCCCTTCTCGCCGGCACGGCGAAGAATACTTTCACCGATCACCGCCTCGGGAATGGCCGGAAAAGGAGTAATAATAAAAACCTGCATTAAAGCTCCAGAAGCCCCTCCATGGGCGTGATGGTAATAGTCTCGGAGTCAATATTGATCTGACGGACAATCTCGGGCACAGCGGGAATAAGGATCTCTTTGTTTCCCGAATCGATGGCGTAGACATCTTGTCCCGGCATCTGCATAATGTCGGTGAGAACACCCACAGGTTCCCCTTCAGCCGTAACCACCAGGAAGCCGATCATCTCCTCCGGAAGCACCTCGTCATCTTCGGCCGGCGCGAAAATTAGCTTTCCGACCAGCCCTTCCGCATCTTCCCGAGTCAGGTTCCCGTGAACACTGTAACGGATAAACTTGCCGCTTTTGGCCACCGGTGAAAGGCGGAGGAACTCCGCCGCCGAGGCATCCTCCCCCACAAGGAGAAGATCAGTCTCAGCGTAGTTTTCAAACTGGGCGTCCAAAGGGTACACTTTTACGTCACCCTTCAGGCCGACTGCCTTCACTACTTTCGCCGCTGGCTTAAACCTTTTTGACACTATCGATCCTCGATGATCTCCATAACGGCCCGTTTGTCCCCTCCTTTTGCGGTAATGGCAGAGACAAGTGTTCTAAGTGCGGTGGCGGTTCGGCCTTGGCGGCCAATCACCTTCCCAACGTCTCCGTCACCCACTCTAATCTCGTATACTACCATACTATCCGTCTCCACTTCTCTTACTGTTACGTCATCCGGTTTATCCACCAGTTCTCTGATGATTTGATCCAACAGCTCCTTTATGACAAACTCCTTGATCAGTTCCAGCTAGCTCTCTCAATCAATTGAATTTCATCTGACTATTTTTTATTCTTTGCAGTTTCACTTTCTTCAGCAGCTTCTTCTTCCAC
>DKAH01000003.1:0-33945 GCA_002448795.1 Fidelibacterota bacterium UBA6931
TGGAAAGGAAGTGGGAGGGAAGACCAAGCATCTCCACGAGCCAGTCCATCATGTGTGTTTCTACTTCCGTGCAGGCAGGGGAGGCCGCCCACAGCATCCCATTAACGCCGAAGCCAGACGAAAGCAGATCACCGAGAATGGCGGGGCCGGAAGCGTTGGCCGGGAAAAAGCCGTAAAAGTTAGGCGATTGCCAGTGACTGATACCCGGAATGACAATCTCCTCCACATCTTTCATCACTGCATCAAAGGATTCTCCTTCTGCCGGCGGATGGAGAGGAAGCTTGGCTCGAACCTCGCCTGCCTCCACCTGCGACATAACAGGGAATTCACCGATTTTTTCATAATAGTCGGCGATCCAATCAATGATTTTTCGGCCCGCCTGCCGGAATTGTTCCGGTGTCATGTGGCTGTTATTTTTTTCGGACGTCATTATATTTAACTCAAAAGCTGCCGATGACGCCGCATCATACAGTCGTTCATCACCACCAAAAGCCCCTCATCCTCGGCAAATTGCGCCGCTTTCTCATTCACCACATGATCTTGCATCCAAATGGCCTTGGCACCGATCAAGACCGATTCTTCAGCAATGGGCCCTGCATATTCCGGTCGGCGAAATACATTCACCACATCAACATTTTCGTCAATTTCAGATAGTGATGGGAAACAGGTTTCACCAGAAATTTCGCTTCGGCCCGGATTCACCGGTATAATCCGGTAACCGTTTTCTCGAAGGTAGAGAGCCACATAGTTGCTAGGCCGCTCAGGTTTGGGACTCATACCCACAACGGCGATGGTTTTCATGGCAAAGATTTTTTCTACTGTTTCTGACTCGTTCATTAAAGAATTTTCAAGATATTCATTGGTTTGGATCTAAAGCTATTCTTTGGGAATCTACATCAGCCAGTGAACACACCCACATATGAACAGGTCAACAGTCATGACTTAAACCAGTTGCCCATAATATATGAGATGATTTTCGGATTCTCCTTGAACCTTCTCATGGCGTAGGCATACCACTCATCACCAAAGGGAATGTAGATGCGTACTTTATGTCCCCGGTCCAACAGATATTCGAGTCTGTTCCCGATGGGGACGCCGTAGAGAACTTGAAACTCATAACAATCCTTGGAAATTGACTGATTATCGATCCAAGTTTCCAGAGTGTCGATCAGGTATGTGTCGTGAGTTGCGATACCAATATAGGCACCGTTGGAAAGCCCTGTCTGAACAAGGTCAATGAAACTGTTCCTGATCTCCTGCCGGTCTTGCAAAGCGATTGAATCCGGCTCTCTGTATATCCCTTTGCAGATTCTCACGTTTGGGGTTCCAGAAAGGATTCTTTTCAGGTCCTCTCCGCTCCGCTTGAGATAAGCCTGGAGGACCGGTCCTACGGACGGATACTGCGCTTTACACTTTTCATAAAGATCCAGAGTTGCATCGGTGTAAGGACTATTTTCCATATCGATGCGTAGAAAATTTTCTCTTATTTCAGCTGTATCCAGGAGGCGAAATAAATTTTTCTCAGCTAGGGTGTCGTTAAAGCCCAAACCGAGATGGGTCAGTTTTGTGGAGATATTGCAATCAAGGCTGGAATCTGCGATGATTTCGTAGAGCCGCATGTAGCTTTCAGTTATCTCCATGGCTGCTTCCTCAGATTCTGAATGTTCGCCCAGTATATCGAGCGTAGCGGTGAAGCCTAGCTGGTTCAGTTCATGGACAACGCCGAGGGCATCGTCCTCGCTTTCGCCTGCCACGTATCGCATGGCAAAAGGTTTTACTGCTCTCTTTGGAAGAAGAGAAAGGAGCGTTATAAGCGAACTTTTGAGAAAACCCATAAAGGGTGGTGAATTTAGGTGAGGTAACTGCCTTCACCAATCGGTTTCCGTCCCTGTTGAGCACTTCACGCCTACTGATAGCAGGGCGCTTTAAGCGGTTGTTTTCTGACGGAAATTGCCTTGCATCACCATAGGGGTAACAATAAATTCGTTGCCTGTTTCAACATCCCATTAGAAGTGTATAGAGATTTCGGAACGGCGTTTATCTTTGCCTTAATCGGCATCGTTTTGGTGGCGGCACCGCTGCTGATTCAACGGATTCTTTCTCCTCAGCGAAAGTCGCTCGATAAGCTGTCGACCTATGAGTGTGGTGAGGCTGTGGAAGGGCCGGCCTGGGTTAAATTCAATATCCGATTCTATGTGGTGGCCCTCATTTTTATTATTTTTGATGTGGAGGTTGTTTTCCTATTCCCCTGGGCGGTTGTGTACAAAGAGCTGGGGCTCTTTGCTTTTGTTGAAATGATGATTTTTATTGGCGTTCTCGCTCTGGGTCTTGCTTATGTTTGGCGCAAGGGCGATCTCGAATGGGTGAAGGTTTCAGTCCCTTATGGCCGTGGCCGATACAGCAAACTGACAGTGACCGAAGAAACCCCATCGGTGCCTAAGGAGACAGCAGCTTAACTGCTTACCTCAATGGATTTTGCTGGAATCTTAACAGCCATTAATACAAAGTTTGGGGACGGCTTTGCCACGGTTGATGAAGAAGCCGCTCCTGAGACCGTCCAAGTGTCGCCTTCTAAGTGGGGCGAACTGGCCCCTTTCCTTCGTAAAGATGATACCCTCAGTTTCGATGCCATGATGTGCATTACTGGTATCGATGAGGGAGCGGAGAGTGAAAATCTCGCGGTCGTCTATAACCTTCATTCCATGAAGCAAAATCACAAGCTGGAAGTCTACGTATCAACTCCTAGAACAGCACCGAAGGTTCCCTCTGTGGAGCAGATCTGGCGCATCGCGGACTGGTTTGAACGGGAGACTTATGACATGTTCGGCATCGAATTCGAAGGTCACCGTGATCTTCGGCGGATTCTTCTTCCCAGCGATTGGGAAGGTTTCCCGCTGAGGAAGGATTACCAGTTTCCCGACACTTACCGCGGCATTGTGGTGGACAAGATGAAAGAAGGATGGGAGTAGCTTTAGAAAAAGAACTGGGCACCGTTCACGGCGAGGAGATGATTCTCAACATCGGGCCTCAGCATCCCAGTACCCACGGCGTACTCAGGCTGAGAGTGAAGACTGACGGAGAGATTATCACTGAGATAATACCGTACATCGGCTATCTTCACCGGTGTTTCGAGAAGCACTGTGAAAACCTGACCTACGAACAGGCGATTCCTTTCACAGACCGATGCGACTATATCGGTTCCATGAATAACAATTTTGGTTATGCTGTCGCTGTAGAGCAGTTAATGGACATCAAGGTTTCGGAAAAAGTGGAATATATGCGTGTCATCGTCGCTGAGATGAACCGGTTGGCAAGCCATCTTCTCGCCATCGGCACATTTGGTCTCGATGTTGGCGCCTTCACCCCGTTTCTCTATTGCTTCCGTGATCGCGAAAGAATTCTCGATCTATTTGAGATGCTCTGCGGTGCCAGATTGCTTTACAACTACATCTGGATCGGTGGCGTCTCCCACGACTTTCCGGTGGGATGGGTGGAAAAGACGTACGATTTTCTGGACTATTTTGAACCAAAGATTGCAGAATATAACGAGCTCCTTACATATAACAAGATATTCATTGAACGGTCGGCTGATGTCGGTGTGATCCCAGCGGAAGTGGCGATCAGTTACGGCGTAACGGGTCCGAACCTCCGAGGCTCGGGAGTCCGATGGGATATTCGGAAAGAGGAGACTTACGGAATCTATGACCGATTCGATTTCGATGTACCCATTGGCACCGGCGCCATGGGATCACTGGGGGACTGCTGGGACAGATATTACGTTCGTTTGAGGGAGTTAGAGGAGAGTGTAAAAATTACGCGGCAAGCACTGGATTCTATGCCCAGAGATGGTGATGTTCACGCTGCCGTCCCTAAAAAGATCAGGCCCAAAGCGGGACATGTCTACAGTAGGACCGAGAGTCCCCGGGGAGACCTTGGCTTCTATATTGCCAGCGACGGTAGTGATACACCAATTAGGCTTAAAATGAGATCACCGGCCTTCACCGCGCTCAGCTGCTTGGATGAGATTGCTCGAGGATGGATGATTTCCGACGTTATCGCTATCCTTGGTTCGCTTGACATTGTGCTAGGAGAGATTGACCGCTGATGGTGGACTATCTTCTTGACATTTTTTCCGGTATTGGCTGGCTTTCTGCCTCGCCAAACCTCGCCTTCGTGCTAGCGGTGACTCTCTCAGGTCTGCCGATTTTCCTTTTTATGGCAGTGAACGCCCTGGTGGCTGTCTATGCGGAAAGGAAAGTATCTGCTTTTATGCAGGATAGGCTGGGGCCTATGGGACAGGGGGTAGGTCTCCACGCAGGGAAATGGGGTCTCCTTCAGACAGTGGCCGACGCAGTCAAACTGCTGACGAAAGAAGACATCATCCCTGCCAGCGCAGACAGAAAACTATTCATTCTGGCCCCCTTTATTCTTTTTATCGGTTGTTTTGTCGCATTTGCAGGTCTCCCTTTTAACGAACATGTAGTGGCTGCGGACTTCAATCTTGGCATCTTTTATATACTCGCCATGGGATCCGTTGGTGTCATTGGCGTTATTCTTGCCGGCTACAGCTCCAACAACAAATGGTCGCTCTATGGCGCCATGCGTTCCGCCGCTCAGATAATCAGCTACGAGATTCCTGCGGGCCTCTCTCTCCTAGCGGTGATAATGCTAACCGGAAGCCTCGCATTTAGGGATATCGTAGCGGCCCAAACGGGAACAACGCTGGGGGTGTTGCCAAGTTGGTTCATCTTTGACAACCCTTTCACGTTTTTTGCATTCTGGCTATTCTTTGTTGCCGGTGTGGCTGAAGTAAATAGAACCCCTTTCGACTTGCCGGAAGCAGAGTCAGAACTGGTTGCCGGTTTTCACACTGAATATTCGGGAATGAGGTGGTCTTTTTTCTTCCTGACAGAGTACGCCAATATGTTTATCGTAGCCGGTGTTGCTGCCCTCGCGTTTCTCGGCGGCTGGTTAAGCCCTTTCCCTGGTTATTTTGAAGGGGGGCTCTGGGGTATCTTCTGGTTTATGTCCAAAGCGGCCTTTCTCATTTTTATAATGATGTGGTTCCGTTGGACATTTCCACGCCTTCGTACGGACCAGCTGATGCGGATGTGTTGGAAATTTTTCATGCCGGCTTCATTTCTCACGATTGTCGGTGTTGGTATCTGGGACTTATTCATAAGGTGACGATATGAACTATCTATTAAATGTCTGGGAATCGATCACAACACTCCTCATTGGGATGAGAGTTACCATCGGCCACATGTTCAAGATTCGCCGGGGGAACGTGACGCTTCAGTATCCTGTTGAGCGTTGGCCCCGGCCGGAGCGGAAAATCGGTTTCAGTGCAGACAGCTACAATGTCATCCGGTCGCGGCTCACTGTCGATATGGACGATTGTATCGGCTGTCTCAAGTGCGAGCGGGCCTGTCCTGTGGACTGCATCAAGATTGAGACTCACAAGGTCGATAAAGGTGAGGACATCCCGCAAGCGAACCATCGCGGCGTTACCTCCCACGGTACTCAGAAAAGGCTGTTGGTGACGCGTTTCGATATCGATATGACAGAGTGCTGCTACTGTAATCTCTGTACATATCCATGTCCTGAAGAATGCATTTTTATGGTTGGCGGTCCCAATTCAAGCCGGCAGGAAATCGATTACGAATTCTCAGAGTATGACAGGAATGATATGGTGTACCGATTCTCCCAGGTTCCGCAAGATGTGCTTCAGCAATACGCCTCAGGTAGCGGTGATGCAGAAACAGCCGAAGTGACAGGAGAGGCTGCCGCGTGACGGGAACTTCATTTATTTTCTGGATCGTTGCCCTTTTGACTGTCGGTTCTGCCGCCGGTGTAGTATTTTCAAAAAACCTGATCTACTCCGCCATCGCGCTGCTATTTTCCCTCTTGGGAGTGGCGGGACTGTACGTTTTTCTCTGGGCCGATTTTATCGCTGTTACGCAGATCTTAATCTATGTGGGCGGCATTCTGGTTCTAATCATTTTTGGTATCATGCTGACGCACAGGATTACCAACGTCCAGCTCTCCCACTCATCCATTCAGCGGGGAGTGGGAGGTGTTATCGTACTGGTGATTTTTGCTGGCCTCTCGGCCATGATCCTGAACGCTCCGTGGCACCGATCACCAGCCATAGAACCGTTGGAGACCGTTCGAGAAATCGGCCGAATGCTGATGATCAATTATCTTCTCCCATTCGAGGTTGCTTCCATCCTGTTGCTGGCGGCACTTATGGGTGCGGCCCTGTTGTCAAGGAAAACCGATTGATGGTTGATTTAAACACATATCTCATTATCGGCGCTATTCTCTTTTCTTTGGGAATGTTTGGTGTCATCACTCGCCGAAACGGCGTAGCGGTACTCATGGGTGTTGAACTGATACTGAATGCCGCGAATGTCAATTTTGTTGCCTTCGCCCGGTTCGGAGGGATGGATCTTACAGGCCATGTTTTTTCACTTTTTGTTATCATTCTCGCGGCGGCGGAAGCGGCTGTGGCCCTAGCCATCATCCTGAATATCTTCAACAATCTCGGAACTGTAAACATTGATGAGGCGAACCAGCTGAAACAGTAATGATCAATTACGGAATCGCAATTCTCCTCCTACCTCTCGTCGCTTTTGTTATCCAGATTTTTGTAGGGAAGCGACTTCCACGAAATGGCGATTGGGTCTCCACCGGCGCCGTAGCTCTGACGCTGTGCCTTTCTCTTGCCATGTTTGGTGTGATATTAGTGAAGTACGATCCTGACTTTGTTATTGATGAGGCATGGCAATGGTTTGACCTCGGCGCGCTAACAGTCCACTTAGGTATCTTGATCGACAATGTGACGGTGGTGATGCTTCTTGTGGTTTCGCTTGTCTCAACACTGGTTCATGTTTACTCCATCTCTTACATGGAAGGTGATCCCCGTTACTCACGCTATTTTGCCTTTCTATCACTCTTTACCTTTTCTATGAATGGTATTGTTCTCGCCAACAACTTACTGGGTATCTACATTTTCTGGGAGTTGGTGGGACTCAGTTCATACCTGCTTATTGGATTCTGGTTTGAGAAGAACTCGGCGTCTGACGCGGCGAAGAAGGCGTTTCTCGTTAACCGCGTTGGAGATATTGGAATGTTTATCGGGATTATGCTCTTCTTTTCGGCGACAGGTTCATTTTTATTCAAGGATGTTTTTGCCGGAGTGGAGAGTGGCCTCTTCTCCACGCAAATCCTCACCATCGCGGGGCTCTGCCTCTTTGCCGGGGCCATCGGCAAATCAGCCCAGTTTCCCCTTCATGTTTGGTTGCCGGATGCAATGGAAGGTCCCACACCGGTGAGCGCTCTCATCCACGCAGCTACAATGGTCGCGGCAGGTGTCTATCTTTCTTTTCGACTCTTTCCCATCTTTACACCGGCGGCACTAATGGTAATTGCTTACATCGGCGGATTTACGGCCATCTTTGCCGCCATTATCGCGGTGACCCAGAACGATATAAAGAAGGTGTTAGCCTATTCAACAGTGAGCCAGCTCGGTTATATGATTCTGGCAGTGGGGGTTGGGGCTTATACATACGGCCTGTTTCATCTTGTCACGCACGCCGCGTTCAAAGCTGGACTATTCCTCTGTAGCGGAAGTGTGATTTACGCCATGCACCACGCCTATCATGAACTTCACGATCATGAGACCGATCCGCAGGATATGAGGAATATGGGTGGCATGAAGGATAAGATGAAAACCACTTATCTCACCATGCTAATCTGCACCGTTGCACTGGCGGGAGTGCCGTTTACATCAGGTTTTCTGTCGAAGGATGCAGTGCTGGCGGGAACCCTTTCTTTCACCATGCATCATCCCGAACATTTTTTGCTTGCCATTTTTGGATTTGGCGCCGCGCTCTTGACAGCCTTCTACATGTTCCGGCTCATCTTCATGACATTCTATGGTGAACCTGCTCGTCGGGAAGTTTATGACCATATTCACGAGTCGCCGTCACCCATGACAGCACCGCTGATCACTTTGGCCACGCTATCGTTCTTCCTCTTTTTTACGCTTCCGAACTTTAACCCTTTCTCCGATTACGGCTGGTTTACGACGCTTATCCATGCGAAGGATTCGGTAGTCCCCGGGCACCTCAACCCGTCCGCACATGAAATTTCTGAGGGAATACATCATGCACATACTCCGGCCATGATTCTGTCCATCCTGATAGCGGTTATGGGAATTGGGTTTGCGATCCGAATGTATCTTCAGAAAAAAATATCCGCTGATGACATGGCCGCGAAACTGACCATACCCTATAAGCTTTCATCGAAGAAGTTTTTCGTGGATGAAACCTACCAGCGCTATCTCATCAATCCTTCACTTGCTTTTTCGAAAATAATCGCCTTTCTCGATTGGGAGCTTTATGACAAGTATGTCGTGAACGGTTTAGGAAAGGTGACCGAATGGTTTTCCCGAGTTGTAGGGATTCGTTGGGACTACGATGTGCTGGATCAGCAGATTGTGGATGGTGTCGGAAGGAGCACTCGGTTGTTCGGCGCTGGGCTGAAATTCGTCCAGACCGGAAAAGTGCAGAATTATCTAGTCTGGGTTCTTGCAGGTGTTATCATGATCTATGTTTTTCAGGCCGTTAGTTAAAGAGGGAAATGGAACAGATGAATTTTAATATTCTCAGCTGGCTGGTTTGGGTGCCCGTGGCAGGAGCCATTGCTATCTTGTTTGTGCCTCGGGACAAGGGCGATATTATCAAATGGATGGCAGCAGGATTTACCGGACTTCAGGTCATCCTCGCTGCGGTGCTTTGGATGAATTTCGACAAAGATTATGTCGGTTTTCAGTTCATGGAAAAGGCGGATTGGATCCCCTCCTTCAATATATCCTACATGCTGGGCGTAGACGGCCTCAGCATACCCATGGTTGCCCTGACGGCCCTTCTCTCATTCCTCTGTGTCTTCGTCAGCTGGAAGATCGACAAGGCGCCAAAAGGGTATTTCTCACTGTTCCTTCTTCTTGATGCGGGAATGATGGGTGTCTTTCTCGCCCTTGATTTCTTCCTGTTCTACATTTTCTGGGAGGTTATGCTACTCCCCATGTATTTCCTCATCGGCATTTGGGGTGGTCCTCAAAGGGAGTATGCCGCCATCAAGTTTTTTCTCTACACTCTTTTCGGTTCCGTCTTGATGCTGATTGCCATTTTAGCTCTCTATTTCGCTTGCGGTAGAACCTTTAACATGATCGAACTGATGCAGACAGCCCCGACCGCTCTGGGGACTCTCTCCTGGTGGGGCTTCAGCGGACTTAAAGTTGTCTGGATTTTGCTATTCATCGGTTTTGCTATCAAGGTACCGATCTTCCCATTCCATACATGGCTGCCGTTGGCACACGTGGAGGCGCCTACCGCGATCTCTGTGATTCTTGCCGGAGTCCTGTTGAAAATGGGTACCTATGGAATGTTGCGGATAAACTTTCCGATGATTCCTGATGGAACCGTCTGGTTCGCTGGGGCACTGGCTGTTCTCGCTCTGATTAATGTGATCTGGGGCGCACTCTGTGCACTTGCTCAGACGGATCTCAAGAAGATGGTCGCTTATTCATCCATCAATCATATGGGGTATGTAATGCTGGGGATGGCCGCTGTGGTGGCAGCGGGACCACAGCACGGGTCAAATTCAGCTGCTGCACAACTGGGCTTGAATGGTGCAGTCCTCCAAATGTTTAATCATGGTACCATTACGGCTATGCTCTTTATTCTGGTTGGAGTTGTTTACGACAGGGTCCATCACAGAAACATTGACGGTTTTGGCGGCCTCGCTTCAAGAACCCCCATCTACGCAGGTGTGGTGGCGCTGGCGTGGTTCGCGGGACTTGGGCTGCCGGGACTTTCAGGATTTATCAGCGAAGCAATGTGTTTTCTCGGCGCCTTTCCTGTCTACCGAACGATTGTGATGATATCGACCCTTGGAATTCTGCTGAACGCCGCCTATTTCCTCTGGTCCTATCAGAGAATATTCTTGGGCAAACTGAATGAAAAATATGCCGATCTGGAAGAGATCAATGGTCGGGAGCTGTTTACTGTTATACCATTGGCGATACTCGTTATTCTGCTCGGGGTTTACCCATCTCCAATGATCGATGTGATGAAAGCCACAATGGCCCATATTGTTGAACTGGTTCAGGTGAGTCCTCTGCTGTCTGTAAACTGACGAATGGGAAACATTCAGAGCATATCTTATTTCATTCCTGAACTGATAGTCACGGCAACTGTCCTTGTTGCGGTGGTTGCCGATCTTTTTACCTCGACGCGGAAAGTCCATAAAATTGGTTATCTCGTCATAGGAGGGCTGGCCATCGCTGCCTTTGCTCTTTGGTTATCATCGCCTGAAGATAGTTCAACTCTCTTTCTTGGGACAATTGTGATTGATCCATTTTCACGGATCTTCAAATTCATCTTCCTCCTGGCTACCATTGTAGCGGTGATGATGTCCTTAAACAGCGATGAACTGAATTCAGTGAGGACGGGAGAGTATTACGCCCTTATGGCAGCCATGGTGCTTGGGATGTCTCTTATGGCGTCCAGCGTCGACCTCATCATGATCTACCTCTCCATAGAAGTCGTCTCCATTGTCTCCTTTATTCTCGCAGGTTATCTCAGAACTCAGGTACGCTCTAACGAGGCCGCGCTGAAGTATGTTATATACGGCGCCTTTTCGTCTGGTCTGATGCTCTACGGTCTAAGCCTTCTCTATGGTCTTACCGGAACAACAAAGGTGCTGGAGCTCGGTTCGGCAGTTGCCGCATTAGGACCGGGATCAGATCTGCCGCTTACCGCAGCAACGATCTTGATCATGGCTGGATTCGGATATAAGGTGGCGGTAGTGCCCTTTCATTTTTGGACACCCGATGTATATGAAGGGGCCCCGACGCCTGTCACCGCCTATCTGTCAGTTGCACCGAAGGCGGCGGGCTTTGCCCTTCTGATTCGTTTCTTCAATTCGGTCTTTGGTGAGGAGCAGCCGTTGAACGGGGCGGTCTGGGAAGCCATCGAGGGAGTGCCGTGGCAGGACATCCTGATGGTACTTGCGGCTGTAACCATGACAGTGGGCAACCTTATCGCCATTCAGCAGGACAATATCAAACGGCTCCTCGCCTATTCTAGTATCGCCCACGCAGGATACATTCTAATGGCAGTGCCAGTTCTTTCGCAGGAAGGGATCTATGCCATTATCTTCTACATCATCGTCTATCTATTCATGCAGTTGGGTGCGTTCTTTCTCGCCATTGTCGTCTCCAACCGGTATGAAACCGAAAACATTGATGACTACAGCGGCATTGGATGGAAATCACCGTACATCGGTTTCTTTATGGCGATCTTTATGTTTTCTCTTACAGGTATTCCCCCTACGGCAGGGTTCATCGGAAAAATGTATCTATTCGCCGCTCTCATTAACGGCGGTTCCCAGTTTTACTGGCTAGCCATCGTCGGCGTGCTGAACAGTGTCATTTCTCTTTATTATTATATGCGGGTTATAAAGGTGATGTATTTCGAGGGAGAGCGGGAGAAGGATCTTTATAGACCTGTTGGAGCGTCAGCGGCCATTATCCTTGCTACAGGTATTCCTTCAATCATTTTCGGGATTCGCTGGTCGTTTCTGGCGGACTGGGTCAACAGCTCTCTAAAGTTCTTTGTATCCGGATTCTAAGCTTTTCTCAAACTATCCTTTCAGCCCGAACTCAACTGAATAAATGATCGAATCGTAAGCATGGCTTCCATCACTATCAAGAAAGGTCACAATATCAAGATAGCCGGAACGCCGAAACGGCAAATCGAGGAACACAGCTCACTCTCCACCGTGGCCGTTCATCCATCCTCCTTCAGGTATGTAAAACCGAAACTTATGGTGAAGGAAGGGGAGAAGATCGGCCTCGGCGAACCCCTATTCTTTGACAAATTGATGCCTGAGGTAAAATGGCCATCTCCTGGTGGCGGTACCTTGCAGGAGATTCGATACGGTCCGCGACGGGTGGTAGAAAAAGTGACTGTTGCCCTGGATTCTGAAGAGGAGACGATGGCGGAAAAGACTTACGGGGCAGATGAGATTTTCGGACTGGGTAGAGATGAGGTAAAAAAACGACTCATTACCTCGAACCTTTTTCCTTTTATCCGCCGCCGCCCATTTGGCAAAGTCGCCAATCCTGAGGAGACGCCCCGGGACATCTTCGTTTCCGCCGTAAACACCGCACCCCTTTCTCCTGACTTGGAGCTGATTCTCAAGGAGCAGATGGTCCAGTTTCAGGCAGGACTCGATGCCCTCAGCCGGATGACAGACGGTTCGCTTCATGTGACTGTGGGTAAGGGCCCCAGCGCCTTTCAGGAACTGAAAAACTGCAAACTCCATACTGTTGCCGGGCCTCATCCTGCAGGCAATGTGGGAATCCAGATACACCATGTTGCCCCCATCGCTCCTAATGATGTTGTCTGGACAGTAGATGCCCAACACGTCTGCATCATTGGAAGAAATTTCCTAACAGGAAAGTTGGATCCGAGCTTGATTGTGACTGTGGGAGGTCCAGGCACGGTAAATGGGTCACATTTCCATTCCCGGCTCGGGGCGTCTATTCAAACTTTGGTTAAAGACCGTCTCAATGGCAGCGAAAACAGAATCGTCTCTGGTGATGTCCTTACCGGTCGGAGTTCATCAGAAGAAGGGCACCTTGGATTCTATTCTGACTGTGTCAGCGTGGTACCGAAGTCGGAAAAGCGTTCTTTTCTTGGTATGATCCATCCCGGATCCCCAAAGACACACTACTCTCTTACCAACGCCTATTTGGGGAGGCGGATGAGCGATTTTGGTTTTACAACATTGAATAATGGTAGTGAGCGGCCTTTGGTCCCTATCGGTTCGTGGGAAGCGGTTCTACCTATGGATATCTTGCCCAACGAGCTGTACCGGGCAGTGGTGGCCGAGGATATCGATCTCATGGAGAAATTGGGCATTCTTGAGTGCGTAGAAGAGGACCTCGCACTTTGTTCTTTTGCCTGTCCCAGCAAGGTTGATGTAGGCGGAATGATTCGTCAAGGTCTCGATTTAATCTGGGCGGATAGTGCCTGAATGAAATTTCTGAGTAAAATTCTCAAATCGGTTAAACCGAAATTCGATGAAGGTGGACGTTTGGAACGACTCTACCCCGTTTTTGAGGCGACGGAGACAATCTTTTTCTCTACCGATGAGCAGACTTCCAAGGGGCCGCACATTCGGGACAGCGTAGATATCAAACGTGTCATGATCCTTGTGGTGATTGCGCTGATTCCATGCTACCTCTTCGGTGCTATCAATATCGGTTATCTCAATGCTCAGGCCCTCGGAATCTCCCGAGGATGGGTAGAGAATTTTCTTTTTGGGATGAAGCAGATAAGCCCTCTCATCATCGTCACTTTTGCCAGCGGCGCATTTTGGGAACTTCTTTTTCCTGTAATCAGGAAACATGAAGTGACTGAAAGTTTTCTTGTCACCTGCGCTTTGATCCCCCTGGTCATGCCGCCGGAACTGCCCCTCTGGATGGTGGCCGTGGGGACCTCTTTCGGTGTGGTTCTTGGTAAAGAGGTGTTCGGCGGAACAGGAATGAATATTTTCAATCCGGCCTTGACGGCGAGGGCCTTTGTCTATTTCGCCTATCCTGTTGCAATGTCCGGTGACAAGGTTTGGGCTATTGGCCCGGATGGATATTCCGGAGCGACCGCCCTCTCCATCCCCGCAGCCGCCACCAATGCCGACAGCGTCGCCCTTTTGAGTGCTTTCACGCAATTCGACTATTCCTGGTGGAATATGTTCGTCGGTTTCATTCCTGGATCGGTGGGAGAGACTAGCAAGATCATGATTCTGCTGGGCGCCGGTCTGTTGCTCATTACCAAGATTGCTTCATGGAGAACCATGGTTGGCGCGGTTCTCGGTCTTTTGGGTACAGCCGCTCTCTTTAATCTGCTGTCGCCCTATTCAAGCAACAGCATGCTGACCATTCCACCCCACTATCACCTGGTGATGGGTGGGTTTCTGTTTGGTACAGTCTTTATGGCAACGGAGCCTGTCACCGGTGCTCACACTGATCGGGGAAGGTGGATATACGGCATTATGATCGGCTTCCTTACTGTCGTCATACGAAGCATCAACCCGGCTTATCCCGAAGGTGTAATGCTGGCAATTTTGTTGATGAACGCTTTTGCACCTGTGATAGATTATTTTGTGGTTAAAGGAAATATTAAACGGAGAAAAGCCCGGTATGCGCAGTAACACCTATGTTTTGCTGTTTACCGCGCTGGTGACGGTGATTCTCGGTTTTCTCCTCTCAGTGACATACTCCCAGCTTAAGGAACTCCAGGAAGAGAACGTGGCGGTGGACATGAGGAAGAATATTCTCAGGTCTCTCGATATTCGTGAAGAGGAAGGGGAAATCTGGACTAACGAAACCGTTCAGTACCTCTACGAAACATTCATCCGGACGACGATTCTTGATAGCGATGGCAGAGATGTTTCAGACGTTACCATTGAAATGGTGGATGCGGAGGTCGACACCACCTACTTCCCACTCTTCACCAAAGTTGTGAATGGTGATATCGAAGGATACGCCATCCCGGTCATCGGCCGGGGACTCTGGTCCACCCTCTACGGCTATCTTGCGCTGGAACCTGACGGCATCACGGTGAAAGGGATTCAGTTCTACAAGCATAAGGAGACTCCGGGCCTCGGAGGCGAAGTGGAAAAGGATTGGTTTACCGGAAACTTTATCGGTAAGAGAGTGACAGATGAAGAAGGGCAGTTGGTCAGTATTCAGGTACTTAGAGGCAAGGTTGATCCAGGCTCAAGTGAGGCTTATCATCAGGTGGATGGAATATCGGGAGCAACTGTGACATCCAAGGGTGTCACCAATTTCCTGATGGATGACCTCAAGAAGTATGAACCGTTCTTCCAAAAGATAAGGAAAGATACGGCGGAGGAAATCGTATGGCGCTATTAAGTAAAGCATCACGGTCAGCCGTCGCTGATCCATTGCTGAAGAACAATCCCATCGGGGTTCAGGTGCTGGGAATTTGTTCAGCACTTGCTGTTACTATCAGAGTCGATCAGGCCGTTATTATGACCGCGGCTGTCGTTTTTGTACTCTCCATGTCGAATTCGATCATTTCCCTGATTCGCTCATTTATTCCAAATAGGACTAGGATCATTATCCAGCTTTCCATCATCGCTGGACTTGTCACGTTTATCGATGAGATTTTGCAGGCCTACATGTATGATATGAGTAAACAACTCACAGTTTTTGTTGGTCTTATCATCACCAACTGTATCGTCATGGGGAGAGCGGATGCTTTTGCCATGCAGAATAGTTTAGGAAAATCGTTCCTAGATGGCATGGGAAATGGCCTCGGCTATGGTGGGATCCTCATCGTCGTCTCCTTTTTTCGGGAACTACTGGGATCGGGCACACTCTACGGTTACCAAGTGGTGCCCCAGTGGGCCTACGAAAACGGTTATGAGAACCTCGGCCTGATGGTGTTGTCTCCCGGTGCCTTTATTGTGCTGGGACTGATTGTCTGGCTTCAGCTTCAAGTGGCCAAACCGGAGGATCATTGATGGGCCTGGAACATTACGTTAGCTTGTTGACTAAATCGGTTTTCATCGAAAATATTGTCCTCGCCTACTTCCTAGGTATGTGTTCATTCCTCGCCATTTCGAAGCAGATTGAAACTTCCATAGGCCTCGGTTTTGCGGTTATTTTTGTCCTGTCACTCACAGCACCGGCGAACTGGGCAATCCACGAATTTCTCCTTCGGGGTGGCGCTCTGGCTTGGCTAGGTTATCCCGACATTAGTCTCACTTACCTGAATTTCATCGTTTTCATTGCAGTGATCGCCGCAACGGTGCAGTTGGTGGAAATGTTTCTGGACAGGTTCTCGCCGACGCTCTATCAAAACCTCGGTATCTATCTTCCTCTTATTGCGGTGAACTGTTCCATTCTCGGAGGTTCTCTCCTTTTGGTGGAGAGAGAGTACACATTCGTTGAATCGGTAGTCTTTGGTTTTGGATCCGGACTCGGTTTCTTTCTTGCAATCGTTGCCTTGGCGGCGATTCGTTTTCGGCTGAGGTATTCAAACGTTCCAGAACACCTGAAGGGGGTGGGAATGGCCATGCTGCTGACGGGCCTCATCTCTATGGCGTTTATGGCATTCTCGGGAATCGATCTATGATCGAAACGACCGTTGCGGGTATTCTGGTTTTCACCGGCGTCATCATCGCCCTTGTGCTTATTCTCAACTTAGCCGGCAGCCGTCTCCTTCCTGAAGGTGAGGTGTCAATCCTCATCAATGATGACGAGTCATCCGCCATTCGGACACGGCCTGGACAGACGCTCCTTTCAGCACTTTCCGGCGAGAACGTTTTTCTTCCTTCCGCTTGCGGCGGCGGCGGCACCTGTGCCATGTGCAAATGTCAGGTACTTGATGGAGGCGGAGAAATCCTTCCTACGGAAACGGGCCATATTAACCGTGTGGAAGCGAAAGATCACTGGCGACTAGCATGTCAGGTGAAGGTCAAGTCCGATATAAAAATTCACGTGCCGGAAGAAATCTTCAATATTCAGAAATGGGAATGCACCGTTGTATCAAATCACAATGTTGCAACTTTTATCAAGGAGCTGGTACTTGATCTTCCCGAAGGTGAGATTCTTAATTTCCAGGCTGGTGGGTATATCCAGATCGACATTCCTGAATACGCCGGCCTTTGTTACAGCGACTTTGATGTGGAGCATAAGTATCATCCAGACTGGGATCAGTATAAGATCTGGGACTTGGTCGCCAATAATGATGAGCCGGTCTTCCGAGCTTACTCCATGGCCAACCATCCCGCAGAAGGTAACAGAATCATGCTGAATATCCGAATTGCGACGCCGCCACCCAAAGTTTGGAACGATGTTCCACCAGGCATTGCCTCAAGCTACATCTTCAATTTGAAGGCAGGGGATAAAGTGACGATTTCGGGGCCTTATGGTGAATTCTTTATCAAGGAGACAGATCGGGAAATGATCTATATTGGAGGCGGCGCCGGAATGGCTCCCATGCGCTCACACCTCTTTCACCTTTTCCATACACTCAAGACTGGACGAAAAGTCTCGTTTTGGTATGGCGCTCGTTCAGTCCGAGAAATGTTCTATGATGATGATTTCAAACAAATCGAGGCAGAATTTCCCAATTTCAGCTACAAGGTTGCCCTTTCCGAACCTCAGTCCGATGACGACTGGGATGGGCCTGTAGGATTTATTCATCAGATAGTACATGAGCATTACTTAAATGATCACGAAGATCCTTCAGAAGTGGAATACTATATGTGCGGTCCACCCATGATGATCACGGCGTGTGAGAACATGCTGTTTGATATGGGGGTGGAGGAAGAGATGATTGCTTACGATGTATTTGGTTAAATGGCGGCAGTCTCTTCACACTTCTCTGGATCGCCGCCGCAAATGGAGCATTCACCCTGCTGGTTCAGTCCGCCGCATGTACCCTGGAGTGGTTTGTTATTAAAAATGGCGCCGATGGATAGTCCAAAAAAAGCGAGGGCAAGAATGAGGATGGCGAAGACAAATTCCATAGCTGAAATTACATCACACTGCTTCTCATCTCCATGCGGAGATAAAGATCACCCTTTAATTCGGTGGCATTTCGGTCACCGGCCGTTTAATTTACCAAAGGCGTGAAGATGGACAATTAAATGAAGTTGTTACTGAAAACGGCAATGATTATACTCCCGGGCATGCTCTTTGGAGCTGCCGAAAGTACTGGTGCGCCGCACCTGGAGGGCGATCATCTTTCCGTACTGTGGGCTGTCCCTTTTGCGGGAATTCTGTTATCTATCGCTATCTTTCCATTGGTGGCACCTCGTTTCTGGCATCACAATTTTGGTAAAGTTTCTGTCTTCTGGGCCCTTGTCTTACTCATTCCCATGGTGGTGAAATTCGGGGTGCCTGTGACCCGTTATGAACTACTACACGTATTTCTGCTCGAATACATTCCTTTCATTATTCTGTTGCTGGCGCTTTTCACTATTGCCGGTGGTGTAAGGATCAAAGGCTCCCTTCGGGGGACGCCGGTCGTGAACCTCACCATCCTGATTATCGGCACCATTCTTGCCAGCTGGATGGGGACTACTGGTGCTGCCATGCTATTGATTCGGCCTCTTATTCGGGCCAATTCATGGCGGCAGAAAAAGACACATGTGATCATATTTTTCATCTTTCTCGTGGCCAATATTGGTGGTTCCCTTACACCACTAGGCGATCCGCCTCTATTCCTCGGCTTCCTGAAAGGGGTCGATTTCTTCTGGACCACCAGTGCTATGTTTCTCCCTATGTTGATGGTGGCTCTTATCCTCTGGGTTATTTTTTACCTAGTCGACTCCTACTACATGAAACAGGAGCCAAGCAGAACAGCCCCATTGGAGGGATCAGATACAGAAGCGATCGGGATGGAAGGTTCGATTAACCTTCTGCTCCTTGCAGGGGCAGTGGGCGCTGTACTGATGAGCGGCATCTGGAAGCCACATATTTCCTTATCTATCTATCATGTGGAAGTGGAACTCCAGAATATCACCAGAGATTTACTCCTCCTCGGTTTCAGTCTTGCGAGTCTGAGACTGACCTCCGATTCCATCCGAAAGCGAAATCAGTTCACCTGGTTTCCCATTCAGGAGGTGGCAAAGTTGTTTGCTGGAATCTTTGTGACGATCATACCTGCCATTGCCATTTTGAAGGCAGGAGATGAGGGTGCCCTCGGAGCAATCGTGGGAGCCGTTTCAAACCCGGCCGGTGAGCCTATCAATGCCACTTATTTCTGGGCAACGGGGATACTGTCCAGTTTTCTTGACAATGCACCAACCTATCTCGTGTTCTTCAATACTGCCGGGGGTGATCCTGTTCAGTTGATGGGAGAACTGTCACAAACACTTCTTGCCATATCGGCGGGGGCGGTCTTTATGGGTGCCAACTCCTATATCGGTAATGCGCCGAACTTCATGGTCAAGGCCATTGCGCAGGAACAGGATATCGATATGCCATCCTTCTTTGGCTATATGCTGAAATACTCCATCCCCATTCTTTTCCCGATCTTTGTCCTCGTGACGTGGGTCTTCTTTCTGTAGCCCCCTAACATAAAGTTGACTAATTTGCATTAGTGAGGATTACAAAAGTCTATACACGCACCGGTGACGACGGGACTACCGGACTGTCAAAAGGTGAAAGACTTCCGAAAGATTCCCCAAGGATCGCCGCTTTTGGAGCCCTGGATGAACTCAGTGCCAACCTTGGTGTTGCGATGGCTGAAGGGCTCCAAAACGATATTTCTGACACTCTGGAATCTGCTCAGCAAGTGCTTTTCAATATCGGCGGTGAACTGGCTGTTCCTGATGAAGAATTGGGTTTGGTGAAGCCTCAGGATGTCAAGAATCTGGAAGCAGCTATCGACTCGATTAACAGTTCCCTTCCACCTCTGAAAGAATTCGTTCTTCCTCGAGGTTCAAAAGGGGTGGTGTTCCTCCATCAGGCTAGGGGTGTCTGCCGGCGGGCGGAGCGCGATTTGGTGACCCTTCATCGTGAGGAAGCATCGAACAGTCTCCAGCTTCAATATATCAACAGGTTATCGGATTATCTTTTTGTTGCCGCTCGTCATCAGAACGAGATTGACGGTGGGCCCGAGGAAATGTGGAAAAAGTGAATCTGGGAAAACTTTATTAGTCAATCATGTCAAATGAAGCCTAATTTGTACCAATGAAACGTGTTACATCACTCTTATTGATCTTTGTCCTCGCAACAGGCTCCATGAGTGCATTTATTTCTGACCGTGCGTGCAAGTATGGCTGTTGTCAGCAAGATATGGATTGCTGTGTTGGTAATAACAAGATGAAGAATTGCTCCCTCTCTGCTGGGACTGATACCAGTTCACCGAACCTTATTGTGTCCGGGCCGAAACCACGAAATTGCCGGCAGGATAATATTGACAAGATTGCAGATCTAACTCTTATCCAGGAAGGCAATGAAATGACTTTCTTCCTCGCTTCCTTAAATCCCGAGATTTTCAAAGTTCCAATATACTCTAGGTACGGATATCTTCTGATTTAGCCTGTCCTTTCCGCTCGCAAAAATACATGAAAGTGTGGGCCCGTTCATCTTCTGGACCAGACCGTCCGGAGAGAGTTAACAAAAATGAAACAACACTCAGAATACAAGAAAGCAGGCTTTTGTCAAAACTACAAATGAAAAACACTATCTTCAGTTTCCTATTAATCACTTCAATTCTCTGGGGACAGTGACCCCTCTGAAGCAATCCAAGCCTCCCGGTCGGGACGGCCAATACAGGAATCGGTTTGGATCAGGGGATGCTTCTGTTGGGCGGCAACTTCACCAACCAGAATATTGATTGGTGGCACGGCGCCCTCGATTCAACCGGTGATCACGATGGTGATCTCATCTCTCGTATCGGTGAACTAAACCTCAATTACGGCATCACCGATGACTGGAACCTCCAACTGAACGTGACAGGGGGAAACAGAAGAATGAATTTCCCGGGCGTGCCAAATATCCATCACAGGAGTGAAGGACGAACTGGCCTTGCCACCACGAAAGTGATGCTGAGGTATCTCGTTAGCAATCGGGATTTTGGCCCCGGCGACAGGTTCTTCCTGGGGCTCGGTCTTTCCATCCCATCAAAGCAAACGTTAAAAGAAGATCCTTTTGCACTTGGTAAGCTAGGGCGCGAACATACCCATTTTGCCATGAGTGAAGGTGTTTATAGAAGTGTCGGTGAAATTCAGTTTTTCAGGCGGACTGAAGAATCTCCTTTTCTGCTCGGTTTTGTGGGGCGGCTTGAGATACCGCTTGGACCAAGCGAATACGGCTATCTACCGGGAACGGAACTTGCCGTGGCTGGAATGAATTATTGGCAAGGCAAGGATCTAATCGGTGGCATGCCATATTTCATCGTTACAGGGCAGTTCAGGATGGAAGATTACTGGGACGGCGTGGTTTCGCCGAATTCAGGGGCGACCATAATTCAGGCCGGAGGGGGCTTGGTCTGGAATGTGGGCGAATCGCTCATCTCCTTAAACATTCAGGTGCCGGTGGTGTTTGAGACCAACATGGTGGGAGTGTCTGCACCAGTTGACAGCAAGACCGATGTTTGGCTAGCCTCATTGAGCATTCGAAAAATGTTTGATCTTTTCGGGCTGTTCGGGGAAAAAGAAATGGAAGAAGAGTAAGCGCATGAGGATGAAGAACACCATGAAATATGACCGAAAAAAACAGACAATTAAAAGACGTCTCTTTCTCCCCATTTTGGCACTATTTCTTGCCGGCTGCGCCGAAAGAGAGTTTGAGGTGTTACCGTTTGAGAATGTCTCCGGAATGGGAGGCCGTTTTCCAAGTCTCGCTACCACCTCCGGAGGGACTCTTCTGATGTCGTGGCTCACCCCTTCAGGAAGTGATGGGGCTTATTCTCTCAGATTTTCTGAATGGAAGGAGGGAAGCTGGAGTGAACCGACAACAGTATTTTCTGGCCCGGAATTCTTTGTCAACTGGGCGGACCATCCATCTATTTTCCAGGTCAACGGCGATACCTTGGTTACTCACTGGCTCTACAAACGGGGCCCCGGCACATTTGAATACGATGTCTATCTTTCTGTTTCCAATGATAAAGGAGCCAGCTGGAGTGAGCCAGTCATTCCTCATCGAGATGGAATCGCCGCCGAGCACGGTTTCGTATCATTTTTCCATCAGTCAGGCAAACTCGGAATGGCATGGCTTGACGGGCGAAATATGGCGCCATCGGAGCATGGTCACGGTTCAGGGAATATGTCTCTTTTTACAACAACGCTGGAAGGCGAAATGGTTCTCGGTCCTGAACAGTCACTCGACTCGCGCATCTGCGAATGTTGCCCCACTGCAGCAGCCACTATTGGCGATAAACATATTGTCGCATATCGTGACAGGAGTGATACGGAAGTAAGAAACATCCAGACTGTCCGTTTCGATGGTGAAAGCTGGTCTTCGCCGTCTTCCGTCCATGATGACGGGTGGATGATACCTGGTTGCCCGGTTAACGGCCCCGAACTGGCCGTGAACGGCGAGATGCTTGGAATCGCCTGGTACACGGCACCCAACGGGGAGGCCCGGGTGAACGTGGCGTTCTCCAGTGACGCCGGCGAAACATTCACTGAGCCGTTGAGGATTGACGGAGGTATTCCGTTGGGTAGAGTTGATCTTGAATGGGTTGACAAGAATCGCGTTGCTGTCAGCTGGATAGAACTTGCGGGCGATTTGGCCCACGTCAGAATCCGGACAGTCTCTGCGAATGGGAAATTAGGTGAGGTGAGAACTGTCACCGATATCGACTCCGGCCGGGGGAGCGGTTATCCAAAAATGGTCAAAGCCGGGAAAGAACTGTTTTTTGCCTGGACCATCCCCGGTGACTGGAGAATTGAAATGGCGGCTGTTTCTTTGCGAACTCTTTGATAAGAAATCCACCTTGACACATTATTTCTCAAATCATTATTATTAGTTATTTAGTTTTAAAGCCTTTAAAACAAAAATAGTTACTCATATCACTTTTTTCTTGACATTGTACCCAAAATAGAGGTAGTCTTCTGACGATTTGTGGGGAATATGACCTCGGAGCCACAAACAAGAACCATACCGAACAAAGCTTTTCTTAGGATAGTGACGCCGTTACTGCGCCCGCCAAATGAGTCGGTGAGCGTTAACGGTTCACGCTGTGATTACCAAATAACCAAATAGGAGATATCTCAATGGCTAGTTTGAAAGATACTTTCTCCACAGTCGGCGGGTGGTTTGGCGATTTCGTCAGCCTCGGACTGTCGCTCGCGATGGTTTTTCTCGTAGTGGACGCACTCTTTGGTGTCGGCACAACGGGGATTGTGGATAATGTGGCGGACCTTGTCGGGGCATTTACAGATAATGGCTTGACAGGATTGATTGCCTTCGTGGTCTTCATGTCTATCTGGGGCAACAAATAGGTTAATCTTGACCTATCATAGTTTCGTCTCTCCCATGGGGGGGGGCGAAACTATGTTGACTCAGTAAGACATTACGAACCTCAAATCAGTAACCTCGTAAGCAACAGGGAGAATTACTTATGGTTAGGAATGCACTACAAACCATCAGTAGCTGGGGCAAAGAAATTGTAGATTTCGGCGTCGCGGTTATAATGGTGGGCATCGTAGTTGATATCCTGTTTCCTGGTACGACGGGTGTCGTCGATAATCTCGCTTCCTTAGTGGGCGATTTTTCGTCACATGGAGTTGCGGGCGTTGTAGCCCTGCTTCTCTTTGTTCTGATATATAATCGATAGACACCGAACCGGGGCAGAATATAACCACACTTAAATGAGTGGTGAAGTCTATCCCGGTCAGATTCTGGGTGGTACTCCTTTCCAGAATCAGGCCGGGATTTTCTTTACTTTCTCTATATCCGCATGTTTTGAATTGGATATGGCACGGCGTAACTTCGCCGGCCAATAGAGAGGACTAATACGTGGATTTTCTTTACGCACAATCGTCATCCGGGGGCGGCATTCTCGGTTTCCTCCCCTTCATCCTGATTTTTGTTGTCATTTATTTTCTCATGCTGCGTCCACAGATGAAGCAGCAAAAAGAACACAGGAAGCTGTTGGAAAACCTGAAGAAAGGGGATAAGGTGATCACTCAAGGCGGTCTTCACGGGACCATTGCCGGTTTTAAAGAGAAGAACAGTGTCGTTCTATTAATGGTGGACAAAAATGTGAAACTGTCTGTGAACAAGTCAGCCATTTCCGGTCTCACTAGCAACAAAGATTAGTTTGACCAATGTCGGCACTTCCTCTTGTGAAATATGGTCAACCGATTCTAAGAAAAGTGCTCGAAAACGTGGATGACTTCGATTCCATTCAGAATCTTGTTCCGGATATGTTTGACACTATGTATGAAGAAGAAGGGATTGGCCTTTCTGCGAACCAGATCGGCGTGGACCTGAACCTGATGGTGATCGACATTTCTCACACAGATGAACCTCACCCTCCGGCGGCATTTGTGAATGGAA
Source organism: Fidelibacterota bacterium UBA6931 (assembly GCA_002448795.1). Classification (GTDB taxonomy): domain Bacteria; phylum Fidelibacterota; class Marinisomatia; order Marinisomatales; family S15-B10; genus S15-B10. The sequence goes on from DKAH01000003.1 coordinate 24,128, forward strand.
GAATTGTGGAACGGTCTGGCACCTCATCTATGGAAGAAGGGTGTTTGAGCGTCCCCGGCGTGCAGGTGAATGTTACCCGTGCCGAGTCTCTCAGATTTGCCTATCAGGACTTAGATGGGAATAGCCAAGAAAAGGATTTTGATGGTCTGATGGCTCGAGTGATTCAACATGAAATGGATCATCTCACAGGGAGATTGATTATTGATCATGCTTCTATGGTTGATAAACATCGTATCAGGAAGCAACTCAAAGAACTTTCCGCCGGCTAAGTTTTCACTTCTTCAAACCATACTCGCTTGAAGCCACTCCGCACCGTATTTATGGGGAATCCGGAATTCGCGGTCCCCTCCCTTAATGCGCTAATCGGTTCGGAGCACGAAGTGACAGCTGTGGTGACGTCTCCCGACAAAATGGTGGGTCGGGGAAGAGTGTTGTCGCCAATGCCCGTAGCTCAGCGAGCAGCGGAACTGGATCTGAAACTGATCCAGCCATTGACTCTTTCAGACAGTGATTTCATCGCATCCATCTCAGCAATCGACGCGGATCTTTTTGTTGTGGTCGCTTTCAAGATTCTACCGAAAGCCATTCTTGAACTGCCCAGACTTGGCTCAATAAATCTTCATCCGTCCATGCTTCCTGCCTATCGCGGTCCCGCCCCCCTTCAGCGGGCGATCATGAACGGGGAAGTTGAAACAGCTCTCTCCACTTTTTTCATCTCAACGGCAGTTGACTCTGGTGATCTTCTCTTATCCCGGCCTCTGGTAATTTTTCCGGAAGACGATTACGGCTCACTTTCCGCTCGGGCCGCCAAGGCTGGAGCGGAACTGCTTATCCGCACAGTTGACCAGATCGGTTCTGGAGAGGCCACTCCAGTACCGCAGGACCACAGCCGTGTTACTCAGGCGCCGAAAATTCTTCCGGCCGACTGCAAGATTGATTGGAGCAGGACAAACATGGAGGTGAGAAATCAAATTTGCGCACTATCGCCATCCCCTGGGGCTGTAACAACGCTGAAGGGCCGCCAATTCAAACTGCTCAAAGTTGCCCTTTCTATGAATTCAGAAAGAGATCCAGGAGAGGTGACGGCAGTTTCAAAGTCGTCTTTCATCATCCGCTGCGGTTCGGGGAGTCTTCTTATAGAAGATCTCCAGCCAGAAGGAAAGAAACGAATGACAGCTGGTCAGTTCTTGGCCGGCACGAAACTTACGGTGGGAGCACGATTTGAGTGAAAAGCAATCCTCTCGATTCCATGTAGTCGCGATTCTCGATCAATTTGATCAAAGCGGAGCACGCATCTCCAAGCTTTTCGCCGATCACTTCGAATCCCGTAATGTACAGAAGAGAAATCGACCGGAAATCACCCATCTAGTCCAGGAAATTGTCCGCCGCAGGGGTATTCTCGATGAGATTATCGCTTCTCTTTTCTCTGGAGACTACAGCCGTGCTGATAGTACACTGAAGAACGGCCTTCGGCTGGGAGCGTACGAGATCCTTTACCGCGATCATGTGCCAGACTTTGCTGCTGTGAATGAAGCGGTAAAGCTTATCAAACAGCGCCGCGGTAAGGGGCCCGCCGGCCTCGCCAACGCGCTGCTTCGAAAAGTGATTTCAACCGGTTTACCCGACATGGGGACTCTTTCACAAAATACGCCTCTTTCCCGAACCGCATCGCTTATTTCTCATCCCGCTTGGCTCCTTGAGAGATGGATCGGTGAATTTGGATGGGAGCGGTCGAAACAGCTGTGTGACTGGAATAATGAAGTCCCGAACCTGATGGTGCGAATGAACTCGCTCAGGACCGACCGGCATCGATTCGAAACATTCCTGACACTAAACAGCATCAAATGGATTGAAAATCAGATTCTACCCGGATTTTACACAGTTAGCCAAGCCTCTAGATTGCGAGAAACTCGTCAGTTTTATGATGGTCATTTTTCTTTTCAGGATATTTCATCAGGGCTAATTGCCTCTCTTGTCAGGCCGGCAGCAGATGAATCAATCCTCGATGTTTGTGCGGCCCCCGGGGGGAAGGCTACCGCATTGGCTGAGCGGAAGGGGAACAGAGGAAAGATCCATGCGTTTGATGTTGATGAATCCAGAGTCGCTTTGCTGAAGGAGACTGTTGAACGTTTGGGCTTGACATCCATTTCTGTGCTCAAGAGTGATGCAACAGCGGACAATTTTCCTGAAGTACATAAAATTTTAATTGATGCACCGTGTAGTGGAACAGGGGTAATGGGGAAACGATCGGACTTGAAGTGGCGGCGAAAAGAGAGTGATATCAAAGAATTAGTGGAGATTCAAATAGCTATTCTGTCTCACTGCTTAAAATTTCTCCAGGCCGGTGGTGAGATTATATACGCCACCTGCTCTCTTGAACAGGAAGAGAACTGGGGTGTGGTCGACACATTTTTGTCCAGCCATCCTGAATTTTCGATCGTTATTCCTGAAGGGGTTGTTCCAGCGAGGTTTATCGACGAGCGAGGTGCCCTCTTTACCTTTCCGCCTGAAGATGGGATGGACGGCGTTTTTGGCGTAATTTTAAAACGGGACTGATGAAAACTTTCTTGCGATACGCCGCTCTCACGGCCGTTATTGGAGCTATTGGACTGTTGTTTTTGGATAAAGTTGTGATGCCATTCTACGTTCGAGAGGGATCGGATCGATACCTTCCTGATGTGACGGGAATGGCATTTAATGAAGCGAAGGAGGCCCTCGAACTGGAGGGATTTGAAGCAAAACGAGGGGATATCAAGTACACAAGCGCATATTCCGCGGAGACGGTGATTGATCAGTACCCGGATGCCATGAGGCGAGTAAAACCGGGCCGTACAGTCCATCTGACAATTGCACAACGAGAAAGAATGGTGAAGGTTCCCGATCTTTTAGGGAAATCACTTCGAAGTGGACAACTTGAACTGAGCGAGGCAGGATTGAAAATTGATTCGCTCATTGCCGAGTTTGATGTAGACGTTCCGGTAGATGTCATCCGTTGGCAGTATCCGAGGTCCGGCGATTTTCTTCGGCGGGGAAGTGGTCTTACTGTAATCATTAGCAAAGGGAAACCGCCAGATTTTTACGAAGTCCCGAATCTCTTCGGGTTGAGCCTTGAGAAAGCTGAAAAACTGTTGACGAAAACCGGACTTTCGCTAGGGCGTGTTACATACCGCCAAAACGAAGACCTCGTCCCCTACACTGTTCTGGGTCAATCCATCGAGGCAGGGACTATTCTTGACAAGCCCGTATCGATGGACATTGCCGTTAGCATCCTCGATTTGAACGATATTCGCAACCAGCTCGACGATAACAAGAAGAGAGAGTGAATTACAACAACGAACTTGTCCGAAAACTGATACATTTCGGATCGGCTCTCTTCCCATTGGCCTACTACCATGTCCTATCCAGAGACCAAATGCTCTGGCTGCTCGGTGGATTGAGTACACTCTTTTTTGTTGGTGAATTGATGAGATTAAACGTAGATCCTGTGAAACGTATTTTTCAAAAGATCTTCGGACCAATCGTTCGACCTTCCGAAGAGCACAGGATAACGGGGGCCACTTCAATCTTTATTTCGGGATTTTTGACCGTCATCATATTCGAAAAGATTGTGGCTGTCTTCGCCATGCTTATTCTTTCCCTGGCTGATGCGACCGCGGCCCTCATCGGTAGAAAGTGGGGGGGTAGAAAGATTTTTGACAAAACTGTAGAGGGAACTGTGACGTTTTTCATCATTAGCTTGGTTCTTGCGTTGAATTTGCCCGGTCTTCCACGGATCGGCGCGGTTGCCGCTGCGGTCATCGCAACGGTGATTGAGTTGTTCCCTTCTCCCATTGATGATAATCTGATGGTTCCTCTGTCGGCAGCCACCACACTCTCATTCTTTTATCTAGTGTGAATTTCCTTGCACCTTCCATACTGTGGGGTCTGTTTGCAGCGGCGATTCCCGTACTGATCCATCTTATAAGCATCCTGCAGACGCAAAGAATCGATTTTAGCACTGTCCGTTTCATCAAGGAGTTGGAGCACGACATAATCCGGAAACTGAAGCTGCGTCAACTGCTACTCTTGATTCTCCGAACAGCGGCCATTATCCTGCTTGTCGCCGCCTTCGCGCGACCTGTCAGGGTAGGTTACTTTCCTTTAGCGGGATCTGTCGGACAGTCGACAAGAATTGCAGTGCTTTTGGACAACTCTGCCACAATGGATGGGCGAGTGGAGGGGACAACACTTCTCCAGAGGTCAAAAATTCTCGCCCTCTCTCTTCTAGATAATCTGGAAGGAGAGTTTATCCTCGACGCATATCAAACTTCTCCATTTCGACGGTTAACTTCAGAAGCGATTAATTCCAAACAGCGCCTTCAAGAGATCTTCGAATCGATCCAGCCGACATCCCGACCTGACAATATCTGGACCGCCATAGATTCTGTCGTTGCACGATCGGATCATGAGGAGACCCTTGTCGGACCGTCAGCAAATCGGGAGCTCTACATCTTCAGCGATTTTCCTGTTACAGTTCAGGAAGGGTGGCAGCTGCCTTCACAGAACGACTGGCGGTTCTACCTGTTCCCTCAGCCCAATCTCGCCAATAATTTGAGAGTTAAAAGTGCCGAAGTCTCTTCACTGCTAAAAATGCCCAATCAACTCTTGACCGTGGAAACACTGATCTCCAGCTCAGGTAATGACGTCAAAAAGGATGTGCCGGTTCAGCTATTTTTTGACGAGTCTCGGACAGGGCAGGTAGTCTCGGACTTTGATCCTGACGATGATAAGAATTTTCTGTTTCAGGCTTTCGCCGGTGAACCCGGAATCATCCAAGGGACCGTGGAAATTCCAGACGATGATTTTCCCCATGATGATACACATCACTTTCAGTTCAGGATGACGGAGGAGATTCGATGTCTGCTCCTCCGCACCGACGATGCCGATAGATCACTCCTGACAATGGCATTGAGAGCATTAAATGAATCGACCCAGGTTGTGGAAGTTGAGGAACAGGTGTTCGGTACAGTTGGTGCCACACTTCTGGGTGGCAGGGATGTGGCTCTTCTTCTCAACCCGGCTGTACTGACTTTAAGAGAATCGAAAGCTCTAGAAGAGTTCCTGGGAGATGGCGGCTCGGCGGTGATTTTTCTTGGAGATGCAGTGGGGGGGAAATCCCCCAGCTGGCTGAAGGAGAGCGGCATTGCCACATTCACAGGGGTGAACCGCATGGAGGAAGAGAGCTTTTTCACTGTGGAAAAGATTGCTAGGAGACATCCCATATTCTTTGAGTTTCCAGCTGCCGATCTCGAAGAGGAAATGCCGCAGGTGTTCGCTCACAATGCTATCTCTGACTTGGGACGGGCTGATATTTTGCTGTCACTTTCCAACGGTGAGCCGTTGCTCTTAGAGAAAGAAATAGGTTCAGGCCGCATCTTGTTGTTTACCGCGCTACCTGATCTCGCCTGGACCGATCTTCCGGTGAGAGGAATCTTTGTACCGCTTCTTCACCGAATACTCATTTATTTGACCGAAGAAGTTTCGCAAAACCTTGAAGCAACGGTGGGTAAAGCACTTGTTCTTTCTATTCCAAGAGAAGATCTCTCAAAAGAAATTGTCGTTACTTCACCGGTAGGGATGGAGACAAAAGTTATTCCCGATTATGTCCGGGAACAGATTATGATAGAGCAGATTGAATCCATAGGCGTTCATACTGTGACGCTTGGGGGAGAACCATTTTCTTCCTTTGTGGCCAACCTCGATGGTCGTGAAGATCCCTATAGAAGGTTGAGTACCGATCAATTGGAAGATCTTTTTGGCGATGAGACGGCCAGAATCGTTGTTCCTAAAGAGGATGCGGTCAAGGCGGTCAATGAAGCCCGCCGGGGGACAGAGCTCTGGCATCTATTCCTCGTTGGCGCATTTATTCTGTTAGGTGCAGAAACGTGGATCGGAAGGATCAAGGAAGCTTAGTGCCGCTGAACCAACAGGAAACCATATACGAAAAGGCGGTGCTCGTCGGTGTGGTCACGGCGGGACTTTCGCGGGAGGTGGTGGAAGAACATCTCGATGAACTTCAACTGCTTGCAGAGACGGCCGGTGCCAAATCGGTGGGGCGTTTTACACAAAGAGTTTCTAGGATCAATCCTAAGTTCTTTATTGGTAAGGGGAAAGCTGAACAGATTGTCCAGCAGGCGAAGGCGCTGGATGCGACACTCATCATTTTTGATGATGAACTGTCACCCACCCAAGTGAGGAACTACCAAAAATTCACTGAGTCTCTGAAAGTGATAGATCGAACAGCACTCATTCTTGATATTTTCACCCAACATGCACGAACACGTGAGGCGAAGACACAAGTTGAACTTGCCCGTCTGCAGTATATGCTACCGCGGTTAACACGGATGTGGACTCACCTTGAGCGACAGATGGGAGGCATCGGTACACGGGCCGGTGCCGGGGAAACTCAGATTGAAGTGGACCGGCGGTTGGTACGAGACCGTATTTCTAAGCTGAAGACTGAGATGAAAGCAATTGAAACAGAGAGGGCAACTCAAAGCAAACGCCGTGGAGAAAAATTCAGAGTCTCTCTTCTTGGATATACGAATGCTGGAAAATCGACTCTTATGAAAGCTCTTACTGGTGTCGACGTATATATCAAGGATCAGCTCTTTGCTACCCTTGATACAACGATCCGATCGCTGACGCTGGGTAGAAAGAGGGAGGCTCTCATCAGTGATTCTGTGGGATTTATCAGAAAACTTCCCCACGGACTAGTGGCTTCATTTAGAAGCACTCTCAGGGAAGCGATCGAGTCCGACTTGCTTGTGATTGTTGCCGATGCCAGCGTGCAACTACTGGAGCAGCAGCTTGAGACTGTCAAAGAAGTGATTAGTTCCATCAGCGCTGGAGAAAAAGATTCCCTCCTCGTTTTGAATAAAATTGACATTTTAACCCCGGAAGAATTGAAGGGACTTCGGGCTCGTTATCCCGATGCGGTTTTTATATCAGCACTGGAACATTCAAGTCTGGATATGCTGAAAACTGCAATCTCTGATATGATGGAAGAATCGTTCCGAACGGCCGAAGTAATATTTGGGCCGAAGCGAGGGAAAGAGATTTCTTCAGTATATGATACGGTCGAGGTGGTGGAGAGGTGGTATACTGAGGATGGTATTCACCTCAAAATCAAAGGTGAGAGGAGCGCCGTGGGACGCGTGCTTTTGCTGGCTGGGAATGGGGTAGAGTAAAATACAGACTCATTCCGTCGCAGAGGGAGGACGGAATCAGAAATCGAAAACTTTGGCTGTGGATGAGAAAGTTTATTTCTATGGGAAATGAAAACCCCCGAGTCGGGGCATTGTTGGAACTCGTGTTCATCACGGTGGGCACCTCCCGAATGAGTCAAGTTTCCTTCATCCTGACAAGCCGACACAAGTATCGATGTTAGGAAAGGCCTACTTTTCTCACCCGAAGTTCAGTTCCCAAGTAGTTTTATTGTAGGTTCCAAAAATGCCGGAACCGATCCGGGGGATTCATTCAAATTGCTCGTGTTCAGTTTACTCTCTCAAGACGACTTATGAAAGGGAAAGTAATTCTTATCATTCCTTATTTGGGTTGTTTTTGTCCGACTTGATATGGCCATATTTTTCGAAATAGGAGTCTCCAACCTCGCCGAAAAATTTCAGTATTTTCCCGGGCCTCGATACTTCCTCATTCCCATCTGAGTCTGACTTCTTCCCCGATTCCGTAACACGCTTGATTCCGAGATGAAGTGCTGTATCAAAGAGGTCCTGAACGTGGGCCAGAACTTCTCCGAGACGTTTGGAGAATGAGCTGTTCATTGCAGCGCCGAAACCATTTTCGTCAGGTCTGTAGTCGGTGCCTCGCAGGCATAGTTTTGGCAAACATAAGCGGTGGCTTTTCCTTCAATGGCCATCTGAGTTTCGGTAAATGGTGCAATCTTGATTATCTCCTTTGCCTGACTATCTAAAGGCTTGAGTAAAACCACCTTATTGGGGATAAAGGATTCTTGGAGGCGCTGCAACATGGCCTGAGTATCTTCGCTGTTTCGATCTCCCACAATGACGATCTCATAGGAAGGTCCGAGGCCAAAGTCGACAGCCGAGAGCAGTTGGGTATATCCCGTCGGCGCCTGGGCCACTCTTTCCGAAAAGACCTTCCCGATGGTTGATGCCATCTGCTCATATTGTGTATTGCCGGAGATTCTTCCGAGGCGGAGCAAAACCATCGCTGCCACCGAATTTCCCGATGGGACCGCGCCGTCGACCAGATCTTTGGTCCTTACAATATGTTCCTCACCGCCGTCAGCGGTAAAATAAAAACCGCCCCCGTCTTCATCCCAAAAAAGATCCGACATCAGATCTGTCAGCCTCATCGCTTCAGAAAGGTATTTCACATCAAATGTCGCTTCATACAGTTCAATGAGTCCCCATGCGAAAAAAGCGTAATCCTCAAGATGGGCAGGGAGGGAAGCTTCACCTTCGCGGTACCGCTTTAGAAGGCGTCCGTCTCTTTCTTGAAGGTTCTCTATGACAAAATCAGCTGCCCTTCTGGCGGTTTCTGCATAGTCGGCATCATTGAGAACCTGTGCCCCTTTGGCCAATGCAGCGATCATGAGGCCATTCCAATCGGTGAGAATTTTATCGTCTTTGAGAGGGTGAATTCGCTTTTTCCTCGCTGAGAAAAGTTTTTCTCGAAGCTCGTTCAGTTTTGCTGTGAATTCCTCAATAGTCATCCCCTTGGAGACAGCGATCTCTTCTACTGGTCTCACGAGATGGGGTATATTGGTTCCTATAGCATGTCCTGTCGCTTCTTCTCTATAATTCCCATCGGGGGAGAAGTTGTAGACTTTAGCGAAAAGCTGACCGTCCTCTGGACCGAGAAGATTGGTAATCTCGTCCAGTGTCCAGACATAAAATTTCCCTTCTTCACCTTCGCTGTCGGCGTCTTCAGCGGAGTAGAAGCCACCCTCGGCCGAGGTCATATCCCTCAGGACGTAAGTGAATATTTCCCGGGCGGTAGTTCCATAAAATTCCTTGCCAGTTACCTGATACGTTTCCAGATAAGCCATGGCGTTCATGGCCTGATCGTAGAGCATTTTCTCAAAATGGGGAAGGAGCCACTCTCTATCTGTGGCATAGCGGTGAAAGCCGAATCCGACATGATCATAGATCCCCCCATTTCGCATCGCCCGCAAGGTTTTCTCTACCATCATGAGGGCAGTGGGATCACTGGTTCGTTTGTGATAGCGGAGCAGAAAGGTGAGGTTGTGAGCGGTGGGGAATTTCATCCGTCCCTCAAAGCCGCCATACTCGTCATCGAACCTTTGCAGAAACTGAGCGAAAGCACTCTGCAGTGTTTCCTCAGTCAGTTCTTCGGTACCGGTAGGAGAGAAGGAGGTTTGCAGATGATTAACTACCTGATCTGCTGAAGCGAGGAGCTTATCGCGCTCCTCTCGCCACATTTTTCCGAGCCGGGGTACAAGATCCAGCATGCCGATTCGCTTAAAGCGACTCTCTTTGGGGAAATAGGTGCCGGCGAAAAAAGGCTTCTTATCAGGGGTCATGACAATGGTGAGGGGCCATCCTCCGCTTCCCGTCATCATCTGGCAGACAGTCATATAGATGTTGTCGATATCTGGCCGTTCCTCTCGATCCACTTTGATGTTGATAAAGTTGTCATTCATCAGCGATGCGACAATACTGTCTTCAAATGACTCATGCTCCATCACATGGCACCAGTGGCACGTAGAGTAGCCTATAGATAAGAATATAGGTTTGTCTTCTTGCTTTGCCTTTTCAAAAGCTTCATCTCCC
>DKAH01000003.1:34163-34888 GCA_002448795.1 Fidelibacterota bacterium UBA6931
CCATCACATGGCACCAGTGGCATGTGGAATAACCGATTGAAAGAAAGATCGGTTTGTCTTGGGCCTTCGCAGCTTCAAAAGCTTCCTTGCCCCAAGGATACCAGTCCACCGGATTATCCTTGTGCTGAAGGAGATAGGGGCTCTTCTCGACTGCAAGTCTGTTCATCTTTTTGTCCTTAGTTGGCTGACAACCGGCGGAGAGCAGAGCTATCACTAGGACTCCACCTGTAAAAGTTTTTCTCGACAACATCGAGTGAAATTAACCGCACATATGCCCCTATACAAGAGGTTGCTATTGTAATTCCTTCAATGGAACGGTAATTTTGTTCGCTGTGGCGATGTGCCTTGGCCCAAGAAATCATCCCAACATTGATTAACAAAGAGATATGTTGCATTTAACCGTCGTTGTCGCCTATCTGTTGATTCTTGTGGGTGTGGGAGTCTACAAGTCTCGGAAGATAAAAACGCAAAGCGATTTCGCAGTCGCCGGCCGAAGCCTGACCCCCTGGGTACTGGTCGGTACCATGCTTGCGACATGGATTGGTACTGGTTCCATCCTAGGTAACGCCGGAAAGACCTACGAAACTGGAATGGCGGCGCTGATTCTTCCCATCGGGGGGACGCTCGGTATACTGATTCTGACACGTGTAGCGGGGAAGGTGAGAAAGTTTGAAAAGATTACCGTACCGGAGATTCTTGGAGAACGGTACGGCCCGTCGGCTCGA
>DKAH01000003.1:35184-109909 GCA_002448795.1 Fidelibacterota bacterium UBA6931
CGGTACGGCCCGTCGGCTCGTCTTCTTAGTCTTGTGGCACTTGTGATGGCCTACATGGTGATTGTCAGCTATCAGTATAATGCAGGCGGTGCCGTGCTTCAGACGGTTTTGACAGATGCCGACGGCAATTCTCTCATCAGCATCGACACGGGTACGATTATCGCAGCTGTTTTTATCATTCTCTACACTCTGCTGGCGGGGCTTCTCAGTGTCGCCTACACGGACGTAGGGAATGGTATTATCATGACAGTTTCTCTGATTATTGCATTCCCGATTCTCTTGGCAAAGGCTGACGGTATTAGCGGTATGGAAGCCGCCTTTATGGAAATGGGGCAACCTGAGCATATGCAATTCTTCGGTGTCTACTCCATTCTGGACGTTATCAATTTCTGTCTTCCCCCATTTCTGCTGGTGCTCGGTGATGCCAATATGTATCAGAGGTTTTCCGCAAGCAAGGATGCAAAAGGGGCGACTATGGCAACCTCTGTACTGGTGGTGGTTGTGCTTATTATTGAATTGCTGATTATCGCATGTGCGTGGATCAGCGCCAGCCTGATCCCAGAAGCCGAATCAGGACGGTATGTCCTCATCTACGCTTCTCATACGTTGCTTCCGGCATTCCTCGGCGCCATCATGATGACAACCATCGTTGGAATTATCATCTCCACTGCGGATTCATTCCTCCTGGTACCGGCCAATTCGCTGATGAGAGACGTCTATTTGACATACATCAATCCCGGTGCGAGCGAAAAAAAGATAGTCTTTCTCAGCAGAGTCACTGTTCTCATTTTGGGAATCATCGCCTATGCTGTCTCGCTGGTGTTTGCCCGTTCCACCACAATCTTTGAGAAGGCTCTCTACGCCTACACCATTTATGGTGCCGCTATAACACCATCACTCTTCGCCGCTTTTTTCTGGAAAGGGGCCACCAAAGCAGGAGCTGTTGCTTCCATCGTTTCCGGAACTGCTGTAACTCTCATTTGGAAGGAAGTGACCTTCATTCGCCGTCTGATTCCTGAGAGCATTTACGGAAATCTCGATGAAGTGCTACCGGCGATCACAGTGTCACTTTTGCTTTTGGTGACTGTTAGTCTGCTGACCCAAGAAAAAGAATAGTCAATGAAATCAGCGCTGGACAGGCTTATCCGTTTCCAGCTTGATCATCCCTGGCACGTTTTGGCACTGGTGGCGGTCATTACTGTTGCGGCCGCTATAGGCGCCTCCCGCGTCCAGTTTGATTTCACCATCGAAAACCTATTCCCGGAGGATGATTCCGACGTCGATGCCTACTTCGAATTCCGGGAGGAATTTGAAAGGGAAGACGATCTTATCTCCCTCGCCTATGATGCCGGTGATCCATTCAGTTTTCAGAACCTTACGGCCGTTCAGCAATTGACTAACGATCTTTCGAAGATTGATGGTATGGTTGAGGTAATGTCCCTGACAAACATCGAGCTGTTTGAGTTGGGAGAAGACCTCATCATGGCACCGGTTTATGGTATCATTCCTACCTCACAAGAGTCGCTCGATTCCTTGAAGAATCGGATCATGACTTCGTCTCTGCTTACAGACAATCTCATCTCCTCAGATGGGAAGATAGCGGCAATTCTTCTTGAGTTGGATAACACGGTCAACAACCATGAAGGCAGGACGAAGATTCTTGATCGGATCGGAGAGATAATAGCGTCAAGTGACTGGAAATGGTACGAAGCGGGAATTCCCGTTCTTCGGACACGGTATGTCCAGTACATGTTAGAGGACTTCGGCCGTTTTTTTGTTCCCGTTTCCATAGTCCTTTTCGGAATTCTGTTTCTTCTTTTCAGAACTGTTAGGGGTATGCTTCTCCCGTTTTCTGCAGTAATGATTGCTGACCTTTGGGCACTTGGTCTCATGGGTGCGCTTGGGCTTACCATCAACATTGTGACCTATCTTGTTCCTACCTTGGTTTTAATCATTGGAGTGGCGGACTCCATTCATATACTTGTGAAGTTTCACGAAGAGCTTGTTCATGGTCGAGGGAAGCGTAAAGCGATAGATCGTACCGTGCGTAAGATCGGTGCAGCCATGATGCTGACGAGCATAACTACAGCAATCGGTTTTTTCTCTCTGGTCAGCACAAATATCACAATGATTCGACAGTTCGGTGCCATTGTGGCAGTGGCGGTAATTCTCGCTTTTCTCGTCTCAATCACATTCGTTCCCGCGATGTTGATGATTCTCAAGATGCCATCGGAAGCTCGACTACAACGGATTACCGCAAGCTTTCGTCACCGGTTCCTGAAATGGGTTGTAGGGGTGAATAACAGACGGCACAATTTCATTGTTGTGATCTCCTCACTTCTTGTGATCACATTCATTTATTATGCGTTGAAAATCGATTCCCATTCGGCACTCATGGATGATTTGACAAGTGGAAACCAGCTCTATGATGATATGACTTTTATGGAGGAACGGATGGGTTCAATCCTCCCTATGGAGGTGATCGTGACGGTAAAGTCGCCAGCGGGTCCGGTTGAGGATGGCATCAAGGAACCGGAAACCCTTCGTGCCATTGCGAAACTTCAGGAGAAACTTTCATCTATTCCTGAGATCGGGAAGATGATTTCAGCTGTAGACTATCTCAGGGAAATGAATCAAGCATTTCATGAAGGTGATCCGGATTACTATACGATTCCCGCAACAAGGGAAATGGCGGCTCAGTACATTTTCCTTCAAGAGGAACAGTTCGAAACGCTTACAAACTTTGATTATTCTAGCGCCCGGCTGGCAGGTCGGATTGCCGATATTACCTCATTGCGGGCCCAGCAGATCACAGAAGAAGTAAAACAGTGGTGCAGCAACAATCTACCAATATCCCTTGACGTGCAACTTACCGGTACCACTCTTATGGCACTCAAGATCAATCAATATCTCGTCACCAACCTTGTAGTGAGTTTTCTCATTGCCTTTGGTGTCATCTTTTTATCCATGTTGGTCCTTTTTCGCAGTGTAAAACTTGCTGCTGTCTCAATGATTCCTAATTTCATTCCACTTTTGCTCATGGCCGGCGTGATGGGATTCTTCGAGATTAAACTTCGACCTACCACCGCCATGACCTTCGCCATTGCTTTTGGGATCGCCGTTGATGACACTATTCACTATCTGGCGAGATTCAGGCAGGAATTATTCGCCCACGGCGGCCATTACCGAGAGGCCAATGAACAGACACTGCTTACAACCGGCAAGGCGCTCGTCTCCACCTCTCTGGTGCTGTCGGCAGGTTTTTTCATTATGGTCAGTTCCAATTTTTTACCGAGCAGGGATTTTGGATTTCTATCAGCAATGACAATGCTGGGCGCACTGTTAGGTGATCTGTTCTTTCTTCCCGCGGTACTGACGCTGGTAAGGCCGAAGATGCCCCGTTTCCACAAATCCCGAAAAGAAGACGGAAATATCCTTACAGCATAAGTGAGCCTCGAAATTGAAGCTCTCAAAGTTCCATCCGCTGGTTAAAGCAGGTTAAAGAAAAGAGATTCCCAAGATCATCAGGGTGCCGGTAACCATTTGGAAATAGATGGTATTGGCGCAAGTTTTGGCAAGTGTGCGCTTTTCATAATCCTGGAACACTTTAAAGGTCAGATAGGCTGCTCCGGGAAGAGCGACCAAACCGAGGAGGGCACCCGGTGCCACAATCTGATAAGTGTGAAGTACTGTCAAGGCCACGAAACTCCCCGCCATCAGAGCAAAATAACCCCAGCGGGCGTTTTTGGTTCCCAGTGTCGCCACGAGGTGAACCTTTCCAGTAGCGATATCCGACGGTGTATCCGGAAACTGGTTCACCCACAGAATGGCCGTGGTAAGTAAACCGACAGGGATTCCAAGCCAGAAAGCGCTCCAGTTGTGAATTCCAGTGAGGGCAAAGACTGTCCCCATAGTCATGACCGGTCCAAAGAGGAGTCCAATGGACAATTCTCCTAGACCTCGCCGGGCAGACAGCTTAAACGGTGGAGAGGAATAAAAAAGCCCTCCCACAGCTCCGGCAAGTCCATACCACAACAGATCTATTCCGCGAACCCAAGGACCGAACATAACAGCCACGCCGCAAACTGCCGCAAGAATTAAGAATGAACTGGCCAGTCTGAAAAGTCCGTTTTCTGTGATGATGCCGAGTTCCAGCGCTCTTGAGCCGCCGGAGTATTGTAAAAAGTAATCATTGTTTGCTTGATCTGTTCCTGCTTTCCAGTCAAAGTAGTCATTGAAAGTGTTGGCGGCGAGATGGAGGAAGGAAGCTCCTAGAAAAACAACGCCGAACAGGGAGAAATTGAAGGCTCCTGTCGCTACACCACCATTATACGCCCAAACAGATGCTAGAATCACCGGAATCCACGTAGCGGAAAGGAAAGGAAACCGTGTGATAACCAGTGCGGAGAGCATCTTGAGCCACCATGGATTTTTCGGCATGGTTTCCGCGGGATCAGCTCCCTTTAACACTCTTGTCTGACCGCAATAACCGATCTGTGTTTTTTCACCATCAATCGTCGAAAACGTTGGTGTAATCCTGATATATGCAGGGATCTGGCTCCCATCCTTGTGAAGAAAGGTTGTGTCTGTCTGAAATTCCCCTTTTTCGCGGGCCGTAGCAAGCCACTTATTGATGTGGCCGAGGACCACATTTCCCGGAGAGAAGACCGAGACGCGCTTCTTGCCGACCAACTCATCGGCGGTGTAGCCAAAAATATCTTCGGCACCCTTAGCGAATGTATCAATCCGGCCTTCCATGTCGCAGGTGATGATGGAGATGGAATCTTTCTCGCTGTCATCCATCTCACGTGTCCACTTCTGTTTCTGATTATTCATCTTTAGACCTCAACTATTGTGATAAAAGCTGGTGAAATTTATAGCAGACGGTACTATTCCGGAATAGATGACGAAAGGAAATTTATACATAAAGTTCTAGATTTTGGCAACAAGAGGAGGGTTCTGTCCCGTATAGGCTGAGGGTACTTCTGAAACAAGGAGTCTGCGATAATATTCAAATCTCTTATTAGTACCGTGCCAGTTTTCAAACCGTTGAAGAATCTGAACAGCGCCGCTGAAACGTTGGGAGACGCCATCTTGGACATGCCCCGTTACAAACCTGAACCCTTTCTTTTTCGCCCAACTCAGATAGACTCTCTTTAGAGTTTTGGCGTACCCGTTTCCTTTGTACTTTTGGAAGACCACAAACGCGTAGGTATAAAGTGTATTTTTTTCACCCAAATTGCTGTCACACTGGAAAGAGGGATCATTCGAAAAATACTCCAGAGGTACTCCGATTATATAACCGATGATCACGCCGCTCTGCCGGGCCAAAAATGGGAGTGTATGGGGATAATCAAAATATTTTCGGATACTTGTTTTGGTCAGACGAACATCCTCGGTGAATTCTTCTACCAGGTGTTCGGAAATCAGGATGAGCTGAGAAATATCTTCCTCTCCAACCCTCTCAATCAGTTCAATCTGGAAATTGAGTGATGATGAAGCGATGATCCGAGACCTTGTCTCTTCTGCAATATTAAGAGTCAGCTGGCGGTCATTGGTATCAGATTGCTGATTCATATCTCATAGTTTCTATCGCTTAGAATAAGGTATGATACAGAACCTCGCAACCTTTTTGGACAAAATAAGAACTGTACATTGCTTGCGGCCGGTGTAACTCAGTAACTTTGGCACCTTGAAATCGTTTTCTGAAAGACTCCAGCAAGCGGCCAACGATTCTAATTCTATCCTATGTGTAGGTCTGGATATTGATGCAGAACGGATTGACCCTGAATCACCTCCGTCTCTTGACGAAATGAAATCTTTTACAAAATCGGTGATCGAAGCAACATTGGATCATACTTGTGCATTCAAACTCAACCTTGCTTTTTTCGAGATGTACGGTTCAGACGGCTTTACATGGTTGGAAGAGACACTCGATTTCATTGGCGGGCGTCGTTTCACCATCGGGGATGGAAAACGCGGAGATATCGGAAACACGGCCAAAAAATATGCAACCGCGATGTTTGATCATTTTGGCTTTGACGCCGTGACCCTTTCACCCTATATGGGTCCAGATTCATTAGAACCTTTTCTCGATAGATCTGATCGTGGCGTTTTTATTCTCTGCCTCACCTCCAACCCGGGCTCTCGGGAAATCCAGCTGTCGGAAGCGTCTGGTGTGGCTGTGTACAGGAGAGTTATTTCTATGGTCAAAGATTTGAACGAGAATGATAACTGTGGTCTTGTTGTTGGGGCGACAAAGCCTGCACAAATGGCCAACATTCGTCTTGAAGCCGGGAAGATGCCGTTTCTCATTCCGGGGATTGGTGCTCAGGGCGGTGATCTCGAAGCGAGTGTTGCCGTATGTTCCGGGGATGGGATCGGACTAATTAATGTTTCTAGGGCAGTACTCTACGCTGACAATCCGACCTACGCCGCTTCGGAATTCAAATCCCGAATTAACAGTCTGATGAGCAGTTCAAAGTCTTAGAAGTCATGGGCATTAAGACACTGATGGAAGAGTCCGGAGCTGTGATGCAAGGACATTTTGAGCTAACATCGGGACGGCACAGCGATGTCTATCTCGAAAAGTTCCGATTATTGGAACGCCCTCGGATTGTGGATGATATTGGGAAGAAAATGGCGGAAGAGTCTAAAGGAATTGATATCGATATTGTCCTCGGGGCGGCCATTGGCGGTATCCTGCTAAGCAGTGCCACTGCCAAAGTGCTCGGGACTAAAGGTATTTTTGCCGAGAGACAAGACGGTGAGCTAGTACTAAGAAGGGGATTTGAATTAAATGAAGGCCACCGTGTCCTCATCGTGGAAGATATTGTTACCACCGGCGGATCGGTGAGAGAACTTTTGTATATCGTTAAGTCGCACGGCGCTGAGACTGCGGCAGTCGTATGCCTCGCAGATCGGACCGCGGAAGGCATTGATTTCGGTTGTGTAACGAAGGCACTCCTACGATTTCCCGCTACGTCATGGGAGCCGGAAAAGTGCCCGCTTTGCGATGAGAACAAAGCTTTAATTGTCAGAGGGAGAACCGGTAAATGATGTATATAAGTAGTCGATTTAAAGTTTTACTTTTGCTATGGGGAATTCTGTTAATGTCTTGTTCTGAACAGCCGGAAGAGTATGCCCTAATTGCCACTGAGAAAGGGAACATTTTTCTTAGGTTTTTCCCTGATGAGGCACCTAAGCATGTGGATAGTTTTAAAACACTTGCAAGAGAAGGGTACTTTAATGGCACGGATTTTCACAGAGTTATCGCAGGGTTTGTTATTCAGGGGGGTGATCCCAATTCCAAAGATGGTGATAGATTAAATGATGGTTTAGGAGGAAGATCGGGTAAATATTATGGAATTGGTGATAAGGACGACCCTGATACGTGGAGACTCCCAGCAGAATTCAGTAGTCTACCTCATAAGAGAGGAACACTTTCAATGGCACGTTCTCCAAGTGGCAATGATACAGCCGGAAGCCAGTTCTTTATCTGTATCGAACCGCAACCAAATTTGAATAACCAGTACACTGTTTTTGGAGAGGTGATTAAGGGAATCAATGTTGTAGACAGTGTTGCCAGTGTATTTACGCCTCGAAAGCGCAATCCGAATTATGAAAGACCGGATGGGGACAGTCCAATACCGGATGTATTTATGGATGTACATATTGGCACGGCTGATGAGCTCGGTCTAGAAATTCCTTCAGGATAACTGATGTGACTTCGACCTTCTGTGGGTGCGACGATCGGGACGAGGACTAATCTGAAGTGAACTGTTTGCGCCAGCAATTTGAACTGTCTAATAGCTTGCGTAAACTCAAAGACTGAATATGCTGCGAATATGAACGTTAAAAGAATAATCACTTTCGCCGTCACACTAGTGGGCTTTCTCATTGCCGGGATCATTCTTACCGGAGGCGAAACTAACGATTACGCCGAAGTGAGGCCTGCGGCTGCAACTACTTCCACCAGTTCCTCTACTTCTTCTTCATCTTTTCGCGCCCCCGATTTTAGGCTGAGCGCCATGGATGGTAAGGAAATTTCACTTTCAGATTATGAAGGCAGTGTCATCATCATCAATTTCTGGACGACATGGTGCGGACCGTGTAGGTATGAGATACCTGATTTGATGGAATTGAGGGAAAAATATGATGGCGATCTCATTGTTCTTGGTATTTCCCTCGATTACGAACCATCATCAGTGGTCCCCCGCTTTGCTGAAAAATTGGGAATCAATTATCCCATTCTTTACGGCGACGCTGGAATAGCACGTACATACGGTGGCGTTAGTGGTATTCCTACAACCTTTATCATTGATAGAGATATGAATGTCTATCGCAGATATATCGGCTATCGTCCTCAATCGGTCTTTATAAAAGATATTGAAGACTTGATTTAGCTGTCCAATCTTTAGCTAATTATTACCTCCTTTTTGTTAAGATCTCGTCTTGTTTTCAACTTGAATGATCCATCAAAAAGAAGAATTTCAGCATTGAGATTTAGCACTACACTCCTTTCCACGGCAATATTCTTTCTCGCATGTCAGGATCCTGCGGAAAACGATCCCATGGTAAAAGCTTATGTTACCCTTCAGGGTATAGATAAGGTAGCAGTGATCGACGTTTCCAAGAGGGTGGTCCTTAAGAATATAGATGTTGATTTTCAGGATACTGGAGACCGACCGCACCACATTGTGATTGATAAGACCAACGGGTTCTGGTATGTTACACTTATATCATCGGGTTATGTTCTAAAGTACAGTCTTGAAACCGATGAATTCATTGATTCAGTCAGAGTGGGTAATATGCCGGCACTCTTGGCACTGGATGAAATGAGTCAGACACTTTATGTCTCGAGATTCATGCCAATGCCGGGAATGGGGATGATGGCATCCAATTCGACAGTGGTGAACATAATTGATGCATCTACCATGACCATAAAGAAAAACCTTTCAGTAGAAGCACGGTCTCCTCATGGGATTGCTCTTAGTGCCGATGGTCAGACATTGTGGGTAGCCAGCAATGAAGCGTCTCACTTTTTTAAGATTGAAACCTCGCTGATTTACCATGATAACTATCAACCAAATGCCTTTAAGCTGGGATCAGACGTCCCCGACAACTATACAGTTAACGATATGCTTTATAATGCATTGGAACTCGAGCTGAGTAGCGATAATTCCAAGCTGTTTATCACCTGTTCTGGCTCAAATGAGATTCGTGTTTTTGATACTACTACTGGCGACAGTCTCGCAACTTATGATCTGTCGAACCAACCGTGGCATCTTGCCATCAGCATGGACAACCGAACAGTATATACTACCAATCGAGGCGCTGCCACTGTTAGCAAGATTGATCTTTCTAATGGGGATATTTCGATTCTATCTGATAGTCTGCTGGCACTTCCGCACGGTTGCATGCTTACTCCTGACGAAAGTGAACTGATCGTTACCGCATCCGGTGGAAACCGAATTGTTTTCGTCGACATTGAAACGATGCAGCTGGTTGATGAAATCAATCTGGAAACATCGATGTCAATGCCAACTGGACTTGCAGTGGTTGAAGAATAGCAGAATTTCTCGTGCACCGAGTTAATCTGCTCAATTTGATCTTTTGTTTATTGATTATCGGATGTGAGCACTCTCAAGACTTAACACGAAATCAGGATAAGGGATGGCCGATTCAAGAGTCATTTGAACTGGCAGATTTTGAACCGGCCGGTGATTGTAAATCCTGCCATCCTGTTCATTTTAATGAATGGTCTGGGTCAATGCACGCTTACGCGCTTAAGGATCCAGTCTGGTTTGCCCAACATTCAAAGGAACAGAATAAGTTCGCGTCAGAAGGAAAGGAGTTAGGGGAGTTTTGTATTATGTGTCACAGCCCAGTGGCTTTTCTTACTGGGGCTATTGATAATCTGTTGTCCTTTGATATCGGTGATACAGCGAGTCTCGCTCCGCAGGCGCAGGAGGGGGTGGGATGTACGTTCTGTCATTCAACTACTCACGTTTCCCCTTCTACAGACGCCAATCCGTTAGATGGCGTGACGGGAGCAATTCAGTTTTTCCTCAATACAGATGAAGTCTTCTATGGCTCCATTAAGGATCCAATTCCTAACAGTTTTCATGAATCAGCATTCCATCCTGACTACGACAGATCAGAGGTGTGCAGGGCTTGCCACAATCTGACCATTGATGGTATCGATGCTGAAATGACCTTTGCTGAATGGAAAGGAACAGCTTTCGAAGCTATGGGCATTGAATGTCAGGGATGTCACATGGAAACCTATTCAGGTTATGCTGTTGATACTGTCCTGTTTCCTCTGGCACCCTACAGAGAGAATCTCCACCGACATTCTTTCGTTGGACTCGACCATGCGTTGACATCATTCCCTGAAACAGGAGCTCAAGCAACAGCGATTACCTCACTACTGAAGTCAGCGGCGGAAATAAGTTTTGGTACACCCTTTCCTGACTCCGTCATTCCCGGCGAAAATGTTGATTTAGCAGTGGTTGTAACAAACACCTCAGGCCATAATCTTCCGACCGGTACAACATTCTCTAGACAGATTTGGTTAGAGGTGACAGTGACAGCCGGGACAGATACGATATATAAGAGTGGTTTCTTGGATTCCAATGGAGATCTCTACGATTTCTATACTGACACCGATTTGACTGAAGATCCTGATTTAACTCTTTTCCGGACGGTTCTTTATGATGCGGTTGGAGATTCCGGTCTTCGTCACGTCTCCGTTGGAAGGATGGTCAAAAAATCCGACTCCACACTTCCGGTGCAAGAGTCACGAACGGCGAAATACAGTTTCCCGCTTCCATTGGAGACCGAGGGGAAAATATTCGTCAGAGTCCGCTTGAGATTCAGAGCGATGCCTCCATTTCTGATCCGTGAGCTCGGCCTGACAGAGGAGGCAAATCGATTGATTGTTTTTGATGGTGCCGAGCTGGGAGCAACAATTCCCGTTGATATGTTAGAATGAAATCGGGTCAGTTGTTCATTGTTGTTCTGGCAACAGCGTCACTGACCGGACAAGTGGCCGTTCGCTCTGAAATGGTTGTACCCGTAATTGCGGATGGCGATACGTTAGACAATGCATTCACAGGCGGTTTTAATCGACCGGTTTCTCAGTTCCTTGATTGGGATGATGATGGATTGATTGATCTTTTTGTTACCGATGCAGATTCACGCATACAGCACTTTGAACAGAATGGGTTGTCACCCAGTTCGTTAATCCTGCATACACGATCCTTTCGAGAAATTTCTGTCGGCCTCTGGTTTCGATTCATTGATTATGACCGTGACGGTGATTATGACCTTATTCACAGTGGTTTCACGCCCCTCATAGAGGGGGCGTTCTCTCTGTTCGTCTACGAAAACGTGGACGATGATCTGCAGTTCAGAACAGACAGACTGTTGGATGATACGGGACTACCTCTGGTTGTTGGAGCTGTCATGATTCCCACTTTCTCTGACCTGGATGGGGACGAATGGCCGGATCTGATGGTTAGCACCGTAGCTGGTACAGTCACCAAATACAAAAACCTGGGTGTTCGAAATCAACTGCCTTTGTTTCAGTTTGAAACGAACACCTTTCAAGATATCATGATTATATCAACATATGGCAGAAACAAACGACACGGTGCGGGCTCGATTGAATTTTTTGATATTGATGCAGATGGAGACAACGATCTTTTTTGGGGGGAGATGTATCAATCGGGCCTGTTGTTTCTTGAGAATCGCGGGACAACAACCCATCCCGATATTAATGATAGTTTAATGATTGTGGATTATCCTCCAGAGGCAGTTCTCGAAACTGCCGGTTTCAATGTGACACGCTTTGTCGATCTCGATAAGGATGGAGACAGTGAACTGTTTGTCAATGTGCAGTCCGGTGTCTTTGGAACCGATTATGTCGATAATTTCCTTTATTTCGAAAATACCGGGAGTGATTCCCTCCCATTTTTCCGGCACAAAACTGATAGGTTTATTGCTGCACTCGATTTCGGTTCGGCCAGTGCCCCCGTTTTTGCTGACATTGATGCTGATGGCGATGACGATCTCTTTGTCGGGAATGAATTCAACGATTTACTTTCTGGCTTTAGGGGGACAGTTTTCTTTTTCAGGAACAGGGGCGATCAGTTCTCACCATCCTTTGTACTCGAAGATTCAACCTATTTTGCTGAACTCACAGGGAACAATCTTGCCCCCACATTTGGTGATCTGGATGGTGATGGCGATCTGGATGCAATTGTTGGAGACTGGAATGGTGATTTGTATCATTATGAGAACTCGGGAACTTCACTAACCCCGGTTTTTGAGTACAAAGGTAAATACCTGAACATTGATGTGGGACAGAGGGCACATCCATCGCTGGGCGATCTTGATAGGGATAATGATCTAGATCTGGTAGTAGGAACAGATGATGGCAAGATCTTCTTATGGAGAAATTCAGGTTCTGCGGAAACCGCTGAGTTTGAACTGGAAGATGACAGTTTTCTCAAAGAGGAGGATCTCGGTCGCATGCTTACGCCTGAAATTGTTGACATCGATTTTGATGGTAAGATGGACCTAGTGATCGGCACCGCTGGAGGACTACTCTTTTCCGCATTCGAAAGTAACGGCAGTTGGATTCCAGCAGAGTTTGATGAAATCTCCTATGCCGGCCCCCAACTTGCACCGGCAGTATCTGATCTCAATAACGATGGAAGAGTTGAGATGGCAATAGGTTCACTGCATGGTGGTTTACAACTCTTCGAGATAGACGCTTCGATGAAAACTGACATTCCGATTTTTTCCCCTCTTAAGATGAGGCTACTTAAAGCATATCCAAATCCATTTAACAGTAAATTATCCATTTCTGTGGAGGTTGAATCACCGGGCTCAATCGATATCTCTGTCTACAATCTTCTTGGCCAAAAAATTGAAACCATATTTAAGAATCCTCTTCGTGCCGGCGTTCATCAGTTTTCCTGGCACAGTAATAATCTCCCATCGGGGATATATCTTCTTATGGCCACGCCTTCAAGAGTTGGTGAATCTCGAGAGAAACTGATTCAAAAGATTGTCAATATCAAGTGAGGTTCTGAAACTTTTTTTGTTTAATATCATTAAGATTCATGAAACAAGGATTTAAAAGGAGTGCAATGAAAAAATATATATTTGTCTTCACCTTCCTCATTTTTTCCAGTTTGTCTGGGCAATCAGCGAAATACTTCAGTGAAACTTTCGCAGATGTGGTAAAGAATGTCAATCCCGCTGTCGTGACGATTACCAGTGAAAAAGTTCAGTCCGACAGATACCGGAGCCCCTTTGAAGAGTTTTTCGGGGATGATTTTTTCCGTTACTATTCCCCTGAACGTGAACGGCGAAGTCAAGCGCTGGGTTCTGGAGTTATCGTTGATGCCGCAAACGGCTACATTCTCACCAACAATCATGTGGTTCAGGATGCTGATGAAATTTCCATTTTCCTCATGGATGAACGAAAGTTTGAAGCCGATGTAGTCGGCACAGATCCAAAAAGTGATCTAGCCGTTCTCAGGATTGATGCCAATGATCTTACCGGTGTCAGGCTCGGCGACTCTGATGGTCTGGATGTTGGAGAGTGGGTATTGGCTATAGGGAGCCCCTTCTCCGCAAACCTTAGTCACACAGTGACGGCCGGTATCGTGAGCGCCAAGGGGAGGAGTAGTGTGATCGGTGGCGTCGATTATCAAGATTTCATTCAGACTGATGCTGCTATCAATCCGGGAAACAGTGGCGGTGCCCTCGTTAACCTTGAAGGGGAGCTAGTCGGCATTAATACAGCCATAGCTACTGGCGGTTATATGCGAAGCAATGCCGGCGTTGGATTTGCTATTCCATCAAACCTCGCTAAGAGAATTATGGAGGATCTGATCTCGGAGGGGCGCGTCATACGAGCTTGGCTTGGCGTCTTTATTCAAGATGTGAATGACGGGATTGCCAAGGCGCTCGATCTCCCGGATCGGAGTGGTGCCGTGGTCACTGAGGTGGTAGACGACAGTCCTGCTGAGAAGGCAGGCTTCAAAGTTGAGGATGTGGTCAGATCCTTCGGAGGCACCAAAATTCGCGATTCATCGCATTTGAAAAATCTTGTTTCTTCTTCTCAGCCTAACTCGAGAGAGGCGGTTGAGATTATCCGTCGTGGAAGGAACAGAACACTACGAGTAAATCTTGTTGAACTCCCGGAAGAAGATGTTATCTTTGCCTCCCGTCCATCCTCTTCACTGACACTAGGAATGCGTGTGGAAGATTTGGACCTATCGATGTCCCAAAGGTTCAGATTAGGTGAGGGAGAATCAGGCGCAGTAGTTATAGAAGTTTCTGCATCGGGAGCGGCCTCCCGAGCCGGTGTTCAGCCTGGTGACATTATTAAGCGTGTTGGCGACAAAGAGGTAGGCACAGCCCGTCAGTTCAGGAATGCCCTTTCAGATCTCGATGAAGAGGAGTCAGTCCTCCTCCTGATCAGACGCAACGGAGGCTCGATTTTTCTCCCCGTTGACTTGAACTGACTCGAAACCAACAACCGAGTTTCAAAGGGGCTTCTTCGGGAGCCCCTTTTTGATTAATTCTCGACGGTGAGGCAAGAGATGTCACTGGTTGAATTGTTTTGAATTGGAACACTTCAAAGGTAAATTTACAAGCTAAGAAATAACCGATTTCGTGAAGTAAATGAGCAAACTCTTTCTCATCCTAAGTTTTGTTTTTTTCATCATGTGGATAATCACTTCACTGGGTGTCAATTGGCCATCTTTAGGGAAATTGGGACACCTGCCCGGCGACTACCATTTTACTCGTGAGGACTTCTCGTTCCATCTTCCTCTGGGATCGTCTATTCTTCTCAGCATTGTTCTCAACGTTATTCTTCGATTTTTTTCAAAGGTCTGACCCATGCTTCAGAAAGTTGATCCGAAAGTCGATTTTGTTGCACTAGAGCACGAGATTCTCGAGTTCTGGGCGGATTCCGAAGTTTTCAGGCAACGATGTGAGTTGAACAGCGGCAAGGAAAATTGGTCATTCATAGATGGACCAATCACTGCTAACAATCCTATGGGTGTGCATCACGCCTGGGGTCGAACCTACAAGGACCTTTTTCTTCGGTACAAATCGATGCAGGGATATGACCTAAGGTTCCAGAACGGTTTCGACTGCCAAGGTTTGTGGGTCGAAGTAGAGGTTGAGAAGGAGATGGGATTTGAATGTAAGAAAGATATTGAGGATTACGGTATCGACGCCTTTGTGAACAAATGCAAGGAGAGAGTACTGCGATATTCGGCCGTTCAAACTCAGCAGTCCATCCGCCTTGGTTACTGGATGGATTGGAATGATCAGAAGCTGTTGGAGATGCTGGCCGATAGTATCGTGAATGAGCCTCAGAAAGAGATCACAGTTGAAGGGCCGAACGGGCCTGTGACCGACACAGTTGAAGGGATTGTTGGTCGGCTTGGGATGCCCGAGCTTGGCGGGAGCTATTATACTTTTTCTAATGAAAACAATTATATGATCTGGCGTGCTATCAAGAATTGTCACGAAAAAGGCTGGTTGTATCGCGGTGCCGATAGTATGCCGTGGTGCCCTCGATGCGCTACAGGAATTAGCCAGCACGAGATTGTAACCGACGGCTACGAGGAGATCACACACAGAAGTGTTTATGTAAAGTTTCCTTTGCGGGGAAGAAAAAAAGAGTCTCTCCTCATCTGGACGACCACACCGTGGACCCTTGCCAGCAATGTTGCCGTGGCAGTTGGGCCCGAACTCGATTATATGAAAGTTCGAATGAAAGAGACAGGCGAAGGCCTGATTCTTTCTAAAGGTACCGCATCGGTACTTAAGGATGAGTATTATGTCGAAAAAGAGTTTAAAGGCTCAGAAATGATCGGCTGGAGCTATGATGGTCCGTTCGATGAACTTCCGGCTCAACAGACCCCTGGCGGCTGGACAGAACTGAAGGAGATCATTGAGGGTATCAATGTCAGTTCAAAAGAGTCCCACCAGGTAATTCCTTGGGATGAGGTGGCGGAAGACGAAGGTACAGGAATCGTGCATATTGCGCCGGGCGCAGGAGCGGAAGACTTTAGACTAGGAAAAGAATTCAAACTGCCTGTGATTGCCCCGCTTGATGAAGAGGGGATAATCATTGATGGCTTTGATTGGCTAACGGGAATGTCCGTTTTGGAGGTGGCCAGACCAATCTTTGATAACCTCAAAGAAAAAGGTGTGATGTTCAGGATAGAAAATTATACCCACCGTTATCCCACCTGCTGGCGGTGTAAGACGGAACTGGTTTTCAGACTGGTGGACGAATGGTTCATCAATATGGATGAGCTACGGCCACTCCTGATGGATATCACGCAGCAGATCCGCTGGATTCCTGGCTTTGGGATGGACCGTGAACTTGACTGGCTGAAAAATATGCAGGACTGGATGATTTCCAAGAAACGGTACTGGGGACTCGCTCTCCCCATCTGGGAGTGCGACCAATGTAATCACTGGACGGTGATTGGCGATGATGAAGAATTGAAGGAACTCGCCGTCTCCGGTTATAGTGAGTTTGCGGGACATACACCTCATCGTCCGTGGATCGATGGCGTAACAATCGGTTGCGAGAAGTGCGACAGCGAAATGAGCCGCATTCCCGATGTGGGCAACCCATGGCTGGATGCGGGCATTGTCAGTTTTAGCACACTTCGGTACCGAAGCGATCCGGACTACTGGAAAGCGTGGTATCCGGCAGATTGGATCAGCGAAAGTTTTCCCGGCCAGTTCAGAAACTGGTTTTACAGTATGCTAGTGATGGGTGCTATCGTGGACAAAAGCCCCTCTTTCAAAAGCAATTTCGGTTACGCTACTCTCATGGCGGAGGATGGCCGGGAGATGCACAAAAGCTGGGGCAACTCGATCGAGTTCAATGAGGCGGCCAACAAAATGGGAGTGGATGTCATGCGGTGGATGTATGCCATCCAGAATCCGGAACAAAACCTTCTTTTTGGTTACGCAGCCGCAAAAGAGATACGTCGACGGCTGATCACACTTTGGAACGTTTACTCATTTTTCGTTACCTATGCTAGTCTCGATCAGTTTGATCCTAATGTTGAAGTGAAAAGGCAGGATATGACTCAACTGGATCGTTGGATCACCTGTAAAATGGATCAACTGATTCTCACCGCAGTTGATGCCTACGATAGCTATCGAGTGGATCGATTCATGAAACGAGTGGATCGATTCCTCGATGATCTTTCCAACTGGTATGTGAGGAGAAACCGCCGTCGCTTCTGGAAGAGCGAAAACGACACAGACAAAAACGCTGCTTACTTCACTCTTTATACAGTTCTGAAGAAACTGATCCTTATCTTGGCGCCGGTGCTTCCATTTGTTACGGAAAGAATATACCAGAACCTGGTTCGAGGTCTCGAGCCCAAGGTACCGGAGAGCATTCACCTGAACGCTTTTCCAACTGCAGCTGAGGATACAATTGACGATGATCTGATTTACGAGATGGATTCTGTGGTCAACACCGTGGAGATGGGACGACACGCCCGCAACCGAGCCTCACTGAAGATTCGACAGCCTCTACAAAAACTGCTTTTCTCCACTGAAGATAAAAACGTGGCAAAGGCGATTCTATCAAATCAGGATCAGATCATTGATGAACTGAACGTGAAAACAGTGGAACAGGCTCCATCTTTCAGTAATCTTGTCAATCGGAGTATCGCCCCTAATTATCCAACACTTGGCGAAAAGTACGGTGAAGGGGTGAAGGATATTACAGCGATATTGAGTGAGATGTCTTACGACGATTTCGCCTCACTAGCGAAGGATTCCGAAAGCTTTACCATCTCAAGTAATGGAAAGGAATATAAACTGACTAAGGAAGACTTGATCATTAATGAAACGTCTCTCGAAGGGTGTTCTGCCGTTTCCGATGGCGGTCTGACCGTGGCGGTAGAAACAGATTTATCGGAAGAACTTATTCAGGAAGGGTATGTAAGAGAAATTGTGCGGCATGTTCAAAGCATGCGCAAAGAAGCCAACTTCAATGTAGAAGACAGAATTACTGTCGTTTGTTTTGCGGAGTATGGCGTCGGCGAAGCAATCAAAAAGTTTGAGGATTATTTCCGATCTGAAGTGTTAGCGATCAAACTGACTTTTGGAGAGGTAAGTGGTGAATTGACTAAAGAGATTTCTGTGGGCGGTGAAAAAATCGCCTTTGGAATCTCGAGAGTAAAAAGATAATTGTGGAGAAAAGGATGACCGCGAAAAAAATGACAAAAAAACAACTGGCTGAGTACGAAAAGATACTTCTCAACATGCGCCAAAAAGCAATGGACGACGCAGATTCCATCAAGGAGAACTCTTTGCACGATAGTGGTAACCTTGACAGCACAGCGAGAGATTCCAATTATGCTTACCACATGGCGGATGTGGGGACTGATTCCCAAGAGCGGGAAAAATCTTTTCTTTGGTATACTCGAGAAAACAAGTTCATCCGGCACATTGATGAAGCTCTGATCAGAATCAAAGACGGAACTTTTGGAATTTGCAAAACCTGTGAGGAATTGATTCCCCACGCAAGGCTAAAAGAAGTTCCAAATACCACGCAATGCGTGGCGTGCAAGAACGAAAATCATTAAGCACCATTTGAATCCTATTATTTACTCTGCTCTGGCCGTGGCGGTGGATCAAATCACTAAAGCCATTACCCGTTCAAGAATGGATCTTTACGATTCCATCTCCATAATTGGCGATTTTTTCAGATTTACCTACGTTGAGAACTCGGGAATTGCTTTCGGGATCAATTTTCAGGGAGGACCTATCATCTTCACCATTCTTGCCTCGGTTGCGACAGTGGCGGTTGCTTGGTATCTCTGGCAATCTCAAATGGCCCACTTCATTCAACGGCTGGGTTTGTCGCTGATTCTGGGAGGGGCAGTTGGCAATCTTTTGGATCGCTACATGTTCGGCAGCGTTGTGGATTTCTTTCATTTCAGTTTCGGACAGTATTCTTTTCCCGTTTTCAATGTGGCTGATTCATGTGTGACTATCGGAATGGGTCTGTTTATTTACGCTTCGTACAGATATGATGTCGAAGTACAAAAAAAAAATGAGAACACTTAGTATTACTGCTGACCTGGGCGACGTACGTTTGGACAAATATCTTGCCGAAGAGATCGAACTGATCTCCCGTTCAAAGATTAAGAAATCAATTATTGGTAATAACGTTCTTGTAGATGGTGAATCTGTGAAGCCCAGTTTTAGACTTTCCGGTGGTGAGACGATTCAAGTTGAACTGTCCGATCCGGAACCGATGGAGTTGGAGTCGCAACCCATTTCACTGGATATCATCCACGAAGATGAAGACATTATCATGCTGAATAAACCCGCAGGACTGGTAGTGCATCCTGGAGCAGGGAACCGGAACGGAACGCTCGTGAATGGACTTATTCACCATTTTGACCAACTTTCATCGCTTTCAGGTAGTTCCAGACCGGGTATAGTGCACAGACTGGACAAGAATACTTCGGGAATCATGGTTGTCGCGAAAAACGACGCTGTTCATGCTAATCTTTCTGAGCAGTTCTGCTCGAGATCTGTAAAGAAAAATTATCTTTCTTTGGTGTGGGGAGTGCCTGAAATGGATGAGAGAACCATTGAGCTGTCTATCGTCCGCCATCCCAGGGAGCGAACTCTCTTCAGCGTTGGTGAAGGGGGTCGAGCCGCAACAACCACCTATCAGGTGCTGGAACGATTTGAGCACCTTTCGCTCTTGGAGCTTTCTCCTAAAACGGGCAGAACTCACCAGTTGCGTGTACACCTCGCGGCTATCGGCCATCCAATCTTTGGTGATGAGAGTTATGGCGGCGGATGCGGCAAAGCAAAAGGGTTTTTACCGGAAGTATCACGAACAATGACAAGTCTAATCAACAAACTGGGACGTCAGGCCCTTCACGCATTATCTTTGGAGTTTTGTCACCCATCTACTGGTAACAGTCACTCTTTCATTGCTCCTATCCCGCAGGATTTGGCAGCGGTTCTACACGCTTTGGAGCCAGAAGATGTCTGATCAGCCAGACAGACATGTGAATGATTTTCTACACTATTTGGATAAAGAGCGAGGTTATTCTTCCCACACGGTGAAGGCATACAAGATTGATCTTACGCAATTTAGATGTTTCTTAGCCGATTACGGTGCTGATCCGTTTTCAAGTTTACTGGACGTCGACCGACAGGCCATCAAGCATTTCGTGGGATATCTAATTGAAGAAGGTCTTTCACCCAGATCCTCAGCGAGAAAGATTGCCTCAATCAAGTCATTCTATCGCTATATGTTAAAGACTGATAAAATCGATTCCAATCCAGCGGCAGGGATGCAGGCTCCAAAGCGGGATCAGCCGCTCCCGAAGTTTATTCAGAAAAAGGTCTTGGAGAAGGTACTTATCCCATCGGCTACCGATGACTGGCAAACAGGGCGGGATCGGACAATACTGGAACTGCTGTACAGCACCGGAATTCGGCTGAGTGAACTGGTGGCTCTCGACTTGGACGATGTGGAATTGGATCAGCTAACTGTTCGAGTCTTTGGAAAGGGTGGAAAGGTGCGGATCGTTCCCCTGGGCCAAACGGCGGCTGAAGCAATAAAGACTTATCTTAAAGAGCGCGCCATTCACATGAGGGAAAAGAGGGGTAAAGCACCCCTGTTCATCTCGAAACGAGGCCATCGAATCTCGCCCCGCACTGTCCAGTTGAGATTGAAGCTGTTGTTTGAGTCGACTTCAGTTGTCAGCGGATTCACGCCCCATTTGATGCGCCACACCTTTGCCACGCATCTTCTTGATGGCGGCGCTGATATTCGAGCTGTCAAAGAACTGCTCGGACACGCAAGCCTTTCTTCCACACAGATCTATACTCATCTCAAAACTGAAAAAATTAAGGAGATCTTTAATCAGGCACATCCTCATGCCTGAACATTGAATAGAACAATGGACCTGAAATATGTTGGATTTGAGACAGTTGGGACAATTGGGAGAAATCTTTCATCTGAAGAATTGACAAAGAGAGCCGTTGAACTTGGGGAAGGACTGATAGGAATGAACGGCGCCCTGATGGTTGATACGGGGAAATATACGGGGCGTTCTCCGAGAGATCGTTTTATTGTTGATGAACCGAGCTGCCGGGACAACATCTGGTGGGGAGAAGTAAACAGGCCCATATCTGAAGAGGCGTTCAATCGTCTCTACCATAAAGTTCTGGATTATTATAACGCCAATGAAGACAGCCGCGGCGTTCTCGTTTTTGATGGATTTTCCGGGGATGATACCCAGACTTCCATGCCGGTGCGTTTTATTTCCAAAAAAGCGTGGCAAGCGATATTTGTGAACAATATGTTTATTCGACCGACCAATGGGCAGTTGACAGATTTCTCCCCCCGTTTTACCACTATCAACGCCTCTGAAGTGATTGATGAATCGTGGAGAATGAACGGCCTCAATTCGGAGACATTCATCATTTTCCACCTCGGGAGAGGAATCGCCATAATCGGTGGCACCGAATACGGCGGCGAGATGAAGAAGGGAATCTTTTCAATCATGAACTATCATCTACCCCTTCAAGGAATATTGACCATGCATTGTGCCGCCAATGTGGACAAACAAGGGGAGAACTCCGCCCTCTTCTTCGGCCTGTCGGGAACAGGGAAAACGACCCTTTCAACCGATCCAAATCGGCTTCTCATCGGAGATGATGAGCACGCCTGGTCCGACAACGGAATTTTCAATCTTGAGGGAGGGTGCTACGCTAAAGCAATAAATCTAACCAGAGAGGCGGAACCGGGAATCTGGGATGCCATACGACACGGTTCACTACTTGAAAATGTTGTCTATAGTGAAGAGAAAGATGAAGTCGATTTCTCTGATGAAAGCAAGACAGAAAATACCCGAATCTGCTATCCCATCGATTATATTGAAGACTCCCTGGCCGCCACCGGCAAACCAAGCGCAGCGGGGCATCCGAAGAATATCATATTTCTATCCTGTGATGCTTATGGTGTTCTCCCTCCCGTAGCACGACTGAATCCGGATCAGGCGATGTACCATTTTATCAGTGGATACACAGCAAAGGTAGCTGGGACGGAGCGAGGATTGACCGAACCGAAAGCGGCTTTTTCGCCATGCTTTGGTGAGCCGTTCTTGACACTCCACCCATTCACTTATGCGAAACTTCTTCGGGAGAAAATGAAACAGCACAACACGCGCATCTATTTGGTCAATACCGGATGGAGTGGGGGAACAGCTTCAAACGATGCTTCAAGAATGCCTCTGAGTGACACACGAAAAATTATCAGTGCAATACTGTCTGAAAAACTCGAGAAAGCGGATTTTATGAAGGAACATGTTTTCGATCTGGATGTGCCGACAGCGATCGATGGAATATCCTCTTCTCTGCTTCCAAGAGAGGCTTGGAAAGTTTCTGAGGATTATGATGCGGCAGCAAAAAGCCTTGTCGTAAAATTCAGAGCCAACTTCGAAAAATACATAGATGGGGCAGATTCTTTTGATCGAGGTGGACCAATACTTTAGATTAGAATCATCTGGAAGAAGTAAAGATCATGGCAATTGAACTAACGGTGTCCCAAATAAAAGTTTCCGAAAAAGAACTCAGCTATATCGAGAAAAAAGTCAAACGGATCTAGCGGCTGGTAGAACGTCCCCCTGTTCTGTAAGTGAACCTGGACAAGGAAAATATGTGTTACATAACTGAAATTAATTTTGCCGTACCGGGGCCATATTTGTTAAAGCTCATTCACGTGATCAAATGAAATTGATCGATGATGTCGTGAACAAAATTGTAACCCGTCTAGTGAAGATTAAGGAAACTCGTTTCTCAAAGATATAGAGTCTCCTCCACTCAGATCGTTCCATAACTGATGAAAGTGATAATTCCTGTTGCAGGGCACGGAACACGGCTCCGTCCTCACACCGACAAGCGGCAGAAGTGCCTCCTTCCCGTTGCGGGGAAGCCTGTCATCGATCACATCCTTGAACCACTTATTGATCAAGGCTTTGATGAAATCGTTTTGGTTACGGGCTATCTCGAGGAGCAGTTGCGACAGCATGTTTCCAAGTTTCAAGCGGATTTCACCTTTGCCCCCCAGCCAGAACCGCTGGGACTTGGTCACGCCGTTTTCCAAGGACTCGAAAAGAGTAACGACCCTGCTCTCATTCAACTGGGAGACGTCATTTACGATGTTGACTTCCAACATTTCAGCCGAGAGGGGCAGCACAGGATTGCTGTTAATGAAGTAACTGATCCACAGCGATTCGGAATTGTAGAATTGGATGGGGACTGCATCATAAAAGTCCATGAAAAACCCGAAAACCCGCCAACAAACCTGGCCATCATCGGGCTCTATTTTCTAGAAAGGCAACGGTCCTTGTGGGAGGCGACCAAGTACCTTATGGATAAGAAGATTACAACTGGAGGTGAAATTCAACTTGCTGATGCCCTGGATCTGATGGCAAGTAATGGAGAAAAGATAACCGCTGAACGGTGTGAAAAATGGTACGACTGCGGAGTACCAGAATCTTTCCTTGAAACAAACCGCGCTCTTATCAAGCCTTTTAACAAGACTGTTGAAGGGAGCACCATTATTGAACCGGTCCAAATTGGCAACAACTGCCACATCATCGCCTCAACAATCGGTCCCAACGTGACAGTAATGGATGGTGCAACGATCGACAACTGTGAAGTTTCGGACAGTATTGTTCTCTGGAATGCTCATCTTTCTGGAAAAACAGTCACGGGAAAGATTGTAGAAGAAGGATAGCATTCTGTGGACAATTATATTGTTTTTCCTCGAGAAAGTGGAGTAAGTTCGCCTCTCTAATCCGAGGTCTGAAAATAAACATGATGGAGAACAAATAGTGGAAGACAGGGTATTTACGTCCGAGTCAGTCACAGAGGGTCATCCCGACAAAGTCTGTGACCAAATTTCAGACGCGATTCTGGATGAGATTATTGGACAGGACGCTGAAGCTAGAGTCGCATGCGAAACACTTACCACAACAGGATTGGTGCTGGTGGCAGGCGAGGTGACAACGGATTATTATGCTGATGTTCAAAAAGTTGTTCGGAAAACGCTGGAACAAATCGGTTACACGAATCCGGAATACGGCCTCGATTACCAGGACTGCTCAGTTCTGACATCTATTCACGAGCAGAGCCCTGATATTGCTCAGGGTGTCGACTCTTCCGAGGAGAAGGAACAGGGTGCTGGTGATCAGGGGTTGATGTTCGGCTACGCCTGCGATGATACAGATGTGCTCATGCCTCTCCCTATCACTTTGGCGCACCGTCTCGCCAAGCGGTTGGCCGATGTTCGCAAAGACGGTACGTTGCCATGGTCCCGCCCTGACGGGAAGACTCAAGTTTCAGTCCAGTATTCCGATGGGAAACCCGTCGGTGTGGATAAAGTTGTTGTAGCGATCCAGCATGATCCAGAAGTAGACAATAGTGAAATCCACAGCGCCATAAAAAGGGAAGTGATTGAACCGATTTGCGGCGATTCGCTAAGTGATGAGACAGCTTTTTTCATCAACTCAACGGGAGTCTTTGAGAAAGGTGGTCCTGAGGCGGATACCGGTCTCACGGGCAGGAAAATCATTGTGGACACTTACGGCGGTTATGGACGCCACGGCGGCGGAGCATTTTCCGGAAAAGATCCATCAAAAGTTGATAGATCAGCCTCTTATATGGCACGCTATATCGCAAAGAATTTAGTGGCCGCCGGTCTTGCTTCAAGGTGTGAGGTTCAGCTTGCTTATTCAATTGGTGAGGCTGAGCCTGTTTCGATCTACGTCGACAGTTTCGGCACCGGTGCACTGGATGACCAGAAACTGAGTACTATTGTGAAGGATCTTTTCCCCGTAAAGCCCAGAGAGATTATTGACGCTCTTGACCTGAAGAAACCCATCTATCAGAAGACCGCGGCGTATGGTCACTTTGGCAGAGAAGAAGCGGATTTCACATGGGAAAAGACTGATAAGACTCAAGAACTGAAAAAATATCTAAATGGGAGAGGATAACAATAAATGTCCAACCATGATGTAAAAGATTTGGGTCTTGCACCTCTTGGAAAGCAGCGAATCCTTTGGGCCGATCGGAACATGCCTGTACTCGCATCCATCCGCGAGCGGTTCAAAAAGGAAAGACCTCTTGAGGGAATGCGGTTCTCGGCATGTCTGCATGTTACGGCCGAAACAGCTAATTTGATGCGTACACTCAGCACCGGCGGCGCAGACAGTGTATTGTGTGCATCCAATCCTCTTTCCACACAGGATGATGTGGCAGCGTCCCTCGTTGCAGATTTCGATGTCAAGACTTACTCCATCAATGGTGAAGATAACGACACCTACTACGATCACATCAAAGCGGCGCTTGAACACCGTCCACAGATCACCTTCGATGACGGTGCCGATCTAGTCAGCATGCTTCACAACGATTACACTGATCAGATTCCCGAGGTCAAATGCAGTATGGAAGAGACCACCACCGGTGTGATCCGTCTTGAGGCGATGAAAAACGACGGTGCCCTGAAAATTCCAGTTGTGGCGGTTAACGATGCCGATTCAAAGCATCTTTTTGATAACCGCTACGGGACAGGTCAATCTACGATTGATGGTATTATTCGAGCGACGGACATCCTGCTGGCGGGAAAGACGTTTGTTGTAGGTGGCTATGGAATGTGCGGCCGAGGCCTTGCTAGCCGAGCCAAAGGGATGGGTGCCCAGGTGGTGGTAACAGAAGTTGATGCTCTCCGAGCCCTTGAAGCGGCCATGGATGGTTTCGAAGTGATGTCCATGCAGAAGGCTGCTGAGATCGGGGATATATTCTGCACTGTGACGGGAAACACAACTGTTCTCGAAAAGAAACATTTTGAGAAAATGAAGGACGGTGCCGTGGTGGCGAACTCAGGCCACTTCAACGTTGAGATTGATATCGACTCTCTTGCCGCTATTTCCAGAAGTGTGAATACAGACGTTCGTGATTATGTTGATGAATATGTTCTCGAAAACGGTAACCGTATCTATCTACTAGGGCAAGGAAGGCTCATCAATCTGGTGGCCGCCGAAGGGCACCCCGCTTCCGTCATGGATATGAGTTTTTCTGTTCAGGCCCTTATGGCCGAATATACTGTGAAGAATGATCTTAAAGTGGAAGTCCACAAGGTCCCCCGTGAGATCGACGAGTCGGTCGCTTCGCTCAAGTTGTCGACAATGGGGATAGAGATTGACGACCTCACAACCAAGCAGAAGCAATATCTTGAATCCTGGGAGGAGGGAACCTAACCTCTTCTCGTCTTTCTCCGTATGAAACGATCCTTACCGATCGTCCCTTTCCTGCTCGTCGCGCTTCATCTGGGATGCGATTTCCAAAACCCCGCTGATTTCGAAGTTCCCAAGTGGAACATAAATCTGACCATCCCGCTCTTGGATGGAGAATACGGTATCGCTGGAATTGTTGATAATTCCACCATTCACTCCTCCGGTGATTCTCTCCTTATAAAATTCGATGGAACGCTCCCTCGTGAGTCAGTTACTGGCGACTTTCTGAAGGTGCCTCTCAACATCGATCAGACCGTGGGAGATAGCGTTACAGCACCTTCGCTCTCGGGAGCTTTTGAGCCCATAACCGTTACCGTTTCGGTTCCAATTCCAATGGGTCAATATGTTCTGACTGGTAAGTATGAGAATCTATCGGACCCGGGAAATATGATTACGATTCCTTCCAGTAATGAGCAGAAGATAATCGGCTCTGATTGGAACAGTGCGGCAAGTCAAATCGAAACTCTTGCTGGAGCTGTAGACGAATCCTTTGACTTAATTGACATCGGTAGCATGTTCGATCAGATCCCCTTTATTGAAAAAGTCTTGGGAGCTGTGGTTGGGGGAACTGCCTCTGATAACACTTTTGAATCGAGTACATCCAACTCCGACATTCCTGTACCGATCGCTTCTACATGGGCAACTGTCATGACTGGAGCTGACACAGTTGCATCACACGAGAAAACCAACCTTGAGGCAGGTGCTGATTTTGATAGTACTACGTCTTTGGTCGGTAAACTGCTTGGGAGCGAACTGAGACTAAAGTACGGTTTTACGATGACGAGAGTTGGTGATTCGGATGAAGTTACCATTCCAGCTAATTCCGAAGTTTCTATGTCCATTTCAGTGACCATGGAGGTGACCGACATGGACCTAGCAAGAGTAATTGTTAAAGAATACTCACTTGCGCCCGAAATCCCGTCCTTTGCGTTCTCAACATCACAGGATGAATCTGAAGATTGCCAGGTGAGAGGGGTCTACGGTGGTCAGTTCGATACCGATGCTGTTGGTTCAAACTTGATCGGTGTGAAGAATGTATCCAACTCTTTTCCGTTTGATATTGATTTCGGACTCGATTTCAGAAACTTCATCCAGTCCAGCGGTGACACCGTGAAATTTGCCCAGCGGCTTGCCAAGAGTGGCTCACCCTACAGTGATGAGAAGGATTTAAGCGGAGGTCAATTCAAGCATCCTACCGATCCCAATGCGGTGGTAGAAGAAATGGTGGTCAATGTCAAGGCAACGACTGTCGCCGACACCGTCGACGTACCGCTTTCCAATGAGAGTTCTGTCTGGAAATTCACTGCCGGAATTGAACTGAAGCCACTCCAATTCTCATCTCTTGAGGCAGATCTCGGCTGTCCTTTTCCAACTCAAAACCAAGAGATTGGAAATATTCCCCAAGGTTTCACTGGCATGTCATTTGGCGAAGTGCTCTTAAGCTTTACACTTTATAACGAAATTCGTTTACCTCTTAGTTTGAGCCTTAATCTCATTGGCACATCTGCCACGGGGGAATCACTTCAAGTTTTGGTGGACACGAAAATTGCACGGCCAGTATCAACAACAGATAGTGCGAAAACTATAGTGGAACTAAGCAGCGTAGGAACAAAAGTCAGCTTGTTTGATAGTGCCTCCGATACCACTGCTGATAGCAGTTACACTATTGAGGCTGGAGTGGGTACAAATACCATTGTTGATCTTATTGCGCTGAATCCCAAGGATTTTGTGGTCAACGCGACGGCTAAAATTGACGGCCGTGGTAGTATTGATGTCAATAAAGCTCTTTGGGGAAGATACAATCTGGTTGCCCCATTTCAGGTTCGTATTGAGCCTATGACATTCATTCCGAACAACTCGACGGTCATAGATGAATGGAAACATGACACACGAGTGCAACTGAGAAATTTTGTCAAAGAAGCAAATTTGACGACACGTGTAATCAACGGCCTCCCTGTCGGCGGCAGTCTGTCTGTTCTTTTTTCCAACAAGGAGATTTTCCCACTTGATCGATCTTCTAAAACTCTGAACGCCTTGCGGGACACGCTCAAATGGCCTGCTACAGACTCACTTTATGTTGTCTCTAAGTGCGAATCCTTGATGAACATGGATGAGACGATTTATGTGTCCTCAGTCATATTTGACAGTTCAGGATGTGTTGAAGGAACAGCTTATCTCGTCCGAGGTGTTCCAGGCCAGGTCGATACGGTCATCTCCTATATCGATACCATGTTCACAATCACCCTTCCGAGACCCAAGGCATATTACGCGGTGGACAGCAAGGTCGGTCTCCCCATGTCTGCGATGACGCCCGGGGATACCACGGTAACGACCGGTCTCGATAGTTTGAAAATGTACCTTTTAACCGATCTTGGGAAGCACTATGTCAGGCCAAGAACGCATTTCAGCGGTACGCTTGACAAGGTACCGGATATGGTCCAGTTTTCAATGAAAGATACAATCTCAATGAAAGCTTTCATGGTTTTCCAGCTTCAGAGTGATGGACTTACTGCTAAGGCCGCCGATGAACTTGTCATTACATATCCCAATGGGGGAGAGACTCTGATATTAGGAGAGTCGATCTGGGTAAGGTGGCGCTCCCTAGGATCCTCCCTATCTGACCAAAACGTCATCGTTTATACCTCTACGAGTGATAATCCGGATGTCTCTTCCGATGAAGATTGGGACATTATTAGTGGTGGTGCCATCGCCAATGTCGATTATTTTTACCCATGGACTCCATCATCAGCTGCAGACAAATTATGGTTGAGAATCTGTAACGAAACTGGTGACATTTGCGACAGAAGTCTCTCATCCTTCAAAGTGGTGGCAAGTTCCGTTGCGATTGCCCGTGAGAAAATAGGAAAAGTTCGATGGAACAGGGACAGAACATCGACTAGGGCAAATCGGTGAAATATTCTCGTTTACTATTGTCTATTTTATTTATCCACGTTTGTGGGACCGCTCAGATCAAACGGGATCCCGTCATGGTAGCTCTGGGAGGCGCTTACACGACTCAGGCTGATGGGATCTACGCTGTTGGAGTAAATCCCGCAAACCTTACCTATCAACACGGCAAACCGTTCATGTGGCAGATTGGAACAATCAACCTTGGTGTCGTCAACAATTTCTTTTCACTTGAGAATACCATGGGGTTGAGTGGAAAGAATCTTGAAGCGGAGTCGCAGAGAGGGAAGTATGAGATATATGATCAGGTTCGGGATGGCCTACGATTTTCACAGGATCTTCACCTTGCACTCCCGGCGCTTAATTACGCCTCAGGCAATATGGCTATTACCAATGATCTGGTCACCATTAATGACATTAAGATGCCCTTCGGTATTTTTAAGTTTATACTCGATGGAAATGAAATCAACGAGGCGTTGGATCTTGAGTATAGCCGGGAACAGATGGGTCTTCTTGAGCATGCCTTTTCATTTGCTGTTCCGACAGAAAAGTTCTCGTGGGGAGTTTCCTTGAAATTCCTTCAGGGATTATACTATATGGGAACAGATCCAGATTCCAGTTACACGTTCTTAACCACTGATACAACCGCCTTTCATTTGAATGCTCGCTACTTCATGAGGCACGGCATTGGGGGTTACGGGACTGCTGTGGATGTGGGATTTGCATCAAAAGAGATCAATGGCTGGCGTGTAGGCCTTTCTTTGATTAATGCTGTTGGATCTATTGAATGGAACCAACCATCAGCATTAACGGATTTGCTGGGAGTATCCGATGAAACGGGTTACTTCAAGTGGGGAGGACAAGAAGTGCCGCGG
This sequence comes from Fidelibacterota bacterium UBA6931, assembly GCA_002448795.1. Lineage (GTDB taxonomy): Bacteria > Fidelibacterota > Marinisomatia > Marinisomatales > S15-B10 > S15-B10. The sequence goes on from DKAH01000003.1 coordinate 65,378, forward strand.
GGCTATGCAATGGTTCATGAGATTACTGCTGACTCTGTGACCATTGACAAACTGAGTAAGAGTGAATGGAAGGACTTATTTAAAGAACGTAAAGCTGTGGTGAAAGATCTTGATTCCGATGGCAATCCCCGTCAGTTCAAGGTTCGCTATCCGGGACTGCTGAGAATGGGTGTGTCTAAACAAATCGATCCTGACATTCAAATTGCTGGTGACTTAGTCGCAGGATTTTCTAATCGCCTCGGCGTGCATCAAAGATGGAAAATATCTGCAGGTCTTCAGTTCACCCGATTTAAGAGTATTCCTATGAGAATAGGTTACATGTATGGGGGAAAATATCTTAAAGAACTCGGCTTTGGTGCAGGCTTACATGCTGGACCGATTATTTACGATTTTGCTTTTTCTTTTCGTAACGGGATTTGGTTTCACAATATGAAGGGAGCGTCAATCTCTTTCGGCATCGCCCTTACCAGTTTGAAAAGCCGGAAAGATAAGTCGGTCCCAAGTCAATAATTGTTGACTACTTCCTCGCTCGCACTAGCAGGATAATTCCGCCGATGCAGAAGATGATGTTTCCGATCCACGCTGAGAGGAACGGTTCAAGGATTCCTTTGTAGCCGAGCGTTTGACCAAAACGGATAAACGCGTAATAGCCAAAGATGACGAAGACACTCATCCCAGCGCCGAAGGCTAGGCCAGTTTTTGGTTTAAATGCCACGAGGGGAAAGGCAAAAAGGACTACGATCAAATTGGTGAAAGCGAACGAGATCTTTCCGTAGAGATTCACCTTCCATCGTGTGGTGTCAACCCCACTCTCGTTCAGTTCCGCAATGAAAGACTTAAGATCAACGTAGTTCTTCTCCTGAGGCGAAATAGCCCTTTTCGTCAAATCTCCAGGGTGGAAGTCGATAGTAATCAAGGTATCCTTTCGGGAAAAATGGACCGCAGTTTCAAATCCGTCTGGATGAAACTCACGGATAGCATAGGTGTTAAGTAACCATTTCCCTTCTTTTTCCTTCCATGCCATTGTGCTGGAATCAATTCGTCTGGTCAATTTGCCTTGATCCATGAAATGGATCACCACGCCCGCTGCCTTCAAGGTCTTGGGTGTATAGCGATCGATGGCAATGTGGAAAATGTCAGATTTTCTCAGGAAAATATCTTGATTCTTAGTTGAATATTGCTTGCCGCGGGATTTGATCAGATAGTCTTTTTCAATAGCGCGCCGTTTTTGATTTCCTGCGGTCACTACCCGGTCATCAAAAAAGAACGATGCACCGCTAATGAAGATGGAACAAAGAATCAGTGGCATGGCGATTCTGTAGAGCGATACACCAGATGCTTTCATGGCTGTCAATTCATTTCGCCGCGATAGCAGGCCAACGGTGAAGATGGTTGAAACAAGTACTGCCATAGGGAGCCCGATGCTGACAAACCACGGGATCGAATGAAAATAATAGGCCGCTATCATGCCTTTTGGAACCTCGGAATCAATGAATTTGTCCATATTTTCCACAGCATCAACGACGAGAAAGATGACGATAAAACCGAGGAGTGATACACCCAACAGTGAGAAAAACTGCCGGATGACATAGAAATCAATCCTTTTCATGCTATTTTCAAGTTACTTCGGGCCGTGACAATATGGGAGTAAAAATCGCTTTTCTCCCTCTCAGTCGCCCGTTATATTGGCTCTCTTCGTGAACGACCTAACCCGTAAACTTTTCCTGACAGGAACAATTCTCCTCGTTCTTCTTTGGGGAATGCTTGTCCCTTCCTCTGAGACAGTGGAGATTAAACCATCATTACCTTCTCTTATACCCCCTTTGCTTGCCATATCCATGGCGCTTCTAACGAGAGAGGTGATCCTTTCGCTTTTCTGCGGCGTCTGGATCGGTGCAACTATGATGATGGGATATAATCCCGTCACAGGGCTTTTGGCGACAATTGACACACACATCATTAATTCAATCATCGATTCTGATCAGGCAAAGATTCTCTTATTTACTCTCGGTTTCGGTGGGGTTATCGGTGTCGTCAGCGCCAACGGCGGCATGAAGGGAGTGGTGAACAGCGCCTCAAAATACGCCAGTACCCGGAAGCGAAGCCAACTGGCGACGATGCTTATGGGTGTTGTCATTTTCTTCGACGATTACGCCAACACACTCTTTGTCGGGAACATGATGCGCCCGTTTACGGACCGACTCAAAGTTTCCCGAGAGAAACTTGCTTATATTGTCGATTCCACCGCCGCCCCAGTGGCATCTCTGGCAATCATCAGCACATGGTCGGTCTTTCAGATGTCGTTGCTGGAGACTCCCTACAAGGCTTATGGGATAACGGAAAATCCTTACATCACGTTCATAAATTCCATTCCTTACTCCTTTTACTGTATTCTGACGGTTATTTTTATGGGGTATCTTCTCTGGACAGGGAGGGATTACAGCAATATGCTCAAGGCCGAGCGTCGGGCCACTCTTGAAGGGAAAGTTTTAGCTGATGGCGCTCAACCTCTCAGTGATGCCGAAATGACCAAGACGGGGATGTTTGCTTCAGGGGCATCTCATTGGACTAATGCCATGGTACCGATTCTGTTGGTGGTTTTCATCACGATGGTTGGACTATATGTCACAGGGACCAGTTCACTTGCGCCGGGCGATCATCATTCTATTCGCAATATCATCGGCTCCTCGGATCCGTACCGGGCGCTAATTTGGGGATCGCTTTTGGCAGGGATAATTGCAATTCTTCTCTCCAATGGTCGAGGAATCCTTACCCTGCGAAAGGGGGTCGAGTCGTGGGTTCAAGGGGCAAAATCGATGCTGATGGCCTGCATGATACTCGTGCTGGCTTGGACCCTGGGCGATATATGCGCTGAAGTAAAGACAGCGGATTATATCATCAGTCTGACAGAAGGTATACTAACGCCGGCTCTTTTGCCGGCTGTTACCTTCCTCACAGCTGCTTTGGTCAGCTTCTGTACAGGCACATCCTGGGGGACTATGCCTATTCTCGTTCCAATTGCAGTACCTCTTGCATTTAAGCTCCTTGGCGGTGATCCGAATATTGCGCTTGCTGAGCCCATCTACCTTGCTACTTTTGCCAGTGTCCTCTCGGGCTGTGTCTTCGGGGATCACTGTTCACCTCTCTCAGATACAACAATTCTTTCTTCAATCGCTTCCGGTTCCGATCATGTAGATCACGTGCGGACCCAACTTCCTTATGCGATGACTACAGGCATCATTAGCTTTGTTTTCGGTTACGCAATGGTTAGTTATCTGCCAGTCGTTCTGGCGATTGCGTTAGGCGCAATTGTTGTTATTGCAGTGGTAAAGTTCTTGGGTCGGAGGGTGGACGCCTAAGGGCGCTGGGGGCGGATGTGAATCCGCTGAACCTGACTCGGTGTAGATTGCAGAATTCTGATACTGACGTTATCTATGTCGAGTGTTTCACCGGCTGAGGGGATTCGCCCGAGACATTTGATCACGAATCCACCCACAGTCTCGTAATTGCCCGAGGGGAGTTTTATGTCGCACTCCGTGACCAGGTCATCGAGACTCTTTCTTCCATCGATGAGGAGGCTACCGTTAGAGAGCCGGGAGACTCGATTCAATTCTTCATCGAACACATCTTCAAATTCACCGAACAGTTCCTCAACAAGATCTTCTACAGTGACAAGACCAGATATTTCCCCGTTGAGTGCTACCACGATGGCGATAGTCGATCGGTAGCGTTTCAATTCGCGTAGTGCTTCGCTTGAAGTCATCGATTCGCTGATGAGAAGAGGTCGCCGAGCCAGATTTGAAAGATTCTCTTTATTTGAGATCAGATCGTGAAGAAAGATGATTCCTTGGATATTATCCACGGAACCTTTGAAGAGAACAAGCTTAGAAAGTCCGGTAGAATCCATCAATTCGATCGCGTCTTCGATCGAAGCGGTCTTGTCAATCCCGATGATGTCCGCTCGGGAAGTCATAGCCGCTTTCACAGGCTGAGAACCGAAATCAAGTATATTGGTGATCACCTTTTTCTCTTCAGCTTCCAGGTCATCACCGGCCTCCGCTTCATCGAAAAGGATTTTCAGTTCGTCTCGTGCCATGAAGCCCGATTTGCTCAGCTTGGCTGTATCTCCATTCAGGAAGCGCGAAGCATATGCACGGGCCAACCAGACAAGAGGAGCGAGGAGCAGTTCCGATGTTTTCAAAAGCGGTGTTGACATTACTGCGATAGAGCTGGCGTTGTCCCGGGAAAAGCTCTTCGGCAGCACTTCGCCAAACAGAAGTATAATGGAACCCAAGATCAGAATGATTAGAAGTTCTGGCAGTCCCAATCTTGTCAGTACAATGGTGGCGTAGGAAGATGTGAGAACATTGGCGAGATTTGTCCCCACGAGAACTGTAGTGAGATACCGATCGGGATCAGCCAACAGAGCCTCTGTCCGTCGTGCTATCTTATTGCCTCCCTCACGCCAGACAGCTAGCTGTACCGGATTGGCCTGAAGAAAAGCTATCTCAGTTCCGGAATAAAACGCTGAAAGCACAAGACCAAAGAGTGCGATGGCCGATTCGATCATTGCTTCAATTTACACAGAATTTCGGGAGCTGACAGACGTCTGATCCATTTGAATCCTCTTCATCATCGATAGGAAGATGTTTAAGTTTCATCTAAGGAACAAGTTTGAACCATGACTAAACGAATGAACAGGGGGGCACTTTTAACAGAGCAGCAAAATCCATCTTCTATGGAGCTCGATTCCAAATCGGTGTCTCAGATTCTGGAAATTATCAACAGGGAAGACCAGGCCGTTGCGGCCGCGGTTGAGAAGGTTTTGCCCAAAGTGGAGCAGGCCGTTAATTTTGCTTTGGACGCCATCCGGAAAGGTGGACATGTAATTTACATCGGTGCAGGAACGAGTGGTCGTCTTGGTGTGCTTGATTCAGCTGAATGCCCACCAACATTTTCAGTGCCTCCGGATCTATTCAAGGCGGTCATTTCAGGAGGAGAAGAAGCGCTTTGGAAATCTATAGAAGGTGCGGAGGATAAACCTGAGGATGCTGAAACTGACCTGAAAGCTGCCGGGGTAACAGCAGAAGATGTAGTCATCGGTATCGCTAGCAGCGGTACCACACCTTACGTCTTGCGTGCCCTGGAATACGCCAAGGAAAAAGGGTGTGCAACTGTATTCCTCATCTGTAATGCAAAGCCGCTCATTACACCGCGGACAGACGTTCTTATAGCGGTCTCTATTGGGCGTGAGGTGATCACAGGCTCAACAAGAATGAAATCTGGTACCGCCACGAAAATGATTCTGAATATGATTTCAACTGCCACTATGGTCCGCCTCGGGAAAGTCTACGGGAATCTCATGGTAGATCTCAAGGCGGTGAATGACAAACTGCTCGATCGTGGCACTCGAATAATTTCAAAGTTGACCAGCTTGGAATACGACTCTGCCCACGAACTTCTTCATCGTGCCGAGAAAGAGGTAAAGACAGCCATCGTTATGCACCATTGCCAGTGTGATGTTTCTGCCGCTCGAGCGATACTTGAGAAGGAGCGGGGATTCTTAAGAAGAGTCCTGGAGAAATGACGAACCTTGGTTTAGAAAGCAAAGAGCACCTTATTATGGTCGGACTCATGACGGGCACCTCCATGGACGGCCTCGACATTAGTGTAGCAAAGGTTCGTTTTTCCGAGGAATCGGCGAAAGCCGTTGTGCTGGCGGAAGGCTCGGTACCTTACACAGATAACCTGAGAGAAAGCGTCGAGGAGTGCTTGAGCGGGGACGGAGAAAAAATTGCAGCTACTCACTTTACCCTAGGGGAGTTCATGGCGAGAGAAACAGAACGCTTCTTGAAAGAACAAAAGATTGAACAAGTGGACGCCGTCGGTATGCACGGACAAACCGTTCACCACATGAGTGGAACGTCGTCTCTTCAAATTGGAGAACCCTCATTTTTGGCTCAGCTTCTCAAGGTGCCGGTGGTGTCTGATTTTCGGGCATCCGACATCGCCGCCGGCGGAACTGGAGCTCCGCTCATACCGATGGTTGACTGTTGGCTTTTTCAGAAGAAGGGAGGAGCTGTGATCTGTCTCAATCTTGGCGGGGTGGCGAATGTGACGTTTCTTCCTCCGGCGGACTCCGGTGAACCCATCACCGGGTTTGATACCGGTCCCGGAATGGCACTGATGGATGAGGTAATGAAATTATCAACAGGGAAAAAGTTTGATGACGAAGGTGCTTGTTCGGTGCAGGGAACCCCGGACATTGAGAAAGTTAATCACTGGTTAGAGCATCCATTCATTCAGGCGCCGCCGCCAAAGTCAACAGGCAGAGACACCTTTGGCCTTTCCTGGCTGAATGAAAATGTCTCTCTATCGCCAACGGAAAGTCCCGATGACCTGATGGCAACACTATCCCTTTTTACGGCACGGAGTGTGGCGGTAAATTGTCGGCAGTTCTTTCCTATTGATTCAGCTCAACAACTTATAATTTCAGGAGGAGGTGTCTACAACGAAGCAGTGATGAACGATCTAGAAGAATTATTTTCGCCCCTAACTGTCGTCTCTTCCCAGGAGTACGGTATCGACCCGTTCATGAAGGAGGCGCTGGGTTTCGCCATGCTTGGCGCAGCGAATTTGAAGAAAATTCCTGGCAACCTTCCTTCGGTAACAGGAGCGATCAGGCAGGTAATTCTTGGCAAGGTGACTGTTTGATCATTCAATGAAAGTAAACCACTACGTTTTCCGACAGTACGATGTTCGAGGTGTCGTTGCTGACGACTTCTATCCGCAGTTTGTGACTGGACTTGGCCGAGCTTTCGGCACTTTCGTCAAGCGTGAGGGAGTTAGAGAAATTTCCCTTAGCGGTGATGTCCGGCTGACGACTCCCGAACTTAAAAAACAGTTCAAAAAAGGTGTTTTAGCGACAGGTATTGATGTGATAGATATTGGTATTTTGCCGACACCTGCAAATTACTACAGCATGTGGAAACTCGACGTTGGTGCCGCTGTACAGATTACCGGCAGTCACAATCCTGCCGAAATGAATGGATTCAAAATGTCCCTTAACAAAGGTGCTGTTTACGGGGATCAAATTCAACAATTACGAGCCTTTATGGAGAGTGAAGACTTTGAAAGTGGGGACGGAACAGAAGTCAAGTATCGTATTCTTGATGAATACATTGAGATGCTTCGAAGTAAAATAAATCTGGAACGGTCGATGAAACTCGTTATGGACTGCGGCAACGCCGCCGCCTGCCTTGCAGCGCCTGAGGTTTTCAGCGGGCTCGGTGCCGAGATGACAGAACTGTACTGTGATGTGGATGGTCGATTCCCAAATCATCACCCCGATCCCACAGTTCTCGAAAATGTGACCGAACTTGTGTCAATTATGAAGATGGGAGACTTCGATGCTGGACTTGCCTACGATGGCGACGCCGACCGCATCGGTTTGATTGACGAGATGGGTAAAGTCGTTTTTGCAGATCAGATCATGGCGCTGATGCTTCCGGAAATCATTAGCAACAATGCAGAAATTCTCTTTGATGTCAAATGCTCCCAAGCGTTGGAAGATGAGATATTGCGACTTGGAGGCCGGCCTGTCATCTGGAAAACGGGACACTCCCTGATTAAACAGAGGATGAAGGAGCTAGGGTGCAAATTCGGTGGCGAGATGAGTGGCCACATTTTCTTTGCAGATGACTATTTTGGTTATGATGATGCCATTTATGTTTCAGCGCGGGTCGTTCAAATGCTTTCACGGCAGGAAAAGAAGCTGTCAGAATTAGTATCGGCGCTTCCCCAGTATCATTCGACTCCAGAGATGAGATTGGAATGTCCAGATGATGAGGAAAAATTCAGGATTAATGATGAAGCGATGGCGTACTTCAAGCAAAAGTATGATTGTCTCGATATTGATGGCGTGAGGATTCGGTTTTCAGATGGGTGGGGACTTGTGAGGGCATCAAATACGCAGCCAGTCATCGTGTGTCGATTTGAGGCAAAAACCGAGGATAGAATGAAAGAGATTCAACAATCAATCCTCAGTAAAATCAAGGAATTGGGTGAGGTGGATATTCCCGATGTTGTCTGAGGCTTTCAAGGAAAGACTCATTAGTTACCAGTCAACCGTTGATCAAGCACTCCTTAAGATTGGCCAAGATGCTGAGCCAGCCTATCTCTATGATCCTATTCGGTACGTTTTTTCCGGTAGGGGAAAACGGCTAAGGCCGGCGCTTGTTTTCTTAACGTCTAGCGGCTTTGGTGCAGATGAGGATGCAACTCTGCCGGCCGCACTGGCTGTAGAGATTCTACACAATTTTTCTCTCGTTCATGACGATATCATGGACGGGGACGATCTCCGGCACGGAAAGGAGACGGTCCATTATAGGTGGAATAACTCCACAGCGATTCTTGCTGGAGACGGTATTTTTGCTCTAGCCTTTCATCAACTGAATAGTCTAACAGATCATTCAGCCGCATGTTTAAGTGCATTCACTAATGCCACTCTTCACCTTTGCGAGGGTCAGGCGCTGGACAAAGCCTTTGAGACAGATGGAGAAGTACACGTCAACGACTATCTTGAAATGGTGCGGCTAAAAACCGGCACACTGTTATCGCTCTGCTGTCAGCTCGGCGCAATTCTAGGAAAAGCGGAAAAAGCAGAGATTGATTCTGTTGCTCTTTACGGCGAGAAGGTGGGACAGGCGTTTCAGATTCAAGACGATATCCTTGAGATATACTCGGACTCCGGGAAGATGGGGAAGAGTTTGGGGAGTGATATTATTTCAGGGAAGAAAACATATCTTTTCTGTAAAGCTAAAGAATTAAATCCATCGGATTGGGGCAACCTCATGAAAAGTTTGGATGGTGAGTCACTAGGTGAAACAATTTCAGAAATACGCGACTACCTTGATGCTAACGGGATTGTTGCGGAGGGTGAAAACCTGGTGAAAGAATTGTCAACAGATGCAGTGGTCCAACTTGAAGCATTACCTCATAAGGTTCAGAACGATCTAACTTCCTTCGTTCAATACTTAATGGAGCGTAAGCGATGAGTAGCAGCGGTTACCAAAGTCTCGACCCTGAAGGAATGCACCAGCAGATTTATACATTTGCCGAACAATTAGAACGTGCTTACCAAATTGCTGAGAAGTCTCTTTCAGATTCTGTTAGATCAAAAGCTTCGGCTGTTGTCATCGCTGGAATGGGTGGTTCTGCAATAGGCGGTGATCTGATTAAGTCCCTGACGGCCGATTCGGCAGCAGTCCCCATCGAAGTCGTTAGGGACTATTCACTTCCTGACTGGGTTGGCCACTCAACAATTGTAATTTGTGTCAGCTATTCGGGCAACACTGAAGAGACTCTCTCTTGCTACAGTGAAGCTGAAGAAAGAGGATCCCAACTTGTAGGCATTACTTCCGGGGGTGAACTCGCTGAACGACTGAGGAGTGATGGAGGCGACCTTATCGAAATCCCCGGTGGAAATCCTCCCCGAGCATCTCTCGGTTTTGTTGTCATCCCGACACTCGTTTACCTGTCTCAACAAGGTCTCTGCTCCGCTTTGAATACCGACGCAATCGCAAGAGCTGCTGCACTTGTGATTGAGGCCAGATCCGAGTTTTCAAAAGAATCCGATTCCAATAGGACGCTGAAGATGGCTAAGAAAATATACGGCTCAATTCCCATTATCTATGGAGACGCTCGATACACAGGATCTGTTGCGCTACGCTTTAGGGAGCAGTTGGAAGAAAACGCAAAAATGGTTGCATTCCATCACTCCCTTCCTGAAATGAATCACAACGAAATCGTCGGTTACTTGAACAATCCTGAGCTCCTGAAAAACCTAGGCATTGTCTGGCTGATGGATGAGAGTCAGCACCCACGAACAGCCCTGAGGCAGTCGCTGACGAAAGATTTAATTGGCGATATCGTCGGCTATCAGGAACAGATTCACAGCATGGGAAGCAGCCTGATGGAGCGTCTGTTCTACCTGATTCATTATTGTGACTGGGTCAGTTACTGGTGTGCCGTCTTGCACGGCACCGATCCTACGCCGGTAGAGAGAATTCAAGCACTGAAAGAAAGTTTGTCAACCGGTGAAGAAAAATGATGCCAATAGGGTTGCTTTGAGAAGATCAATCACCTAAATTAGTATAACTTGGATATCACAATTAATGATCCCCGTTGAAGTCACTAGGATTTCGTTTTACCCCCCCAGTAAAGGTTATGCGGTAGTACTTCAAGAGATAGGCGGAGAGGAGCGTAAGCTCCCAGTCATCGTTGGAGCTTTTGAGGCGCAATCAATCGCCCTCGCCCGTGAAAATGTTGACACGCCTCGTCCCATGACACATGACCTCCTAACAGCGATTCTGGAAGAGTTAGAAGTAAACGTTAAGGCCGTAGTAGTGACGAATCTATCTGAAGGAACCTATTACGCCGGCATTCGTATCGATCTTCATGGGGAGGACGAGACGGAGGTTGATTCGCGGCCGTCTGATGCGATTGCCGTGGCGCTTAGGCTCGGAGCGCCCATCTTTGTGGACGAAGAGGTGATGAGCGAAGCTGGTGTAGAAGACGATGAACAATCGGCTGTCAGTTTTGAAGAGTTGGTTCACGGTCATGACACGAACCGAAAGAAAATTCTTGAGGAAAAACTGCAAAGAGCTGTTGAAGATGAAGAGTATGAAAGGGCAGCGGAAATTCGCGATGAGCTCGGTGCCTTGGAAAGGAAGACTCCGAGCGTCTGATCACTCTTTTATTATTTCAAGCGTTTTTTGGGAAGCCGCCTGTTCAGCGGCTTTTTTTGTAACTTCCGATGCCGTGGCGTGAATCTCTGATCCTATTCTTACCGCCACCTTAAACAGTTTTTCATGTTCAGCACCCTCGGTATCCGCTATGATAAAGCGGGGGTTCTCCAATGAGTTAGCTTGGCAATGCTCGATCAGCAAACCTTTGTAATTTAGAGTCTTCCACGCTTCCCGGCGATTCCGCCAGACAGTCCGTTCGATTAGTTGGAAGCAAGGCTTAAGACCACCATCCAGCTTCATGGCTGCAATAAGTGCTTCGAATACATTAGCGAGCTGCCTCTCAGACACTTTTGGTTGACTCAGATTAAGTGAAGGTCCAGCCTTGATGTACTGGAGCAATCCCAATTCTTCTCCAATTTTTCCAAGATACTTTTTCTGGACCAGCGTGGAACGCCGTTGGGTTAGAAGTCCCTCTCTGGCACTGGGGAATTCCCGGAATAGCATTTCTGCAATCACGTGATCCAGGATTGCATCACCTAAGAATTCCAGTTGTTCATAATTCCGAGCGACACGTGGTTCTTTCGATTTATGTGTAAGAGAGATACGTAGAAGTGAGGGACTGCGGAAAAAGTAGCCGAGTTCGGTCTGCAGTTTGAAGAGCTTTTTATCTTTATGAACTAAGCGCCAGGTAAGTGATCTGAAAATGTAAATGATAGGGTTCATACCCACCGCTTCAACACTAGGACTGCATTATGACCGCCGAATCCAAAGGTGTTCGATAAAGCGATATTCACTTCCTTTTGGACTGCACTGTTCGGTGTGTAGTTCAGGTCACAATCGGGATCCGGGTTTTCATAATTTATGGTAGGAGGAATCTTGTGTTCCAGGATTGACATGCTACACACCACTGCCTCGATTCCACCGCTAGCGCCGAGAAGATGGCCAGTCATAGACTTGGTTGAACTGACATTGATTTTTTTGGCGTGATTACCAAAGACTTTCTTAATCGCCGCCGTTTCATTTTTGTCGTTAAAGGGTGTGGAGGTACCGTGGGCGTTAATGTACTCAATATCCCGGGGTTTCAGATCCCCATCCTCCAGAGCTCTTCTCATGGCCCGTACTGCTCCTTCACCACCAGGTGCAGGAGCAGTGATATGATGGGCATCTCCGGTGGCACCGTAGCCACCCACTTCACCGTAGATCGTGGCCCCCCGGGCCACGGCGTGATCCGCTTCTTCCAAGATCAGCACACCCGCACCTTCTCCCATAACAAATCCGTCACGCTCCTTATCGAAGGGGCGGCACGCTTGTTGAGGATTTTCATTCTGAGTAGAGAGCGCCTTCATATTCGAGAAACCGGCATAAGAGATGGGAGTTATAGGAGCTTCCGAGCCGCCTGTGAGAATCACATCGGCATCCCCGTGTTGGATCAGACGATAGGCGTCGCCAATGGCGTTGGTGGCGCTGGCGCAGGCCGAAACAACACTGTAGTTCGGACCCTTCATACCCCATCGAATGGAGATGTGTCCTGGTGCAATATCGGGAATGAACATGGGAATAAAAAATGGTGAAATAGCCCGGGGACCGCGGTTAATAAGCCTTCTATTCTGGTTCTCCATTGTCTGCAATCCGCCCACCCCAGAACCAAGTATGACACCAAATCGATCCATGTTTGGGAGGCCTTCTTCAAGCTGTGCATCTTTCAGCGCTTCATCCGCCGCCGCGATTGCATAAATAGCAAATTCGTCGAGGCGGTTCAGTTCTTTTTTCTCAAGATAGTCTTCGGGAGTGAAATGATTGACCTCACCGCCGATCGTTACGGAATGATTCGAAGTATCGAACTTCGTGATGGTGGATATCCCGCTCTTGCCGGCAAGGAGACTTTCCCAGAAAAGACGAACTCCCACACCGAATGGGGACACCACCCCTAATCCCGTGACGACGACACGACGGGGCACGGAATCTAACCGGAGTGAGAATCTATATAATCTACAGCGGAGCCTACGGTGGTAAGTTTTTCAGCTTCCTCATCGGGGATTTCCATGCCGAACTCTTCCTCGAGTTGCATGATCAATTCCACGGTGTCAAGTGAATCGGCTCCAAGGTCATCCACAAATGAAGCTTCAGCAGTGATCTTGTCTTCATCGGAACCGAGTTTGTCCATGATCACTTCTTTTACCTTATCGAAACTGGACATCTGTTATCTCCTTTACATGTAGAGACCGCCATTTACGGCGATCGTTTGCCCCGTAATGTAACCTGCCGCATCGGAACAGAGAAAGAGCGCTGTTTCAGCGATCTCTTCAGCCTCTCCGATCCTCCTCAGCGGTATATGTTTAATTAAGTCTTCTTTCACTTTTTCGTTTAATTTAGAAGTCATGTCTGTGGCGATATAACCGGGAGCGATAGCGTTTACTGTAATATTTCGGGACGCCAATTCTCTGGCTGTTGTTTTGGTTAGGCCGATCATGCCTGCCTTGGCGGCGGAATAGTTTGCCTGTCCGGCATTTCCCATCATTCCTGAAACTGAAGTGATATTCACGATTCTACCTGATCGTTGCTTCATCATCAGGGGAGTGACAGCCTTGATACCATTAAAGGATCCTTTCAGATTAATATCAATCACGCTGTCCCAGTCGTCTTCTTTCATCCTAAGCAAAAGATTATCTTTCACGATTCCTGCGTTGTTTATGAGAATATCAACTCCTCCAAACTGGTCCACCGACTCGGAGATGACACGAGAAAAGTCATCAAGATTTGAGACATCAAGTGGTATGGCGTGAGCTTTACCGCCGCCTGCTCGAATTTCCGAGACCACCTCGTCAAGAGCTTCAGCCGTCCGGCTTGCGCAAGTTACACTGATACCTTTCGATGCAAAAAGCTTCGCAATGGCAAGGCCTATTCCGCGGGATGCTCCAGTGATAAATGCCGATCTTGATTCAGACAACTTCAAGTTCCTCCACTTGCACCATTTTTTCGACACCTCGCGTCGGGAGCGATCGATCAATCCTCCTGTTCAATCCCTGCAGGACACGGCCGGGTCCTACTTCCACAAAACTGTCGGCACCACTTTCCCGAAGTGTATCAATTGATTCGATCCATCTCACCGGACTGTCGAGCTGACTGATGAGGTTGTCCAGGATTCGTTCTGGATCGGTGGTCGCTTCAGCGGTCACATTCATGATGACGGGGAATCTTGCGGTATTTAGTTTTGTTGCATCGAGCGCTTCACGCATGGCATGTTTTGCACTTGTCATCAATGGAGAATGAAAGGCGCCGCTTACATTCAATTCAATAGTTTTCATGGCTCCGGCTTTGTCTGCGAATTCCATGGCCCGTCTAACTGCCTTGATACTACCTGAAATTACGATCTGTCCCGGTGAATTGAAATTTGCCGGGACGGCCACCTCTTCATTCTGGGAGGCGTCCACACAAAGCTCAGAAACCACTTTGTCGCTAAGACCGAGAACTGCCGCCATCGTCCCTTTTTGTTCGCGGCCTGCCTTGCTCATGAGTTCGCCTCGTAGTTTGACCAGAGCAAGTGCATCAGCGAAATTGAAGACTCCAGCAGCGGTCAATGCTGAATACTCACCTAAACTGTGACCCGTTGAGAAGGAGGGAATTGTTCCTGATTCAACCAGCATTTCATTCAAAATAACACTGACTACGAATATGGCTGGCTGAGTTAATTCAGTCTGACGGAGTTCCTCTTCAGGCCCCTTAAATGAAAGTGTGGAGAGATCCATACCCATAATCTGGTTTGCTTCTTCATAACGAAGTCTTGCCGGAGTTGAGTTATCGAACAGATCTTTCCCCATGCCGACTTTCTGAGAGCCTTGTCCCGGGAACAAGAATGCCGTTTTCATCTGCACTGACCCCATCGAATTAAAGTGGCGCCCCAGGTGAATCCCGCACCGAAGGCAGCTAGAAGAAGAAAGTCTCCTTCTTTAAGTCGTCCATCTGCTACAGCTTCACTCAAACCGATGGGAATCGTTCCAGCGGTTGTGTTGGCGACCCTTTCGATATTAACCAGGACTTGTTCTTCATTCAATCCGAGTCGTTTTGCGCTGGCATCAATAATCCGCTTATTAGCCTGATGGGGAATAAACAGTTTCAGGTCATTCCCGGACAGGCCATTGCGCGAAAGAAGAATTTCTGATGCATCCACCATCCCGCGCACAGCCGACTTGAAAACTTCCCGCCCGTCCTGCTTGAGATAGTGAAGCCGCTGATCTACCGTTTCACGAGTGGCAGGACGTCGGCTTCCACCAGCGGGCATGTAGAGCCTGCTTCCGCCGCTTCCATCGGTAAACATGATTGAATCGATGATGCCATCTTCACCATCAGTGGGCTCAAGAAGTACCGCGCCGGCACCATCTCCAAAGAGGATACATGTTGTTCTGTCCTCGTAGTCTAGTACCGAAGTCATTGTGTCGCCGCCAATGACCAGAATTTTTTGGTAATTGCCTGATGCGATGAGACCTGCCGCTGTCTCGAGGGAAAAGATAAAACCGGAACAGGCTGCATTGAGGTCAAAGGCCCAGGCATTATCGGCGCCGATGGCGTCCTGCACCAGAGCTGCTGTGGAGGGGAAAAACATATCCGGAGTAACAGTACCAACAATGATAACTTCGATTTCGGCTGCGTTTATTCCGGTTTTTTCAAGGATTTGGACAGCCGAATTGATTCCCATATGCGAGGTAGCCTCATCTTCTGCAACCATGCGGCGTTCGGCTATACCGGTTCGGCTTCTGATCCATTCATCGTTTGTCTTAACAGTTTTCTCAAGTTCAGCATTGGTAACAATTCGACGGGGGAGATAGTGAGCGGCAGCCGAGATTGTGGCTCGATACGTCATACTTTTCCTTCAATCAGGGAGACGGTAGATGAAATGTCATCTCTGATTGAGCCAACAAGGTTTGTCTCAGCAGATTTTTTTGCAGCAAATATGGCGTTCTTAATTGCTCTCGCTGGCGAGCTGCCGTGGCAAATGATAACGTCACCATCAATGCCAAGCAATGGGACGCCGCCATATTCTTCATATTCGAAATGCCGCAAAGCTCTGGAAAAGATTGACTTGAACTCGCGCTTCTTTTCGACAGACACATTCTGGTTTTCCAACTGGGTGGAGAGATCTTGATGGACATGGCGAATCCATCCTTCAGCAAACTTCACAAGATTGTTACCGAGAAATCCATCGCATACCACCACATCAACTTCACCTTCAAAGAGATACCGACTTTCAACGTTTCCTTTAAAAGTTGGAAGATATTCCTTCATTAGGGAGTGAGCCTCCAAATAGAGATCATTCCCTTTCGTTTCTTCAACACCTATGTTCAAAAGGCCGATTTTCGGTTCATGAACTCCCTTAATGTGAGACATGTATCCCGATGCCATAATTGCAAACTGTAGGAGGTGCTCGGGTTTAGCGTCGGAATTTGCGCCGGCATCGCACAGAACCAATCCGTTATTTCCTGATGGAAAGAATACTCCAAGGGCCGGTCGCTTAACCCCTTCGATCCTACCAAGAAGGAACAGAGATGCAGCGAGAATAGCGCCAGTACTCCCGGCGCTTACAAAGGCTCTCGCTTTTCCGTTCTTGATCATTTCAATTCCGGCCACGAGGGAGGAATTCGGTTTCTGTTTGATTACCTGCAAGGGCCCGTCAGTCATTTCGACGGTTTGAGATGTGTGGTGAATCGTGATCGATGAGCTGTTGCTTGAAGAGGGGAAGCTGCTGCTTATCTTTTTCTCATCACCAGTGAGGATGATTTCGATTCCCGAATCATCTGAAACTGCATTCAAGGCGCCTTGCACTACCTCTGAGGGTGCATGGTCTCCGCCCATAGCATCAACGACGATTCTCATTGAATTAATCAGTTAGTGGGTGCAGTAACCGGTCTGCCGCGATAGTAGCCGCAGTTCGGACAGGCCCGATGGGGTATCTTTTGCTGATTGCACTGTGGACAGGTCGAAATCGTTGCCGTTTTCGTCTTCCAATGCGTCCGTCTTTTTCGACCACGTGCCTTTGACTGTTTTCTTTTGGGAAGTGCCATACTAATTCTCCAGTTGAGCTAATTTAATTTCTTTTAGCGGAGCCCACCGTTCATCAAACCCCTCATCTTGGCATCCGCAATCGGACTGATTCAGATTCACCCCACATTCTGCGCAGAGACCCTTGCATTTTTCATCACATACTTCTTTCATCGGCCGCTCCAGAACGATGGCGTCACGCAACAATGATGATATATCAAGTTTATCTGTCCCGGTAGGAAAGACAATGATGTCAGAGTCAGCAGTTCCGGTCGCCATGCCGGGATTTTCTGTGACAACTATTTTGAGTTCGCCTCGAATCTTTCGGTCGAAAGATTCGAGACATCTATCGCACTGTAGATGTGATTTTGCTGTTAGTTCACCGTCAACACTTGCGGTGGTACCGCTGCGGGAGATATGCAATGTCACAGGAATCTTATCGCAATTGGATATATCAGACAAATCCAATTCCGAGGCGCTCGTTGTCAGTTGCAGCGGGCTTGGCGATTCGAACAGTTTTCGACGGGATATTTTCACAGTTGTGAACTTACCTTGTGAACAAACTGCAAGTCAAGCACTCTGGCCGGTACTGTGATGTTAATCATTAGATAGAAGAAAGGGGCATGAGGCCCCTTTTCTGAAAAGACAAACTGGCTGAGGGAATCAGCTCTCTTCGGACGATTCTTCTTCAGATCCGCTGTCTGACTCCTCGCCGCCCTCTTGTGATTCGCCAGAATCATCCGTCGTCTCTTCTTCCTGATCGTCATCCGAGTCGGAGTCCGAATCGAAAGACCAGTCATCATCACTTTCAAGTTCCAATTCTTCTTCATCTTTTCTTTCGAGGAGGTTTTCTTCGTCAGTCTTCATCCGGAAAATGACGACAGCGATAGTCTGAGCAACAACCTCAACACTCATCGCATATGAAAGGACGGTGCCGACTATCAGGAACAGAGAGAGAGCTATGAATGTAGCACCAATGTATTCCATCGGTCCCAGCACACCGCTGGAATCCGGCAGGTAGGTGTAAAAGAATCCTATACCAAAGGGCGACGCAGAGATAAAGTCACAAACA
Organism: Fidelibacterota bacterium UBA6931; assembly: GCA_002448795.1. Classification (GTDB taxonomy): domain Bacteria; phylum Fidelibacterota; class Marinisomatia; order Marinisomatales; family S15-B10; genus S15-B10. The sequence continues at coordinate 83,231 of DKAH01000003.1, forward strand.
GGAGTAACCACTATATCTGTCGCCCAACCGATCATTTTTGTCAATTTCGATCCCATGAGGAAATCATGTCCGAAGACGACGTTAATTAGTTGGTAACCGAATTTCATGAAAAACGAGAAAACAGCTACTGCAATGTACAGGAGAGTATATATCAAAGGTAGGTACAGCAAGGTTCGCCAGGGTTGTGACCAGGTTATGGAGTAGTTTTGAAAAACGGTTCCCATGGTATCTTCCTCCATGGCGCCAACGATGGCAGGGGTGAATAAACTTGCCACAATTAGAACAACACTGGTATAGACAACAAAAACTGAACCAAAGAACCACATGAGGTAAGGGATTCCAAAGAACAGTTCGCCTAGATAAGGGATCTTTCCAATGAGCGCGAAAACCACCGCCATGATCACAAAGAATAAGGTTATAAGAATGATCGAAAGTTGAGTAAATACTGGGGCGTGCCAGTGTTTCTTCACAAACTTCCAAGCGTCTGAAGAAGAATAGAATTCATCTCCCTTTAACTGTTTGTAGGTAACCCTTGCCACAGCTGTATAACCTAGAAGAGATGCCACCATCCAAGCGACAACACCAACAAGCCAAATCACGAGGGCAATGATACTGTAATCGTTTCCAACAAGGTATGGGTACAGTCCATATTCAATCCATACCTCGCCTACTGACCACCCATTGACAATGAAAGCCATATGAGTGAATATAAAATAAGAGGCGTATCCCAGAAGATTAACTTGGAGAAGAAGCCAGATTTTCTTTCCGCTAAGCGCAAGGCGAGGAGCTCGGAAAATGTCACGTACGTCAAAATATAATTTCATTGGTTGCATTTTGATCTACCTTCTTATTAGTCCAAATGTATTATTACTGATCTAGCCTTACCCGGTCTACCCAACAGAGAACTCCCGTTCGCTGGTTGATGACAGCCGTAGCTTTTTTCGCCTCCGCTTTAGCATTGTAGGCACCAACCCTTACTCTGTACCACAATTCATCAGTATCGTCAAAATAGGCCTTCTGAATATAAGCATCGAACCCGAGCCTTATCAAATAATTCATCTTGTCTTCAGCCTCCCGTAACGACGGCTCAGAATAAACCTGAATGGTATACCGTTCTCCCCTCGATTTAATAAGATCTGACCTCTGCAATGCGGGAGATTTAGAATGAACTTTCTTTGTCGGTTTGGATGTCTTCTCTACGCTTTCCTTTATTTTTGCTACGGGAGGTGTCGGTTTAGGTTCAGGCTCTAGCTTTGTAGCTGGAAGCTCAGCGACTGTCTGTTCAGGAAGTTCCGTAGACTCCGTCACCTCTGGGGATGATTGGATGGAAACTGTTGCTTTGGTCGATTCCGAAATCAAGAACTGATACTGGGTGGTAACCGCTGCTTTTCCCTCCTCATTGAAAACAATCAATTCGAAACGGTAGTCACCGGGGACATCTGGCTGGAAAGCCATTTCTCTTCCACCGCGTCGAATAAAGAGATCAGTATAGGTTAGAAGACTCTCATCGGGAAAGGCGAGAACATCCCAAGCGTATGATGGGTTTTCCGCACCTACCGGTTGTTCAACTTGGACGCTGTAGTAGTTACCGACTGTACCGTAGTGAGAAGACGGTTTCTCACACGATGAGAAAAACAGAGTGGTTCCGAGTAGGAGAGGAAGATATCTTCGGGATGAACGCATCCTTCTTGAATGACTGTCTAGTTGCTGCGAATTTGGAGGGAAGGAAAGAAAAAAGCAATTTCTTTTGCCGCGTTGTCATCTGAGTCAGATCCGTGAACTGCATTGTTCTGAACGTTCTCAGCAAAATCTTTTCGAATTGTTCCTGCTCTGGCACTTTGTGGATCTGTTGCACCAATCAATTCCCTAAAGGAACTGACCGCATCATTCTTTCGCAATGCCATCGGTACGCATGGCCCTGATGTCATAAAGACGATGAGATCGTGGAAAAAGGGACGCTCACTGTGAATATCGTAGAAGGCCTCCGCACGTTTTTTCGAAAGATGTTGCTGTTCCATTGCTGTGATTTCAAAACCTGCTGAGAGGATCCGATCGACGATCTTGCCTGTGTTCTTATTCCGAAAAGAATCGGGCTTGATGATTGCCAGCGTTTGACTACTCAAGACTTTTCCTCCAATTGTTGTTTCATGGTGATACCTATATCTGAGGGACTTGCGACAACGGCGATGCCGGCCTGTTCCAGCGCAGCCATTTTATCCGAAGCTGTCCCCTTCCCACCTGCGATAATAGCTCCGGCGTGGCCCATTCGTCTTCCCGGGGGGGCCGTCTGACCCGCGATGAACGCCACAACCGGTTTATTAAAACCAGACGCTTGAACCCACTCTGCCACCTCTTCTTCCGCGGAGCCACCAATCTCTCCAATGAGAACAACACCCTTTGTCTCCTCATCATCATCAAATTGCGAGAGAAGATCGATGAATGTACTTCCAATGATAGGATCGCCTCCGATACCGATACAGGTAGATTGTCCAATTCCCAGTTCCGTTAATTGATGCACCGCCTCATAGGTCAGCGTCCCGCTTCGGGAAATCACACCCACGGAACCTTCGCGATGAATCAATCCCGGCATGATTCCGATCTTGGCTTTGCCCGGTGAAATAATTCCTGGACAGTTAGGACCGATAAGAGAGCTGCCCGAATCGATGACAAAGCTTTTCACTTTCACCATATCTGCAGCGGGAATTCCCTCTGTGATGCAGACCACCAGATCGAGCCCGGCGTCCACCGCCTCCAGAATGGCATCGGGGCCAAAAGGCGGGGGTACAAATATAACTGAGGCATTGGCATTGGTTTGGGAGGCGGCCTCAGCAACGGTGTTGAAAACTGGGACGTCTAGGTGACTTATGCCACCCTTACCCGGCGTGACGCCAGCAACAATGTTTGTCCCATAATTGATCATCTGCTCGGTATGGAACGACCCTTCCTTTCCGGTAATTCCCTGCACAACAAGACGTGTTTTTGAATCGATAAGTATGCTCATGCTCCGGAGGCCTCAACTGCCTTTTCAGCGCCGTCTTTCAGGCTCGTGGCCACAATGAAATCGAGGGGAGAGTTATCAAGCAGCTTAGCTGCCTCTCGGGCGTTCGTTCCCTCCAGTCTGATAACGACGGGAACGGCAACTTCCATGGTTGAAAGGGCATCCACCACCCCTTGGGCAACTCGGTCGCATCGGACAATACCGCCAAAAATATTGATCAATATCGATTTAACATTTGGATCGGTGAGAATCAATTTGAAACCGCGAGAGACTGTTTCCGAGTTAGCTACGCCGCCCACATCAAGGAAATTAGCCGGTTCGCCTCCGACAAGTTTGATAATGTCCATAGTTGCCATGGCCAGTCCTGCGCCGTTGACCATGCATCCAACGTTTCCGTCGAGTTTAATATAATTCAATTGGTAGCTTGCCGCTTCCGTTTCACTTGGCAGCTCTTCAGAAATGTCGCGCATTTCGGCCACCATTTGTTGTCGGTTAAGACCGTTATCGTCAAAATTCATTTTTGCATCCAGTGCCATCACCTGACCATCTGCCGTCACCACAAGGGGATTAATTTCAGCAAGAGAGCAATCGTGGGCATCAAAGGCCTTCCAGAGCGCAGCAAACATTTTCACACCGTTCTTGAACTGTTCACCTTCAAGTCCCAAAGCGAAAGCCAGTTGCCTTGCCTGAAAAGTTGTGAGTCCGAACCGTGGTTCGATCCACACTTTAACAATTTTTTCTGGTGTTTCTTCGGCCACTTGCTCAATTTCTACACCACCTTCGGTGGAGACCATGAAAACAAATTGTTCTTTCGATCGATCGAGAACGATCCCGGCATAAAGCTCTCTGGAAATGTCTACACCTTCTTCGATCAGCAAACGATTCACCTCTTTCCCCTCAGGGCCGGTTTGATGAGTAACGAGGTTCATTCCAAGAATCTGTTCAGCAAGCGCCTGCACTTCATCAAGACTTTTTCCAATCTTGACACCGCCTCCTTTTCCTCTACCACCGGCATGGATCTGTGCTTTGACCACCCATAGATTGCCGCCTAAACTCTTGGCTGTGGACACCGCTTCATCAACAGTAAAAGCGGCGCTTCCAGCCGGGACCGGCACATTTTTTTTCCTAAGGATCTCCTTCGCTTGGTATTCGTGAATTTTCATGGTGTAATCACCGTTCCCGTCAAACCTTTCAGGGCATCGGGCACGGCATCAATTGCTGAAATGATCACGCGTTTCCCGCCTTTCTCGATAAAGTCAACCGCCGCCGAAATCTTAGGTTCCATGCTTCCAGCCTCAAATTGACCGTTCTTCAAATGTTGAAGTGCATCCCTTTCGGTCATGTTGTCGACAGGCATCTCATCTTCTTTTCCGAAGTTTAGGAATACTGTTCTTACGTTCATCAGAATGAAAAAATCACGGGCGCCAATTTCATGTGCCACTATGGCCGATGCAAGATCTTTATCTACCACAGCGTCAAACCCCCTTCAATATCACCGTTTTCGTGTCTGTAAACCGGAATTCCGCCACCTCCGACAGTAATGACGATTTTTCCTGCATCCACCAATTCTCGGATTGCTTCTGCTTCAATAATCGAAATCGGTTTAGGCGAGGGGACCACTCGCCGGTGTTTTGTGGGAGTGTGTGGCGGTGTTCCTGCCCCGGTCGGTGGATGATTACAGATGCTAAAGAACAAATTTCGGAGCGGACGTTCAAACCGAGATAGAAGGTGTCAATCTTCGTTCATATAGGGATAATGATAGTCTTGTGGCGGATCAAAGTTTTCTTTGATGGTACGTTGAGAGACCCATCGAACGAGATTGAACATTGAGCCTGCTTTGTCGTTTGTTCCAGATGCTCGACTACCTCCAAAGGGTTGCTGACCAACGATGGCACCGGTCGGCTTGTCATTAATGTAGAAGTTTCCTGCCGAATGGCGAAGTGCTGTCCGTGCCTCCTTCAAAGCCGTCCCATCTGTGGCGAAAACGCATCCAGTCAGACCGTAGGGAGAAGTACAATCGACCAGTTCCAAAGTTTCTTTCCATGTTTTTGGCTCGTAGAGATAGATGGTGAGAACAGGGCCGAATATTTCTTCCTCCATTGTTTTGAAATGTGGGTCTTTGGTTAGGATGGTGGTTGGTTCAATAAAGAAGCCAACCGAATCATCGTAGTTGCCGCCAGTCAGGATTTCAGCTTCATCGGAATGCTTGGCGTGATCGATGTAGCTGGTGATAGTTTCGAACGCATTCTTATCAATAACCGCGGTCATAAAATTGGTGAAATCCTCGGCATCGCCCATCTTTACCGTTTCGACCTGCTCAACAAACCCCTGCTTCACAGAACTCCAGATGGTGGTTGGGAGGTATGCCCGGGACATTGCGGAACATTTCTGTCCCTGAAACTCGAATGCGCCCCGGACCATGGCAGTGATGAGGGCCTCATGGTCTGCCGATTCGTGAGCAATACAGAAATCTTTTCCACCGGTCTCTCCTACAATACGCGGATAGCTCTTGTAGTTGGCAATATGCTTACCCACTGTCTGCCACATTCCTTGAAATACAGTCGTAGAACCGGTGAAATGAACACCCGCAAGATCAGGATGCTTCATGACTACTGGCCCTACTTTTGAACCACAGCCAGGAACGAAATTTACCACGCCATCGGGGAGTCCTGCTTCTTTGAACAATTGCATAAGAAACCATGCGGGATATACCGCGCTGGAAGCAGGTTTCCATAGGACTACATTCCCCATGAGAGCTGGGGCGCTGGGGAGGTTTGCACCGATACTTGTGAAATTAAAGGGACTCACCGCGAAAACAAATCCCTCCAGTGGGCGATGCTCAACGCTATTCTTTGTGGGAGGTGGCGAGTGCATGGGTTGGTGACTATGAAGTTCCTGCGCGTAATATGGATTGAAATTGAAAAAATCAACGACCTCGCAGGCTGAATCAATCTCCGCTTGGTAAACGGTTTTGCTCATATTCAGCATTGTGGAAGCATTCAAAGTCTGGCGCCACTTTCCTCTGGCCAGATCGCCCATCTTCAGAAAGATTCCAGCTCTTGTTTCAAAATCCTCGGTTGACCAACTGTTCCACGCTTCGGCGGCAGCGTCAATGGCCTGTTTCACCTCCGCGTCTCCAGCTTTATGGAAACGTGCAAGAACGCGGGAATGGTTATGAGGGATAACACATTCACCCATATCGCCTGTTTTCACCTCTTCACCGCCGATTACCAGCGGTATCTCGATTTCCTGCCCCTTTAGCTCATCGAGCTTCGCTCTTAGATCCTCTCTCTCTTTCGTTCCCGGTGCATAGGAACGGATAGGATCATTTTCTGGTTTGGAGATGGTGAATTCAGACATAGGATGTATTCCTTTCTGGCATTTTTGTAACGGAACGAGCGAGCGAATTTAGTCGACGATCGGACTGGATGGCAAGACTCTTCCTTTTTCTCATCATGGATATCAAAGTAGTCCACCCCCAAGTGCCACAGAGAGAAGAACGAGACCGATCCCTACGATCTTTTGAATCATTTTCATCGCCACTTTTTTGAGAACTCTCTGACCGATGAATACACCTAGAAATGCTGAGGTGCACGCTGCCAAGATGAGTGAAAAATTTTCATTCCCAATTGAGGAGAAGTGAACGCCGTAGACCGCTAATCTTGTAACATCCACCAGACAGGCAATGGTGACGCCTGTTCCAATAAAAGCTTCCTTGGTCAGTCCCGAACTGGCGAGAAAAGCGCTACGCATGGCACCTTGATGGCCTGACAAGCCGCCAAGGAATCCACTGACTAAACCACCTACGGGGAGAAGGCTGGGTCCAAACTGAGTCTTTTCCTTTGAAGGTGAGAGATCGAAAATTGCGAAACTTAAAATCAGTACTGAAATGACAAATTTGACCGGCACGATCTCTAGCTCCCTGCCCGCCAACATGTAACTGGCCAACGGAGGTAATTGAGTAAGTTGTGTAAGGAGTTGAGCGCCGAAAAAAGCCGCCACTATCGCCACTCCGCCAAAGCTAATGAGTACATCCTTTCTGCAGTGGCGACCAAAAAGAGCGATTTTCAAAAGGTTGTTGGTGAGATGTACAACCGCTGTTGCGGCCACTGCCACCTCAGGGGGTAGCAGAAGCAGCATAGCCGGAAGTAGAAGTGTTCCGAGTCCGAAGCCTGAAAAGAGTGTTAATCCGGAAGCGATGAGCGCCACCGCGCTTACAACAATGATATCCAACTTAACTCAGTAGTTCGAGGACTTTTTCCGGCGGCCGGCCTAGACAGGCTCGTTTCCCTGCTACCGCTATCGGCCTCTCCATCAGCTTGGGATAATTTTTTATTGCATTAAACAGCATATCATCATTATCCAACTGTTCCTTCAGTTTCAGCATTTTAAAATCGGCCTCGCCTTTTCGAATGAACTGGCTCGGTTTGAGTCCCATCATATTGGCAAGGGAGCGGAGCGTTGCCTCATCTGGAGGATTTTTCAAATATTCGATTATCACTGGCTCAACGCCATGATCCCTGAGAAGCTGCACGGCTTCTCTGCTTTTTGATCACCGTGTGTTGTGATAGATTTGAACCGTCTCACTCATGATTTCCCCCCCCTTCTCGTTTATGGAATACCTTTCTTGGAATGTTGCTGTTTCTCACTGCGTGGAATTGATCTAATATGATTGATTTAGAATTAGCTTGTAGCTAATTTCGTCTCTCCACATTAATCCGAGGAGATATAATTTCAAAACATTCGTTGTTTTAGGCGATGAGTATAGTAAAGAATGGAATAGGTTCGGCCGGATGGGTATCGGGTGACATAGCCATTGATCTCGGTACCGCCAATACCCTTATTTGGGTTCGCTCAAAGGGAATCATTATCAATGAACCGTCCATTATCGCCAGAGATATTAACGACGGTTCCGTCATTGCCGTTGGAAAGGAAGCGAGCCGCATGGTGGGGAGGACTCACAAGGCAATCGAAACTATACGTCCTCTCAGGGATGGCGTCATCGCCGATTTTGAAGCAACTGACGGAATGCTCCTAGGGTTCGTCAAGAAGATCAATTTCAGTCCAATTGCCCGATTCAAGATGGTAATCTGTGTTCCAAGCGGAGTTACAGCGGTGGAACGAAAAGCCGTTCGTGATTCAGCGGAGCGAGCTAACGGTCGGGAAGTATACCTCGTGGAAGAACCGGTTGCGGCTGCCATCGGCATTGGAATCGATATATCAAAGCCCGTGGGCAATATGATCGTTGACATAGGCGGGGGAACGGCGGAAATTGCTGTTATTGCGCTGAATGGTGTGGTGACAAAAGAGACGATCAAGGTCGCTGGCAGGGAAATGGACAAAGCTGTGGTGCAATGGTTCAGGAATGAACATAAACTTGATGTGGGTGAACCGACTGCCGAAAAGATCAAAAAGCAGGTGGGGACTGCAATGAGAATGGAGCAGACACCTATTCACGTAAAAGGGCGTGACCTCGTTTCAGGAATTCCTAAGACAGTAGAGGTATCTTCTGATGAGATCAGGCAGGCGCTTAAAGATAGTGTCACGCTGATTGTGGACGCTATCAAACGGGCACTGGAAAAGACCCCCCCTGAATTAGCGGTTGATATCCTGGATCGTGGTATCATCCTCACTGGTGGCGGGTCCCTTCTTAAGGGCCTTGATCAGAACATTCGGGAAAGAACAAACCTACCGACTAATGTTTCAGAGCGCCCCCTAACCGACGTGGTCATCGGTACAGGGATGGTTTTATCCGATGTTAGAAATTTCACAGATGTGCTCATGTAGGAGTTAATGAGAAGACTCCTTGGATTCATCTTTGATAATCGCGACTGGTTCTCGCTCTTTCTAGCCTCAGTTCTCTCGCTCGCACTTCTAAACAATAACGACTCTCCTAATCTTCAGATCCTTCGTGGGAAGGTCAATTCGGTCGTGTCTATCCTTTTTATACCTGTGAACTGGGTGCAAGGGATAGGTACTCTGAAAGAGAAAAATGCCGCACTTGAAAGCAGAATTATGCAGCTTTCACTCCTCAATTCACAACTCATTAACTACAAGGAAGATAATGAACGTCTCAGGAGTATGCTCCAATACAAGGAGTCGGGAAGACTCTCTCTTATAGCGGGGAGAGTTATCAGTACTGGTCTCTCACCACTTATGACAGCGGTGAATGTCCAAGTGGGAGCTGAAAATAATCTACGTCCGAATCTTGCGGTTGTGAATACCGATGGGGTAGTAGGTAAGACCATATCAGTTGGTCCGTCCAGCGTAATGGTGCAACTGATGACAGATTACAGCTTTCGGCTTAGCGTGAGGATAGAACGGAGTGGAACTGTAGGGATTCTTCGCTGGCATGATAAAGACCAATTCGAGGTTTGGGAAATTCCGAGGGCAACAGAAGTAGAAATTGGAGATAGAATTGTCACTTCGGGCTATAGCGATATTTTTCCTCCAAATCTTCCTGTTGGAACTGTAACTGGCATCATAGACCGGCCTGACATGCTACACAAAATTGCTCTCACTTCGGTATTTACAGACTTTACTACCTTGGGCCATCTTTTCATAGTGAAGGAGCAGGATGGTTAATCGGATTCTCATCGCGGCGGCGGGACTGGGTGTGTTGCTGCTGCAGATACTTCTAAGCGATTTCTTGACAATTCGCGGACTTCGTCCGGACTTTATGCTCATCTATGTGATTATTGTGTCTATGAGAAGCGGGAGCCTTGCCGGGATCGTTGCTGGGTTCAGCCTTGGTCTCGTGGAAGACTTTCTAAGCACTGGCTCCCTTATGGGGTTGGCGCCTCTAACTAAGTCTCTTTCCGGATTCATGATAGGCCGGCTTCGGGGTCGCTACATCACAATGAATCCCATTTTATTCCATCTGATCTGGATAAGCGTAGTGGCGATACATTTCTTCGTTTATATTTATGTCAACTTTCAGCATTTGCTTGAAGCCGATGCTCTCTCTTTTTGGCTGACCTATGCTTACTCCGTGCTGTATACAATGATCTTCCTAGCTGCTTTTCAGTTTATCAGGCCTTTTTCTTCGATTAAAGCCGCGCCCAACTAAATCCATCATGCTGAAGACCGAGATATACATTCCGGCCCACCGTCGCGATCTTGCTTTTGCAGTAGTGATTGCTCTATTTGCCGCGCTGATAGGGAGGTTTTACTATCTACAGATCTATAAGTACGAACAATACAGTGCTGTTTCCGACGCAAACCGGATTCGAGTGGTGACAAACCCAGCACCAAGAGGCAATATCGTGGACAGAAATGGTAAGATTCTCGCCGCTAATACGTCAATCTATGCCGTATCAGTAATAAGGGATGAACTGATAGATGAGGAAGTACAGCTTGCCATGATCGCCGGTTTTATTGACAGGGAAGAGGGTGATCTCAGGCGCAATCTGAAAAAGTACGATCAAGGACGCTTCCTCCCTGTGCTTTTGGCGCGGAATGTATCCATCAGTCAGCTCAGTTTAATAGAAGAACACAAGAATGAGCTTCCCGGCATATTATCCACCAAACTACCTGTTCGATTTTATCCCAATGTAGATCTCGCTAGCGCTGCCCACATTCTCGGCTATTTAAGGGAAGCCAGTGCTAAAGAACTGAAAGATACTGAAGCGGGGGACTACTCTCCAGGAGACTATATTGGTTCACAGGGTTTGGAAAAATATTATGAGTCACGACTCCGTGGTTCGAAGGGAATAGAATACCGCCAGGTTGACGCTCTCGGTAGGGAGATGGGAACGCTTGCGGATCGGAAGCCGATCCCTGCCGAACCGGGAGAAGAGATCCGCTTGACGATCGATAGGCGGCTTCAATCAAGAAGCGAAGCGCTTTTACAAGGAAGTCGCGGTGCCGCGGTGGTTATGAACGCTTCCACCGGTGAAATCTTGGCTATCGCCAGTAAGCCAGATTTCAAGTTGACTGATTTCGCCGCTGGAATGAATCCTGAAAAATGGCGGCTTTATTCTTCCGATGTTGACAAGCCGTTGCTGAACAGGGCAGTGCTTGGGCTCTATCCTCCAGGATCATCCATGAAGCTTGTCACGATTATTGCCGCCATGCAAAGAAGATTAGTGGATAATCAATGGAGTATTCAATGTACAGGAAGTTACGAATTCGGTGACAGGACTTTTGGCTGTTGGAGGGAGGAAGGCCATGGAACGGTGAATCTCGATCGGGCTATAGTTGAGTCTTGCAACGTCTATTTCTATCAGCTCGTTCAACGAATCGATATTAATACTCTGGCAAACTTTGCCAAACTTTTCGGTTTCGGCTCACCTACTGGAATTGATCTTCCAGCGGAGAATATTGGGTTAGTCGCTGACAGAACTTACATGAATGAAAAGTACGGCAGATGGGGATGGGCAAAGGGTTCACTGCTTCATCTCTCAATTGGGCAGGGGGATATACTAGTAACGCCTCTGCAGATGGCCAGCTTTATCGCCACGGTGGCGACAAGAGGAGAAAAGGTTCGGCCGAAACTTGTCCAGGATCGTGAAAATTTGGAAACTGTTCAAATACCATTGCGAGCGAGTACTTGGAACGCCATTCACAGACTTACATTTGACGTAGTTAACAAGAGGAACGGAACAGCATACGACACTGAGCTTGCTCGCTCCGATGTAAGGGCCTACGGCAAGACGGGAACGGCTGAGAATCCTCATGGTGATCCTCACGCATGGTACGTCGGTTTTGCGAACAGGAAAAATGAAACCATAGCCTTATCTATCATTATAGAGAATGGTGGAACAGGCGGCTCTGCAGCAGCCCCCATTGCCGCCGAACTAACCAAACTTTATTTCGGTCTCGGAAGCCGTGTCCTCAAAGCCGATCCATGAATCTCTTTGATAAGCTAAGCACAGCGCCCCTCCGATGGCTTCTTTATGTTCTGGTGCTTAACATTTTCGGTCTTATAGCACTGTACAGCATTTCGCTGGGGACGGCGGATTTTTCACTATCATCACGTTTCGTGAAAGTTCTTTTATGGTTCATTCCGGCCTTCGGGGCTTTTCTATTTTTCTTCGGTATTCCGAAACGGTATATCCACGAATATGCTTATGTTGCTTTAATACTTTCAATCGTCTCACTTTTCTTGCCATATCTAACGGGACCTGTAGCCGGCACCTTTCGATGGGTCTCTATAGGCGGCGTAAGCTTTCAGCCGGCAGAAGTTTTGAAATGGGTCGTGGTCATTGCGCTGGCTCGATATTTATCAGACCATCGTCTTCAACTCAAGAAAGTTCAGTCACTTCTTATCCCGATCATCGCTGTTCTGATTCCCGCGGTCTTTATCGCAAAGCTGCCCGATCTTGGCTCGGCGGTCATCGTGTTAGCGCCTCTAATACCGCTCCTCTACTGGGTTGGGGCGCGGCCTTTCCACATATTCCTTTTGCTGGCCCCCATCATCAGTGTGCTTACAGCTTTTAACTATTATTCATTCACTCTGTGGATCATCCTGCTCGGCTCTGTCATTTACTTTTCCCGGACCAAACTGAAAGTGATCCTGATCAATTTCTTCGGCAACATTTCGCTGGGGTTGCTAACACCTCTATTATGGAACAGCCTCCGCCCCTATCAACAGGAGCGGGTGCTCGTCTTGCTTGATCTTACCAGGGATCCTCTCGGAGCGGGCTACCAAGTGATCCAGTCACAAACTGCAATCGGTTCCGGTGGGCTTTGGGGGAAGGGATTTGGTGTGGGGACTCAGACCCACTTGAAGTTTCTCCCTGAGCAGGAGACCGATTTCATTTTTTCAGTTATCGGTGAGGAATTTGGATTTATGATGGTTCTGTCGATTCTTGTGCTGTTTGCGGTCCTTGTTCTCAGCATGGTTCAGCGTGCCTACAAAACCTCTGAACGTTTTCCCAGTCTGGTTTTAATCGGTATTGCGACTCTTTTCATGGCCCATATTTTTGTGAATGTGGGAATGACCGTCAATCTCCTGCCGGTGAAAGGGCTGCCTCTCCCTTTTCTTAGTTATGGTGGAACATTTCTAGTCTCCTGTTATGCAATGCTCGGTCTTGCCATGAATATGAGTGTGGAAACGAATAAGTGAGATTATATCCTCGCGAAAATGGTTAAGGTTCGACGGTAAACAGATTGCTTAAATAAAGTGAAAAAGGTAAATTTAGAGTGATTATAGACTGATGAGTGAGTAAACTCGTCCAATCCGAGGCCATGATTTTTAGATTTGTCCGTCATTTCATCCTCCGCGATGCTTTCGCTCTTGTTTGTTTATTCATGGCGGTAATGCTGAGTGGTCAATCCCAATCCTCGCAAAATGTGAATGACAGATTCGACGTCCTGGAAACTCAGGTAAACCAAATTCTGGGAATTGTGATTCCCGATGTCGAGAACGCCATGAAAAGTATGGTGAGGGCGAAAGCTCAGTCGGATAGCACCACACTTCTTCTAATCAATCGTATCAATACATTACAGAACACTATCAGGACGCTTGAAAGTAAGGCGGCCTATACCGACAGTATCAATTTTCAGCTCTTGCAACAGCTGATGATGATTGAGAACAAGATCGTTACACTCACACGAAGCTTCAATGAACTGTATGATCTTAAAACAGGAACAACAGATATAACGTCCACAAGAATCAGTGACGACAATTTTAAGAAAAGCTATATCGATGCTCTCAGCGCCTACAATGATGGCAATTATGAAATGGCGATCGAAGGATTCGGTCGTTTAGTTACTGGAGATCCATCCCATAAACTCGCCGACAATTGTCAGTACTGGCTCGGTGAATCGTACTACGCCCTCAAGAACTACAAGCGAGCCATCTTAGAGTTCGAGAAAGTTTTCCAGTTTGGTGAGCAGGACAAGTGGGACGATGCTCAGTTGAAACTTGGCATTTGCTTCCAGAAAATTGGAAATTTCGATAAGGCGAGGGCCGAATTCCAAAAGTTGGTAGATCATTATCCGGGCAGTGAATATTACCAACGTGCCCAGCAATATCTTCGTCAGCTTTAGAACCAGCTACTCATTAATCCTTTTGGAGATTTATTAAATGAAAATCTACTTCCTAGCGTCTGAAATTGTACCCTTTTCTCAGTGTTCTTTCCTGGCATCTTTTTGCCGGGCTGTCCCCATCAAGCTTCAGCAACACGGGCACGACATTAGGCTCACTTCACCAAAGTACGGTTTTATCAGTGAAAGGAAGTACACACTCCGTGAAGTGATCCGTCTTCGCGAAATTACTTCAGAGATTAATGGTCAAACGCAGCTTGCTTCAGCGAAATCTGCCTTTATTCCCAAGACACGAGTACAGGTTTATTTTATGGAGCATAGTGAATGGTTCCAGCCTCTGACGACTCTTCTCTATAAAGCGAAGAATGGTCGCCCCCTTCCGGAAAATGACGACCGATTTGCATTTTTCAGTAAGATTGCTTTGGAAATGCTGGTGAATCTTTTCTGGGCGCCGGATGTGATTGTCTGCAATGACTGGCAATCTTCTTATGTTCCCTTGATCTACAAGCAACTTTTCGCGGATCAAGATTTCTACAAGGGAATAAAAACAGTTCAGCTGATCCATTCCATCGATGATTATGCCCAAGTATCCGCTGATTCGTTCACTAAAGTGGGGGCGCAGTTGCCGAAAGGCTTTGACAGTCCCAAACTCAATTCTCTCGCAGTTGCTGCGGACAGTGCCGACCTCGTTATCGCAATGGATGGGCCCAAGAGTCAGATCTCGAAGGAACTTTCCAGAGACAAGGACTTTAAACCACATATTGCCGGCATCAAGAAAAAACTTCAAACAGTATCTCTTGAGAATGAAGATGACGCTTCATGCGTAACTGTTGCCGATGCCATCAACGAGATTCTCACCAACTCATTTGGCTCAGGCTGAGCCGCTCCCTAAAGAGCAGATCCTTCCATCACATGAACCGCTTTCCCACTAGGGTTCTTATTCTGTTTTCGATTCTTTTGGTTGCCTGTGAAAACGATGCATTTATAACCAACCTCGATCACACATCGCTGACGACACACGAAGTATCGACAACATCCTTCCGATTTAAAACTTATCAGGTTCCACCTACGCTAGGGGGAGTCCACAGCATCTATATTGGGAAAAAAGAAGAAATAGACGCTTCCCAAACATTGGTTGAATTTGAATCTCACGAGATTCTTCGATGGGCGAACATTGTGATCGACAGCGGTCATTTTCAGTTTACACTCGATACAAATTATACTGGGCTGGTTCCCGAAGTTAGCTCAATCACCATGGGCTACTTTCGCCGTGATTCAAACTATGCGGAGTTAGAATCAAACTATTCAAATGTCGATTGGATTGTTGACGATTATCCCAAACTTTCCTCGCATTTCGTGACCGATTCCACTGGACTTACGCACCTTCGGTTTCCAGTTGATTCCGCTACTGTCGAAACGCTTGCAGATACAGCTGAAGGTAGTTGGCTATATGTTCTGGAATCTCCCGAAACGGCAGATTATATGCTCCAGTTTTATGCTTCTGAAAGTCCGGTATATCAGCCGCTTTTCAGAACATTCTTGCACAGCAATTCTAGCGATTCGGATACCTCAGAAGCGAAAGATTCCGTCCGTGTTTTCACCGGTCGTTCGGATGTAACTCTTTTCATTCCGCCAGATCTTTCTTCGGGACAGTTTGATTCAAGCTTCAGTTATCTTGGTGTGGCGACAGGCCTGGTCACCGTTTTCAAGCCTGATCTCGGGGTCTTGGCTATTCCCGAAGAAGCGACTATTGGTAGGGCAAAGCTCAGTCTACCATTCGATGTAGAGAATAGTTCCACTGTCTCTCTCGATTCCCTCTACTTTCAAGCATATGCGCTGGAAGATTCGGTATTAGACTGGAAGTGGGGCGAGGTGCTGACAGCCGACAGTTATGAACATCACACTGCCACGTTTGCACGATCCAGCTCAGCCGCACCTGTTGGATCAATCCTTAAACTGGATGTAACCGAACTGCTTCAATCGATCATCAGCGGAAGAGATGATAATGGGGCGGAAATACTTAACGTCGGCATTAAACTGAAAATGATAAACTCCGCTACTGTTTTCGATTTTGCCGCAATGCGGACAGACAGTTCAGCATCCGGTCAGCCGCTTTTGGAGGTTTTCTATGAAGTTCCATAACCGTTGGCTCATCGCCTTAACCTCGGTCGTAATGGCGCAATCGCCGTACAATGCGGTGGGATACGGCATATTCATGGATGCTCCCGACGCCGCAAGTCTCGGATTTTCCAGCACAGGACTCATTCCGTCTATGGATAGCCGTTTTTCCCCAGGTAATCCAACAACATGGACAGACCTTGTGTTCACTTATCTTTCAGGACATTACAGCAATCAGGATATTTCTTCGGCAGGCTATAGGTCGGGGTTTGGCACTGTATCCAGTGCCACTTTTATCATCCCGATTAACGGGAAGTATTCTCTTGGACTTGGGATGGCACCGGTTTCCAGAAAAGTCTTTAACCTGGTAGGAGACACGACCACAGTGGTTTTCTCTGGTGACACCCTCACTATGTCCAAGAGCTTAGATGGTTCCGGAGGCATTAGCACCCTGTTTGGAGGCGGCGCTTGTAACATTACGGAAAATCATGCTGTGGGTGCTCGGTTCGATTTTCTCTTTGGCGTTTACGATGAACATACCGTCAGTCACATAGATTATCGTTCCGCCGAGTATGCTCGCCGATTTGCTTATAAGGGTACATTCCTCTCAGCTTATTACCGTTTTGTGAATGATCCTGAGACTCGCCGTCTTTCAGCTTTTGCTTCATTTCAATTTCCTTTCGGCAACCACTATATTGCAAGGACAGACTTCTTTGAATTTATCTCTCCCGATCCTCAGCCGAGGACCGATTTTGTTCTTCCAACGACTCTTAGCGGCGGCGTGATTTACCGGTTGTTCCCTTCACTGCATGCAGGGGCAGAGATTGTGACCCGTGCATTTAATTCGGAACAGAATTCTGACCTGAACTCGCTGGAGGGTGAGATAGGTTCAGCTACACGTTTCAGTGTCGGCCTCGCTCGCGAAAAAGTTTTTGGCTCCCGGGATTGGTTGGATTGGTTCCACTACCGGGTTGGTTTTTTCACAAGATCACATTACATTGATAGGTTAGGAGATGATCTAACTGAAGTGGGGTACTCGTTAGGTTTGGGTATCCCCTTTGGTTTAACCCAGAATCAGCTCGATTTCGGTATCAGGGTTTCTAAGAGGCAAGGATTTCTTTCTGAAATGCCTGAAGCGATTACTCAGTTGTCTGTTGGACTGACTCTTGGCGATTTATGGCTGGTGAAAGGTAAGAGGAGATAGAATGGTTTTTTGTTTGGTTCGACAAAATGCATTTCGTTTATTGTTGTTCGGAATGCTTATTTTTTCAAGTTGTGCACCACCTCCCCTTGTTGAGGAAGAACTTGAGCCTGAACCTGTCAGTGAGCGGCAGTGTCTTCGACTTCTCAGTAGTGCTGCTGAATACTACAAGAACAAAGATTGGACTTCCACGTCGCGGATATACAACGATCTGGTAGACCTCGGTTGCGACGACGGGAATGAAGAAGAGGTGTT
Source organism: Fidelibacterota bacterium UBA6931 (assembly GCA_002448795.1). Taxonomy (GTDB): domain Bacteria; phylum Fidelibacterota; class Marinisomatia; order Marinisomatales; family S15-B10; genus S15-B10. The sequence goes on from DKAH01000003.1 coordinate 100,795, forward strand.
TCAGTACTGGGCCATCGCCTACGAGAACATGGCCAAGTTTGACAGTTCTGAATATGTTCTCCTCCAAGGCCTGAAGAGACTTCCCGATAATATTAATCTTCGGAAGCGGCTTGCTTACGCATACAAACGGCTCGGAAATTCAGATAAGGAAATCTTTGAGTATGAGAAACTGGCCGAGCTCACTCCAGAGGATCTTGAGCCGCTGAATCGGTTAAACGAGCTGTACGGCGAAGTCGGCAGATATGATGATCAGATTTACATCCTTCAGCAGATATTGGAGATTGACCCCAACAACAAAAACGCCCAGGGTGATCTGGCGCAAGCTTATGAGGCGACTGGCCGTGATCCTATCGATATATATCGACAGCGGTTTGAAGATAATCCCTCTAACTATTCATTCGGAATTGACCTGTCGGATCAGTTAATGATTGCCGAAGAGGAAGAAGAAGCGGTAGAAGTGCTTAACAGACTACGGAGCAGCACAGCTGGCACTGGTTCGGTCACAAATAAACTGGTTCTGCAGAAACTGGCCTCAGCCTATTCAGAGATTGATAACCTTAAAGCAGCGTCCGGGGCCTACGAGGAACTCTTCGATCTTGATCGACGCGATTTCAAAACCGCACTTGAAATAGTCAGAGTAAACATTGCCTTGTCCGATTACGGTAAAGCATTGAAATGGGCTGAGGAGTCAATCAAGACCGCCGGGGATAATGGAGAGACTTACGGCGCGAAGGGGACTGTTTATTATAACGCATTTCAGGACTGTCGAGAAAACTTTCCCACCACAGATGACAAAATCGTCGCGGCCCTCGCTTACAAATATTTTAAGCACGCTGAGGAAAAAGGCTATAACCGACATAAACGTGACCGGATCTACCTTGAGAACAACCGGGATGATCTTGTATTTGGCTCAACCGACTGGTTCATGCTGGATGAAGACATAAAACGGCGAGGCTCCATATCAACGAAGGGGAGCTGTTATTCGTGGGTCTCGGAATCTGTTCAGAAAGATCCGAGTTGGCGTTAACTGGGTAGCGCACCTTCCCAAAACCTTAAATTGAAGACGGTAGCGATGAAGGAGTGCCGTCCAATGTTCTGGTCTTGCCCTTCAAACCCCTGTAAATTACTCACAGGTTGAATTGTAGATCTGTCAATGACCATTGAACCTATCCAATCTCCGGGCCTGAAGGAGGCGGACCCCGAAGTTTTTTCCGCTATCAGCAATGAAGTATCTCGCGAGAACGAGACCCTCGAACTTATAGCATCGGAGAATTTTGTGAGTCAGTCGGTTCTTGAGGCAGCTGGCGGTGTTATGACAAACAAGTATGCGGAGGGGTATCCTGGGAAACGATACTATGGTGGATGTGAATGGGTCGATGACGCTGAAAATATTGCCAGAGAGCGAGCAAAAATCCTCTTTTCTGCCGATTACGCAAATGTCCAGCCTCATTCGGGGTCACAGGCGAACATGGCGGTTTTTTTCACCTTTTTGCAGCCTGGAGATACGATCATGGGGCTCGATCTTGCCCACGGCGGTCACTTGACTCATGGAAGCCCTGTCAATTTTTCGGGAAAGCTGTTCAATGTTGTCTCATACCGTGTGGAACGGGACTCGGGCAGAGTCGATTTTAATAAATTGTCTGAGCAGGCTCGAAAAGTAAAGCCGAAGCTTATCATCTGCGGCGGGAGCGCCTACCCAAGATTCATTGAGTTCGAGAAGTACAGAACGATCGCAGATGAAGTAGGAGCGTTCTTGTGTGCTGACATTGCCCATCCGGCCGGCCTGGTTGCTGCGGAGCTTCATCCAAGTCCGTGGCCCCATTGCCATTTTGTCACCTCAACGACTCACAAGACTCTGCGAGGTCCGCGAGGCGGGTTGATCCTGATGGGAGAAGATTGGGAAAATCCCTGGGGTGTGTTAGCGCCGAAATCAGGAAGGACAAAGAATGTATCCGAATTGATCGATTCTAACGTAATGCCGGGCATTCAGGGCGGTCCTCTGATGCATATCATTGCCGCCAAGGCGGTGGCCTTTGGGGAAGCCCTTCAGCCGGAGTTCACGAATTATTGTAGGGCTGTCGTAGATAACGCCAAGGCGATGGCGGGCGTTTTTTTGGAAAAAGGTTACAACCTCATCTCCGGCGGTACTGACACGCATGTCTTGCTGATAGACCTGACGAACAATGCCATTTCTGGAAAGAAAGCGGAAAACAGGCTTGAGGCGGCGGGGATCACCGTTAATAAGAATATGGTACCTTATGACGAAAGAAGCCCCATGATTACCAGCGGTATTCGAGTCGGGACGCCTGCCATGACCACAAGAGGAATGGGTCAGTATGAGATGACCCAGATCGTCGACCTCATTGACCGAGTTATACAGTCTCCTGATGATGAGTCAGTTATAGCGGGAGTGAAGAATCAAGTCGGGGAGCTGTGCCGGCAATTTCCTCTCTACAGCGAGTTGACTTAACCGATGAAGCGGACCGCACCTCCTTTCCTGATTGCCTTTACCGCTCTTAGTTTTTCCGGTTGTTCCATTAGTGATCTCGTCTTGGGTGGAATTTTTAGCTCGGCAGGAGACGGGATAGCGGCTGTTTACCTTTCGGAAGACGATCCAGATCTGGTACGGGAGTCACTGCCGACGAACATGAAGCTGATCGAATTGCTGATCCAGCAGTCGCCGAACAATTCGACCCTTCTTACGTCAGCATGTCAGGCGTTCACAGTATACGCTTATGCTTTTGTTCTTCGCGATGCTGAAATCGCAATGGACGAGGATTTTGTCGCTGGGAGACGCCTTACTTCAAGAGCAAAAAAATTGCTCAGACGGGCAAGAGATTACGGCATTGCTGCTCTTGAAGCGTCGCAGCCGGGATTTGAAAAAGCTTACTTCTCCGATCAACATTCAGCCCTCCAGATCACGACTGCCGAAGATATCTCCGCACTCTACTGGACAGCCGCCGCATGGGGACTGTACATCTCCTCCTCCAAGGATAACCCCGCTGCCATAATTGAACTTCCGAAGGTAGGTCATTTGCTGGTTCGGGCACTGGAACTGGATGAAGATTACGAAAACGGATCACTTCACGATTTGATGTTCACCTATACGCTGAGCCGTCCCGATGGCGGCAGCGACGCACCGGAAGTTGCAAAGAAACACTTCGACCGTGCCATGGAGCTGTCCGGCGGGAGCCGTGCTTCCCTCTACGTTTCCTACGCTGAGTCAGTCTCGGTGGTGAACCAGAACAGGAAAGAATTCCTTGAAATGCTGGAAAAGGCGGAAGGGGTGGACGTTAACCGTATCCCAAACCAGAGGCTTGCCAACATCCTCGCGCAGGAACGTGCCGGTTGGCTCAAAAATAGAGTAGATGAGCTGTTTTTCTAGGAGCCTCGGTACGCTAACCATATCGTTATTTCCCTTACTGGATTTTCCCCTGAAACCTAAGACGAAGTTAATGTATCCTCACATTCGAGGAAGTCTTGTTCCTGAAACGATTTTTGATAAAGCAATCAACCTTCAAATAGCCCTCGACCTAAAGTGAATCTGACAGAACGGTCAGCCCGAACGGTAGTACATGCAGTTGCGAGATGTGAGAATATCCTTGCTCTCTCCGCTCTCGTTATCATGGCATTCCTACCCTGTGTGGAGGCTGTGACAAGAGCTTTTGGCGTTCAGGGAATCTCTGGCTCGACAGTAATTGTACAGCACATGACTCTTTGGATAGGGTTTCTTGGCGCTATCATTGCTGCCCGCGAAAATCGTCTGCTATCGCTGACGCAACCAGTAGAAATCGAAGCGAATGAAACGGGGGGATTCAAGTACTGGTTTTCAAGGTCGGTAGCGGTTACTGTGAATCTAGTTCTCGCCTATGCCAGTTTCCGGCTCGTTAAGACCGAATCAGAATTTCCACGTGACCTGCTTCCAGGGGTTCCAGTTTGGGCTGTCGAAGTGATCATGCCGGTGGGTTTCTTACTCATTGCCATGGAAATGCTTAGAACAAGCCGCAGAGAACCGATTCTTCAGGCAGTGATGTTGGCGATTCCGATAGTTATCGGCGTAATCGGCCTCGGCGAAACGCTTCAGGTTCCGGTTGTATTGTGGGGAGGTGTTCTGGCGATTCTTTCAGCTCTGATGTTTGGAGCACCTATTTTTGTAGGCCTCGGTGGGCTTGCTGTGATTCTTTTTTGGTATGATGGTGTTCCCGTTGCCGCCGTTCCAGCCGAAATGTACCGCATTGTAGTTTCGCCGACCCTGCCAACCATTCCTCTGTTTACCCTTGCAGGATACATTTTGGCTCAGGGAGGCGCTTCCCGACGATTGATCGAAGTTTTCCGGCACTGGTTTGGATGGATACCGGGTGGAACGCCCGTCATGGTTACACTCCTCTGCGGATTCTTCACAACGCTTACCGGTGGCTCTGGAGTCACAATCCTTGCTCTTGGAGGGCTACTTCTGCCTATGCTGCTGTCGGAGAATTACCCCAAGCCTTTTGCCATCGGTCTCATCACCGTTTCGGGATCGCTGGGACTTCTTTTCCCGCCGAGTCTTCCCGCCATCATTTACGGCGTAACGGCGGGTGTCCCCATCAATAAGATATTTCTGGCGGGCATTATCCCGGGGCTATTTCTCGTCATCATGGTGGCCGGCTGGGGAGTTCGACAAGGATTTATATCAAAAGTTGCGCGCCGACAGTTTCAGCCAAGAGAAGCGGTTTCCTCATTTATGAGAGCGAAGTGGGAGGTATTCCTGCCGGCCTTTATTCTCCTCGGCATCTTTGGTGGATTTACCACGCTGGTGGAAGTTGCGGCGTTTACTGTCCTCTATGTCCTCATTGTGGAGGTCTTTGTCTATCGTGATGTCAAAATGATCGATCTTCCTAAAGTCATTGTCGACTGCGCAACCTTGGTGGGAGGCGTTCTAATAATCCTTGGTGTTGCCATGGGATTTACAAGTTATCTTGTAGATGCTCAAGTTCCTCTCCACGCTCTGGATTGGGTTCGTGAAAATATTCAGAGCAAGTATGTTTTCCTTTTTGCTTTGAACGTACTACTCCTCATTGTTGGATGTTTGATGGATATCTTTTCGGCTATCATTGTGGTGGTACCACTAATCAAGCCGATGGGTGTCCATTTTGGCATTGATCCCGTTCATCTTGCGGTTATCTTTATCGCCAATCTTGAATTGGGCTATCTTACTCCTCCTGTGGGGATGAACCTTTTCCTTTCGGCCTATCGTTTTAACCACTCGATGTCCCAGGTTTACAAAGCCACTTTACCATTCTTCATAATCCTGCTGCTCGCGGTGATGGCAATTACCTACATACCGGCGCTATCGCTCTCACTGCTCTAGAGAGGGTCATGCTTTGTGAAATGGACTCAAGTCAGGTATATTCAACGATGAACCATTCTGGAAGAGATCATGGAACAGACTCCTGATTCCCGAGTAAAAGAGGCAATCTTGAAGAAAAAAAATAGACATATCTCCAAGATTTCGGTGATTGCGATCATTATCGCCACGTTGCTCCCCTCTTCAATAAAAGGAGGGAGCGAAGCAGGAGCGCTATTTCTGCTCATATCTCCCGGTGCCCGCGCCGGAGGGATGGGCGAAGCCCAGGTCGCTGTCGCCAACGACGCCTATGCCAGTTACTGGAATCCGGCCGGCCTCGCTTTTCTGGAGGGATCTGAGGCTGCTCTCATGCATGTCAACTGGCTGCCGAACCTGGTCTCGGACATGTACTATGAGTTCGTCGCATTTCGCCATCACGTTCCCACTCTCGGAACGCTAGGTGGACACATCATTTTCCTCAATCTCGGTGAACAGCAGAGGACCGATGAGCAGGGGGAAAACTTGGGCACTTTCACCAGTTTCATGTTCGCCGCTACCGGCTCCTACGGTGCCTTCATTTCTCGTACTGCTGCCATCGGATTGAATGTAAAATTACTCCACCAGAAGCTTGCGGAGATCGGCGCCGGAGCGGAGGAAGGAAAGGGCGTCACCACAGACTTTGCTTTTGACATTGCTTATCTGCAGAAGGGTTTCTTCTCTGGCAGGCTCGATCTTGGAATGACGGTCACAAATATCGGTCCCAAAATTGCTTTTATTGATGAAGCACAGGCCGATCCCATGCCCACTAATTTTACTTTGGGAGTGAACTTGAAATTGATTGACGGTGAGCACAATAAGCTCAACGTGGTTGCAGATTTTGATAAGATGCTTGTGGCATCTTATCCTGATATGGATTGGGATAAGGACGGCCTTGTCGGTATGCATGACAAAAAAGGGAAATATGTCGGTCCGAGCGGGAGTTATAATGTCAAAGGAAAACTTGAGAAAGCTCATACAGATCCCATCTATTTGGGAATCTTTACTTCATGGATTGACGATTGGCTATTGGGCGGCGACATTGATCGTCCAGGCAAGAACGGTATTTCCGATGGAAAGATTGGCGGTTTCACTAAGGACGAGTCCGGTAAGTTTGTCCCTACCGAAGCTGAATGGGGTGATCCAAGTTACGGTAAATATAACGATGCCGGTGAAGTTGAAGTGGGGACTGGTAAAAAGCGGTCATTTCAGAATGAATTGGACGAAATTGTATTGAACCTCGGCATGGAGTACTGGTATTCTCGCTACTTTGCCCTGCGTTCGGGCTATTACTTTGATAAGACAGGAAAGATACACAACCCCACCTTTGGCGTCGGTCTGCGGTTCGCAGGGTACGGTTTTGACGCCGGATTTACGCTGGGTGAACCGGGACACCCTCTAACGAATACAATGAGGTTTTCCCTGAATATCGAGTTCTGAAGGTTTGCAGTTACCAATCGAACATCCCTGTCAGTACTGACGGCGGACGACCTTTAACATTATGATCAGGCAGCTTTTTCTCGTTTGTCTGTTCACTATTCCTTTGGCAGGGCAGCTCGTTCTGGAAAAAGATCGGATTTCAGTCCTCGGTCTTCGAGTTGAATTTGCCGTTGATGACGATGCGTCTTCCACCGGCAACGGATCGTTCCTGACGGAGCCTGAAGTTGATCAGTGCGGCAGTTATACAATCGATCCGCCACCACATAACAAGGCCTACTTCGAAGCACATTTTCAAGCGGTAAATCACTATTTTCAATCGGTATCATACGGCAACTTCGGGCTCGATCTCGACAGCTCTTTCGTGCTCCCGGCCGAATCGACATCCAGTTATCTGCTAGATGGAACCATGGCAAGTTACTATCCTTACGGTGACAAAGAAGGGCAGGAGGTGGGAATGGCCCGGTTGTTCAAGGAGGCCATCGAATCAGCTTACGCTGATGATGCACCGAAATTTGATGATTATGATGTGGTGATCATTTTCCATGCCGGAATAGGTCAAGATTTCGCACTTCCCTTTATCGATCCTACTCAAACTGACATCCCGTCAATCTACATTGATTCACAGTTCCTTCAGGATAATCTCGGCTCACCCACAATTCTGCTCTCGGATGGATCGTCTGTTTCATCTGGAATTGTTCTCCCAGAAACCCAAAATCATCTGCTCTATGCTGTCTCATCGGAGATTTTTACGGGCGTAACGGCCCCATGTGATTACCAGTTTGGGTTGACCGGTACCTTCGCTCTCATGCTTGGAATTGCTGTCGGTCTTCCCCCTTTATGGAACAGGGCCACAGGCGAGAGCGGAGTTGGCCTTTTTGCACTGATGGATCAGGGGTCCAACAATGGGAGAGGTGTCATCCCATCACCTCCCGACCCTTGGACACGTATCTGGGCCGGCTGGGAAACTGGGAAAAGAGGGTTGGTTGGTGATTTAGTCACTCTGGCGTCTCGTGATTCACTGAACGGTGAAACGGTCCAGTTTGACATCTCTTCTGAGGAATACTTCCTGATTGAGAACAGGAACAACAGGATTAAGGGGAGTGTTGATATAGATTCCATGCGATGGAGTATGTCCGGTCTTGATGTCGCCCGGGGATATGTTGAGGTGATGCTCGATTCTTCCGGCGTCTCAAGAGATGTCGAAACAGGTGTAATCATCGATGTACCGAATTATGATCTTGGCCTGCCAGGTTCGGGCCTGCTGATCTGGCATATTGATGAAAGGAGAATCGCCACGGGGCTTGCGAGTCAGACTGTGAATGGTGATCGGAAGCGGCGCGGAATTGACCTTGAGGAGGCAGATGGGGCCCAAGATATTGGGTATCCTTCGGCATTTTTGTTTACCGATCCATCTTCCGGTCTCTGGTCGGATATGTGGTTTGACGGAAACAGCCAATACGTGATTGCAAACCCCGAATTTGCAAACCGGCCTCCATCTTTCGGTCCGGACACCTATCCTGATACACGCGATAATTCAGGTGCTAACACTTACCTACGCTTTGACCTAATTAGCGAGCCGGGAAAAACCATGACTTTTTCAGTTTCAAATTCACTCATGATGGATGGTTTTCCAGACCGATCGCTCAATATGCAATTGGCTTATGACCTCAGAGGGGATGGCAAACATGAAATACTTGGCATTTCCGATTCGCTTTGGTGGTCGCCGACTGATGAAATAGAACCAAACGGAATTATCGCCGTAGGAACGAGCGAACAACGGTTGGTAATTACAAATGTAAATGAAACACCTCAGATTGCCATCGCATCCGTTCAAGAAGGGGATGTTGTCCTTGAACTATTCTCATTTTCACTGGAGCATCAATCCTTCCAATCTGACTGGACCGCAAGTTTTTCCGGTAAACTTCCTCACCGGCTTATCGGTTTCCGCAATGAGTCGAAAGTGGCATTGAATTATAGTACAAAACGAGTTATTGTTACTGCAGACTCTCTTTGGAAGGAGCCGGTGGAAGAAGGATTGACAGCGAGATGGGGCACGTCGCCGAACGCGTCTGATGCAGGTTCTGTTGTTTATGTGGACGGAAGCGGCCTGACTGTAACAAGCAGTACAGGTGTGGTACATACCGGGTTTGATCATATTGGTTTTCAATCATTGGCTGTGGCTGAACTTGATGGGGATGAAGGCGTGGAGATCATTGCAATAGACTCTGATGGCTCTCTCTATGCATTAAACGAAAATCTGACCTTCCTGAGTGGTTTTCCTGTGGAAGCGGAAGCTGCGGGAGAGATACTCAT
>DKAH01000011.1 GCA_002448795.1 Fidelibacterota bacterium UBA6931
AGGTTCTTCAGCAGCTTCTTCTTCTGTCTTCTTCTTTGCCGCCGCTTCAGCCTTTTTCTGGGCCGCTTTTTCCGCCTTCACCTTCACCCGCTCCTCACGGTCAAGGCTCCATTTTTGAATCTCATAATCAATGGTCTTGTCATCCATCCCCTGATTCTTAAGGTGCCTTCGGTAGAGGACCCCCTCTTTCTTCAGGAGGTTGCGGACGGTGTCCGAAGGTTGGGCCCCCTTCTCTATCCACTCCAGAATCCTCTCAATATCCAATTCATAATTCTTTTCTACCCGCTGAATGGGATTGTACCACCCCAACTCTTCAATCGGTTTGCCGTCTCTCCGCCTACGAGAGTCGATAACCACCACTCTGTAAAAAGGCCTGTTCCGTCTGCCCAGTCTTTTCATTCGTATCTTAACTGCCAAAATAGGCTCCTTTCGTTACTGTTTTCTGTTCGCTCGAAAACTGCCTGTATCGATTCTATTATAGCACAGAAACTTAGCGCTTTTGTGAGAAGGGGTGAAAAGAAAAAACTAACATTGTTGACCTAGAGAAAACTCTAAGCGGAGGTCTCTATTCTATATACAATGAATAAAAACGGGTGAATTTACTAAGACGATAAAGTAAGGTGTGCACCCCTAAAAGTCGCCTCCCACCTGCCGCAAATCGATCTCCTCTATAACAGACCTTCCTTTCTGAGTCACGGCGCTCCAGATCGCCGCCACCACATTGTCAACGGTCACCATCTGATCACGGGGAAAATCAAAGTCGAACTTGTTCCACCAGGAGGAGTTCACCGACCCAGGAAAGACAGAGGTCACCTTCACGTTGGATTTTCTCAGCTCGATTCGGACAGTATCAGCGAGTCCCCGCAGACCATACTTGCTGGCGGAGTAGCCGCTCCCCCATGATAGGGCCCGCTTGCCAGAAAGGGAGTTGATATAGATAATGTGGCCGTCGCTGGCCTTCTTCATCAGAGTCACCGCCTCACGAGTACATAGAAAAGCGCCTGTGAGATTCACGTCCAGCATCGTCTGCCACTCATCAAGGGAAATCTCTTCAACCGCCTTAAAGGTTCCCACGCCGGCGTTGACCAGTAGCAGGGCGAGGTCGCCCAATTTGGCGGCCTTTCTGAAGAGCGCCTCCACTTCAGTTTCGGCGGTGACATCCGTCGGCGCCAAAAGGTATTCACCCCCGGTCGCGCCCACAAGGTCTGCGGTGGTCCGAAGATTTTCTTCACTCCGAGCGGCGAGAACCGTAGTGTACCCTTCTGAGGCGAGCTTTATGGAAAGGGCCCTGCCAATCCCTTCCGAGGCACCGGTGATGACAGCTACTGGTTTTTTCGGCAAGGGCGTCTCAACCGGATGCGATGAGATTCAGGGCTGATCCTGCCTTGAACCAGTCGATCTGGCTCGGTGAAAAGGTGTGGTTCAGTTCGGTGGAGAGTGATGAGCCGTCAGCGTGGGTCACCTCCAGTGTCAGAGGAACGCCGGGGGCGAACTGTTTCAGTCCGAGAATGGCGACACGGTCGTCTTCCCTGATCTCATCGTAAGCGACCGGATCGGCAAAGGTGAGGGCAAGCATCCCCTGTTTCTTCAGGTTCGTCTCGTGGATTCGGGCAAAACTTCGAACAATAATGGCAATACCGCCTAGGTGCCGTGGCTCCATGGCGGCGTGTTCCCGGGAAGACCCTTCGCCGTAATTCTCATCACCAAAGACCACCCACCGAACCCCTCGTTTCTTGTAATCCCGCGCCACATCGCTGAACCGGACGGAAGTTTCATTGGTATAGATGTTCCTTCCCACACCCGTCTCAACGGTAAAGGCGTTGACGGCACCGATGAAAAGGTTGTTCGAAATGTTGTCCAGATGCCCCCGGAACCGAAGCCAGGGCCCCGCCGGTGAAATGTGATCTGTGGTGCACTTACCTTTCGCTTTCAGCAACACCGGAAGGTCACGCAGATCTTCACCGCTCCACGGAGCAAAGGGGGTCAGCAGCTCCAACCGCTCACTGGATCGGTCCACCGCCACATCAACCGTCTCACCGTCTATTGGAGGAGCGATGAAACCGTCCTCACCAGTCTCAAAACCGTCAGCAGGAAGTTCCTCTCCCATCGGCGGCTCAAGGCGCACCTCTTGCCCGTCTTCGTTGACAATGGCGTCCGTCAAGGGGTTAAAGTAGAGGCTTCCGCCCAGGGCCATGGCGGTCACCAGTTCCGGCGACCCTATAAAGGCGTGGGTGGCCGCGTTGCCGTCATTGCGGCGGGCGAAGTTGCGGTTGAAGGATGTTATGATGGAGTTCCGCTCCCCTTCTTCCTTATCCCCCCGCTTCCACTGACCTATACATGGGCCGCAGGCATTGGCCAGCACCACCCCCCCCATTTCCATCAGCTCCGCTAGCTGATCGTCCCGCTCGATGGTGGCGCGTATCTGCTCCGAGCCGGGGGTGACCAAAAGGGGCATCTTTGCTTTTAGGTTTTTCACTTTCGCCTGCCGGGCAATGTGGGCCGACCGCTCGATATCCTCGTAGGATGAATTGGTACAGCTGCCGATGAGTGAGACGGAAATTTGTTCGGGGTAATCTTTTTCTTTCACCTCCGCCGCTAGCTGAGAAATGGGCCTCGCCAAGTCCGGCGTGAAAGGGCCCACCACGTGAGGTTCCAGTGTTGAGAGATCAATCTCGATCACCTCATCGTAGAACCGCTGGGGATCGGCCTCTGTTTCAGCATCGGCCCGAAGGTGCTCGGCGATGCCCTCCGCTGCATCGGAGACGGCCCTTCTGCCCGTGGCGTTGAGATAGATACTCATTCGGTCATCAAAGGGAAAAAGAGAAGTGGTGGCACCGATCTCCGCCCCCATGTTGCATATGGTCCCCTTTCCGGTGCAGGAAATTGATTTTGTCCCCTCTCCGAAATATTCCACAATTCTGCCCGTCCCCCCCTTTACAGTAAGAATGCCCGCGAGTTTCAGTATCACATCCTTAGGCGACGTCCAGCCGGTCATGGCACCGATGAGCCTCACACCGATAACACCGGGCCAGGAAAGTTCCCACGGCATCCCTGTCATGACGTCCACTGCTTCTGCGCCGCCGACGCCTATTGCCACCATGCCGAGACCACCCGCGTTGGGGGTATGGGAATCGGTCCCCACCATCATGCCGCCGGGGAAGGCGTAATTCTCCAAAACCACCTGATGAATAATGCCCGATCCTGGCTTCCAAAACCCGAGGCTGTACTTCTGCGAGACGGAATTTAGGAAGTTATAAACTTCGCTATTTTCATAGTTAGCATTCTTTAGATCATCCGAAGCTCCAACCTGTGCGCGAATCAAATGATCGCAGTGAACGGTTGAAGGAACGGCTGTGCATGACCGTCCCGCCTGCATAAATTGAAGGAGCGCCATCTGGGCCGTGGCATCCTGAAGAGCTACCCTATCGGGAGAAAAATTGACATAGGTCTCAAGCCGTTCCGGCGACGCCTCCAGTGGTTCATAGAGGTGGGCAAAAAGAATTTTTTCCGCATAGGTTAAGGGCCTTCCCAACTGTTCCCGGCCGATGGCAACTTTGTCCGCAAACCGAGCGTATACAGTCTGAATGGTGTTAAAGTCTTTCGGTACTGTCATATTTTATTCATTTACCGCCCTTTGCTATGCAATCATTGGGTGTTAAAGCAGACGACAACTGTCGAAGATGCCATTGGAAATTACGGGCGTCCGTGCGAAATTTCAATTTCATTCGCCTCACTCTAGCGGCTTTGACACGGTGATTTCAAGAATCTTTCGCGGGATTGCACTTTCCGCACTGACAGTGTGGTCTCATATTTTTGCCCAGCCGCCAAAGGTTCTCAGGAGCACCCCCACCGAACTGACTTTTCGTGTCGCCTTCCCCGACCCATCGGAAGGACACATGCTGGAAAATCAATCATTCACCATCGGCCTTCCTACCGGGCGGCTCCCCCGGTTAAGTGTCTCCCCGCTGGCGATGGTTCCCCTGTCGGGACAAAATAGCGAAAGTGAGTTTTACACACCATCGGCAGGCTACGGGGAGTGGGTTCGACAGGATCGGTACAGAAACCTGGATGTGGCCGTGCTGAAACTGTCCCCAACCACTTCCGACGAAGCCGCAGCTGCCGCTCTTGAGCTGGAAGTGACGGTCCGCTTTTCCAATGCATCTGGGAATCAACCGTCCCTGTCCCGGTCGGAACAGCTTCTTTACCGACACCGTATTTTCAACTGGTCCGTGGCGAAAGAGTGGATCACCCCGAAGCGGCCCTCTCCCCATCTTGAACGGAGAACTGATCTGAGGGGCGAGTGGTACAGAATCACCATCCCCTCGGACGGCGTCTATGGCATCACCGGAACGGCGCTTTCCGAAGCAGGAATGGATATCGCCGCGGTCAATCCTGCGGCCCTGCGGATGTTCACTAATCCCCGGGGTGGCAGACCGATTGTTGATCCCATTGGTGAACCTGTACCTTCAAACCTGACGGAAGTGGCCATCCATGTGGCCGGTGGTGGTGACGGCACCCTCTACGTTGGTGACGAGGTGGTCTTTTACGGACAAGGCCCCAGGGGCTTCGATACTGCTGCCAACGGATCGGTCGACTTTACTCAGAACCCTTACACAGACCTAAATGTCTACTGGCTGAACGTGCCGTCAAATCCCGAGATTTCCGGAGTGAGAATTGAGACCGCCAATGAAGAGTTTGCGGAACCGGTGACCATCGATTACGGTATCGCCTACACCCACTCCGAAAGTGATGAGCTGAACCCTTTTGAATCGGGACTCCTCTGGGTAGGGGCCGGTGTCACCAAAGACCAAACCCTCTCTATGCCGATCCAGCTCCACCACCCCCGGCAAGAGATTGAAGCCCGGGCGGATGTCTCATTTTTTGGCGGCACATCCACCGGCGTTCAGGGGTACCCGGCGCACATTATCACGGTGCGGCAAGGAAGCCTCTCCAATTCGGAACTGGCCCGGCAGTCGTGGACGGGAATGGTGAACCGTAACCTATCGCTGGATCTGGATGAGACACTGCTGGGCCACGGTTCCAACTTTCTGCTAGCCACCAACAGCACCACCGATGACCTGTCCAAAGTTTTTCTCGACTGGATCACGGTCCGGTACGGAAGCGAGTTGATGTGGGATGGAACGCAGTTCGACTACTGGGCGCCGCCAAACCTGACTCTCGTTCGATTTATGGTCAGCGGAGTCACTTCTGACATCACCGTCTGGGACATCAGTGATATCCACGCTCCCGTGGCTCAGGAGGTGGTTCTCAGCGGAAACAGGGGCTACTTTGAGCGTACCCTCGGTTCGGCCGGCACGGAACGGTTCATCGTCTACAATCGGACCGAAACGCTCAGCATAACGGAAATTACAAAGATAGATAACCAAAATTTTGCCTCACTACGAACCGTCACTAGCGGTGTTGACCACATCATCATCTCGCCGGAGGAATTTCTCAGCGCGGCGGAAAAACTGGCAGAACACCGAGGGACTTCAGTGGTGGCTCCTCTTTCAGCCCTCTACGATGAATTCTCCGGTGGTGTCCTAGATCCGCTGGCTATTCGGCTGTTCCTGAAGTGGGTGAAGGAAAACTGGTCTGGTTCAGAGGGAGCCGGCTTTCCCGCCTATGTCCTTCTTCTCGGCGATGGCGATTATGACTACCGCAACATCACCGGCAATTCGGTAAACATGGTACCGACATTTCAGTCCGAAGTTTTCGGCGGCACTTCCGCCGACGACCGGTTCGCTTATCTTCAGGGACAGTCACCCGAATTTGCCCTGGGTCGGCTTCCGGCAGCGACGCTCTATCAAGCAGAGACGATGATCGACAAGATCGTCGACTACGAAGCGAACCCCGAAATTGGACTCTGGCGCAGACGCGTCTCCCTGGTGGCCGACGATTTCGCCCGGCCCAATTTTGGCACCATTGAACTATCCCACACCAAGAATAGCGAAGAACTGGCGGGGATGATTCCAAAGACGCTGGAGGTTCGGAAACTTTACATGGAAGACTTCCCGGAAATAAATGACGGTTCACAGTACGGCGTCACCAAGCCCGGTGCCACCGAAGCCCTCTTTGATCTGCTCCATGAAGGTACTGCACTCCTCAATTACATCGGTCACGGTTCGGCTTACCAGTGGGCGCAGGAGGGGCTCCTCTCCTCTGCCCGCGGCGACCTCGCCTCTATTCAGACCGAAAGTCGCCTTCCCATTTGGCTCGCCGCCACCTGCAGCTGGGGACGGTTCGATGATGTGGAAGGGGATGCCATGTCCGAAGAAATCCTTCAGGCGCCGGCCAATGGAGGTGTCGCTGTCATTTCAACGAACGGTCTCATAACCTTTTCTGCCAACAGAAATTTCATTATAAAGCTTTTTGATGCCTTTTTCCCCGACACAGCAGTTTCCGATCTCTCCCTTGGTGCAATCTATAGCAGTATCAAGGACGGCTCCCGAGGAAGCCAAATGTTTCATCTTCTGGGCGATCCGGCTCTGAAAGTGGCCCTCCCTTCAAACGTCGCGGAAGTCACCTTTGTCAATCCCGATACGCTTACAGCCCTTCAGACAGGCACTTACGGCGGTCAGGTGGTGGGAGATGCACCGGGAACAGGAGACGGCTTCGTCACGCTGTCCGATGCGGATCGTCCCATCACCCGGAGCTACGAATACCAAGATTACAGCGAGGAGATCACCTATACCCTCCCTGGCAATACACTTTTTCGGGGAAAGCTCTCTTTTGCCGGCGGCCTGTTTGACGGCTCCTTTATCCTTCCAAAAGATATTACCGCCGCCGCCGGAGGAAGGCTCTCCGTCTACCTTTACGGCAAGCAGATCAATCAACTGTGGGAAGGTCTCGGCCTAAAGTCAGGACTCGTCTTCAAGGGAGGAACAACAAACACCACCGATCAGAATGGTCCACTCATATCATTCGGCCTTGCTGGGCGATCGGTGGAAACCGGCGACCACATATCGGAAGGGGGAGATCTGCTCGTCTACCTCTCCGATCCCCTCGGTATTAATGTAACGGGAGAGATCGGTCATGGTATTCGTATCTGGTACGGCGAAGACGAAGTAGACTTCGTAGACGTGACCGATGGTTTCGTTTACGATGACGGAAGCCACACCACAGGATCGGTTGAGTTTTCTCTGGCGGATGCCCTCCCCGGCGAACTGATTATTACCGCCGAAGCGTGGGACAACGCCAACAACGCCGCCCGAGAATCGGTCACGCTCAACATTACTACCGATGAAGCACTCACCCTCACCAACGTATTTAACTATCCAAATCCCTTCAAAGAGAAAACTCAGTTCGGTTTCGAGGTCAACAAAGAGGCGCTGATGGAGATCAAAGTTTTCACCATTTCGGGAGAAATGGTGGCCATGTTGGAGCCGCTAGAAACATTTTACGGCTACGGTCACATCGACTGGGACGGTAGGGATCACTACGGCGACCAGATAGCTAACGGGGTCTACCTTTATCATATCACCGCCATTTCGGTGAACGAAGAGGAAAAGTCTACACATATCGGCAAGGCGGCAAAATATCGCTAAAATGGCATCGCTGATACTCGGTTCGGCCTCGCCCCGGCGAAAGAAAATTCTGCGAAAAATCGATCTGCTGTTTGATATTGTCCCCAGCATTGTGGATGAAGATTATGCCAACGGCCTGAAACCTATTCACATGGCGGAATACTGGGCTGTTGAAAAGGCGCAAAATGTTTCACTCCTTCATCCGGATAAGACCGTCATCGGTGCCGATACCATTGTTGTGCTAGACGATACCATCCTAGGTAAACCGGTCGACGACAATGACGCACGGCGCATGCTCACAAGCCTGTCTGGAAAGAGTCACATCGTCTACACCGGTGTCGCCCTCAGGTGTGACGCCAATGGCTCCGAGGAAAGTTTTGTCGCTGCCACAGAAGTGACCTTCTACAATCTAGACAAGACGGCCATAAACCGATACGTCGCCAGCGGCGATCCCATGGACAAGGCGGGAGCCTACGGAATTCAGGATACTTCAGCCCCTTTCGTAGAAAAGATTGCCGGTTGCTACAACAATGTGGTTGGTTTTCCGTTGTCCCAATTTGTTCAACTTATCAGTCAGGAAAGTGTGAAGAATAAGTTTCCCGTAGACAATTGGTTTGCTTCCGACAAAGAGATCGCTTAAAATCACCAGCTTATGAACGAGATTGAGGAAACAGCACCGTTCTTTGAAGAGCTGAAAAAGCTCAGAGCCGATCGGGACATTGATCTGGCTGAGATATCCACGCGGACAAAAATCAATATCGATTATCTCGAAACTCTGGAATCGGGTGACTTTACTTTTCTTCCCTACGTTTATGTCCGCCTATTCGTGAAAGCGTATGCGGTGGAAGTCGGCGCCGAGACGGAGGAAATTCTTCAGCAACTGGACCACTTCATGGATCGGCGGACGCCGGTAGAAGATATCCCGGAAAGCGGGGAGCTTCATGATGATGAACACCTGGATGATGATGCGATCCTTCCGCCTCACTCCATCAATAACTTCTATTCGTCCACGATCAAAGTGGCTGTCCTTGTGGCTGTGGTCTTTTTTGGCGTATGGGTCGTTCGGCAAATTAGCGATGAGCAAGATAACTCAGCCGGCAACGAGCCAACGGAAATGATTGTCCCCGTGGAGCCAAAAATTACCGATTGGCAGCTCAATTCTGATTTCATCCCCCATGACGAAGATCAAGAGTGGAATCTTGAGCCACCCTATGCCTTAACCTTATCGGCGGAAACTGAAACATGGTATGAGCTCGAAACAGACTATTCCGGAAACATCACCTCCGCCAACCTAAACCCGGCCGCTGATATATCTTTTCAATTTCAGGAAAACCTCTATCTGAGAATCGAACGGTCCACCAACGTCAGCGTCAACCTTAATGGCACAACGATTGCACTGCCGGACCAAGATCACCCCGCGGACATTATCTTCGATGGCCAGGCCGGATGGCTTACCATCCGAAGCTACACCCCCCGGTAGCGCTTACCCCTTAAAGTTCTCCTTTCAAAAAACGTTTAAGCGGTTCAAGATTTTTCTTGACATTGGTGGGGAGTTACACTAAGATTGTGGGTAGAAGTGGGTAAAAAACCCATAAATCTCGAGTATGACGATAACCGAAAATACTTTCACAGGGGAGTTCAACTATACCCTCGATTCCAAGGGTCGGCTGAATATTCCTTCCAAGTTCAGGAGCGCCCTGTCCCCGGAGAATGATGGAAACTTCGTGATCACGAAGGGGATGGATCGTTGCGTAGTGGCCTATCCTGTTGTCGAATGGCAAAGTCGAGTTGAAGCGGGCCTCCGTGAACTCTCATCCACGTCGCAACGAAATCGTCTTTTTGTTCGGTCTGTTACACGCTACGCCACTACTGTCAGACTCGACGGGCAGGGAAGAATCCAGTTGACTCCCTACCTGAAAGATTATGCTTGCCTTGACCGGGATGTGCGAATCATCGGCGTGGTGAACAAAATTGAAATTTGGAATCCCGACGATCTTGAAAATATCGAGGAACTGTCTCTGGAAGATTTTGATGACCTGTCAGATATAGTAATTCTTTAGCAAGTGAAATCGGGATGGAGAAGCACAAAACAACATATACCTGTACTTCAAGATGCTGTGCTCTCCTACCTTCAGGTACAGCCGGACGGGATTTACCTAGACTGTACCATCGGGATGGGCGGGCACGCATCGGCGGTTCAGAACCTTCTTTCAGCCAAAGGACAGCTGATCGGGTTTGATGGTGATAAGGAAGCCGTCAAGCATTGTAGACAAAACTTGTCGCCTTCCTGTCACCTCATTCACGCCCCCTACAACACATTCCCCAATCACCTCGCCGATCTCGGCGTTCAGCAGATAGACGGCATGCTCTTAGACCTCGGCATCTCTTCTTATCAGCTCGATAATCCCATAAGAGGGTTTTCATACCGCAGTAACGGTCCTCTCGACATGCGATTTGACGTCAACGCATCCACCTCGGCCAGCGATATTGTGAATAGCTGGTCCCGCCAGGAGCTGAAAAAACTGTTCAAAGACTACGGTGAGGAAAGGCGGGGTGCCGCCATCGCTTCAGCTATTGTTGATGTGAGAAAAAAGAGGCAAATCGCATACACAGGACAACTGGCGCAAATTATTGAAAGTGTGGTGGGATCATACGTCTCCACCAAATCCCTATCTCGAATTTTTCAGTCTATAAGAATCGCCGTCAATGACGAGTTGGGAACGCTCCGGCAGTTCCTAGAAAAATTCATGGACTATCTTTCTGATGGAGGACGTTTGGTGACTATCTCCTATCACTCCCTTGAGGATCGACTGGTGAAGCAAGCATTTCGACGTTTGGAGAAAGGGTGCATCTGCCCTTACAATATTCCTGTCTGTCAATGCGGACTCGCCCCTTCACTAAAAGTTTTGACGAAGCGGGTGGTGAAACCGGCAAAGACAGAAGTTGAGTTCAACTCCAGGGCCAGGAGCGCTCGACTGCGGGCCGCGGAGAAGATCTGATGGTGGCTCGAAAACCCAAGCGGCGCAAACCTTCCCGCAAACAGCGGGAGTTCATCAATTCCATACTGTTCCTTGCTGTCTCCCTCCTCTCTGTCACAGGATTGCTGATTTATCTCTGGGTCTATAATGAAATCATCCTGACGGAGAAGACCAATGACGGACTTCGACAGTCAAGGGCGTCGCTAGTGGAGGACAACCGTAGAATGAAGGCCAACATCGCCCGCCTTATGCGGGCTGACAGAATAACCGCTATCGCCGAAAAGGATTTGAAGCTGGTCACTCCAGAGCCCGAGTCGCTGGTGGTATTCATGGAAGAAGGGTTACTTCCGAAACCGCGGGGTAGTGAAGAGTGACCAAAGCGTTTTTAAAGATCCGTCCACGGATGCTCTTTCTTTCCAGCATGGTCATTCTTATCTGGGCCGCTTTGTTGGTCCGCTTCTTTCACATTCAGGTGATACGGGCAAACGACCTATCTGACCGGAGCAAACGGCAGGGCGGCAACAAAGTCAACCTCGCCGCCGTTAGAGGCGCTGTGAAAGATAAAAACGGCAACGAGCTGGCGACGAATGTGGTCCACTATTCTTTTGCAATTCACCCTTCGGAGGTGGAGAACCGGGAGCAGCTGATTACCGCTTTCAGTGAGGCAACGGGGCGAGAACGAAAATACTACGAAGCGCGGTTTAATGAACCCGTCAACTATGTTTTTCTTGAACGAAATCTTCGATCAGAAGTGGCTCGCCCTCTGCTGGAGCTGAGTGATCGGGGCCTTGTTTCTAGCAGGCACGGTTACCGGTCCTATCCCCATAAGAATGTCGCCTCTCAGATCATCGGTTTTACCAATGTGGACAACAGGGGAATTGAAGGCGTCGAGAAACAGTTTGACAAGAA
Source organism: Fidelibacterota bacterium UBA6931 (assembly GCA_002448795.1). GTDB lineage: Bacteria > Fidelibacterota > Marinisomatia > Marinisomatales > S15-B10 > S15-B10. The sequence goes on from DKAH01000011.1 coordinate 11,414, forward strand.
TCTTCAGGGCAAAGACGGTTGGATCGTGCTTCAGCAAGATGGAAAAGGACGAAGCAGACGGAATAACGCTTACCCCCGCATGGCTCCCGTTGACGGTTCAGATGTTTATCTTACCATTGACCTCCAATATCAGGCCATACTTCAGGATGAGCTTCAGAGGCAGATCAACCGCACCAGCGCCGGCGGCGCCATGGGAGTAATTCTGGAGCCGGCTACTGGGAAGATTCTCGCCATGGCGTCCCTTCCGGACTACGATCCCAACGCGGCGGCTACGTTCCCACGAGCAACATTTCGCAATCGTACCGTAACTGACCAGTTTGAGCCTGGTTCAACTTTCAAAGTTGTGGCCGCCGCAGCCGCTATTACCCACCGTTCTGTTTCCCTCCATGAGGAGTTTAATTGCGGGGGCGGTAGATATGAATTTCGTGGGCATATTATTGAGGATTGGGAGAAATTCGGACTTCTCACCTTCCCCCAGATTATTCAAAACTCTAGCAATGTAGGGATTGTGAAAATTGCTGAAAGGATAGGTCCGCGGAATCTCTATACAATAGGACGGAAGTTCGGATTTGGCGCACTGTCGGGTATCACCTTTCCGGGTGAGGCAAAAGGCGTTTTCAAGCCAACGGATGACTGGAGCGGTATTTCCATCGCTGAAATATCCATCGGTTATGAAGTTTCCATTACCTCCCTCCAACTGGCTCTTGCTTACGGTGCTGTGGCCAACGGCGGTTTTCTCATGAAGCCGCATATTGTTGAAAAAATTGTCCACCCGTCCGGAACCGTCAGCTACGAAGCGGAGCCGACAGTTGTACGAAGGGTTGCTTCACGAGAAGTGATGGCAGAACTGACTGATATCCTTGAGCTCGTTATCGCCAAAGGGACGGGGGCCAAGGCGTATCTTCCCGGATGGGGCGTAGCCGGAAAAACCGGGACCGCTAAAAAATTCATGGCCGGCGGTTATTCTGAACGGCGGTTCATTGCCTCATTCGCCGGCTTCTTTCCCGCCAATGATCCGCGGCTGGTCGGCATCATCATTGTTGACGAACCCCGGGACGGCCTCCACTGGGGCAGCGAAACCTCGGCGCCCGTATTTAAATCTGTGATGAAAAGAATTATTCAGGCAGACAACTCGATCCTTGCTCACAAACCAGTCAAGGAACGGCCCGCGATGTTAGTGGCCGAAGCAACCAGAAGTGAGGAGGTTGAAGTGCCAACCAGAACCTCCGCTCCCATCCTATCCTATTCTGTCCCGGTAAGCAACGAAGAAGGGTGGGCCACGGTGCCCGATGTGCGCGGAAGAAGTTTGCGCAACGCCACTTCCATGCTTCGCCGCGTCGGACTGAAGGTAGCACCTTTGGGTTCGGGGACTGTCGTCTGGCAAAATCCCCCGCCGGGAAAACGGGTGAGAAAATCGTCGTTCTGTTCCATAGGGCTGGGTCTCAATTGATGGCGTCCATTAAAACTTTGCTTCAGGACGTTGAGGTTGTGGAAAAATCTCCGGTGGAGATTCCCGTGAATGCGGTGACAGCCGATTCGCGCCACATCTGGCCAGGATCCGCTTTTGTCGCCATTGATGGGATCGCGGACAACGGTCTGAACTATGTCCACGATGCCATAGACCTTGGCGCGGCACTCATCATTTCCAAGGGGGGCGCCAAAGCTGATGATCTCCTCACCGGAATCAATACACCCTTGGTAAAGGTGAAGAATGATCGAAAGGCCCTTTCCAGGATTGCGGCGAATCTACATGGACGACCATCAGAAAAGTTGACGGTTGTCGGGATCACCGGCACCAATGGAAAGACCACTACGGGCTGTCTCATTGATGCTATCTTGAAGGACGCTGGTCTCAGGTCCGGACTCATCGGTACTCTCGGCGTCTCAGCGCCGGGACTAGAAGCTCGAACCGGCCTCACCACCCCTGACTGTGTCGAACTACAGCGGACACTGGCTCTTTTTGCCGATGGTGGATTGACCCATTCCGTCATTGAAGTTTCGTCTCACGCCCTGGAGCTTGAAAGGGTTGCCGACATCGATTTTGACCTGGCAATCTTTACAAATTTTTCTCGGGATCACCTCGATTTTCACAAAAACATGGACGACTACTTCAAGGCGAAGAGTAAGCTGTTCTCCTCTCTTTCAAAGGAGAGTCTCGCCGTCATAAACGGTGATGATCCCAAGTCATCCGAGCTGATTGGTATGACGCCGGCCCGAACCTTCACCTACGGTTTCGATGGATATGTGGATATCAAGTTCAAAGAATGGGGCATGTCCATCGATGGAATTACCGGCACGATTGAATGTGACGGAGAGACTATCCAAATCTCCTCTCCTCTCATCGGCTCCTACAATCTTCACAACATTTTAGCGGCGGTGGCGGCGGCAAAAGCCCTTTCGATTCCAGCTGATTCTATTGCAGTGGGAATCTCTTCTCTTCACTCCGTTCCTGGACGTGTGGAGCAGATTAAGAGCCACAACGGCGCCACTATAATCGTCGATTACGCTCATACGCCGGATGCCTATCAAAAACTGTTTTCGTCACTTTCTGTACTCCTACCTCACGGGCAGAGACTAGGCGTTGTGTTTGGCTGCGGAGGCGACAAGGACCGTGATAAGCGTCCTCTTATGGCTGCCGCAGCCGAATCCTTCGCCGAGCGGCTTTTCATCGCTCCTGACAATCCCAGAAGTGAACCTATCGACGCTATCAACAAAGACATTGCGACAGGATTCACCAAGGCACAACACACTTTTTATAATGATAGGGTAGCAGCGATTCGTGACGCAGTGGCTTGGCTTGAGCCTGACGACATTCTCGCCATTGTGGGAAAAGGCCAAGAGGACTGCCAGATCATTGGAACGGAAAGAACCCAGTACTCAGAGGTTGAAACAGTAAAACAGATTGTAAAGGAATTGGCGGGAGATGAGAATTGATCTACCAGAACCTGACAAGTTCACAAAACTGGTCACCAAAATGACCAGCCATCAGCTTGACAGGCAGATTACCGGCGTAACTCTCGATACACGGGAAGCGCAGGCAGGGGATCTTTACGTCGCCATGGCCGGTGAGCGGGTCGACGGACATGATTTTTTACAGCAAGCTGCTGATGTAGACTGCGCGGCAGCCCTTGTCTCCAAGCTGAACAGCACTGCCGATGTTTTCCAGATCTGCGTTGATGATCCCACCGCCACTGTCAGTGAATTGGCAAAAGAATGGAGATCATCACTCTCTTTGGAAGTTATCGGTATAACAGGCTCCAACGGCAAGACGACGACCAAAGACCTTTTGATACACATCTTTTCTGCGTGGCACTTAGTGCACGGGACTCGCGGGAACTATAATACCCACCTAGGGTTACCACTCACCTTACTCGAGCTAGACTCCCAATATTCCCGATCCTTCCTTGAAATGGGAGCCAATCAACGGGGCGATATTGGATATCTTTGTAGTCTGTCCCTACCTCGGCACGGATTAATTACCAATATCGCCCCATCCCACCTCTCGAGTTTCGGGTCTATGGAGACAATTCGTGAAACGAAAAGTGAGTTATTTCAATCTCTGCCTGAAGGCGGAATAGCTTTTGTGAATGCTGATGATAAAAATGTTAGAGACCTTCCTACAAATGCAAAAAGGGTTTCCTACGGTTTCAGCCACGAATGCGATTTTGCCGGCGATATCAGCCGCGATGATGACGGACATATCATATTAGATATAAACGGTGAAAACATTAATACCGGCTCGGCGAATCAAACTTTCGCAAAAAATCTTCTCGCCGCTTCCGCAGTTGCGTCCACTCTCGGCTTCAGCTGGGAAGTGATCCGGGAGCGGGCCACCTCATTTGAGGCCGTGTCCGGCCGGTGCCGCCTGCATGTTAGCAACGGAGTGACAGCCATCGATGACACCTACAACGCGAACCTCACCTCAACACTGGCTGCCATCGATTACCTTTTCAGCATTCCGTCCAGCGGAAAAAGACATTTCGTCTTTGGCGATATGCTCGAGCTCGGTGATTCCAGTGAGAACCATCATCATCAGGTAGGCGTCGCCGCATCCAAGAAGGGTGTTGACCACTTTTACTGTTACGGCACCGAAGCATCGGCGGCAGCGGAAGCTGCTAACGGCATTGATGTCTGTCACTTTGATGAAAAAGAGGATCTCACTGAAGCGGCAAAAAAGAATGTCTCTCCCGGTGACGTTATCCTGTTCAAGGGATCCCGGGGCATGGCCCTCGAATCAGTCATGAAGGTACTGTTAGAAGGCTGATGTTTTACCACATCCTTTATCCACTCAGGAGCGAACTGTCAGGACTGAACATTTTCCAGTACATCACCTTTCGGGCCGCAGGAGCAGCAATTACCGCCCTGATCATCAGCTTTCTCATGGGGCCCTGGGTCATTCGAAAACTGAGGGCGATTCAGATCCTGGAGACCATTGGTGAACGGGGGCCACAATCTCATCAGTCTAAGAAGGGCACGCCAACAATGGGGGGAATCATCATTCTTGCAGCGGTGATTTTCCCCACCCTCCTTTGGGCTAATCTTTTAAACAGCTACATCCACATTATACTGCTGGCCACTGTCTGGATGGGTCTTTTCGGTTTTCTCGATGACTATCTGAAGACAGTAAAAAAGACGAAAAAAGGTCTGGTGGCCCGGTACAAACTCGCCGGCCAGATCGGTCTCGGCATTATGATCGGAGCGTGGATTTTCTATGGCGCCGAATTCAGGGAAATCGGTCCCGTCACCTCTGTGCCATTTTTTAAGAATCTCGAAATTCCTTTTGGCATTCTCTACATCCCCTGGGTTACGTTGGTCCTGACGGCAAGCTCCAACGCCGTCAACCTGACCGATGGTCTCGACGGGCTTGCGGCGGGTCTCCTAGCCATTTGCGCTCTCGCCCTTGCGGTTATTTCCTACATTTCTGGCAGGATCGACTTTTCAGACTACCTTAACATTATATATCTACCCAAAGCGGGAGAACTGACCATCTTCGCGGCATCCCTGGCCGGCGCCTGTCTCGGTTTTCTCTGGTTTAATGCACCGCCGGCGCAGGTATTTATGGGAGACACCGGCGCCCTCTCTTCCGGCGCTGCGCTAGGGACTCTCGCCATTCTCCTAAAAAAGGAACTTCTGCTTCTGATCCTCGGCGGTGTCTTTGTCTGGGAGGCGGTATCTGTAATGATACAGCTTGGTTATTTTCGATGGAGTAAAAGGAGGACTGGCGAAGCGAAGCGCTTTTTCCTCATGGCCCCTATTCACCACCATTTTGAACTAAAGGGGTGGAAAGAAACGCAAGTGGTAATCAGATTTTGGATTATAGGGATACTGTTCGCGTTAATGACAATCAGCACGTTCAAGATTCGATGATGGACATCAGTCAAAAGAATATGATCGATTTAACCGGCCGAAAAGTGGCGGTCATCGGCGGTGCCCGCAGCGGTCTCGCCGCGGCAATGCTGCTGAAGGAAGTTGGTGCCTCTCCCTTTGTCAGTGAAGCGAGTAACACTTTCGACATTGACCGATTGGATGAAATGGATATCGCCTACGAGACAGGAGGCCACTCCGAAAAAGTTATAGAAAGTGACCTGATGATGGTTTCACCGGGCGTCCCACAAGATTCTGATGTTGTCAAACAGGCGACGGCACATGCAATTCCGGTGGTGAGCGAGATTGAGCTCGCTTCGTGGTTCACGTCCAATTCCATAGCTGCTGTCACTGGCTCAAACGGGAAAACTACCACAACGTCCATGCTTGCGGAGATGTGTCGCAACTGTGGTATGACAACTTTCGAAAGCGGAAATATCGGTACCCCCTTCTCTACCGTTGTGCTTGAGAATCTCGGCAGAGAGATGGAAGACGCCGTTCACGTGCTTGAAGTGAGCTCCTTTCAGATGGAGCAGATCCACCATTTCAAGCCCACCGTCGCCGTAATTCTCAACCTTTCACCGGACCATCTCGATCGTTACGGCACAATGGACGCCTACGTCGATGCAAAGCTGCGCATTGTGGAAAATATGACCGAGGGCGACCATGTAGTCTACAATTCTGCTGATTCACTCCTACGGCGCCGATTAAAGACCGGTGGAACGCTTGTCCCTTTTGCTCTCAATGCCACCGACAATCTTCTCTTCAGCCTCAACGAGACAAAAATCTATGACCGTTCGGAAAAGCCGTTCGTTTATCTGAGCGAGATATCTCTTCCCGGCCGGCACAACATTTCGAATTTCCTTGCCGCCGCAACTGCAGCCCGGCTCCTGAAGGTGGACGAAGAGGCGATAAAAAATGTCATGAAAACATTTAGCGGCGTGCCCCATCGGCTTGAGAAAGTGAGGACCCTGGATAACGTTACATTTTACAACGATTCAAAGGCGACTAATATCGAGTCTGTGAAGGTTGCCGTGGAATCATTCAAGTCGCCGGTGACGCTCATACTCGGCGGCCGAGACAAAGGTGCTGATTTCAAAGAATTGACCCCTACCCTCGCGGACGGGGTGAAACTGGTTATAACGCTGGGCGAAGCGGCGGAGCGCATCGAAAAGACCCTACCCAAAAACCCTCCCTTCCTACGAGCTGATTCAATGGCTTCCGCCGTTTCCCTGGCTTATAAAAAAAGCATCGCCGGAGACGTGGTTCTCCTATCCCCCGGCTGCACCAGTTTTGACATGTTCGATGACTTTGAGAACCGCGGCGATATCTTCCGTGAGGAGGTAATGAACTTGTAAAATGGGAATAGCTATCTCCTCAGAAAAGTTTGACAAAACATTGCTCCTCATTACGATGATTCTTGTCGCCATCGGAACAGTCATGGTTTTCAGCTCCAGTTCAGATATTTCTCTCGATAAATTCGGCAGCGGCACATTCTACTTTCGTCGGCACATTCTCAGAGTTTTAATGGGACTTATGGCAATGATGGTTGCCATGTTTATCGATTTCCGAATCTGGAACAGAATTGCGGCGCCGCTATTTATTGCTACCGTACTGCTGTTGCTCTTCACTGTCGTCATCTTTCAGTTGCAGGGCAACGATTCACCGGCACGGTGGCTCTATCTCGGTTCACTCCCCATACAAACCTCCGATCTTGCACGCTTTGCCACTATTCTTTACCTCGCCTCCTATCTGAATAGGAAACGTGATGCTATCGGTCAATATACTAACGGCTTTCTCCCTCCTGTTCTTATGACAGGGATTGTAATGGCGCTAATTATTGTCCAGCCGGACTACAGTACGGCCATGATGATCGGCGTACTGGTAATGACCATGCTTTTTTTGGGAAGAGCCAAACTGTCGCACATGCTTACCACCATCAGCGGAGCCCTGGTGGTACTTATCCCTGTTATGATCTATGAGCCTTACAGGCTTTACAGGATAAAGTCTTTCTTGAAAGGGTTGTTCGATTTTTCCGGGGCCAGCTACCAGCTTCAGCAGTCTTTCATCAGTCTTGGTAACGGTGGAATTACAGGAGTAGGCCTCGGTGCCAGCACTGGAAAGAATCTGTTCCTTCCGGCTCCCCACACCGATTTCATCCTCTCAATCGTTGGCGAAGAGATCGGCTTTATGGGGATTGCGGTCATCATTACACTTTATCTTGCCCTATTTCATCGAGCGTTGAAAATCGCCAAAGGGTGTACAGATATTTTTGGCATACTTCTGACGTTGGGACTTTCAACTCAGATCATTTTCTATGCCTTTATCAACTCCGCTGTGGTCACCGGTCTTGTCCCCACCACCGGATTACCGATCCCGTTCATCAGTTTCGGTGGGAGTGGTCTGGTGATGAACCTTTTTTCTGTGGGAATTCTCCTGAACATCTCCATGGCCAGAAGAACAGTCAGCAGTCGTCCAAGTGAAGCTAGGGTAATGTTCGCATAGCGTGAGAAAAAGTATCATCATAGCCGGAGGCGGTACGGGAGGTCATCTTTTCCCGGCCCTTGCCATTGGCGATGCCTATAAAAAGCGGTTCCCAAACTCGGCCATCCATTTTGTCGGCTCTCGGTTTGGACTAGAAGCACGGATTCTGCCGGAGAATGAACGTCCCCACACCCTTCTCTCCATTCGCGGTTTTATGCGTGGTTATACCATAACGGCGCTAGCCCGGAATCTGCTCTTTCCACTACGATTCTGTGTCGCCTATTTCAAATCGCGCCGACTTCTGAAAAGACTTTCACCTGTTGCGGTTATCGGCACAGGGGGATACGCCAGCGGTCTGCCCCTGCTGGCAGCGATCCATAAAGGTATTCCAACCGTGATTCATGAACAGAACTCCTATCCCGGAGTGACCACGCGATGGCTGTCATCAAGAGTCAATACGGTATGTATCAGTTATGAAGACGCTCGCCGTCATCTCAAAAAAAAAAGTGGTGTCGTCACCGGCAACCCCGTTCGGGAGGAGATTGTCAGCGGTGACAGGACAGAAGCGCTCCGGAATTTTGGGCTGTCGGAACGGTTACCCGTGGTAGGGCTGCTTGGCGGAAGTCAAGGGGCCCTGACGTTGAATCGGGCTATGAAAAGGGCGCTGGAAAAGATGACTGATGTGCAGATCGTCTGGCAGGCTGGGTCGATTCACCAGAATCAGTTTGCCATACACGAAAATGAACGTGTGAAAGTACTTCCCTTTGTTGATGATATGGGGGCATTCTACGCCGCAGCTGATGTGGTGATTTCCCGAGCTGGTGCCCTGGCGCTGGCGGAGATCGCCGCCTGTGGCAAACCATCACTGCTTGTCCCCTTTGCCGGTGCGGCAGGCGATCATCAGTCTAAGAACGCTGAAAGTCTTCGAGCTACCGGTGCGGCGGTGGTGGTAGATGAGCGGGAGCTGACGGGCGACCGGCTGGCGGACGAAGTGATGGGTCTGCTCAGTGACAAGTCACGACTGAATCATATGAGTATTGCGGCCCGCTCGGTGGCAAAACCGGACGCCGCCGTCCAAATCGTAGAAGAAATTGAGGTAAACGCGGAAACCTGATGCTGGGGAAAGTTAAAAAAGTTCATTTTGTCGGAATCGGCGGCATAGGCATGAGCGGTATTGCTGAAGTGCTTATCAACCTCGGGTTTGAGGTGTCTGGCTCTGATCTCAAGGTAACGGAAATTACTGAACGGTTGAGGCGTAGGGGTGCTGTGATCCATGAAGGACACAAAGCGACAAATGTGAATGATTCCGATGTTCTTGTCTACTCTTCGGCAGTCCAGTTGGACAATCCCGAGCTAAAGCGGGCGCGAAAAAAACATATTCCTATCATTCGACGGGCGGAGATGCTCGGCGAGCTGTTGAAGCTGAAAAAGACATCTGTCGCCGTAGGTGGTACGCACGGAAAGACAACTACCACATCCATGGTCGGTTCGGTGTTGACCGAAGCAAACATGGATCCAACATTGATCGTCGGAGGCGTAGTGAAAAGCCTTGATGTGAATGCTCTGCTCGGTCAGGGTGATGTGATTGTGGCTGAAGCAGATGAGTTCGATAAGAGTTTTCTCCAACTGACGCCCACCTACGCAATTATTACCAACATCGATTCAGACCACATGGACTGTTACGATTCAGAACAAGATTTGCTCAGCGCATTCGCCCAATACGCCAACGCGACACCTTTCTACGGTTCTGTGGTGGCGTGTGCGGATGAGCCTATGGTTAAGCGGATCCTCCCGGACATCAGCCGACCTGTAATCACCTACGGTTTTTCAAGGGATGCGGAGTTCCAGGCTGATCATCGGGAATATCGGGAGGTCCGCTCTACTTTTGTTGCAAAACAGGGAAAACGGGAGATGGGGGAAGTTGAGCTCAACGTCCCCGGGGCTCACAACGTAAAGAACGCCCTGGCAGTCATCGCTCTCGCCACTGAAATGGAAGTGGACTTCGAAACCATTCGAAACGGTCTGAAGCGGTTCAGCGGTGTAAGGCGCCGCTTCGAGATCAAGGGGGTATTCGACGACGTTATGGTAGTGGACGATTATGCCCACCATCCCACGGAAGTATCAGCCACACTTCGCGCCATCAAGAACGGCTGGAACCGTCGTCTCGTGGCTGTCTTTCAGCCACATCTCTACAGCAGAACGCAAGATTTTTACGAAGATTTCGCCCGTTCCTTTCTTATCAGCGATATTCTCATCGTCACCGACGTCTACCCTGCCCGCGAAGAACCGATAAAGGGTGTAACAGGCGAGCTTATAGCCAATGTTGCCAAGTCTATGGGACACGAGAATGTTCACTGGGTCAAAGATAAGACACGGCTTGTCTCTGTCATGAAGGCGCACGTGGAGCCAGGAGATCTGGTCATTACCATGGGCGCTGGAGATATCTGGAGCATTAGCGATGAATATGCGTCAATTCTTGAACAAGAGGCGCTGGAAGCGTGAGGGCTGAGTGGACAGTGATTTTAAGAAGCTGGAGGAGAAATTGACCGGGAAATCGCTTTGGAATGAACCGATGAAAAGACACACATCCTACGGCATCGGCGGTCCCGCTCTGGGACTGTTCTACCCTGCCGACGAAAAAGACCTGTCCGATATCCTTGTCCTATCCCAGGAAAAGTCGATTCCAGTCTTCTTCACCGGTTCAGGATCAAACCTGCTTGTCAGTGATGACGGTTTCGATGGATTTATTATCAGCCTCGCCAAGACTTTCAAAACTCTTGAAATAGATGGAGAAAATCTTTACGCCGAATGCGGCGTAATGATGGGACATTTTGTGAAAAAATGTGCCGGCGCCCAGCTGAAAGGCGTCGAAAGTCTTATTGGCGTACCGGGAACTTTGGGCGGCGCCATCAAGATGAACGCTGGGGCCTACGGGAGAGAGATTTCCAATTTTCTCACCGATCTGAAAGTGATGAATTTAAGTGGGAATGTGAAACGCCTCAGAAGGGATGAGATTGAATTTGACTATCGCCACTCATCCCTTCAGGATGACGAGATTGTAATTTCCGCCCGGTTCAAGTTCAACAAGGGAACAGCGGAAGAGATTCACAATCTGAAATCAAAGGCGAGCCAGAGTCGCAAAATGACGCAGCCGTTGAGGTTCCGATCAGCAGGCTCTGTCTTTAAAAATCCGCCAGAAATAGCTGCCGGCCAGCTTATTGATCAAGCAGGACTGAAGGGGACACGGGTAGGAGACGCTGAGATTTCTGAGAAGCATGCAAACTTTTTTGTGAATCATGGAGACGCCTCATCGGAGGATGTGGCGGAACTGATTCGACTGACACGACGGACGGTAAAAGAACAGTTCAATATCAAACTTGAGCTTGAGATCAAAACACTCGGTTTTTCCAAAGGAGCATTTAACGCATGAAGCGCGGAAAAAAGAAAGCAAAGAAGAAGCTACCGAAATGGATTAATCCCGCTGTACTGTGGAGTGGGACCGCAGTATCCCTTCTCTGTCTGGCGGGAGTGACCAACTATTCCATTGCGTGGTCCGAGGCTTCAGAAAGTTTCAATCTCACTTCCACTGATGTTCGGGGAAACTCTATCCTAGGGCGTGACGAGCTGACAGCGCTGGCGAAAGTTCCCTTTGCCCAGTCGCTAAATGAGATTTCTCTAGAAGAAATCCAGAGGCGTATCGAGGCCCATCCCTATATCAAAGGGGCTCGAGTCAGTCGGCGGTACCCAAAGAGTATCACCATCGATGTGGTTGAAAGGCAGCCGATCGCCTATGTCAACCTCCCCTCTTTTCTCGTTGTGGATGAGGACGGTTTTGTCATGCCTCTTCGTCACGGCGACATGGAATTCAACGTGCCGACTCTGACCGGGTTCAACAACGCAGGCGAACTCTATCCGATCGGGGAAAAATGCCTGTCCCACAAGACGCTGGAGGCCATTGAATACCTAACCATCGTCAGGCAACAATTTCCCGAACTTTTTGACGACATTTCAGAATTGACGATAGATAAGAGTGATGAATATGTGATAGTCCTGGCGGAGCAGCCGACAAGAATTCATTTTGGTCAATCAGACATGCTTGATCAGCTTAGCCTCCTTAAGGAGTTCAATACCACGCTATCGGGTGTGAAATCGCTGCACAGTTATCATTATGTCGACCTTCGATACAAGAACCAAATTGTTGTAAGGGAGAGGACGTGAAAAACGGACTAGTTCAAGAGCGCGGTATTGCCGTCGGTCTCGACATAGGGACTACAAAAGTTTGTTCCATCATTGCCCAGTCGGACAGTAACGGCGGTGATATGAAACTGCTGGGCGCCGGCGTCGCCCCGTCCAGAGGCGTTAAGAAAGGGACTGTGGTGGACATCGACGCCACTATTCAGGCTATCGAAGAGGCCGTACAGAAGGCCGAGACGATGGCGGACGTCAAAGTCACTGACGCCCAAGTCGGAATCTCAGGAGAGCACATTCGAGGGCTGAATACACAGGGGGCCATCGCCATTTCCAAAAACGGCCACCCCGTCACCTACGAAGATGAGATACGGAGATCGGACATTGAGCGTGTCCTGGAAATGGCCCGCGCCGTATCGTTCCCTGTGGATCGTGAAATACTTCACATCCTCCCCCAGGAGTTCCTTGTAGACAACCAGGGTGGAATTAAGAATCCTCTGGGGATGGTAGGGCGTCGTCTGGAGGCTCGTGTCCATCTTGTCACCGGTGCCACATCAGCAGCAAAAAATATTACGAAGTGTGTTGAGGAAGCGGGCCTGATGGTAAAGGGGTTTACCTATCAGCCGCTGGCATCGGGAGAGGCGGTCCTTGAACCCCATGAGAAAGAGTTAGGCGTCGTGCTGGTGGACATTGGCGGCGGAACCACCGACATCTGTGTCTATTTTGAAGGCGAGATACGTCACTCTGCCGTCGTCGCTATCGGCGGAGACAGTATTTCCAACGACATTGCCATGATGACGCAAGTATCCCTGGAGGATTCCGAAGAGATCAAAACACGGTACGGTTCCGCAAAAGCAGCCATGGCATCAACGGATCTCGATTTTGAATTGCCTCATCAGGCGGACGAAACACCCCGAAAAGCAAGCGAGCACGAAGTCTCCCGCTACGTAGAAGCAAGAATGACGGAAATATTTCAGATGGTACGGCGGGAAATTGACCGTGCCGACATTGACGCACCCGTTTCGCTTGGTGCTGTCCTGACCGGCGGAGGCGCGCTCCTGAAGAACTGCGCCAGCCTCGGCGAAGAGATTCTTGATGCCCAGGTAAAAATTGGTATTCCGAAAGGCTTGAGCGGTGTGGTGGATGTGGCTGCCAGTCCCATCTACGCCACCGCCATTGGACTGGTTCAGCAACCATCGTCAAAGAAGCACGAGTTTAAATTCGCCGGGACAAACGGCGCCGGCGTCGGTAAACTGGTAAAGAACATTGGTGAATGGTTCAGGGATTTTTTTTAACATAGCGATGTAGGGAGAAAAGCGCTCAGGGGAGTGACTTACTCTGACTCGCAGGAGAGAGTAAAGGAGGACAGCATGCTGTTCGAATTCGATGCACTAGCAGATCAAAAAGCTCACATCAAGGTGATTGGCGTTGGGGGCGCTGGCGGAAACGCCATAAACCGAATGATCGCTTCAGGGCTGAGCGGAGTGGAATTCATTGCCGTGAATACAGACGCGCAGGACCTTGACAACAACAGGGCCGAGACAAAGATTCAGATTGGCAAGAATCTGACAAAGGGACTTGGCGCCGGAGCCAAGGCAGATATCGGCCGGACGGCCATGGAAACGGAGAAAGATGCCGTCGCCACCATCATCGATGGAGCCGACATGATCTTTGTCACAGCAGGCATGGGCGGCGGAACGGGGACGGGCGCGGCCCCTATCGTGGCACAAATTGCGAAGGACTTGGGCGCTCTGACCGTTGGTGTCGTTACGCGACCGTTCAACTTTGAGGGACCCAAGCGGATGAACCGCGCCAATTCAGGAATTGAGGAGATGCAGAAGAATTGCGACACGCTCATCTCAATTCCAAACCAGAAGCTCCTCTCAATCGTGGACAAATCGACAACGGTGGTAGAAGCGTTCCAACTAGCAGACACGATTCTTCATCAGGCAACCCGTGGCATCTCCGATCTCATCAATGTCCACGGCCTCATCAATCTCGATTTCGCCGATGTGGATACGATCATGCGAGACATGGGAGACGCCATCATGGGAACCGGCGTTGCCACCGGTGAAGAGCGGGCGGTCCTCGCCGCTCAAGAGGCGATCTCATCTCCTCTGCTGGACGACGTGAATATGCGCGGCGCACAGGGAGTGCTGGTGAACATTACCGGTGGAGATGACCTGACCCTCATGGACGCGGACGAGGCGACTTCTATTATCTTCGAAGAGGCTGGACAGGACGCCAATATTATTTTCGGCGCTGTCATCGATCCTTCCCTCGGGGAAGAGATTCACGTTACCGTCATCGCCACCGGCTTTAATGCCAAGGCACAGACCGTTGAACTGAGTACCTCACAGCCAGAACGGCCTTCCTTCAAGCAGGTTGCTGAACAGATACATGAGACGCACAACGTACCGACACATCAGGCAAAAGTGTCGGAAGATGAAAGGGTATCTCTGGAGGCGCCGGCTTCCGAGCCGCTCGTCTTCAAAGATGACGATCTGGAGATACCGGCTTTTTTGAGACAGCGGCAGCAGTAGAACTGTCGCTCACTTCTCTCTCGATGAAACCCCGCAAAAGCGGGGTTTCTCTTTTTTCGGGATCATTTCGCTCTTGTTTTCGATGACCGAATGACTGTTAACTAAGCCAGTCAAGGAGGCGGTAATAGCGGGCGGCAAAGGGGAGAAACCACGGCCTGTTATGGTAGAAGAACATGGTCTGATGGGGAATTTCCTCAAAGGGACTTCTCTCCTTCTCCCCGGAAATCAGGAGACCCAGCTCGGTGCCTAGATAGGTGGCAATGGAAAGTCCGTGACCAGAGTAACCGTTGGCGTACCAGACGCCGTCCACTCTCCCGATATGGGGCATGAGGTCAAAGGTGACACCGAGCTGTCCGGACCAGGAATGTGTCAGCGGCACACCCTCTAGCTGAGGGAAGACCGCTGTTAACTGCTGTCCGAGAATCATTGAACTTTCCTTTAGATCAAGATTGACACTCAAATTGTTGCGACCACCCCACAGCATGCGGCCGTCAGGCGTCAATCTGAAATAGTTGATGAACCGTTTGGTATCGTAATACATCCGCCGCTTTGGACTCAGCTCATCCTGAAGTTCCTGTGGCAGTGGCTCGGTGACGATGATGTAACTCCCTATGGGTATTACCTTCTGCTTCAGCCCAGGGAGTGTTCTGTCGGTGTAGCCATTTGTCGCCATGACCATTTCATCTGCAGTGATCTCCCCTCGCGATGTAACAACACAAAAATGATTCTTTTCACTGTAAACCGATTCCACCCTTGTTTTTTCCAATAATCTCACACCCAGGGCACTGACGGCTCCGGCAAGGCCGAAAACATACTTAGCCGGTTGAATGCCGCCACTGATCTCATCGGAAATTCCACCGAAAAAACGGTCGGAGCCGATCTCCTGACGAATGTCTGAAGAAGAAATCTTTTTCATGGCGTGACCAAATTCCGACTTGATCCAGTTGGCGTAAGATTCAAGATCGGCCATATGCGACTCCTTTGTCGCCACCGCCACATGGCCGGTACGGGACCAGTCACAGTCGATGTCATGATCCCGGACGATTTCATCAATGAGATCGATGGCGTCCACGGAGGCTCTCCAAAACTCACGTCCCTTTTCGGGGCCGTACTTCTTATATATTTTTGAAAGGCCCAGCTTCAGTCCCGGCGTGGCCATGCCGCCGTTCCGGGAACTGGCACCCCAGCCGATGGTCTCTTTCTCCAACACCGCCACGGAGGCGCCGGACTTCACCAGAACTCTTGCCACACACAGTCCCGTATAGCCGCTTCCTACAATGACGACATCAACATGAGAAGGCAGTTCTGTTGAGACAGAAAGGTCGGCGGGGCGAGGGAACTGGTCCGTCCAGAGAGGTGATGTAATCATTACATCATTTTTTCGATGAGGCGACGGCGTCCTCGAACCGATTCAGCGTTTCGTCAATGATTTCATCACTGTGAGCTTCGCAAATGAACAGGGGTTCCCGAGCATCCATTTCCACCCAGACACCGTTCTCATAGAGGTGCTTTGCGATTGCATCATAAAGTTCATCATTGTGATGAATAAGATCACGGACTTCCTTTGCCGGTGTTTCGGTCAGCAAAAATCCCTGCATATTCGGGTGGCCTGTCATCTGGTGAGGAATACCAGCGTCGGTGAGTACAGTGTCCATTCCCGCCTTCAATCTTTCACCCCGTCTTGAGAGGTCTCTCAGCACAGGCGACGCTTTGAGGATTTCAAGAACCGCTTTCGCCGCGGCCATGCTGGAGCCGTTAGCGCCAAAGGTACCTGCATGGGTGATGCTGCCAGAACCGATCTGCTCCATCATCTCCCGCTTACCGCCAAAGGCCGCCACCGGATATCCGTTGCCGAGACTCTTGGCATACGTCGAGATGTCCGGAATAACGCCGTAAGCTTCCCGGGCACCGCCGTTGACGAGTCGGAAACCGGTCTTTACTTCATCAAAAATCATAACGATCCCGTGGTCATCACACAGTTTTCGAAGGTGTTCAAGGAACCCTTCATCGGGCTCGAGTCCAGAGATATTACCGAGGCACGGCTCAATCATCATGGCGGCAATTTCATCGTGATGGTCTATCACAGTTTTTTCCACCGCTTCGAAATCGTTGAAGGGCAACAGGTAGAGATACTCCTTGATTTTCGCGGGGATACCACCGCCGATCTGCGCCGCCAAAGGAGCATCCCGATGGCCCAGATCTTCAATAGCTGAACTGGCGGTACTGAAAAGAACATAATCGTGGGCTCCGTGGTACTGCCCTTCAAATTTGATGAATTTCTCCCGGCCGGTACACCCCCGTGCCACGCGAAGAGCATGCATGGTTGACTCGGTGCCGGTGTTGGTGAAACGGAGCATCTCCATACCGGGAACCATTTCCACCAGCCTTTCAGCCACCTCGACTTCGAGTTCAGTGGTGGCGGCAAAGGTGGTACCGTTTTCGATCGCTTTCGCTACCGCTTCATTCACACGGTCATCTGCATGACCAAGAATAATCGGTCCCCAACCGAGGCGATAGTCAATAAATTGGTTTCCGTCGGCATCCCAAACCATGGCTCCCTTCCCCCTTTTCACCACCGGCGTGGAGTCAGGACCCCAATAGCGAAAGTTGGAGCTGACACCTTTGGACAAAACATTCATGGCTCTGTCAAATACAGCTTGAGATTTTTCTCTCTTCGGCATTGTCTCTCCTTAGTTATCGGTGATTATTTTCACGAAAGGACAAGGATATTCTTTTCAAGAATGGACATCCCTTCCTCTAGCTCCCCATCGCTGATTGTGAGCGGCATGAGCGTTCGGATTACGTTGCCGCCAGTGCCCGCAAGGATCATGAGAAGGCCGTCGGCGAGGCAGTTGTGCAGCACTTTCTCCGCCCGCTCTTTGGAAGGCGCTTTTTTAAAGGTATCATCACAAATATCAAGCGAATACATGGCTCCAAGTCCCCTCGCTTCTTTCACAAAAGACGACTTCTCAGCAATGGCGCAGAATCGCGATGTAACCTTATCAGCGAGCTTTGCCATTCGCCCGCTCTGTTCCAGTTCCTCAAGGACAGCGATGGCTGCCATGGCCCCCCGGCAAGCGACGGGATTCCCTCCAAATGTACCGCCCAATCCACCAGCGTGAACCTTGTCCATCATCTCAGCCTTACCAGTAACGGCGGACAGCGGCAGTCCTCCACTCATGGATTTCGCCATGCATATAATGTCCGGCTCTAGGTTGTAAACCTCGCTAGCAAACATTCTGCCTGTCCGTCCGAAGCCTGTCTGAACCTCATCCACAATAAGTACAATATTATGTTCACTGCACCGCTTTCGAACATGCGCCAAGAACGATTTGTCAACCGGCATAAATCCCCCCTCGCCGGCAACGAGTTCGATAATGACAGCGGCAAATGCTTCGTCACCTTTTTCTTCCAGCAGGGCGTCGAATTGAGCCAAGGCCTCCTTTCCTCGATTGAAGGGATAAGGCAATCGCTGAATGACATCGGGGAATGGACCGAAGCCGTGCTTGTACGGCATTTCCTTATATGTGAGAGCCATAGTCATAAGGCTGCGGCCGTGAAAGGCGTGTTCAAATACGATAGCGCTGGACCGGTTCGTCCAGTAACGGGCCACTTTCACAGCATTTTCCAACGCCTCGGCGCCACTGTTCACCAGCAGAGTCTTTTTCAAAAAATCGCCGGGGGTAATATCATTGAGCTTTTCCGCCAGTGCCACATAAGGTTCATAAGGCGTCACCGTAAAGCAAAGGTGAGCGTAGTCATGAATTTGACGATCAATCTCGCCTACTACGGCCGGGTGCCGATGACCGCTGTTCATGGCGCCGATACCGCCAGCGAAATCGATGAAGACATTGCCGTCCACATCTGTGATGGTGGCTCCCTCTGCCTTCGCCGCAAAGATAGGCGATACGGAAGCGTGGCCGTCTACCACCGATTTCTCACGCCGAGCCGCAAGTGACCGTCCTTTTGGCCCGGGGATTTCAGTCTTCAGTTGAACTGTTCCCATCAGGTCTTCCGTCCCTTTTCAAGGTCGTAGGGGAACCAGTAATCCTTCCGCCGGACTTGATAATCGATGAGAATATGTTTCGCTTCTCGGAATTCGTTCAGTCCCTCGATTCCGAGTTCCCGTCCTCCACCGCTCTTCCGCATACCGCCAAAGGGCGCCGCCTCATTATCAGTGAGAGGATCGTTGATCCAGAAGCTTCCCGCCTTGATCTCCCTTGCAGCGGTGAAAGCTTTTTCAAGATCGTTGGTGTAGAGTGAACAGCCTAGGCCGTACTGTGATTCATTGGCGAGCCGAACCGCCTCATCAAAACTGGAAACAGTCTGTATGGGAACCACCGGACCGAACGATTCAGTCCGCATCATCTCCATAGAGCTACTCATGTCTGACAGCACCGTTGGCTCAAAGAAATATCCTCTCTCAAACTGTTTAGGCCTCTTTCCGCCGGTTATCAGCTTCGCGCCCTGTTCTTTAGCGCCGGTAATCTTCGCCTCAATCTTTTCTCTCTGTTCAGCGCTGGCCATGGGACCAATATCGGTGGTCGAACCCATAGGATCACCCAGCTCCGCCTGTTCGGCCTGAGCCACCACCGCATCAATAAAATCCCCAGAAACTTCTTCCTCCACGTAGATTCGTTCGGAACTAGTACAAACCTGGCCGCAGTTCAGTGTCGCCGCCCAAAAAGCGCCCCGAGCGGCGATCTCCACGTCCACATCCGCACAGACGATGAGGGCGTCATTCCCGCCCAGTTCAAAATGTGTTTTCTTAAGTTGCTCCGCCGCTAGTATGGCTATGTGCGTTCCCGTCTCAACCGAGCCGGTGAAGGCGATGACGTTCGTCCCAGCGGAAGTGACCATGGACTCTCCCGCTTCCGCGCCGTAACCTGTTACCACATTGACCACACCGGAAGGAAAATGATCGAAGCAGGTCTCCACCCAACGAAGAATGCTGAGAGGTGTCAGTTCAGACGGTTTGATGACACAAGTATTCCCCGCCGCAAGGGCTGGCGCCATCTTCCACGCGGCCAGCAGCAGCGGGTAGTTCCACGGGACGATGCACCCAACCACACCGTAAGGTTCGTGGACCACAATGGACATCTGCTTCTCCTGCATCGGCGCCACCACACGACCGATCTGATCCCTTCCCAATTCTGAATAGTACTCGAAACAGGAGGCGATCCATTCCACTTCATCACTGTTCTCAATAAGAGGCTTTCCAACCTCTGCTGTCATAATCTTTGCCAACTCCTCCCCATGCTCCCGGGATTTTATCGCCACTTCCCTGAGGAGATCCCGCATATCGCCGCCGGGCAGGAATCTCCACTCTTCCCACGCCTCTTGAGAAGACGCCACAGCCGTTTCCACATCCTCGCCGCCGCTTCGGGGAACAGTCTCAATCACCTTTTCGGTAAAAGGATTGATAACATCAAATCGTTCTTTGGAAGCTGCCTCACACCACTTTCCGTTGATATAATTCTGATTAGTCATCTTGATTCCCTTTTGTTCTAATTATTTCAATAATGTCCCGCAAAAACAGCACAAAAACTGCCGTAGCACTCAGTCCCAAAAGCCAGGCTGACAGGATCGATATGGTTTGCCAGATGTTCATTCAATAACCCTTGTTCGGCGGTTTTCCAGGGCAAGGCCGATGAAGAATCCAACCAGGGAGATAGGCAATGTAATGAGCATGGCGTACTCCTGCCAGATGTCGTAAGTCGCGCCGGACTTGGTAATGATGGTAAGTATCGTCGTCCCGTTCTCTTCGGAGAAAGTACCGAACCACTCCACAATACCGTAAAAGAGGATGGCCGAGACAAGGCCTGTGACAGCGCTCACGAAACCCGCCAGAGGCTTCCGCCAGTCCGGACGAAAGATGCCTAACAGAATTGGTATGAGGATGGTACTTGTCAAAAGTGTACTTAGAAAAACCCACAACGCTAGCATCCTCTCAAAGTAGAAGGCGACCAAATAGCCAATTACCCACGAAATGACCACTCCGATCCTCGTCAGTCGAATGAGTTGTGTATCGTTGACGTCCAAGCGGGCTCTCGGTTTATAGATGTCATAAGAAAGGTTCGAGCCTGCTACCAGACAGTAAGAATCGACGGTGGACATCTCCGCCGCCAAAACGCCGGCGATGAAGAGGCCGACCAGTCCCGCCGGCAGAGAGACAACGGTCATGCGGAGTACGGCCTCATTAGGATGAATGTCCACAGGAAGAATACCCTGAAGAGTCCCTCCTTTAGCAGCCATGGCGGTGGCAGTCACAGCCCAGTCGTATGAGCCCCACAGTAAAATGCCGAATAGCATGGCATTCCGGACAGACTTGAAGCTTTTTGCTGAAAAGATGCGCTGGTAGAATGCTGGTTCCACGAGAACACTTAATCCTGTCATAACATAGATGAGTATGAGCCAGACCGGAAGATCACCAAACGTCTGAAAATAGGTCGGATCGAGATTTGCCTCCAACCACTCGTAGCCTCCTACCTTTCCCAGGGCCAGCGGTACCGCCACGGCGAGAGTAACACACATCATAAAGAACTGGATAGCATCGGTGATAGCGACGGCCCAGAGTCCAC
Source organism: Fidelibacterota bacterium UBA6931 (assembly GCA_002448795.1). Taxonomy (GTDB): domain Bacteria; phylum Fidelibacterota; class Marinisomatia; order Marinisomatales; family S15-B10; genus S15-B10. The sequence continues at coordinate 32,574 of DKAH01000011.1, forward strand.
CGAGAATGGTATAGATGAGAGCGGCGCCACCAAGAATGGCAGCTCCCACCATGGGCTCCCATCCCCAAACCACGTGGGCCACGAGGCCAAAACCGAAAAGAGAGAGTGCAGGAAGGGAGTAGAGAAAACTGGCGATGGCCCCCAGTATCTGCGTGTTGGGTCCATAATAGCGGAGAAGAATCTCGGGAAGACTGGTGAACGCTTCACTCTTCAGCCGTTTAGCGAGCAAGAGTGCCGCCACCACATAAAAAAGGTAGATAGGCATGGAGTAACCGAAGAAACCGACGATACCTTCATTGTAAGCCAGTTCACTGTCTCCCAAGAGAACGTCAATTCCGTAGTAGGTGCTGACGAGCGTGCAGACAAGAATGGGTGCTGTCAGTCCTCGACCGGCGAGAAAATAGTCATCGAAATTCTTGTGCCTTCTGCTCAGCCAGATTCCGAGACCGATAACGCTAATGATATAGCCGGCAATGATCGCCACATCGAATGTGCCCAGTGCTGTATTCATCAGGAAGAGGATAAGTTAGCCAGAGAAAACGGCGGATGGAACGGTTTCGGACTGTTCAGTAGCCTTACAGGTTGCCCCCAAACCGTTAAGTTGAAAAGTTGGCCTCATTCCGCTTCCGTCAACTCCTCTACCGCCCTGTAGGCCTGATCAATGGCGCCGTCGAGGTAGGCGTACCCTCCAGCATCCGAATTGGCGATTGCGATGCTTCCGAACCGTCTTCTCGCCTTTACATGAGGGAACTCCTCGGGCGCAAAATTGGGATCGAAGAGAGAGTTGTATTCATAGGAATAGCCGTGGGGCCACCGGTTCACGGTGATGGCTTCGATGTCCCGAGCCGGATCAAAACCACCGCCGCCAAGCATGCCGCCGAGCTGAGCGCGAATCTCACGCTCGAACTTGTCGAAGGGTGTCTGGAGAAGATCGTAGCGGCCGATCTGGTGCTGTTCCCGGGCCGAGATGCCCGAACCGGAAGCGCACGGCGTCCGAACGAGATGGAGAATTATCGGCTCTTCAGGCGAACGTGAGAATGAGTAGTCGCCAAGGCTAACTGGAAAATCGAGGGACACGGAGTGGTGATAACCAGCGGGGCAGAAGACGCTCCGAACGCCAAGTTTCTGGAATGACGTCCAGTTTCTGATCAGCGCATTGGTGTAAACTAGAGGCACCTTCACGTTGTAGCGTAGAGCCTCCTTCTGGCTTTCCGGAAGCTCGGGGCAGAGCGACGGAATCATCCTGTTGTAGCAGGCGAGAATACACCTTTTCGCCAGAACACGGCTCGGTTTCTCGCCATTCACGCAGGTCACTTCCACCTGACCGTTGCTGAGTTGAGTCACTTTGACTACGGTCGAGTTAAGGCGGAGCCTGACGTTCGCCCCTTCCCTGTCAAGTTGGCTGTAGTCAAACCGGGATGTCACCACGTCCTCCATACTGTTTCCTGAGGCAACATCTGGGATCATCTCCCGAACCAAAAGGCGGGCGATGGAGGCGTTCCCATCCGGGAAGTGGTATATGTACGGTTCAGTTCCGAGCCAGTTCGGCTCCGGTTCACTGGACAGGTTGACGTCGAGACTTGCCAGTCCCGGGAAACCGCCTCCGTAATGGACCGTCATGTAGAGGCAATCAAGAGCTGAGACAGCATCAATGCCAACACCCCAAAGGGAGTTGGATCGCTGTTGAAAAAGATTCAGTACTTCTTCACCTATACCAACTTTTTCACTTAAAAACGTCCTATAACTGGTACGTTTCAGGAATTCGATTTTTTCAACGTTGGTGAGCCGTGGAAGAAAATCGACTTCATTGTAAAGCTTCGTCAACTCTTCTTTGGCCTCAGCTGAGATCGGTGCTTTACTATATGGCTGATACGGTTTCTCATCGTCACCAGCCACCATGAGATAGTCCCGACCATAGGTCGCCTTGTCGAAGTACACCCCCTGGCCTAGATCATACTTGTGATACAGCTTTGTATCAAACGCTTTTCTGAATTTGTTGAGATTGACGCGGAGCCTACGGAGCAACCGTTTTGATTCCAGACTGTAATTGGAGGGATCTTGAATAGATTGGCTCCCGCCATAGCCGATGATGGTCCTGCCGTTCATCACAAATTCGTTTCGTCGGGCGTGCCCGCCAAAATCGTCGTGGTTATCAAGAATAAGAATTTTGGCGTCTTTTCCAGCCGATTCGCTGAAAAAGTGGGCCGCCGACAGTCCGCTGATGCCGCCACCAACAACGACAAGATCATAAGTATCGTCAGTCTGCTTAGCCGGTCGGCGCCAAGTTTTTCCTTCCCGGGCGAGAGCGTGCGATACCTCCCAGGCGCCGTCGTGGGTGCCTCGCATCCCCGTTAGGGCGGGCGGGTAATCAGCGTTCTGACCCGACTCCACCGCTGAAAGGAGGGGACGCGTGAGCATTCCCGCCACTACCGCCATCCCTACGCCGCTCAAAAAATCACGGCGTGGAATAGAACGATTCATGCCCAGTTCACGATCAAGAGAATGCATAGAGATTGGTTAAATGTAAAAAAAGGAACGGGGAACCGCACAAAAAATGTTTTGACTCCAAATGAAACTATCATTTAGATTTAGCCATCAAACAAGTGATCTCACTTGAGAACCACTACATCCATACGGAGGAACAACCCATGAAGAGAATGCTAACGTTTTGTCTTGCGCTTTCTCTCTTGCTCACCATCGGTTTTGCCGTCGGAAAGCGGGATGCGACCATAAAAGCGCAGTCTGTCAAAATCCAAAGAGACGTCACCTGGCTGGAGTTGGGCTCCGGCTATGATGAGGGAGTTGGTCCCGGCGCGGCTGAGGCTTCCCTCGATGGTTGTCTCTACTTAGACACTTTCGACTGGGAAGGCGAGAATTACGAGATGTGCTGCAACTTCTGGGAGGTTTATCTCTCGGTCAACTTCGAGGAACTCGACGCTCCCGTTACCAGTCTCTGGGAAGGCGATTACGACGATGACACTGAAGCACGGACCGTATACAACGGAATGTTTCACGATCCGCATAATGACAGTTACACTGTTGAAGCGTGGGAAGATACCGTTGGTCCCAACGGCTACGACTTCACCGGTATTACCGCCATGGGCGATGAGGCCAGCGGCCTGAGTGTTGTGGTGACGCAGTATCAGGCTGGGTATGAAGAGTTCGCGTCCTGGGAGCACAGAGGATATGCCTATGTTGAGGTTGTGGTTCATAACGACAGCGACGAGGACTACAGTGGTGGTTCTATCACAATATTTAATGATAATGATGCTGGCGGCGGTTGGTGGCCCACCGAAGAGTGTGCCGAAGATTGGGAAGATTGCACCGGCGTTGAAGATGCCTATCTCTGGAATAAGTCCGGTACCTACGACACAACAGCTCTGCTTTATCAGTATTTTGATCCAGGTGTGCTTGATCTGGATGAAGATGGTGAAGCCGATTTCGACGACCCTCCATACATTTATGCAGGAATGTCGCATGTGGCTGGTGGAGATAGTGTAAACCTAGGCGTATATGAAGACCCCTGGGGTACCTTTACGATAGATGTATTCGCCGATCTGTTAGAAGGCTACTATGATTACGACGGTACTTACGAAGCAGACAGCATGGCCACCGATCTCGGTTCTTTCATTACGATATACATCGGTGATTTAGTCGCTGGTGAAGAGACCAGCATCGTGCTCGCCTTTGTGGGTGGTGAAGATGAGGATCAAATCATCGCCAATTCGGAAGATGCTGCTGATATGTGGGCCGCGGGCCTCCGTGTAGAAGAAGAGGGAATCACTCTCCCCGCTGCTTTCAGCTTACAACAGAACTACCCCAATCCTTTCAACCCAAGCACAACCATCTCTTTTGACCTTGACAGCGACGGCCGGGGCGAGCTGAATATCTTCGACATGAGCGGCAGGCTGGTTAAGTCTCTGATCAGTGGAGATATGAATGCCGGTCGCCATTCGGTCCAGTGGAATGCTACCGCCAACAACGGTCAGTCTGTACCGTCCGGTGTATATTTTTACAAACTGACACACAACGGCAGGGCCGAAAGTCATAAAATGGTACTGATGAGGTAAAGAACGATTCTCTACTGCAAACTCAGAAAACCCCGCTTCGGCGGGGTTTTCTGTTTATGGTTTTTCCATTTTGCGCTTGTTAAACCAACCTTATATTCGGCGGTTAGCTTGAGAAAACTTCTTCTAACTCTCCTCTTATTCATCGCCCTTCAGGGCGTCGTCATGGCTGGCAATACCGGCAAAATTGCCGGGGAAATAACCAACCAGGCAGGCAAGCCTCTAATCGGCGCCAATGTCATCATCAGCGGAATCGGTCTGGGTGGCAGTACAGATCTTCAGGGTGAATACTTCGTCATCAACGTTCCGGCAGGAGCGCACGTAATCAAGGTGACGATGATCGGTTATCAGACAGTTACTTTCTCAGACGTTTCCGTTAGTCCGGACCTTACCACACGTATCAACGCTACAATGACTGAGACGGTTCTGGCTGGTGAAGAGGTCACTGTCACTGCTGAGAGACCGGTGATCCAAAAGGATGTCACCTCAACCACCACCACCATCAATTCGGAAACAATGCGGAACATGCCTGTACAGGGTGTGGGAGATGTTCTGAAAACTGTGTCTGGGGTGGTTGAACACGATGGAGATGTCTACTTCCGAGGCGGGCGAAGTAACGAGGTGGTCTACATGGTGGACGGAGTACCGGTAAACGACCCTCTCTACGGCGAGCCGGGGAATATGCTATCAACGGGATCGGTTGAAGAGATGGTTGTTGTTACCGGCACCTACAACGCCGAGTACGGGAATGCCATGTCGGGGATTGTCAATATTGTCACTAAGACAGGCAGAGATGAGCATACAGGGCGCCTGAGATTCTTTACCGGTCATCCCGGTGATGTGACAGATTTCGGTTACTCCTATGACTCCACCAAGCTGAGCCTCGATCCCGCTTATATAGAAGACGAGCCCTATGATGATGACAACGGTAACGATTCCTTCGATCCAAGCGAACCGTACCGCGACTGGAATCACAATGGCCAGTGGGACTCCGCCGGCGACCAACTGAAGATACTGGAAAACGAGCTGACGAAAAACTTTGGTGATTTCCAACGTTTTGAACTTTCCCTTAATGGGCCTATCATCAAACAGCGTCTGTTTTATACCGTTAATCTTGAGGGGGTGGATGACAGAGGGTGGCTACCGTTAGCCCACTCTGAAAATTCGGGTATTGGGGGATCTGCGATCGGAACCATCTTCTCCAAACTGACACTGAATACGGGCACCGGGCTCAAGCTATTTATCACCTACAGTACGGCTGAAAGCGAATGGCGGAATTACGATCATTTCTGGAAATACCTCCCCTACAGGAGCACTTTTCAAACAGAGAAGACAGATCAGATGACCGCTGCCTTTTCATATCAGTTTTCACCAAATACTTTTGCCGAGGGGTCTTTCTCCCTCTTCACGAATAGCTATTTTTCAGGCGCTAATTCCAAATGGAAATTCCATGCGTCCGAGGGACCGTACTTCGGTAATCTGGACATTTTTCAGCCGCTCTACGATGATCCTGAGGAGTTCGGAATTGGCGGCTATGAGGGAACCTGGATCGATTCTCAATCGGAGCGAATGATCGCCAAGGGGAGCATGACCAGCCAGATTAACAAGTTTAACCTTGTAAAGGCAGGCTTCTCGTTCATCCAGAACCGATTGAAACGGAACAGCCACGATGCACTGGCCGGGTTCGTTACCCTCGGCGACTGGGTCGATCAGTACTATGACCACAAGCCGTTGGAAGCGTCTGTTTATCTTCAGGACAAAGTGGAGTTTAACAATCTGATCCTCAACGCTGGCATTAGGCTTGACTATTTTGATCCCGCCGCTGAGTATTGGGTTGATCCCCGTGATGCTGGGGAATCCGACGAGGCAAAACAGGCGAGCACTAAGTGGCAGATCAGTCCCCGCCTCGGTTTCTCCCACCCCATTACTGATCGTTCAGTGCTTCATTTCGCTTATGGTCATTTTTTCCAGATTCCCGACTTTGCCTATCTCTACTGGAATCTCAGCAATATTCGCGGTGAAGACGGTCAGTATGTAACCGAACCGCAACAGATTGAAATCCACAATCCAACGCTCGGCGATCCTGATCTCGAACCACAGAAAACAGTTGCTATGGAGATCGGGTGGGAACAGCAGATCGGTAATTCACTACGTCTTGACATTACCGCTTTCCATAAGGATATCCAGAATCTCATTGCGACGCGGCTCAACTATGTGGGAGCTATAAACTTTACACGCTACATCAACACCGACTACGCCAATGTCAGGGGAATAGAGTTAACCGTAGAGAATGCCTTCTCACCTTCGATGTCGACATCCGTAAACTACACTCTATCCAGAGCTGAAGGAAACAGCTCCGATCTGTTCGAAGCGTTTTACGATCTTTACTCCTTCCCACCCAGGGTGAGGCCGAAGCGAGTCCTTCCGCTAGATTGGGACCAGCGCCATACCCTCAGTTTCACCCTGAACCTCAATACGAGTCAGCTTCAATCGATGGCAGTTCGTGACTGGAACCTTTCTCTCATAGGCAACTACGGCAGCGGCATCCCTTACACACCGCTCAACACTCAAGGAATGAGGATTGGTGAAAAGAACAGCGAGCGGCAGCCGAGCACAATTTATCTCGATGCCTATCTTTCCCGTTCCTTTGACATGCCTCTGGCCGAGAGCTTTGGTTTTTTTGTCCAGATCGAAAATGTTCTAAACAGAAAGAACGCCCTTTATGTTTACTCAACTACTGGTCTCCCGGACCGATCACTCTACGCAGACACCACGCCTGACGGCATCAATGATCCCGGAATGTATGCACCGCCCCGCCGAGTGATGATGGGCATAGAGGTGGCGTGGTGAGAAGAATAATCTTTTCTTTTCTGATCCTTATGGCGGCAGGTTTTGCTCAGAAAGGGGAGCCCTTGTCAAAACCAAAGCCGACACTAATTCAGAGACTGTTTCGGGCAGTGGGGTACGAAGACAGGGCCTATAACATCCATAACGACGGTAAGATTGCCACCTACTTTACCAATTATGGCCTGATCGGTTACTTCAATCCGTCGGTGGAATACCCTACAAACACAGAACGGTACTACGCATGGCAGATAGGCATCATGATCGGCGCCATGGTGGACACTTCTGATGATGGTACCAGTAACGCCGTACCACTGGTGAGTGACACCTATCAGGATTACGGAGAAAAGAATTTCAATCCCATAGCCGGTCTCAATTCCGGCGGATACAGTCCCACAGTCGCCATGAGTGACGATCCAGACAGCTGGCCACTCAACTGGCCCGCGGAAATCCCAATCGGATCCAGCGGCTGGCCCGGACTGCAGTTATTCGACTATGAACCGATCGGTTCACAGGAGTCGTACTGGATTATGCGCGATTTTGACAATGAAGCCTTTGACCTTTGGGGAGAGGGAAAGCCGGGCGTCGGGGCGCTTGAGGTAATCTCCCGAGGAATCCAGAGCAACAGCACACTGACGAACCGATTCCTGTTTTACCAATACGATATTGTCAACAAATCTTCGAGCACCATCAGAGGCGGACGCTTCGGTATCCTAGTTGATCCCGATCATCCTGCCCACCTCGAGACCGAATACGGCGATGACAGTGCTGAATTTGTTTCAAACTTGAACCTTGCTGTCTCTTATGATTATGATAACAACTATAGCGAATGGCCCGGTGTTGATCTCGCCTATATGGGAATTCAGTTCCTCAAATCACCCACCGACTCCAATGGCGAGCTTCTGGGAATGACCTCCTGGAAATCGTTCACTTACGGCAGGATGCCTCAGTCCGGAGAGATTGGCGGCGTGCTTTACAAATCCCGGGATGAAGCGCAATATGACTACATGAAACCCGGAATCTTCTCCCCCAGTCCCCAAGTGAATAAGGATATTGTCTATGTTATGGCGAGCGGTGACTTCACCATCGCTCCGAAAGATACGCAGTCTGTCGTGGTCGCCATTTTGACAGCGGACAGTCGGGAGCAGTTAATCAAGACCGCCGAGGCCGCCCTTGCCGTATTCAATAACGATTTCAAAACACCGTCGGCCCCTGATCCTCCACTGGTGAACGCCGTTACCGGTGATGAACAGGTGACACTCTACTGGGATGCAGAATCGGCAGAAAACAGTCGTGACAGGTTGACAGGCAAAGCAGACTTTGAGGGATATCGCATCTATCGAAGCACCGATCTAGGCGCCAGCTGGGGCGAGACGACTGATGATTTGACCACCTACCCTCTCGGCTTCAAACCGCTGGCAGACTTCAATAAGTTCAACACGGTTGAAGAACTGGGTACCATCGAAACTGCCCATACATCCATCAACTCTAACGCCACCATTGAGGCTTTGGGCATCGTACCCAGCACGACCAACTTTGTGGAAAACACTTATCTCATCACGTTTTTAACGGACACAACTTTCAGTGTCTACGATTCCCGCAACGGTTGGCTTTTATCGCTAAACCGGCAGTTCCTGACGGACGGTTTCTCCATACTCCATACCGGCAACTGGGATACTGACCCAAAATTCGTTTATGTCTCGGGCAGCGACCCCATTACAGTAGCGCCATATACGTCCGGTAAACTGATCTATGTCGGAGGCGCAGTAGTCCAGCTAAAGAATTCGTCAGAGGATTGTGATTCAGTACCGGAGGATTGTATTAAGACCGGCGATGTGTTCCAGGTTAAGACACGCCTTCTCGATAGCGGAATGGACAACGGCCTGATGCACAGCTGGATCGACACGACTGTCGTGAACGGTGTAGAATACTGGTATGCGGTAACGGCTTATGACAGAAGTGATCTGATGCTCGACGTCCCTCTCAATGAACTTAATCCTGCCACGACGCCAAATACGTTGGCGAATCCCCACACCGTCTCTGTCATCCCCAGTAAGCCGCTGAACGGCATTGAGAAAGGGCGTCTCTCCGATGAAGGCGTTGAACATATTTCCGGCGTCTCCACAAGTGCAATTATCGTGGATATATACGACCCCGATCTCCTTACTGAAACAGAATACACTGTCGGGATCCATTATACCAGCGAACTGGAAAAGTCGTATTACTTGATTGAAAAAACGACCGCTCAAGATACCATTTTGAACCACATGCCAGTTGTTCCTGCGGAGCTCTCCTGGATGGGTTATGACAATGGGCCAATCATCAACGGCTTCAGGCTCTCGGTAATCGATGATCCAGCCGACACTCTTAGTTTCCTCCTTGTGGAGGGTGACAGCTCCCACTATCTTGGCGGGAACGTGGCGGTGGATCTGCCCGGTTCTATCAGGGCCCCGCAAGTCCCTCGCCGGGACCTTGAAATCGTCTTCGACAATTCCGGTTACGAATCTCGCTACGGAGGGCAGCCGAAACAGAATGTCGTTTCGGTCCCATTTTCGGTATGGGACATTACTGACTCTACCAACAGGTTTCAACTTCATTCACTGTTCAAGGACAGAAATCCAAGAGACGAATGGGGTCCCAACGACGATATATCTGTTCTCAGCGTTCCGATAGGGAGTGAATTCCCCAGCGGGAATTTCAATTCAGTAAAAGCGAATTACGCCCTTTTCACCCTCAGCTTCGGCTTTGATGAAGCAGATTCGCTCTACGAATCAACGCTCTGGCAGGGGGATCGATGGCAGCTCCTCACCATGCGCCCGCTGCAAAGCGATGATGTTTTTCGATTTTCGACCGTAGCCCCAAAGACTCTAGACAAACCCGATCTTGATCTCGTGAAGGTAGTCCCCAACCCCTTTGTTGTTTCGGCGGCGTGGGATTCCCGTGAAGGACAGTACCGCCTTCAGTTTACGAACCTGCCAGAGACCTGTACTATTAAGCTTTATACCGTATCCGGAGACCTGGTCCGAACCATCGAGCACAACGGTGGTTCTTTCGAGTGGTGGGACCTCCACAATGAATCGGATATGGAAGTGGCTTTTGGCGTTTATCTCTATCACATCAAAACAGAGTCGAATGGCGGTATGCTGGAAACAACCGGGAAGATCATGGTGGTGCGATGAAAAACCGTCTGATTACTGCCGTAACTCTGGGGCTTTCACTTCTCTCCGCCCAGGTCGATGTGAAAGAGTTTGAGAGCAAGGTCGGGACCACTTCGGCAAGTTTCCTCAAGATTGGTGTCGGACCTCGGGCGATGGCTATGGGTGAAGCTTTTGTCGCCGCCGCAAATGGGCCGACCGCCGCCTTCTGGAATCCCGCGGGACTGGGCCGTATGGAAGGAACGAATTTCGCAGCATCTTCAACAGACTGGATCATGGACCTCCGTCTCCATTCCGCCGTTGCTGCAACAGCCTTGAAAGAAGGCGGCGGAATCGCCTTTTCCGTCAACACGCTTCAGATGGACGATGTGGAAGTGACAACCTTGCGGGCACCCGATGGAGACGGCACTTACGCTGGCGCCTCGGATGTGATGCTAGGTCTCTCCTACGGTCGGCCGTTGACGGACGTCTTTGTAGTGGGTGTCACATGTAAATGGATTTACAGCAAAATCGCAAATGAGTCCGCTTCTGCCTCCGCAATTGATGTCGGCACTCTCTTTTCACCGGGATGGAGGGGGTTGAAGATCGGAATGTCCCTCACAAACTTCGGGACAAAGATGCGGCTGGATGGTCGAGACCTCAATGCCAAACATGACGTGGACCCCCTCCTTGGATTGGACGAGCCAGCTGAGAGCCGCCTGAGAACTCGCGACTGGGACCTCCCTACTGCCTTTCGTCTTGGCATTGCTCTTAACATGTTGGAATCGGATAGTTTCATCTGGACAGCCACCGCCGACGGTATTCACACCACTGACAATGTGGAGCGGGCCAACTTAGGTTCAGAAATTAGTTTTGGTAAGATTAAGCTTCGGGCTGGCGGAGGCCTCAACTATGATCAGATACGACTTGGCTTCGGCGGCGGAGTTACTCAGAATATAAGTGGTAATATGGTGACAATTGACTATGCAGCCGTTACCTTAAATCCTTTTGGACTAGTTCAAAGTATTTCGTTTACTATAAGACCTTAGTAGCTTTCATCATTATTTATTTCAGCAGCATCAGTTTTTT
>DKAH01000013.1:0-1399 GCA_002448795.1 Fidelibacterota bacterium UBA6931
GGTGGGAGAGTAGGTCGTCGCCGGAGACTTTTCGAAGCCCTTGCCCTGTGTAAGGGCTTCTTTGTTTCTGGGCAATGAGTTTCTGGATCGATAGTGATGTCCCTCATAATAAGTGGCAGAAGCCATTGGTGCGCAAAATCTTTAATGACTCTCGTTTTGGTTAGAACTTATCTTTTTCCCGCAAACATGATTTTTTCGGCAACATTGGATTCATCATCATTGAGTATCTAAATTCACGTGAGTTCAGGGCTGTTAAGATTAATGCGAGGTTGATGGCCGTCACAAAAATTCAGTCGAAATTACTGTAGATTCTGAATAGCATGATCGCAAAACGAATAAAACACCTCTCCACTGTTGTATTGTCAATTACACTTGCACAAGGGCAGTCGATAAAGCTCATGCCTGATCCGGGCTTTGTTCCCTATGCCACCTATTACATCAGTTCCATCGATCTCGTAACCGGAGCGACCGATGTTCAATTCTTCGGTTTCAGACTTGCTGAAGAATCAGGTGACTATAAGGCAAAGGAAGTGTGGGCTTCTTTAGAGTTCAAGGTGACAATGGTTTCGCCGATGCTGGGTATAGAAGATCCAACCACAGTTATCCATATGAGGACAAATCCGTTTAGAATGGAGGCAGACGTCCGTATCTCAAATACTGCTCTCTCCACTCAATCCACTTCTCTCTTTGATATGTCTGTGCCACCAAAGGAGATTGATCTCCAGGCCCGGCTGATCGAGACGATCGATATATCTAAGTTTGAAGATCTTCTAAGTGCCGTAGTTTCAACGGGAAAACTTGCCGACGGACAGTACGGTTTTCAGGTACTGGTCCGCACCGGTTCATCCTCTGATGAAGGGTCTATGATTGTGACAGATGAAATGCTTGAAATGATCCTCGTTACCACGCCGACATCGTTAAATCTTATTGGTCCAGGTGGCGAACCTGCCAATCTTTCTGAAAATACGGTCTTTTCTCTCTACCCCATATTTCAGTGGGATACAGAACCGTGCTCAGGCTGTGAATCACTTATCCGCATTGCTAAGTACGATTCTGAGACGCATAGCTCGCCCGAAGAGGCGATTCAGGATGTTACAGTTTTTCCTATGGATCAGACGAAAGGGTGGGAGTCAGTAGGGCTTGCTACTAATTTTCAGTATCCCCTTTCCGATGCCATAGATCTGGAGTCTGGGCAGGCATACGTCTGGCAGGTACAGAAAAAACTTCCTACCACCGGCGGGAATGAATCTTTCACAAGCCCCATATTCGCTTTTTCGGTGGCTGACTTAACAGAAGCGACTGCAGCCAGTTCGGCCATGCTCCACCCCGTTCTTCAGCAGTTAAAGGACATTATTGGTGACAGTCAGTTCCAAGCTTACTTTGATGCCGACGGGGACCT
>DKAH01000013.1:1721-3117 GCA_002448795.1 Fidelibacterota bacterium UBA6931
AGCGGTTTTGAACCATCGGGCACCTATTTCATCAATGGACTTGAAGTTTCCGTAGACGAAGTGTTTAGACTGCTTCGGCAGTTCGGAGACGGTTCTCACAGCATGATCAGCATTTCAGTCGAGTGATGTCTATTAAGCGGCCCCTAATCATTCTTACACTTATTTTCAAGGGAGTGTTTCTTTTGGCACAGCCGCCTGCTTCTGTGGCAGTGGTGACTAAAGTGCGGGGAAATGTCGAAATCCGGAAGGGATCCTCAAATCCTGTACTCTCTCCTGTTAAGGCTGGCCATTTGTTGAATGATAAAGATTTCATTCAAACGGGTGCGAATGCTTTTGCTGTGCTCATATATCTCGATGACAAGAGTATGGTCAAACTTAAGGGTGACACCAATCTTGAAATTCGCGGCAAGAGAGTAGGTAAGGGGCTTGAGAAGAATCTTGAGATTACCGGCGGTACTATTCGGGCGGTGGTCTCTGAACAGCGGAGGGGCAAGTTTAATGTTACATCGCCAACCAGTGTGGCGTCAGTGAAGGGTACCTCATTTTGGATGGTTAGTAACAGCCAGACTGGAGATCAAGTCTATAACGAAGAAGGCGTGGTTCAGCTAACAAACCTTACATCAGGAGATATTGTTGATCTCCTCGCAAATCAGACCGGTATTTCCACGACTGATGGTGGACTTTCTGTTGCGGAAACAATTGCGGCGAACGTTCCCATCGATGAAGACGATAGTGGACAGGAACCAAGAGAACTTAGAATTAGGTTCAGAGATTCCGACGGTACTGAAAAAGTTCTGATCATAAAGTACAACTGATCAGACTGCTAGCTAATCTTCCAAAAGTCTCACCACAACTTTCTGTTTTCTATGTTTAATTTTCGGACTCTTGCGCTAATAAGCTTTGTTTCAATAAGTGCGACTGTTCGAGGGCAAATGCCAGATGGCGTTTTGCATATTCCGCCAACCGGAGCAGTTGCCGGACAATCGGTAGCCATAGAAGCCATTGTTGATGGTCAGGTTGTGGATGCCCGCATCTACCATCGTGTTGCTGGCAGTTCTGGTTATCTGGAAGAGAAGATGTCTTTTGCAGTATCTACGTGGCAAGGGAAAATCCCCGGTAACTTCGTTTCGGAGAGAGGCCTGGAGTATGCCATCGTCTTTACCATGCGTGACGGTTCTTCCCTTGGTTATCCCCGAGGCAATGCGGTCTCGTCACCTCAGTTCGTGAATGTAATTCCAGCACCGCCCCGAGCAGTGCGAGTTCGACAAAGCGGCCGAACCGATGAAAGCACTGGTCCGCGGCTGGCATCACAGGCTATTGTGCTGAGCCCAGACGAAGGGGAAGTGGTGGCTCAGGGTGATGTCCTCCTTGCTGTATCACTTTTTAGTGTGGATGG
>DKAH01000013.1:3419-63767 GCA_002448795.1 Fidelibacterota bacterium UBA6931
CTTTTTAGTGTGGATGGCGTCGATCCAGGCAGAATCAAGTTTTTTATTGATGGAAGGGATGTTACTGCCGAGGCTGAAATAACTGTAGAAGTGGTCACATATACCGCACCTGAACTCAAGGTTGGTCTCCATACCGCCTCAGTAGAGGTTACTAATATCTACGGTTATGAACTGGAACCGACCACTTGGTCGTTTATGGTAGGGGGGACTGGATCTCAAATCGTTTCTGCCATAGAAGAGTTTTCGCTTTCTGGCAAATTCCGATCTGACTTTTCTCTTAACCAAGTGAGCGGAACTACCCTATCCATTGGTGAAACGTCAACCACACTTGAAGCCGGTTGGGAGTGGTTCAAAGTGCGAACTGAAATCAAGTGGTCCACACAGGAAAGCCCTTTTTCACAGCCAAAAAACCGGCTCTCCACAACGATACAATCGAGCGATTTTGTCACGGTCCGATTGGGTGACTTTACGCCCGTCCTCAATCCTTATCTTGTTCAGGGAAAACGGGTGCGGGGAATTGGAACAGATTTGGATTTGAAATGGCTGAAGCTGCAATTTATCAGGGGTGAGCTGGAACGCCCAGTTCAAGGATTTTTGACTGAAGATCGTTCTTATGAGTTAACGGAGATTAAAACTGATTCTACCAACAGTCCCCAGTATGTACTTGATAGAAGGGGTTACACTTTTGGTCGACAGTATATGGCGGGTCGCTTCGGGCTCTCACTCTTCCGCCGATTCGATATCGGTATTTTTGGTCAGAAAGCGAAAGATGAAGCCAGTTCGGTCTTGAGAAGACTCGGATCGGCAAAGTTCACGGTGCCTGACTGGAGAGGTGCTGTTTCAGTGGTGGGGATTGATTCTGGTTTATACTCTCTCTCTGAACTTGAATCAGCACTTGAAGGGGTCGGTTCCATTGATCTCCCCGATAAAAATTGGGGCGGCGACAAACCGATGGACAATCTAGTTACCGGTTTTGATTTAGGATTCTCTTTTGACAATCGCCGCCTCATTTTTGAATCGGCGTGGGCCATGAGCTTACTCAACCGCGATATTTGGGATGGCGCCATGAACGTTGCCCAGATGGACACTTCTCTTGATGACAGTCTCGACGGCTATATCGGCCGTTCTTATAATGAATTGGGAGAGATTACCGGTTCGGGAGTTTCAATAGAAGGGCTTCCTGATCCTACTAAGTTCGAGGATGTCTTCATAGCCAATATCAACATGACGCCTCTTGTGCCGATAGATTATCAGGCTCTGGCGGAGACACCCATGGCGGCGGTGCTTAACATGCCAAGCTCCGCTTATCATCTGAAGACAAGAGCCTTTTATTACGGAAACACCATAGAAATGAAATATTCACAGGTGGGCCCCGAATTCACTTCTCTGGCTAATCCATACTTATCTTCGAACCTGAGAGAGTTTGTATTCAGTGATCGCTTAAGAGTTTTTGATAACAAGCTTACCGTCGGCTATGAATACAAGAATCGAAACAATAAAGTTCTTCGAACCGTTGTTGATCCATATAAGCAGAAGACAAGTACCATGACTTTTGCCTTTGCACCCGGAGCCGGCATGACTTCCTTTTCCGCCAGTTTTCAAAACGTGGAGAGAACGAATGAAAAAACCAATCTCGATACCCTCGTCTATACCAGTTATACGGGTAAGGATTCGATTGCTTTTCGTGATAACCGTGAAAACACCCTCACAGGTAACCGATTTCTTTCCGTGAGCATCCCTATCAGGCGCAACGGTAGCAGTTACAACTTTTTGATGACCTACAATTCCATCGGTGTAGAAGATATACTTGAGAAGGAGCGGGCGTCGGACTATGTCCAAAAGGCGGCCAATTCTGAAGCGATATCACTCATCACATCAGCGAAATTTGCAAGCCCGCTTCAGGCAACAGTGACGCTATCCAGATATAAGGTTCAGATTCCAATGGCGGGCTTTGATCTCATCGACAGTGAATCGCGACTCACAACCATTGGAACAAATGGTTCTTACGGTCTGTGGGGCGGGAGAGCAAAAGTTTCAGTCGGTCTTTCACTTCTCAACGCGACAGGAGTGTCGAAGTTCACATTCATCGGTCTTAATGGGGGTGCAGAGCTCAAACCTTTTAATAAGTTTGTTATCCGCGCCTCGACTTCGTCAAAGATCAAATCCACAGAGAAGGGGACTGAGGTGGGAACATTGGCTGTGAAATTGTCGGCCAATTACGTATTTTAGATTAGCTCTGATGTACATCCCCAATGAAGACTGTTCTTGACCTTCTGAAAAAGCAGGCCGTAGGCTTCGGAATCACCTTAGGTTCATTGCTATTTGTCTTCTTCCTACATAGGATTCACACCTTTGATATGTTCGAGCTTAAGATGATCGATCTCGCATTCAAGACGCGCGGTCCTCTTTCAGGATGGGTCTCCCGCCAGGAGATTCACAAGGATAGCCTCAAGGTGGTATTGGTGGATGTTGACGATGAGAGTTACCGTCTTGTCCCATGGACTTGGCCTTATCCAAGAGAAGTGTGGAGCCAGGTCGTTGAAAATCTGTCAAAGGCCGGGGCGAAGGTGGTTGTTTTTGATATTCAGTTTGATGCACCGGACAGACAGTCCGAATATCTGAAGGAGATTCGGAATAACCTTCAGACCCGAGGGTTGAGCGAGCTGGTTCCCGCTCATGGAGATTCTCTCTTTGCCGCGGCAGTTGCTCGGGCCCAATCGAACGGAACTTCCGTTATTCTTGCTACCAAACTTGTTCAGGAACCTACGCGAATTCCACCTCAGTACATTCAATATCCAAACAAGATTCTCCAATCGGCGGGATCGGACTATGGTCTAGTGAATGAGGCGCCAGACACCGACGGATTTTCCCGGCAGTATTATACTTTTCTACAGCTTGAACAGGAGCCAGGCGTCTATTATCCTACAATCGGCATGAAGGCGATCCAGAGGTATCTGGCAATTCCTGACAACTCACTTCCGGAGCTGACCGATGACGGCGGCACTTTACTCTACGGGCCCCTCAAAATTCCGATGTTCAGTGGCGACGGTAGATTTCTTGTAAATATTTATGGTCCACCATCGGGAGTGAATATTGGTGAGAACGAAGCGTGGAAGACCTTTAATCGATATCCTTTGTCCAATGTTGTGGATGTAGCAGATGTTGACCTGAACGATTTCGATGAAGATACGGATTGGATGAGCCAGTTCCTTCCCGGGGAAGTTCCGCAATGGCTTGAAGAGATTGAAGATCCAGAAGAGAAACAGCTGATCATGGAGGAACTTGGAATCGGTACTGACTTTGATATTACTCAATCACCGTTCTATAACAAGATCGTACTTATCGGAGTTTCTGTTGAAGTGCTTCACGATTTCAAGCAGACCTCTTTCTTTACTTTCGCCGGTGAACAGAACTTGATGCCGGGAGTCGAGTTCCACGCCAACGCGATCCAAACACTTTTGGATGAAAATTTTATTGATGTGTACGGCGGCGAGATCAGTTGGACTTCAGATTCGAGACTGCCACACATATTGCTCATTACGGGTCTAGGGATTGTTGCCTATTTCTTCATATCATTCCTGAATCCGCTGCTGGCGGGGGTCGGTATTATTGTGGAAATACTTCTATTTATCAGTATCGCTATTGGTGCCTTTACAGCGGACAGTCTTTGGTTCATCAAAACAGTTACGGGAAACTGGAGTGGCATCAACGTGCCGGCAGTTCACGACTCTCTTGTGATTCCTGTTGTAGCACCCATCTTTGGCATTTTTATCACCTATACCAGCAACGTATTGTATAGAATCATAGTTGAGCAGAAAGATAAGCGGTTCCTTAAGAATACCTTTGGCACTTACGTTTCACCTCAGCTTATCGATCAGATGTACGATTCAAAACAGGAACCAAAGCTCGGGGGTGAGGCTGGTTACCATACGGCCTTTTTCTCCGACATTCAGAGTTTTTCCTCCTTTTCAGAAGTTCTCGAGCCGGAACGTATGGTGGCACTGATGAATGAATATCTTACCGATATGACGGACATCCTGTTGGAGCACGGCGGCACACTCGATAAGTATATTGGCGATGCGATTGTAGCCTTTTACGGTGCTCCTGTTCCCGTGGAAGATCATGAGTACCGCGCTTGCATCACCGCACTCGCTATGGAAAAACACCTCGATACACTGCGGGAAAAATGGGCTGGCTCCGATGAGTGGCCCGAGTTAGTGCACAATACTCGTCACCGGGTCGGACTGAACTCAGGGAATATGGTGACAGGTAACATGGGGTCGAACATGCGAATGAACTACACAATGATGGGTGATACGGTCAATATTGCCGCCCGTCTTGAAGCGTCGGCGAAGCAATACGGTGTCTATATCCAGGTGGCGGAGAATACTTATACCGCTGTAAAGGGTCAGTTTGAGTGGCGTTTTCTTGACAATGTGAGGGTAAAAGGAAAAAAGAGGCCTGTGAAAGTCTTTGAACTTCTTGCGGAAAAAGATGGACTGGATGATGACTATTCCAAACTGGTTCCACTG
The DNA here is from genome assembly GCA_002448795.1 of Fidelibacterota bacterium UBA6931. Lineage (GTDB taxonomy): Bacteria > Fidelibacterota > Marinisomatia > Marinisomatales > S15-B10 > S15-B10. The sequence continues at coordinate 7,952 of DKAH01000013.1, forward strand.
TTTAACGAAGGGCTTGAGCTCTATCTTGCACAAAAGTGGGAAAAGAGTCTCTCCGCTTTCAAAGAAGCGGAATCATTGGAAAAAGTGTTTCCGGCACGGTCGACGAATCCAAGCACCGTCTATATCGAGCGGTGTAAGTTCCTCGAGGAGAATCCTCCCGGAGATAACTGGGATGGTATCTGGACTCTCACTGCGAAATAGTCTAGAACGGATGATGAAATTTCCCTCGCAATCGATTACTTTATCTGATTTCGGCTTGAGTGAATGAAGCAACGCGGTAAAATCCTTTGGGTCGACGATGAAGTTGATCTGCTAAAACCTCACATCCTATATCTTGAAGAGAAGGGTTATTCTGTTGAGAAAGTGACGAACGGTCGGGACGGCCTATCAAAAATCGTGAGTGAACAGTTTGATCTAGTGCTCCTCGATCAGGTAATGCCCGGAATGGATGGAATCGCCGTCCTTCGAGATATGAAAGAATTTGACCCACGTTTGCCAGTCATCATGATTACAAAAAATGAAGAAGAGTGGCTCATGGATGAGGCGATCTCAGAAAAGACAGCCGGCTATCTTACCAAACCTGTCAATCCAAGCCAGATTTTTCTCGCCTGCAAGAAAATTCTAGAGGAAGATGAAATTCTTGAGAAGAGGGCCGCTGGTGCTTATCTAGAAGAGCTACAGGAAATCGAGAGACTCCTTGCCGAAGCCCACGATATTGACGACTGGTGGAATCTTTACTACCGGTTGGTTCAGTGGCAGATCGAATTGGAGAGCCAGAAGGAAATGGGACTCCAAGAAAAACTGGCAGATCAGCTTCGATTTGGAAACCGTGGTTTTGTACGATTTGTATATGAAAACTATCGAAAATGGGTTAGAGCAGAACGGGGGGAGCGACCGTGTCTCTCAATAGATATGGTGAAGGCTCACTTGACACCTCTTCTTAAACAGGGTGAAAAAGTTCTTTTCGTGGTTGTTGATTGCCTGAGGCTGGACCAGGCACTGGCGATTCTGCCAGTGATTCAGAGGCGTTTCCAGGCGGAAATCGACTACCACGTTTCGGTACTGCCGACTGCAACGCCATTTGCGAGGAACGCTATTTTCAGCGGTCGTTATCTGGCGGACATTCAGGGCGACCATCCAGAGTTATGGAAGAAAACTGTTGCGACAGAATCAAGCATGAACCAGGCTGAACCGGAGATGTTCGGAAAACTTTTGAATCGATTAACAGGCAGAGACGTCAATCATTCCTATCACAAAGTCAACGTTGCCAGAGAGGGGCAGCGATTTCTTTCTCGAATGAAAGAGTACGGCAATCACTCGGTCATTGCACTGGTGGTCAATTTCGTTGATCTTCTCACACATCATCGGGCGGAATCTGATGTGCTTCAGGAAATAATTCCTGATGAGTCCGGCTACAGAAAACTGGTAGAAACGTGGTTCGCTAATTCGTGGTTATCGGATGTATTTGACACTGCCGCAGATATGGATTTGACCGTTCTTCTCACTACCGATCACGGAAGTATTCGCGTGAAAAAAGGAATCAAAGTGGCTGCAGACCGGGAAACTTCCACCGGTATTCGATACAAGTACGGCCGAAGTCTTCAATGTTCAGAGAGGAACGCTCTTGTTATCAAGCGAGCCTCGGATTACCGTCTTCCTGAAATGGTTAAGGGAACCAACTACCTGATTGCCAAGGAAGATGCCTATTTCGTATATCCTACTCAGTACCACAAATATCTTGGCCAACTCCAAGACAGTTTTCAACACGGCGGCATTTCACTGGAGGAGATGCTCGTACCTACCATCACGCTTAGAAGAAGGTAGCGTGGACCAGAAATTCATTACCAACTCTACTGAAGAGACTTTCTCTAAAGGGAGACAGTTTGCTCAGAGCCTTTTAGCGGGAGACGTTGTGGCACTATCTGGTGAGCTTGGGAGCGGGAAGACTCTCTTCACTCAAGGGATCGCCGTCGGTCTCGGTGTTGAGGATATTGTAAATTCACCCACTTTCAAGCTCATCGGCGAATATGACTCCACGCCGCTGCTGTACCATTTTGATTTTTATAGGCTAGAGTCGGCAGAGGAGGCAGTCGCCTTGGGAATCGACTACTATTTTATGGGCGAAGGAATTTGTGTGGTGGAGTGGGCTGATCTCTTTCCTCAACTGATGCCCGATGATGCCATCACAGTGTCGATTGCTGCAATTGGAGAAAATAAGAGAGAATTTTTTGTAGAAAGGAGACAAGCTGAGACTGCTGGCGGTTGAAACTGCCTCGTCTGTTTGTGGCGTAGCAATTACTGATGGGAACAAGGTTATTGCTTCCCGGGAAGAGGTGCTGGAGAGGGAACATGCAGAAAAACTACCCGGCTTTTGTCGGGAGGTGTTGAACGAGAGTGGCTTCTCTATTCACGATTTTGACGGCGTTGTAGTATCAATCGGTCCCGGTTCATTTACTGGACTGAGGATTGGTCTCAGCTTTGCCAAAGGATTAGCATTCAGCGGAGATTTGGCGATGATTCCTGTTCCGACACTGCTAGCTATGGCGGCAGATTGCTCATTCGATGGCAAGACAGCTGATGTCTGTCTCCGCTCCCATAAGGAAATCGTCTATCATCAGCAATTCTCTCGAGAGGGTGAAAATTGGTTAGCGGAGAATAAACCGGTCTGTGACAAGTGGGGGGTAGTGGCACGTCGAATCAGTAAGGAAAGTACGATCATTCATTTTGGTTGTGAGGATATACTTGATCAGCTTCAATGGACAGCACAGGTCATCGATCAACCTCCGTCGGCACGCTCGTTGGCAAGGGTAGCCTTCCACTGCTACGAAAAATTTTCTGTCACTGATTATCACCAGCTTGAGCCCGATTACATCTCTTCGTTTAAGACTGGCGTCCAATCCTGGTGAGATTGGATTTTCGAAGGAGAATCGCCAAATTTACAAGCTATGACGGCATGGTTCAAACGGCAGAAAGAGAAAGTTACTACAACGGAAAAGAAGTCTATTCCGGACGGTCTGTGGGAAAAATGCCCAAAATGCGAGGAAATTCTGTTCAAAAGAGAATTAATGAAGGAATCAATGGTCTGTCCTCACTGCCGATTCCATTTCAGATTGACCTCCGAGGAGTACCTTCGCATCCTTTTCGGTGATGGGCAATTTGAGGAGTTGAATTCTCACCTCCGATCTGCCGATCCGCTCGGCTTCAAAGCGAAAAAGAGTTATCCTGATCAACTCAAAGCGGCGGTTGTGAAGACGGGCAGTCCAGACGTGATTCAAACTTATGTTGGCAATTTTAAAGACAGAAGTCTAGTCCTTGGCATTATGGATTTTTCATTTATCGGCGGGAGTATGGGGTCTGTGGTGGGGGAAAAGATTTCTCGTGCCATCGATTATGCTTTGGAGGGACAACTCCCCCTTATCCTGATATGTGCCTCAGGAGGGGCTCGAATGCAGGAAGGCGTTTACTCCCTGATGCAGTTGGCGAAGATTTCAGCAAAACTGGCCCGTTTTTCAAAAGCTGGGGGACTCTACATATCTATTCTAACCGATCCCACCACCGGTGGTGTTAGCGCCAGTTTTGGAATGCAAGGAGATGTGATCCTGGCCGAGCCGGGTGCGCTCATCGGCTTCGCAGGGCCAAGGGTGATCAAGCAGACCATCGGTGAAGACCTTCCTGAAGGATTTCAGCGCTCTGAATTCCTTGTCGAAAAAGGATTTGTAGACAGCATTGTACAAAGGGGCGATATGAGGGAAACTCTTGGCAGGATCATCGAATTCGCTCATGACGGAGAATAAACAATTGCCTGAGCCGCTTATTCTTGTCACCAATGACGATGGGTTTTATGCCAACGGTATATATGCCCTACAACAGACACTGACCGAGGTCGGTCAGACAGTTGTGGTGGCGCCCGAAGCGGAGAAGAGTGCGGTGGGACACGCCATAACAATCTCTGATCCTATTCGAATTAGCAAACTGGAGCGTGAGAACGGATTCTCCGGCTATGCGGTCGCTGGTACGCCGGCGGACTGTGTTAAGTTGGGGATCAAGGTTGTGCTTGAGAGGAAGCCCGATCTGGTCGTCTCTGGCATTAACCGGGGATCTAATGTAGGAATGAGCGTTCTTTACTCCGGTACGGTGTCAGCTGCCACGGAGGCGGTAATTCTTGGTGTGCCTGCCATCGCCATCTCACTTGATGCATGGATATCCCCGGATTACTCCTACGCTGGCAAAATCGCGAAACAATTCGTAAAGACAGCTCTAAAAAAGGGGATCGCTCCCGGAGTTGCTTTGAATATTAACGTACCAAAGACGCCCAATGGTGAAGCCGCAGGTTTTCGTGTAACAAGACAAGGGACCAGCAATTATGAGGAACGATTTGATAAAAGGATCGACCCGCGGCAAAATGTTTACTATTGGATGGACGGTGAACTTGTCTCCAAGGAGGAAGATCCATCTGTCGATGATGTTGCCCTTCGTGAGGGATATGTCTCCGTTACGCCACTCCACTACAATCTGACAAGCGATGAGTCGTTTGAACAGCTCAACAGTTGGGAGGAATTTCAGAACGATGCTTCATAAGCAAACTGTTCTAATCATCGATTACGGCTCCCAATACACGCAGCTGATCGCTCGTCGCATTCGGGAGCTGAATGTCTATTCTGAGATTGTCCCTTATTCCGTTTCATCCGATGACATTCGTCAGCGGAATCCAAAGGCTGTTGTTCTTTCAGGAGGTCCCGACTCTGTTTACGCTGAGGGAGCTCCCACCCTAGACCCTCTGATCATTGAATTGGGTGTTCCCATTCTTGGAATATGTTACGGCTTTGGCCTTTTGATGACATACGACGGCGGGGTAGTCATGCCAAACGGTCAGCGTGAGTACGGATTTGCGGAGCTCGATGTTGAAAATAAGAGCCCATTGTTCAACGGTATTTCAAAGAAGAGCCAGGTCTGGATGAGCCACGGCGATGCAGTGGAAGAACTGCCTGGGAACTGGTCAGTGTTGGCCCGTTCCGGGAACGGCGTGCTGGCAGCGGCCGGACGGGACGGCGGCGTCGTACTCGGTACGCAGTTTCATCCCGAAGTTGTTCATACCATCGATGGGAAGCGGATTATTTCCAATTTCCTTTTTGATGTCGCCAAATGTCAAAAAGACTGGACGCCGGCGTCCTTTGTGGAATCAACGATCGAAGAAATACAAGTGGCGGTAGGAGAAGAGAAGGTGCTTTGTGGCGTCAGCGGCGGTGTTGACTCGGCTGTTTTGGCGAAACTGATCCATGAAGCGGTGGGGAGCCAGCTGAGGTGTGTTTTTGTGGATCACGGTCTGCTGAGAAAAAATGAGCCGGACTATATCAGCGGAAAACTTGTCCAAAGCCTAGGATTTGAAGTAGAGATTCACGACTTCTCCAAAAAATTTCTTTCCCTCCTCGTTGGAGTTGTTCATCCAGAGGAGAAACGGCGAATTATCGGCGAGCAGTTCATTCGTTCGTTCGAGACAGCCACTCAGTCGGGCACCGGTTTCAAGTTTCTCGGTCAGGGGACACTCTATCCGGACATTATTGAAAGCGGTGGTGTTCGAGGTACAGCAGATGTCATCAAGTCGCACCACAATGTGGGTGGCCTTCCCGATGACATGAGTTTTGAACTACTGGAACCGCTCAGGGAACTGTTTAAGGATGAAGTGAGGCAGGTGGGGAAGGAACTTGGCCTCCCGTCGGACGTATTAGGGAGACATCCTTTCCCGGGCCCCGGTCTTGGCGTCAGGATCATAGGAGAAATCACAGAAGATAGAGTAAAGATTCTTCAGGAGGCCGATCATATCTTTATTGAAGCTCTTCACAAATACGATGTTTACAACGAAATCTGGCAAGCTTTTGCTGTGCTCGTACCGGTAAAGACCGTGGGTGTTATGGGAGATGAGAGAACATACGCTAACCTCATCGCCCTTCGGGCGGTAACTAGCGTTGACGGAATGACGGCTGACTGGTATCGCCTCTCTGAGGAAGTCCTTGCTGAGGTGTCAAATAAGATCGTTAATTCAGTGCCCGGCGTGAACAGGGTAGTCTACGATGTCAGCTCGAAACCGCCAAGTACCATAGAGTGGGAGTAATTCATCTGCGGCATAGTAGGATATAGCGGTAGCAAGGACGCTGTCCCCATTCTCATCGATGGGTTGAAGCGGTTGGAGTACCGAGGCTACGATTCGGCGGGGATCGCGACGGCGGAAAACGGCGATATAAAAGTCCTTAAGTGCGAAGGAAAGGTTGCCGACCTCCAGAAGCTTCTGGACGAATCAACTGTTCGCGGTACGTTAGGAATTGGCCACACTCGCTGGGCGACCCACGGTGTTCCCAATGATCTTAATGCCCACCCTCACCGTGACATGTCCGGAAAGATTTCACTGATCCACAACGGTATTATTGAGAACTACAGCATACTTCGAGAAGTACTTGAAAAAGAGGGTGTAACTTTCCAAAGCGATACAGATACCGAAGTCTTAGTTCAACTTATCGGCAAAGTGTATGCCTCCGGTTCTCTTACTTTTTCTGAAGCGATACAGTCGGCGCTTCAGGATGTGGTTGGTACATACGGAATAGCGGCAATCTGCTCAGACGATCCTGAGACGGTTATCGGGGCACGACTCGGGAGCCCCCTTGTGTTGGGTGTCGGAGAGAAAGAAAATTTTCTCGCTTCGGATGCTTCACCCATTATTCCTCACACCAGAAATGTGGTTTATCTTGACGACGGTGATCTTTTAGAGATGAAACGGGACGGCTATCAAGTGCGTCGAATTGGCGATAACTCCCCCATCAATAAGGTGATAGAGCAAATCGAGTTTAACCTTGAGGAAATCGAAAAAGGGGGATATCCCCATTTCATGCTTAAGGAAATTTATGAACAGACCAACACTCTGACAGACACAATGCGCGGCCGCCTTGCTCCTGATAGCGGTATGGCTTACCTTGGAGGCATCGTCGATTTTCTCCCAAGGATTGAAAAAGCGTCCCGTATTTACATCACCGCATGCGGCACCTCCTGGCATGCTGCACTTATTGGTAAGCACCTCATCGAGGAGTATGCCCGAATTGAAGCTCATGTCGATTATGCTTCCGAGTTTCGCTATCGTGAGGCGATCATCGATTCTGAAACTGTCGTCATCGCCATTTCACAGTCAGGGGAGACTGCTGATACACTGGCAGCTATCAGAAAGGCAAAAGAAAGAGGCGCCCTTGCCATGGGTATCTGCAATGTGGTCGGGAGTACAATTTCCCGTGAGACAGACTGCGGCATTTACACACACGCCGGTCCTGAAATCGGCGTCGCCTCCACCAAATCGTTCACAGCGCAGGTGACGGTACTGTTCATGCTTGCCCTTCATCTTGGGCGAAATCGCGGTATGTCGCCTGGCGAGTGTAGTCGGCTTGCAAAAGCCATGTCCGCCATGGATAAGCAGATCGAAAATGTTCTGAGCCAGAGCGAACACATTCTAACAATTGCGAAGGAGACAGTCGATGCGGACAACTTTCTCTATCTTGGACGAGGGCTCAATTTTCCTGTAGCTCTTGAAGGAGCGCTAAAGCTGAAAGAAATTTCATACATTCATGCTGAAGGGTACCCCGCCGCCGAAATGAAACACGGTCCCATCGCGCTTATTGATGAGAAAATGCCGGTCGTTTTTCTTGCCCCGCATGATAAGACTTTCGAAAAGGTGCTTTCCAATATTCAGGAAGTGAGAGCCAGGAAGGGTAGAATCATTGCTGTTACAGACAAGAATACGCCTGAACTGGCAAAGATATCCAGTCATGTGATCGAAGTTCCGTCCTCACACCCGCGAACTTTTTCCATCGTCGCGTCAGTTCCGCTTCAGCTTCTGGCTTATCACTTGGCGGTTCTGAGAGGATGCGACGTTGATCAGCCGAGGAATTTGGCTAAGAGTGTTACTGTGGAGTAGATATAGGAGTCAATTTAATATGGTAAAAAGTTATTAATTTCTCAATCAATCATGTGGGCAGCAACAATTCTTGTTGTTTCAATAGTGGATGAAAAACAGTTTGCCATATTCATACTCGCTCTATTAGCAACAGTTTCTATAATGAATCTTAGAAAGAGAAAATGAAGAAAGTTAAAATAGACACCTTAAGCAACTCGGTCACGGTTGATTAGACGTTTCACGCCATTTCCGACGTTTTTCATTATTTTTTCTCTGGCTTTTTTAGTTGCAGAACTGACCTCACCACTGCAAGCGGCTCAGCGTATCTCGCCTTCTCGTGCCAAGCAGCTGTTTGAAAAAGGTGTTGTACACTATAGTGCCGGGAGGTATTACAGTGCCCTTGACATTTTTCGCAGATTAATAAATTATCCTCCTGAACAGTCTCCCCAATTGACAGCGAGTAAGCTGATGTGCATGAAATCCTATGCCCAAATCGGCCGCTTTAATGATGTAAAGGCAACAGCCCGGGAATTTCTGGAAAATCATCAAGAGAGTGCCTATCTGCCTCACATTTACGCCGTACTCGGCGACGCTTATCTTAGCGAAGGATACTACGGTTCTGCCCTCGAATTTTATCTCAAGGCGAGCCGAATGGGCGATGGGCAAGCTGGTAATGAACTTGATGAGAAGATTATTCAAGTCGCTTCAGGCTATCTGAGCCTGGAGAAACTCAACGCTCTGCTTGCAATCGAGCTGGACGAAAGATCCCGAGCCACACTTTCCCTGGCAATCTCCAACAGATTGATGGCTAATGGTGAGGAAGACGAAGCTGCACTGGTGCTCTTCAAGCTTAACAAGACGTTTTTGCCTAAATCTTACCGCGAGCTTTATGAGAAGCTGAAGAGTGAAACATACATCAGTCATGGGAAGTCTAAGACAATCGGTGTGATTCTATCCGGTAGCGTGCCTGCTGAAAAGCTAGCGCGTTCTTTTTTAAAAGGCGTTCATGAGGCCACAAGGGAGATTCAAAGACTGGAAGGTTATGCGATTGAAACGGAGGTTATTACCGCGGAGGACGGTCTCAGCGGTATTCGGGCCTCTGAGTTGCTGTCGCGGAATGAAAATGTTCTTGCCATCATCGGTCCTGCGGATAATAGTGCGGCGCTGGCAATTGCCGCCGCTGGAAAAGATGGCGCAACCCCACTCCTGTTCCCAACCTCCAATGAAAATGGCCTCGCTTCGGTGGGGGAGAGTGTCTACCAGATGAACAGCGACTTGTCATTACAGGGGCGCTATGCCGCACGCTACGCTCTTGATCAGTTGGCCGCAAAAACAATTGCTGTCATGTCGCCGTCTGATCAGTTTGGTAGAAATCTGACTGACGGTTTTCTTGCAGAGGCAGATGAGTTTGGTGCTGATATTGTTTCCGTTGAGTGGTACTCAGGAGTACCGGTGGATCTTTCTCCGCAGCTTTCTTCGATGCGGGACGCTGCCTTCAGAGTGGAGCGGCGTAAACCGAAACAGATACAGGGTGAAATTATTCTGGACACAGCCGACAACACTTTTCAGCTCTTTACATCAGACTTTTTTGAAGAAGAGCGGGTAAGTGCAGAAGATGATGAAGTGGATTCCTCCGAAATAATTCTCTCGAGCATCGATGCTGTATACCTTCCGATTCATCCTGGAGATATCAACTATGTTGCATCACAGTTTTCATCCTACGGACTGGAAACTCGCCTGCTAGGTAACGCCAACTGGTATGAACCGGACGAATTGAATCAGGATATGATTGGGCCGAACCTGGAGGGAATGACAATACTTACGGACTATCTACATCCGCAGGAAGCGCCGTTGTCCGATAAGGCATGGCAGGTGGCAGGCAACTATGAAAACCGCGAGGGAATTCTTATGGCGTTGACAGGATACGATATCGCGATGTTTCTAGCACAGCATCTGCAGTCAGCGGATTCAAGGGCCGCCGTCAGAATGAATCTGGACAACGCAAGTCCATCAAGAGGCGTCAGTAGGCATTTCGCCATTGCTTCGGATAAGCCGGGACTCAACTCTTCCATCCACGTACTAAAGTATTCTAAGAACAAGTTGACCCTGCTAGGTGAGTTTGTCGGGGACTCCCTCTTCACATCTGTTCCAAAAATCCCCTGAAGCGATCAGGGAACCGCACTTCACAGTTGACGATGTATGGACTACGCTTCGCTCTGGCGAAGCCCAAATAGCCTACCGACGCGGGAAGGGCGAAGGTCTGTTTGATGATCTGAAGGCCGCCTCCACTCAATTAGGAATCAGTGATAGAATCGCTTACGCCCGTCAAATTCACTCAAACACTGTAATCAGTGTTGATTCGCCCGGTTTTGTCGGTGAAGGGGACGGTTTAATCACTGACAGTTCAGAAGTGGCTCTTGCCATTCAGGTTGCCGACTGTGTTCCGGTTTTTTTGATGGAGCGGGGGGGCAAGGCGCGTGGGTTAATACACGCAGGATGGAAGGGAACGTTGCGAAACATTGCTCGGGAAGGTGTTGCAATGATGGTTTCTACAATAGGAACCGACGTTAACAATCTTCACTGCTTCCTTGGCCCTTCCATCAGAAGCTGCTGTTACCAAATCGGAAAGGATGTCGCTGAACAGTTCCGGATTCCCCACTTGACTGAGAATGGGGGTAATCGTTACACTCTCGACCTTCACAGGACTAACCTTGACCAATTGATTGAAGCAGGCGTTAACAATGAGAACATCAGTTTTGATACAAAGTGTACATGTTGCTCCAAGAATGGTCTTCATTCTTTTCGGCGCGATACTGATGCGGCGGGAAGAAATATCTGTTTTCTCAGGGGAATGAATAATTCCGACAGTTCAGTATAAAATCTCATGTCACCCTTAGAGGCACTTCTTCTTGGAGCAATTCAGGGCGCCACTGAATTCCTCCCTGTAAGCAGCTCCGGTCACTTGGTCTTGATGGCGAACTGGCTCAACGCTGATCTTCCGGGATTTGCCTTTGAGGTAGTGGTGCATCTTGGCACACTTTTGAGCATCCTTATTGTATTCCGAAACGATTTAATTTCAATCCTTAGTAAGGTTTTCAAGAAGGGTGAGCTTGGAGAAATCAGTTCCATCGCCGTTGCAACAGTACCGACGGCGTTGATTGGCCTATTTTTCAAATCAGACATTGAACCTGTATTCAGCACTATCTCGATTGTTGGGTGGTGCCTCCTTTTCACAGGCCTTCTATTAGGGAGCACATGGTGCATTAAAGGATCTCAACCGCGCGATATCACCTTGGTGTCGGCGCTCATTATTGGACTTGCACAGGCCGCCGCACTGTTGCCGGGCATATCGAGGTCCGGAATCACTATCGTTGCTGCTCTTTGGCTAGGTATTTCAAATCGTGAGGCAGGCCGATTCTCTTTTCTGATCGCGATTCCAACACTCATTGGATCAGGGCTTCTCACAATGCGTGATATTGTCTTCATCGGGAGTAATGAGGTGTCGGGTATAATCCTTTCAACGGCGTTCACATCCGCTTTTGTAATCGGACTGGGTGCACTGAAAGTCCTCTTGGGATTGCTCGAATCAGGGAAGCTTTACCTATTCAGCATTTACTGCATCCTGATAGGAATTGTCGCCTCCAGCGGGTTAGTGTCATGAACCAGACTGTTACCGTCGGTTTTTTCATTTATCTGCTGCTTATTCTGGTTGTCGGCATCGTAACGGCCCGATTCAATAAGACACTGCCTGACTTCCTTCTGGCCGGACGGTCGCTGGGGCCGTGGGTGGTGGCACTTTCGGAGAGAGCTTCTGGACAGAGTGGCTGGCTTATTCTTGGTCTGACGGGACTTGCTTACTCTACGGGACTGGGCGATCCATCTGGCTTGAAACCTCAGCCGGCACTGTGGGCTGCTATAGGAGGTTGTTCCGGGGTCATCCTGTCATGGATACTGATCGCGGAGCGACTCCGGGTGGAGAGTGAAAAACTGGGCGCCCTAACGCTTCCCCGTTTCTTCGAGCTGAAGTTTAGGGGAGAGGATGCCCTCATACGCTTCGTGACAACGAGCATTATTGTCTTCTGTTTCATTTTCTATATTGCTGCACAGTTTGATGCTGCAGGAAAATCTCTGGAACAAACGTTCGGTTTTTCGCATTTTAGAGGAATCTTGGTCGGAGCCTTCATCATTGTGTTTTATACTTTGATGGGCGGTTTTCTGGCGGTGGCATGGACGGATTTCGTACAGGGAATAATAATGCTCGTGACACTGGTTATTCTGCCGTTGGTGGCTTTAGAGCAGATCGGTGGAATGGATCAACTGATTCAGAAGGTGTCAGAGGTGGACGTTAACTTACTCTCACCAACAGGAGGGCGTGGTGGCTGGACACTTTTTACGGGCATCGTTAGTGGTCTCGGGATCGGCCTGGGCTATCTTGGTCAACCTCATGTCTTAACACGTTACATGAGTATCCGATGTTCAAGTGAAGTCGGGAAGGCGAAAAGTGTCGCCATTGTTTACGCTATACTTACTTATGGTGGTGCCGCCTTGATGGGAATCGTGGCAATCGCCTACTTTGGCTCGGGACATTTCGCCGATCCTGAAAAAATGATGCCGGTCCTCGCCACAGCCGTTTTTCCGGCTTGGTTTGCCGGCATTTTGATATGCGGTGCGCTCGCCGCTATGATGTCCACAGCGGACTCTCAACTTCTTGTCACCACATCCTCGGTGGCTGAAGATGTCTACCATCAAAGCATGAACCCACGAGCAAAGCAGTCGCAGTTGGTTTTCATTTCCCGAATTGTCACACTGATCATCGGAGCTTTGGCGATTCTTCTTGCGCGACTGCCGTCTTCAATTTTTGATAAGGTTCTTTTCGCATGGGGAGGGCTCGGTGCCGCCCTCGGTCCGTCGCTTGTACTTTCTCTCTGGTGGAATAAAACCACTCGGAATGGCGTCCTCGCCGGAATGATTCTCGGTTTTGTAACGGTCATTGTCTGGGACAATTTTTTCAAATGGACAGGCCTCTATTCTCTTATCCCCGGATTTCTGCTTTCTTGGGCAGCCGTCTATCTTATTTCTCTCAGAGGTACTAAGCCATGAAGTCAGTTAGCTTGAGGGAAACATTTGATTCTTTACGGAATAGGGAACTCTCCTCAGCCTATTTTCTGAATGGAGACGACTATTATCTCCAGTCCCTCTTCGTGGATGAGCTGATGAAAGCTCTTTCTTCAGATGGGTCGGCGGTAGAGAAGCATTTCGTATCGGCAGAGTCGGCTGACTACACCTCTATAGTCACCGACCTTTCATCGGACTCCCTCTTTGGCGACTGTAAGCTTTACATCCTCCACAATCCCACGAGAATTTCTGGTAAGGCTAAAGATGATCTTTTCCGTTATTGTTCTTCTCCCAGTTCGAATAACTGTCTCGTAGTGATGCTTGACAAAGTTGATAGAAGGCTTGCCTTCTATAAAAACCTTTCGAGGCTTCTTCCCCCTATCAATACCTCGCCCCCTTTTCCAAATAAAATGACGGGATGGGTTCAGTTCCTTCTGAAAAGGAATGGTGTCTCTGCAACAACTGAGGCTTCCGAACTTTTGCTTGAACTCTGCGGTGATTCGGTCTATCACATTGCTAATGAGATCGAGAAGATCAAGATAGGAATTCCCGAAAATTACCAGATCGATGTGAGCCATATAAAGGAATTTTGCGGTTGGAAGAGAGAATTCTTTCCTTGGCACCTCTCCGATGCTGTGGCTCGTCGCGACTTGAAAGGGAGCGTTCAAATTGGCCGAAGCCTTGTCTCCCAAGGAATTGATGTTTCTTCCTTGGTCTCGAACCTAGCTACTTTATTTCAGGAACTTTATTTGATGAGACTTCCCGATGGAGATAACGGACCTTCTCCAAAGACGGGGTGGTTGAACCAGATTCTTTCTCGGAAACTTCCCAATTATCTCAATAACTTCTCCCAGAATGAACTTGAGGAAATTATCAAGTCTCTATACAAAGCGGACCAGAATATCAAGACTGGAAAGTCTTCCGGCGAAAGATTGTTGATTTCATTGCTCCACAGGATTACAGTAGGCCATGCCTGAAAAAGTACAATACAGCGATAAAGAGCTGATCCTGCGGTTCCAGCAGGGTGATGAGCTGGCCTACGTGGAACTGGTCAATCGCTACCGTGACCGACTGATGAACTTTGTTTACCGGTACGTGGGGACAAGACAGGAGGCGGAGGATATCGTCCAAGATACGTTCGTAAAGCTCTTCCAGAAAAAAGATTACTACCGCCCCATCAGCGAATTCTCAACTTGGATTTTCACGATTGCGTCCAATCTCGCGAAGACGGAGTTGAGGAAACGGAAACGACGGAAAGTTTCTTATCTCAGCCAGTTGGGGATGGAAGAAAAAGATTTTGATATTCCGGTGGAGGACACCACCGATGAAGAGATGGTTGGGGAGTTTACCGAATCGCAGATTCAAAATGCCATTCAGTCGCTTCAGCTCCATTTTCGCACTGCACTTATTCTGCGTGATATTGAGGAACTTTCTTATGAGGAAATAAGTAAGATACTTGATGTTCCACTTGGAACCATTAAATCGAGAATCAATCGTGCGAGATTGCAGTTGCAAGAAATGCTTAAACAGGTTCACAAAGATAGGAGGACAACTATTTGATGGATTGTTACGAGTTTCAGGACAAAGTATCCGTATATATCGAAAAAGAGCTCACTCTTTCTGACGTAAACAGGTTCGACACACACCTCGACTCCTGCAAGGGTTGCTCTGCGGTTCTTGCGGGCGTTAGATCTGCCGTTGCTGCTGTGAGAGTTTCGGAGAGATTCGCCGTTTCTAGCGGTTTCAACAATCGGCTGTTTAACAGACTGAAGGTAGAAAAGGTCAAACCTGTAAGTCGAATCGGTCGTATGGGTCATGGCCGAAACATTTTTGGTTATCAGCCTCGGTATGCTTTCGCCTCCCTTGCGGCAGTGGCCCTCATTATAGTATTGACGGTCGGAATCCTTCCCAAAGGCGGCGAGACTATGCCTGTACAACTGTCTACTCAGCAAGGCTTTGCTGACCCTGCGCCGAAACAGATCAACAGTGGTGTTCCTCTTCAACCTTCCATTTTGGCTGAAGATTCAGAGGAAGATTCTCTCGAGACCCCCGGTGAATCCCGAAGGGTCAAACCAGGGGATTTTGGAGGGAAAATTCAGTTGGTTAAGGACAAGAAGCGGTAGTCCTCACTTTCTTTCTTTTTCACTCAAGAGATTTTAATTTTTCGGCGTGAACGGCCTCCGACACGCATTATACTCAACTGGTAGCAGAACCGTTGCAGTTGTGGCATTTGTGGTTCTGCTACTTCTCTTTGTCTACCCGACACCAGACGGCATTATCTTTGGCCTGCTGCGGGCGGTATTTCTTGGAATTGTGGTACTTATCTTCTTTGAACTCTACAGAGAGAAATACAAGAATCATTCAGTTTCTTCAGTGAATCACTTGCCAGTTAGGGAGGATCTGCCTGACACCGGTAGTATTTCGTCATCGGACAAGGCGCCAACAGTAGCCTTTATCACCAATCTGATGGCAGATACTATGCCCGGTTTCGGAATCGCATATTATAATCGTTCAAGGGAGCATGCCCCTCTCACTTTAATGGAGACTTCCGGCAAAGATGTCAACTTTGCTGCCAAGGTTTCGGTTGAAACTGAATGGATGGGAGACATCCTGAAAGATGGAAAATTCCTCACGCCGGGCGAAGATAGTGCACAGATGGAACATTTTTTCGATGAAGAGGGAATTGTTCAGGAGAGTGTCACACTCCTGTCTCTACCTGTGAATGGTGTTGGTGCGACGAATGGCGCTCTCATTGTTCACGCTGATCGGTTTGCCGACTTTAAAGAACACCACAGGCCGATGGCCGAATCGTTTGCCTCGGCTCTCTCGAGCGTAGAAGCTGCCGGAGATGGGAAAAGCCCTGATGCTGAACAGCTGGGGTTCTTTAAGCGACTGGACCGCTTTCAGATTGATCTGGACATTGCTCGCTCAAAGGAACAGTTCCTCGGTGCCATTTCTGATCTGTGCGGTCAGAATTTCACTTTTGATAAACTTACACTGATTTTGAAAGATCCTGAGCGAGTGACTGAAGTTGTGGTTGAAGAGGTGAGGGGCTACACAAACGATTTTGCCGTTGGGGCGCGATTTGAAAGAGAAGATTCCTTGCTTTGGAAAGTCTTCGATGGAGGTGAGCCGGTCATCGTCGATTTATCTAGACACGGAAATGCCTTAGAAGGAAGATTCAGAAAGGGTGATACAGAGAGTCATCACTTTCTTTCATACATTGGTGTTCCAATCAAAACTCAGGGAACGGTGAGCGGATGCCTCGTCCTCGAGAGTTTGATTTCCGGGCGTTATCTCGGGAAAGAGGGAGGGAACCTTCAAATATTGTGCGCTCGCCTAGGCGTCCTTCTGGATTGGTGGCAAAAATACAATTTGATCCGTGAGACCGCCATGCACGACAGCCTTACAGGTCTTCTCAATCACGGATCATTTATTGAATTGTTTGAACAGGAACTCCAGCGGGCAAGCCGTTACGATGAAAAGCTCGTCTTGCTGATGCTCGATCTGGACAAGTTCAAGAGAGTCAACGATACTCACGGACATCTCTATGGTGATTATGTTTTGAGAAACACATCGGCACTGCTGAAGAGTGCGGTTAGGAATATCGATATCGTAGCTCGGTATGGAGGAGAGGAGTTTGCTATTATATTGGTCAAGGCGGGAAAACGTGAAACGACAGAATCTGCTCGGCGAATCGTCGCCGCTATAGCGGAGCACAACTTTGAAAAAGATGGTATATCTGTGAAGATGACCATAAGCGCCGGTATGGCGGAATACCCTTCTGACGGCAGTAGCGCCAGAGATTTGATTGCGCAAGCTGATCGGGCCATGTACGACGTGAAACGTCAAGGCGGTAATGATGTCGGAAGTGCCAACAACAATTCAGGCACCATAAATTGACTTTGTCTTGTGTTAAGGCAGAGGATAAATTTTCTCGTCAGGAAATGACTTTCAATCTAGATAGAATCGCCCTTATTTCAATGAGCGTGGGGGCTGCACTGAGTTTTACCTCTTGTTCAGTCAAGCCAGAAGCTGAACCGGGACAGAAACCAGCCGTTACTGAAGTTGAAGAAGTTGAGGAGGTCAACACGAAAGCACTTCAGCATTACATGGACGGTGAAATGTTTCTTTCTCAAGGAAACCTTCCCATGGCCGTGATAGAATTTCAGGATGCTCTTCGTTACGATCCCGGCTCTTCGAGTATTCATGCTTCCTTGGCGGAAGCGTATGTTCGTCTCCGAAAATTCGATCGTGCCGAGGAGACACTGCTTGATGCGTTGCGTCTGGATCGGTCCAATTTAGATGCTCGTGAACTGCTGGCTCAGCAATACCTGATGCGAAATCAGATTAACAAGGGACTGGAACAGTATCAAATTCTCGAAGAAGATAACCCGGGGCAACGCCAGTACGGCTATATCGTAGGTGAAATCCTGTCAAGGAAGGGAGATCTTGAAGCGGCTCAGGCAAAGCTATGGTCTGTCTATCAGAATAACAATTCAGAGCTTCAGGCGTTGATGCGAGCTGCTGAGATCGCTAGGCAGCGGAAGGACTTCGAGTTTGCCTGGCAAGCTTACGGGATCCTCACAAAAGAGAAGCCTAAGAACATTCAGTACTGGAAAGCTTATAGTGAATTGGCGGTGATGCTTGAGAGATTCAATCAGGCAGTGAATGGTCTTAACCGTTTGGCTTCACTGACAAGTGATGATCCTGCCGTACAGGAGAGACTCGCGATCCTTTTCTTCGAAAATGACCAGATGAAGTCTGCGGACTCTCTCTTTACACTTCTGTATGAGGATGGTACGCGCACTCCGGGGATCCTTTACTATCTTGGACGCATCGCTATTGAGAAGAGTGATTACTCCAAGCTTGCTCAATTGGCAACTGAGCAGATGGAATTGTTCCCTGATGAGGTTTCCGGCTACACAAATCTCGCTATGGCTTACATTAATCTTGATACACCTCTTGATGCCATCGCAATATTGCTCAAAGCTCGGGACAAGTTTCCCCAAAACTTCGGAGTGAACTATCTGCTCGGCAATACCTACAGCATGGAAAAGAATTATGAACTGGCGAAAAAGAGTCTTCGAGCTGCACTAACTATTGATCCAGATTCACGCTCCACCAAACATCTTCTTGCGACAGTCTTTAATTATCTTGAGGAATGGGCTTCTTCGGACAAGATGTATGAAGAACTGATCTCTACTGATAAGAATGACGGCCAGGCGCTCAATAACTACAGCTACACGCTAGCTGAGCGGGGGATAAAGCTGTCCAACGCTCTGGATATGGCAAAGAAAGCGATCGGACTGGAACCAGAAAATGCGGCATATCTCGACACTATCGGATGGATTTACTACAAGCTGAACAGTTACAATAAAGCTCTCGATTACATTGAGCAGTCAATCTCTCGCAATCCCAAGAACCCCGTTGTTCTAGAGCATCTTGGCGACGTTCTGATGAAAGTGGATCGGCCGGAGGATGCCCGAGTCTATTACAAGAGGGCACTCGAGATCGATGGAAAAAATGTCCGACTTCAAGAAAAACTAAACAAGTAGGACTTCTTTTGTTTGACCAGTCAAGCCTCTCCATAGTTATTCCCATTTTCAATGAGAGGGAGTCAATTCCTTTACTGTTGGATGAAATACATTCATCAGTTGCTGGATACGATTACGAAATTATCTGCGTCGATGACGGAAGCAGTGATGGAACATTTGAATATTTGTCAGATCAGAGTCGAGAGAATAAGAGAGTTCGGCTGATTCAATTCCTTAGGAATTACGGCAAGTCGGCGGCTCTTTCAGAAGGTTTTAGACATGCAGGTTCGGACTTTGTCGTGACGCTCGATTCGGACCTTCAGGATGATCCAAAGGAGATACCACGACTGATTGAGAAATTGGAAGAAGGGTTTGATCTGGTATCAGGGTGGAAGCAACACCGTCGCGATCCGCTCTCCAAGCGTTTGCCATCAAAGTTCTTCAATCTTGTTACACGACTCTTGACCGGAATTCGGATTCACGATTTCAATTGTGGTCTAAAGGGATATAGAAGGAGTGTTGTTAAATCTTTGGACCTATATGGAGGGATGCACCGCTACATTCCTGTTCTTGCTGGTAAAAAAGGGTTTCGTATTACGGAAATGGCTGTTAACCATCGTACCAGACAGTTCGGTGCGAGCAAGTTTGGCAAGGAGCGTTACGTCCGAGGTCTGTTTGATCTCTTAACAGTACTCTTCCTTAGTCGATATACACGCAGACCTCTGCATCTTTTTGGTTTGTTTGGGCTATTCAGTCTCTTTATTGGAATCGGTGTGGAACTGCGTGTTCTATACCTAAAGTACGGTCTTGGTGAGCCATTTTCGAATCATATTGCACTGCTTGTCTTTGGGGTAATGCTTGTTATTCTCGGAGTGCAGTTTATTTCCATTGGTTTACTGGGTGAGATGATTGCCCAATCCACGCACAGGAAGGGAGAGAACGCCCGAGAAGTTGTCCTGTATGACAGTTCATCTTCCTGAGGCTTTATCGCCATCTCTTCGCCCTATCCAAGAAACGGTGTGTTCATCAGCGTCATCACCCCTGCTTATAATCGCGCTGATGAGATAGGCTACCTTATCGATTCGATGGCGAATCAGACGGTTGGTCCGGATCGCTTCGAAATGATCATTGTAGATGATGGATCAACCGATTCTACAGCTTATATAATTAAAGATAAACAGAATCAGTTAAACTTAAACATTAATTATATAAAGCAGAATAATTCTGGTCCGGGTGCTGCCAGAAACCGCGGAATTGAGGAGGCTACTGGTAACCTCTTTACATTTATCGATTCTGACTGTGAGGCCGATGCTCGCTGGCTAGAGTTAATCGAGGAGGCTTTTCAAGATAAGCAGTTTGACGCTTTTGGTGGCCCAGACGCCTCCAAGGGAGATTTTAGCCTACTTCAGCGGGCCATCAATTTCTCTATGACTTCATTCCTTACTACCGGCGGATTTAGAGGGCATAGCGACCGCCCCCTTGCGAAGTTCTATCCGAGGAGTCACAACATGGGAATGACACGTG
This sequence comes from Fidelibacterota bacterium UBA6931, assembly GCA_002448795.1. Lineage (GTDB taxonomy): Bacteria > Fidelibacterota > Marinisomatia > Marinisomatales > S15-B10 > S15-B10. Next base: position 28,058 of record DKAH01000013.1, read on the forward strand.
AGCTTTACGAAAAGGTGGGAGGTTTCGGCTCCCTGAGGCACGGACAGGATATCGAACTGAGTCATCGGATTCATCAAAGTGGCGCCAAGGTTGTCAATTTGAAGGAGGTGGTGGTTTATCATAGGCGTCGCACAACGATTACCCGCTTTTTTCGTCAAGTGTTTAACTGGGGTGTGGCAAGAATTAATCTTGGAATGATCGATCGTGTTATGCTTGAGCCTCTCCATTTCATCCCGGCCATTGTCACTGTCATCGCCATGATGATAACAGCGGGATTTCTCATCGATCCAATTGAGTACGGCTCCTTTTTTCATCTTGGCTTCGGCTTCCTGATGTTTGTTTCCGGTGTAGGGGCGTGGCAGATGAAAAGTGTAAGAGCGTTTTTTCTTCTTCTTGTCGTCATCCCCATTCAACTGTTCGGCTACGGTACAGGCTTCATCCTTGCATACACACGACGATTTATCTTCCGCCGCGATGCGTGGAGCGGTTTTCGAAAGCGGTACTATTGATTGATGAACAGCTCATCTCAGATGTCCCATCTGTCAATGCTTGGAAGAGAGAAGGGGAGAACGATTCCCAAATCCACTGATGAGATAGATGCACGAAGTATGCGTGCTTTTCGAGAACAGGCATGGTACGCCAAACACTTTCTTACAAATTTTCTCGGCATCGATGATTTTACTGGCAAAAGTGTTTTGGAAGTAGGGCCGGCTGAGGCAGGACTTCTTCAGTTATTCAACTCTCGAGGAGCATTGTGCACCGGTATCGAGTTATCGCCATTGCGCTTTGCCCACTCTCAAATGCTAAATGACAATTCAGAAATTAAACTGGTGGAGGGTGATATTTGCGATCCCGCCTCCTATAGTAATGCCCTCCTCGGTAGGTTCGATATTATCGTTATTCGGGATGTTATCGAGCATATTGATGACAAGACTTCAGCACTTCAGAATATGCGATCCCTACTCTCAGAAAACGGCAAACTGTTTATATCCTTCCCGCCACGTTACTGCCCATTTGCCGGTCATCAGCAGACAGTGAAAAATGCGTTCTGCAAGGTTCCTTACCTTCATCTGCTGCCAAACAGTGTTTATTCCTCCTATCTCCGTTTTATGGGGCATCCTTCGACGGGCATCGATTACCTTCTTGCTACGAAGCGAACCCGAATTTCTGTCAGAAATATGGAAAGTCTCTTTGTTAACACCGGCTTTGAATTGGAAAAGAGAGGCCTTTACTTCTTTCGTCCCGCATATAAGTTCCGTTTCCACTTACCGACGATAAGGAATCCGCTAGCATGGCTTCCCGGTTTTCGGGAGGTTTTTACCAATGGCGCACTCTATGTACTCAAACAGAGGAGTCTCGCTTGATCGTCATCGTTGTTGGAATGCACAGGAGCGGCACCTCCGCGGTGGCCGGGATACTCCATTTGAATGGTATTTCTATGGGGTCTGACAAAACTTTTCGGCCAAAGCCTCTTCCGCAAAATCCGAAAGGATTTTATGAAAACTATAGTTTCCGGAAGATAAGCGATAAGATTCTGGCCTGCTCGGGATACAAGGTTAAGTCATTCAATCCGGTAATTCCTGAGGAAGTCACTGTCGGAAAGATTACTGGGAAAATGACGAATCTGATCCATCTCAACGAATCTGATCATGGGAAATGGGGGTGGAAGGATCCGAGGGTGTGCCTGACATTGCATTGCTGGCTTGATGTGTTGGATAGTATGAACCTTATTAATGAAACAAGAATTGTCTTTGTGTCGAGGGATGGAGCGTCTGTGGCCCGCTCGCTCACTAGGCGTGACGGACTCTCCACCGAAGTTGGCCTCAGATTGTGGTCTGCCTACAATCGGCGAGCCTTAAACCTTCTTAACCCAAGGTCGGTGCAGACATTTCACTTTGCTTATGAAACTCTGTTGGCCGAGCCTGAGTCTCTGTGCGGAAAACTTTTTCGATTCCTTGCAACTGATTTTGATTCGTCCGTCATAGGGACGTTTATTGATCCTGACCTTAACAGGAGCGGGAGAGAGAAGAGTGAAAGCCTGACCAGCGAAGCAGCGGAGGTCACCGAACGGTTGACCAAACTGGAGGCAGAGTCCTTGGCGTCTTAATGGAGAAATTCATTACAGTCGTCTCGGTCAGTTGGTACTCATCTGAGCATCTCAAGAGACTCATTGAAAACCTGCTGTCAAAGGCAGAAAATCCTGAGAAAGTAAGATTCTTGATCATCGATAACACAGCCGGCGCTGATGTGGAACTTGCAGATGCATTGACCGGCGTTCCTTCCATGGAGATCAAGTTGCACGATCCGCAAAGTAGCCAGCGCTCCATTTCTCATGCCTCCGCTCTGGATAAGGCACTCCCTTTGATTCAGTCACATTATCTTCTCGTCATTGATCCGGATGTTCATATCTTTAGAGTCGGTTGGGATAGATTCTGCATTGGAGAAGTTGAGTCTGGAAAGGTGGCGGTGGGGGCGCCTTACCCACCATGGAAACTGGGAAAGATTCATGATTCCCCGAGCGTAGTATTCTTTTTCGGCAAGACTGAATGGTTCAGAAGTGTCAGTGGTGGATGGTATCCCTTTCCTTCTTTTCTTCTTTGGGGATGGAACTTCGTAGTCAGGAAGTTTGTCCGCCTATTTGGATTCGCCACGCGAAGGCGTCTGGAAAGTAGCGAACTAATGCGAGGCATTACAAGTTGGCTGGAGAAACTGACTGGAGTTACCTCGCCTGATACTGGCTGGAGATACTCCAAGGCAGCGATTGAACTGGGGAATGAGCGTACAATTTTCGAGGCCGAGTACGTAAACAATGAGAGATCGACCCATGCTGGTCTCTTGCGTCTGGCCGAAGATTTCGAACTCTTTTTCTTTCATGGAAAGCCATTTCTGACTCATCTCTATTCATCGGGGATATCGTATTACCGCACGAACCATAGCGATAATCCGAACGTATGGCTTTCAGCGATTCAAGAGACAGAAGGAGAGCTTCAGTGAAGATCAACAGGTGGATTGCTCCTCTTCTGGTAATGGTAATTAGTTTTATCTTTCTCAGAGAGATGATTCTTGATGGGAAAATTCCCGAATCGGCGGATATGTTTCACCGTATGCCGCTTGATCGATGGGTGGAACATTACACCGCGAACAATGAAGATATGCCTCAGTGGTATCCTCATCTGTTTGGTGGAATGCCATCCTACGGTGGATTTATCCACGCGCCGGCTGATCCTTTGAGAAAGGTCTTCGATGCACTTGATTTCAATTGGGGAATGCGGTACTGGCTTCACTTTGTCATTGCCGGTGTTGGGATGTACTGCTATCTGAGAAGGAGAAACTTGAGTAAAATTCCGTCCCTTTTCGGAAGTTTAGCATTCTCCCTTTCGCCCTATATGTTCGGACTTATCAATGCTGGCCATCCCGCAAAATTGTATGCAATCACTTTCATTCCCTTGGTAATTCTATTTGCGGAAAAAGTAATTGCAGAACGTAAACTGAGGAATGCTTTGGGACTTGCCTTGTTTACAGCACTTCAGCTCTGGACAAAGCATGTACAGATCTGCTATTATACATGGATGCTTATTGTTTTCTTCTGGTTTTGGCAGGAGGGCAAGGAACTGAAGAGTGGAACGTTCAAGGCAAAGCTTTTTGGCAGGAGGCTTGCAATCCTCTCAGTTGCCGTTCTTCTCAGCGGTATCCTGGTAGCCGATCCTTATTTGCCTATCTATGAGTTCCAGGGTCATTCCACCAGAGGTGCCGCTTCGTCGCTTCCATCAGTTGGTGAGGCCCGAAAGGGGACGAGCTGGGATTATGCCACACAGTGGTCATTCCACCCTAAAGAGACCATCTCCCTTTTCTTTCCCTATTTTTACGGTCTTCAGAATTTTCCGTCCCGAGACCTTAATTCCCAGGCTTATTGGGGGCAAATGCCGTTTACTCAGTCTACTCACTATATGGGACTGATTGTCCTTGTTCTTGCCGTAGTAGGATTTTTAATCCAGAAAGCGGACAGTTTCAAGATTTCAGTCGCCGTCGCTTCTATGATCATTCTCGTCATCGGCTTTGGTGAACATTTTCCTTTTCTCTATTGGCCGCTGTTTGAGCTGGCACCTATGTTTGGCCGTTTTCGAGTCCCGTCCATGATTTACATTCTGCTCCCATTTACCTGTTCAATTTTGGCCTCGATTGCAATTCATGATTTCGCGAACGCTGCCAAAAATAGTCTGTCCGAAAATACTCAAATGAGAATCATCATAACACTTGGTTTCATGGTGGGTCTGTCAATATTCCTTTTCCTGTTTGGCTCTGAAATGCTCTCCTTCTCCAAGCTGGGCGAAGCGACACGATTTCAGCCTCCTCTAATTGAACAAATCAAGGATGTGAGGATTCACCTGTTCCAGACAGGGGCATTGTTGGCTCTATTGCTCTCATCCGGGCTATTTCTTACGGTCTGGCTCACCCTTAAAGAAAAAATCACGGGATTTGTCATGGGAGGGGTTCTCTTAGGTCTGACGATTGTTGACTTGTGGGTCGTGAACAGTGAATTCATCCATCTGAGATCTGAAAGAGCAGCCGTTTCGGGTTATCGCCCAACTGAGACGGTGAAGTTCCTGGATTCCAACCGGGGCCTCCACAGAATCATGCCTATAGAACAGTTCAATACAAACTGGTACGCCTATTTCGGTCATTCCACGGTAGGTGGTTATCGGCCTGTCAAGCTGAGGAGTTATCAGGATATTCTGGATGCGCAGGCACTGAATAACGGGGCTGTGCAAGACATGCTGAATGTCAGGTATGTAATTACAGATAAGATTTTGCCCGGCAATCAATACCAGCTTGTACACCAGAGTGACATGAAGGTATACGAGAAAAGTTCGGTTCTTCCCAAAGCGTGGTTTGTGGATAATACTCTATCGGCTAAGGACATGTCCGAATCTCTTGATATAATACTTGAGAGAGATTTTAATCCCCGAAATACAGCCGTGGTTCAAGGTTTTGATATGAATTCAGGGTTAGCAGTCGGCTCAGTAAAAGTGACCGAGTATTCGGAGAATAGAATAACTCTGGAAACTCAGTCTGAAGGCGACGGTTTTTTGGTTCTCTCGGAGAATTACTACGGACCAGGATGGAAAGCTTCCATAGGCGGAGTTGAGACCAAAATCTACCGGACAAACCATCTGCTTAGAGGTGTCAACGTTCCGAGCGGCAATCACACAATCATGTTTACGGCCGATCATTCAACTTTCAGAACCGCGCGGTTAATTTCTCTTCTTGGAATAGTATTGACTCTCACAGCCATTGGAGTTCTCTATTGCTCGGATTTACGGTCATTCATAAAATATATTGAGAGGGAAAAAGAGCGCATTGGAGGATGACCTCTGAAGTGTAATTTTGCCGCTTTCATAAGGATGATGAAAGAATGAATAAGCCTCATGGTGGAACACTTATTGACCTTAAGGTCGCTACCGCCGATTCTGTTGATGAAAATATTCCGGCCATCGTGCTTTCACAAAGGAGCGAAGCTGATCTCGAAATGCTTGCAACCGGTGCCATGAGCCCTCTGCGTGGATTCATGGGGTTGAGTGATTATCGCTCCGTGCTTGATGACATGAAGCTTGACAATGGTCTTATTTGGCCACTGCCTGTAGTACTTCCATTGAATGATGATGAAGCGAAAACTGTGGGGTCAGCAGAGGCGGCACTCCTGGAAGACAGCGGCGGGCGGACTTTGGGAAAAATCACTATCTCAGATATCTATAAGGCCGACAAGGAGGATGAAGCGGAGTCAATTTTCCTGACTACCGACAGTGCTCATCCCGGTGTAGCAGCACTCCTTAATTGCGGAGATTGGTATGTTGAAGGGGAAGTTGAAGTCTATAAGTTGCCTCACCATCTTCAGTTTGGAGAATACCGCCAGTCGCCGGCCGATCTGAGGAAAAAATTCGATGAGAAAGAGTGGAAGACCGTCGTTGGTTTCCAGACAAGAAATCCTATTCACAGAGCCCATGAATATCTTACCAAATGTGCCCTTGAGTTCGTGGATGGACTTTTAATCCATCCCGTGGTAGGTGAAACGAAGAGAGATGATATTCCGACCGATATCAGGATGGAATGCTATGAAGCTATCATTGATCATTACTATCCTCACCGCCATACAGTACTGTCCGTTTATCCTGCCTTCATGCGATATGCTGGCCCTAGGGAGGCGATCTTCCACGCCATCACACGAAAGAATTACGGCTGTACCCATTTTATTGTTGGTCGTGATCATGCCGGTGTCGGTGATTATTACGGAACTTACGATGCCCAGCGCATTTTCGATCACTTTCAGAGTGAAGATTTAGGAATTCAGCTACTCTTTTTCGAACATTCATTTTACTGCCAGCGGACGCGCTCTATGGCAACAACCAAGACATCGCGGGCTATGGATCACGAAAAGATATTTCTCAGCGGTTCCAAGGTTCGCAAAATGCTCATAAAGGGCGAGTCTCTAACCGAGGAATTTACAAGACCGGAAGTTGAAGCAGTTTTGAGGAGACATTATCAAAATGGTTAGTGAAAAAACACTTTCACCGGGAAATAATAATCAAGAAGGGGTGGCGGTCTGGCTCACGGGCCTCTCAGGTGCCGGGAAGACCACTATTTCAATCCCGTTATGTGAACAGCTTGAGTTGATGGGGTATCGCGTGCAGCGTCTTGATGGGGATGTTGTAAGACAAAAGCTGACGAAGGATCTCGGCTTCAGCAAGGAAGACCGTGATCTGAATATTGAGAGGGTTGCGTTCGTAGCAGAGCGGTTGGTAAAGCACGGTGTCATCACTGTCTGCGCTTTAATCTCTCCCTATCGAGACGAGCGGCAGCATGCAAGAAATGAGATCGGACGGTTCGTCGAAGTTTTCGTGAAGTGCCCTCTGGAGGTGTGTGAAGAGAGGGACGTGAAAGGACTTTATGCGAAGGCTCGGGCAGGGGAGATCAAGAATTTCACCGGCATTGATGATCCTTACGAGGAGCCGGAAGATGCAGAACTGACTGTTGACACCTCACAATCCTCGCTTCAAGCCGAAGTCGATGCCATCATCGCCTACCTTCAAGAAAATGGTTTTATAATCTGAACACATCGCGCTAATTTCCTTCTAACGGACTTTATGCGGATTTACAGGCAGGCCGGAAATATCAAGGTGGCCCTCTTGATGGGGGGCATACTGCTAATTTCAGGTCTTTTTGTTTATACACAGTCCATCATTGATGATCTCAGAAGTGAAAGCCGTGAGACCGTTGCACTCTACGCACAGCTTATTGCTAAAGGCGTTACAGATGCGGATGATAATGAACTGGACTTTGTCTTCCGGGAGATAATTCAGAAGGTGACTTTCCCCATCATCCATTCTGATGTCGATGGTAAGCCAGTGAACTGGAGAAATATTGGCGATGATCAAAATGTTAACATTGATGTAGCGACAAAGCTTATGGCTGAAATGGATTCTCAAAATCAGCGAATTCCTCTGGCTGTTACTCTAGACGCTGAGGCAAGCGGCGAACCGCTACAGTTTCAGCTCGGTCATTTGCATTACGGTGATTCGGTTCTCATTAATCGCCTCAGGCTGCTGCCTTACATCGAGATCGGCGCCGTGGCGCTGTTCATTTTCTTCGGTTTTTCCGGATTTCAAGTGATTCGGAAGACTGAAAAGCAGCACATCTGGTTCGGCATGGCCCGTGAGACAGCACACCAGCTTGGAACGCCAGTCTCATCACTTATGGGATGGGTGGAAAGGCTGAAGGATCACCCTGAAGAATCATCTCAACTTGCTGGCGACATGGATGACGATGTTGTCAGGCTTCAGGAGATCAGTGAGCGTTTTTCCCGAATGGGGTCAGTCCCAAAGAAGGAACCGGTGGCGGTGAGGCCGATACTGGAAGACCTGAAGTCGTACTTCGAGCGGCGATTGCCGGCTAACTCAAAGGAAATTGTTCTGAAAGTGGAAAGTGGAGATGAAACGGTGGAAGCTTCTTCGACTCTACTGACGTGGGCGTTGGAGAATCTTGTCAAGAACGCCATCGATTCTATCGATAAGGCGGCGGGAAAGGTAATGCTCAGTTCAGAAAAAGTTGGGAAAAATGTATCCATCGTTGTTAAAGATAACGGTAGAGGGATCTCCCGCCGTGACTGGAAAAACATCTTCCGTCCTGGCTATACGACCAAGGAGCGAGGGTGGGGCGTGGGGCTCAGCATGGTACAGCGCATTGTGGAGGATTTCCTTGCCGGCAATATCGTCATTAATGAATCGGAAGTTGGGAAGGGGACATCCATAAAAGTCACACTTCCCAGCGCATCTGAGACACGGTAGTGAAGCTCCTGTTTGAAGAGGGGAGCTTTTCTTTATCCATCGGCTAGAAACTTAGCTCAGTCTGTCAGCCACAAAATCCCAGTTAATGAGATTATCTAGGACCGCATTCACGTGGGCAGCCCTAAGATTTTGATAATCCAGGTAGTAGGCGTGTTCCCACACATCGACTCCAAGTAGGGCATGTTTGCCGTGAGCAAGAGGGTTTTCGGCGTTAGGTGTTCCCATAATGGCCAAGCCGCCGTCCTCTTCAACCAGCCAGCACCAACCGCTACCAAAGACACCCACAGCCACTGCCGTAAATTGTTCCTTGAATGAATCAAGACCGCCAAAGGCATCATCCATCTTAGATGCTAATGTTCCTGAAGGAGTATCGGCTCCACCTGGCTGCATCTGATCCCAGTAGAGAATGTGGTTCCATGCCTGCCCGGCGTTATTGAAGATCTTCCGGCTGTCGGAGTTTCCAAAGCTTCCAGTGACCACATCTTGCAGGGCCATGTCAGCAAACTTAGTCCCCTCAGACAGTGTGTTCAGCATATTGAAATAGGCGGCATGGTGTTTACCGTAGTGAAGCCCCACCGTCTGGGCCGAGATGGTCGGCGCCAGCACGTTCTCATCGTATGGAAGATCAGGAAGTGTAAAAGGTTGACTCATTGTACCTCCTCAGTTTTCTAACTATTTAGGTTCATTCTCAGGGCATCAAAGTTAACTCATCGTTCAGACAAAGGAAACTCGAAAGGGTGTAATTAATCTGCGGTGATTGGTTTTTGTTGACAAAAAGTTTCGCTGAGAACTTCGCCCAGCACACTTACCATGAACTCGGCGTTGTCCTGAGAAAAGACCATAGGTGGTCGAATCTTTAGGACATTTCGATGGAGACCGTCTGTTGAAATCAGGATTCCCTTATCCTTCATCCGTTCAGTGATGTAGGTCGCATGCTCTGGCGCAGGTTCAAGGGAATCACGGTCCTTAACCAATTCCATGCCGATAAAGAAGCCACTTCCCCGTACGTCGCCGATGATGGGATGATTTTTCTGAAGTAGTCTGAACTGCGAGATTAAATAGTCGCCGACATTAACGGCATGCTCCTGATGTTTTTCCTCCTTGAGAATATCTAGCACTGCCAAGGCTGCCGCGCAGGAAATGGGATTCCCTCCATAGGTGTTGAAGTATTCCATTCCTGTATCGAATGAAGCGGCAATCTCGGGTGTTGTCACCACTGTCGCGATAGGATAACCGTTGCCCATAGGTTTGCCCATCGTGACAATATCGGGCACTACGGACTGTGTCTCAAAACCCCAGAAGTGACTTCCGATTCTTCCAAAACCAACTACAACTTCATCGGCAATAGATACGCCCCCGACACTACGAATATACTCGTAAGCTGTGGAGAGATACTGGTCCGGGAAGACAATGAGTCCGCCGCTGCTGATCATTGACTCGGCGATGAATGCCGATACTTTTCCACCACGATCCTGAATTTTATCGATAGCTTTTTTCAAACTCTCAGCGTAGAGCTTTCCTGAATCAGAAGTGTCATATTTGTGCGTTCCGCGATAACCATCGGGCATCGGTACCATCTGAACGTGATCTGGGATTCCACTTCCTCCGGGCCCGTCAAACTTGTATGGGCTGATATCGATCAGTGAGGATAAATTACCGTGGTAGGCACCCTCCATAGTGATGATATCTTTGCCTCCTGTATACGCCGCCGCCAGGCGAAGGGCAAGATCATTAGCTTCGCTGCCGCTGTTCACAAAGAAACAGACTGAAAGGGAATCAGGCATGGTCGCCGTGATTCGCTCAGCCAACCTTGTCACATTTTCGTGAAGGTATCGCGTGTTTGTGTTGAGGACGGCGGATTGATTTTGAATCGCCGCTACGATACGAGGGTGGGAATGACCAACATGGGGTACGTTGTTTACACCATCGAGATACTTCCGTCCTTCTTGATCGTAGAGGTACTGCATCCAGCCGCGGACGATATTGAGAGGTTTTCTGTAGGACAGGCTGAGGGTTGGGCCCAGATGAGATTGCCTTGATTGTTGAATCTTATCAGTCAAAATTTTTTCAGCGGCCACCTTTTCGGTGTTAAGCCCAAGAATCGGGGATGGGTTCGGCGAGATGCTGAGCCAGATATCCTTTTCGGACGATTTGGCAACACCCGGGAAATCGCCGCTGTAACCGAGGATATCGGTAATGATTTGGAAGTGAAGATGGGGCGGCCACCCGCCATTTTCCGTATTCTCCCCGACAGTGGAGAACTGCTCACCTCTCTGAACTTTTTTTCCAACTTTGAGTTTTCCCAAAACTTCTCCTCCAAGATGACCGTAAAGTGTATAAAACTCTGGTGCGTCTTGAGGTTTGTGCGCGAGGATCACAGTGGGACCGTAATCGAGATCAAGTGTGTTGTTTTGGACCGAATGCACTTCACCTTCCAGTGGCGCAAAAATGGGACTGCCAGCGGGTACAAAGAGATCAACGCCGATGTGGATCGTTCGCTGCTCATTCTGATCATTTCCATAATCATTGAACTGATCACTGGTGTAAAGCATTCTTGCCTCGCTGTAACGGCCGATGGAGGGTGAGCCAATGATCGATTCGAGCTTCCGGATATAGCTCCAAGATTCGTTCGTGAGTTCTTTACTTCCGACAGAAAGATCTACTGTTGAGACATTTTTTTCTGTTAGATCAACGTCAACAATGTTTGAAAATTGAGATTTATCGCTTTCCATCCAGTTGATCAAATGAGGTGTCGCGGGTGACGGTTCAAGGCCGCAGGCAGACCTAAAACTAAAATGGGCAAATTCGGGAGAGATTCTGCTTAGACGTTCAATCAATTCCCACGCCGGGTTTTCACTGACAGAGAGATACTGATTCTCCGGTTCCAATCTCTTCTGATGAGCCGCGATGACTACAGACATGCAGAGGCGTAGAGAGATAAGAGAGAACAAGGCGGATATCTCCTCCTCATTAAGAGGTGATATGGCATTGTAACCGCTAACAATCGCTCTGGCAGTTGCAAGGGGATCACGCTTATTCATCATGGCATATGCGCAAGCAACAGCGGGTTCAGCCGTCAGCCAGGACCGTACCGAATCGCCAACATCGATCGCGCCGACTAATTTTCCAATCCCATCTTTCCCGCATTTTACCAGCAGATTGTGATGATTCGCATCATTGTAGATGACCCCTTCTCGAAGATAATTCCTTACATTGAGGATCGCCCCTTCAATCGATTCAACCATATACAAAACCTGGTCTTGTTGCTTTTTATCGACGATTTCAGGGATATGACTTTGAACAAGCTCAATGCCGTTCTTCATGTCCCAATAGAGGGGACGGTCCATGGCGGGATGAGAAAAGCTAGCAAGTGAGTTTGAAACTGAGCCGAGGAACTGCCCTACCTCTTCCATCATGGAAGAAGAATGTGGAAGGAAATCGGCCAGAAATACCCCATCAATAAATGTGAGCAAGCGGACTTTAAGTTCTTCGCCGCTGTCGTTTTCCCATTGGCTGATGAGTTGACCATACCTGTCTGACTGAGGAACAGGCCATGACCATTTGGTCTCCGCTGAAGAGAGATGAAGAAGTAACTGATTCTGGAAATCGATGACCGACTCATCGTCCGCCGCGTTGCCAATTTTAAGGACGAACTTCTCTACTGATGTACTTGAAATCAGGAAGTTTTTATCCCGCTCTCCGGTTAGTTCCGTTGCACCGCAAGAAACTCCGAAACAGTCCTTCGCAATGACTATTGCTTCGTCAACTGAAATCTGAGGGCGGGGGAGACGGTCAATTTTCACGGCAGACAGAATCCGGAAAGTTTCTAAGGGGATAGTTGGTTGAGGAATTGATACTCTTTTTCCGTTATCGCACCCCGTAATTGTGTTCCGTGGCTTCCTCGTTCCGATCGGTGGCGGGAGGGGGCGCCGGCGACAGATCGGAGATTTCCCTCCGAAGATCATCGGTCATATGTATATTCACTGATTCGAGAGACGGTTTGAGTTGTTCATAGTTCCTTCCTCCAATAATGGGGGCCGTTACCGCTTCATGGGAGCCTACCCACGCCACACCAAGCGAAAGGGGAGAGAAGCCTAGCTTATCCGCGAGAGAGGCGAACGCTTCCGCAATCTCAATGAATCGAGAATCACGATAGCGTTCCTGGTACATTTTGTTGTCCAGAAGGCGTCCCTCTTTCGGTTTTTTACCTTTAGCGTACTTGCCGGTGAGGAGTCCTCCACCAAGGGGTGAATAGCTGATTACTCCTAGATTTTCAGATTTTGCCATGGGAAGCAGTTCAACTTCGGCCTGCCGCTTTGCAAGATTATACATGGGTTGAATACATTCGAACCGATTCCAACCGTTGGCAGTAGAAATGCCCAGCGCTTTCGCCACCTGCCACGCGGCAAAATTGCTGGCTCCTAGATAGAGTACCTTCCCCTCGCAAACGAGATCATCCAGTACCCGTACTGTTTCCTCCATTGGCGTGTGGTCATCGAAGCGGTGCAGGAAGTAGAGGTCGATATAATCAGTATTGAGCCGGCGCAGGCTCTCCTCTAGGGCGTGTCGGATATGCTTCCGCGTGGCTCCCCGTGCATTAACATCTTCACCTGTGGGGAAATAAACTTTTGTGGTGATGATAACTTCATCTCTGCATTTGGCCATCAGTTTTCCAAGAATTTCTTCTGAGCGACCCTTCTCATAGACATTTGCGCAATCAAAAAAATTGATACCTGCATCCCTGCACTTTGTAAACATTTTCTTCGATTCACTCTCATCGGCGGGACCGCCAAACGTCATAGTACCAAGGCAGAGCTGAGATACTTCTACACCGGTGTTACCCAAAAGTCGGTATTGCATTATCTTTATTGTCCTCTTCTTTGAAAGGAAGATATTAAGTGAGAGGACAGATGTGAGGCTACTGATTATTGGAGTTTGTACCAAATCGGTATGATGGTTGAGAATTCAATTGAAGGCACCCCTCTACCCGTGATAAATTCTGTAGTGAGTTCTTCGGACAAGAAGAAGCTGTTCCTCATCGACGGCTATGCCATGGTTTATCGAGCCCACTTCGCCATGATCCGAAACCCACTCATCACATCCAAGGGGCTTCATACCAGTGCCCTTTTCGGCTTCGTCAATTCAGTATTCAAACTCCTGAGGGATGAGGCTCCCGATTATCTCGCGGCTGTCTTTGATGGGAAGGAAAAAACTTTCCGCCACAAAATGTATCCGGAATACAAAGCGACACGGGAGAAGATGCCTGATGAACTTAGAGAGCAGCTTCCCCACATGTGGCGCCTTCTTGAAGCGATGAATATCCCAAGATTTGAAGTGGAAGGGTTTGAAGCGGATGATGTCATCGGTACGCTCGCTTGTCGTGCCGCTGAAGAGGGACTTGAATGCCGAATTGTGAGCGGAGACAAAGATTTCATGCAGCTGGTGACGGATGCAATTTTTCTTCACGCCCCGGCTAAAGGTGGCGATTCAACAATATATGGTACCGCCGAGGTTGAAGAAAAATGGGGCGTACCGCCGGATCGGATTATTGATTTATTGGGATTGATGGGCGACAGTTCGGACAATGTTCCGGGCGTTCCCGGCGTGGGGGAAAAGACAGCGGTTAAACTGATTCGGGAATACGGCGATTTTGATAACATCCTGGCTAACGCGGAAATGGTGAAAAACAAAAGAGTAAGAGAAGGACTAACTAATGGTACGGCAGAAGCTCGTCTATCACGGGAATTGGTAACAATCAAGACAGACCTTGAAGTTTCTGTTGAGCTTAATGACATGGAAATGGGGCCATTCCATTTCGAAGCGATGGAAGAACTATTTCGAGAGCTCGAATTTTTCCGACTCCAAAGTCAGCTGGACGCATTCCGCGGTGATGATGAAGTGAGAATTGAGGCTGATGTCAACAAAGATTATTTGAATGTTAAATCTCGTAAAGAACTCGATGCAATGATTAACGAACTGAAAAAAGCCCAGTTGATCTCGTTCGATGTAGAGTCTACGAGTACCGACCCCATACTTGCGGAGATCGTCGGATTAAGTTTCTCCATTCGTCCTGATGAGGGTTGGTATGTCCCTATCCGTTTTCCTGAAAAAGTTGATGAGCTATACGGCGGTAAGGATGACCTGACCACAATTCTCGAAGCGTTAAGCCCGCTTCTTGAAGATCCGACTCACCTCAAGTGTGGGCAGAATATAAAGTATGATATGGTGATACTGAAGCGCCACGGTCTGGCGGTGAACGGCGTAGAGTTCGATACCATGGTTGCCGCGCATCTACTTCGCCCTGAGTCGCGCTCCTACAAACTCGATGACCTAAGTGAAGAGCATCTTCGCTACAGCATGCAGCCTATCAGTGACCTTATAGGAACAGGGAAGGGACAGAAAGGTATGGATGAGGTTCCGTTGGAGGACATCACATTCTACGCCGTGGAAGATGCTGATGTCTGCTTGCAATTGAATCCAATTTTGAGAAAAGAACTGGCGGAATCATCGCTGGAAGAGTTTTTTCACCGTGTAGAGCTGCCGCTGATTCCCTGCCTTGTGTCAATGGAGACGGACGGTGTTTTTGTCGATGAACAATTGATGTGTGATATGTCTATCTGGATGCAGAACAAGCTCGACGGTTTCTCAGATGAAATCCACGAGGATGCCGGGAATGAATTCAACATCAATTCACCACAGCAGCTTGCCAACATTCTCTTTGATGTCCTTGGATTGCCGAAAATTCGGAAACGGTCTACCGATGTCAACGTCCTGGAATCGTTGAAAAATCTTCACCCGCTACCGGAAAAGATTCTTGAATACAGGAAATTTCAGAAGTTGAAGTCCACATACGTGGATGCTATTCCGGAAATGATTCATCCTGAAACCGGTAGAATCCATTCATCTTTCAATCAAACGGTAGCGGCAACAGGACGGCTCTCAAGCAGTAATCCGAATTTTCAGAACATCCCCATCCGGACTGAGGAAGGCCGTGAGATCAGGAAGGCGTTTCGGCCACAGCAGGATGGGTGGGTTATCCTTTCGGCCGACTACTCCCAGATAGAACTTCGCATCATGGCTCATCTCAGCGGTGATGAGGCGCTCCGTTCAGCGTTCGCCGCCAGGGAAGATATCCATGCACACACGGCTTCCAATATTTATGAAGTGCCGTTGGAGGCAGTCTTGCCTGAGATGCGGAGAACCGCGAAAATTGTGAATTTTGGGGTGATGTACGGTGCTGGTCCATTCCGCCTCTCTCAGGAATTAGGCATTCCCATGTCAGAATCCAAAAATATTATTGACGCCTACTTTCACCGTTACACTGGAATTCGGGAGTTCATTGATGATACGTTGGCGTTTGCGAGAAAAGAGAGGTATGTTCAGACTTTGCTTGGGCGCCGACGGCAATGCCATGATATTGTAGATAGCAACAATAGAGTCAGAAGTGCGGCAGAAAGAGCGACGATCAATATGCCGATTCAAGGAACAGCAGCGGAAATGATTAAGCTAGCCATGATAGCTATTCATAAAAATCTTTCGGAAAAGCAGTTCAAATCAAAGATGATTCTTCAGATTCATGACGAATTGTTATTCGAAGTGCTGAGCAGTGAACTTGATGACGTAAAGAAGCTGGTGGTAAAGGAGATGGAAAAAGCCCTGCCTCTCAACGTGCCTGTAGAAGTGGATTGCGGCGTTGGAGAGTCGTGGTATCATGCGCATTAAATTGAGCCAGAGCCGTTAAGCAAGCGATGAAAAGAAAGGTAAACGAATTAAAGTTCTGGAGCTTGATTGTTAGTTTTTAACACTTGAATAATGGAAGCATCAATTTCACTTAAGAAGATTGGCAAAGTGCTGAATGGGAGTTCAGTTCTCGCCGGTCTCTCATTTGGGATTGAACGGGGTTCCATCATGGCGGTTCTTGGTCCTAATGACAGTGGAAAAACCGCGTTGCTGAAAGTGATTGCCGGCTTCTCCAAACCTGAGTATGGCTCCGTCTTCATTGAAGGGATGGATGTACAACTTCGAAGAATCGAGACTGCCAGTGTTCTGGGGTATATGCCACAGGAGGTCAATCTTGATCGTCATCTTACCGTCTTGGAGAATCTGCAGTTCCATGGGCGTCTCTACGGATTATCCCGTGAACGGATAAACAGGCAGATAGCATCTCTATCTGAACAGCTCGGTTTCAGGGCCTTTATTCACGATTTCCCTGATGACTTGTCATCGGGATACCAGAAGCGGGTCATGTTGTGTAGAACGCTTCTTCCCGATCCACAGATACTACTTCTGGAGGAACCGACGTCATCGCTCGATCTGAGGTCCCAGTATATGGTATGGGATTTCCTTCAGGAAATGCGCGGAAGCAAAACCATCGTCTACACAACTCAATCTATTCGTGAAGCGGAAAGGGTGCACGACAGGATAGTGATCATGCATCACGGTCATGTTGCTCTTGATGGGACACTGGACAGACTGCTTGAAAACGCCGGTGAACTGTTTCATTTTCAAATCCATTTCCAAAAACTGCCGAAGGATCTCTATGAGGAAATGAGCAAACTGACGACAGTTGTTAGTCCTTCACAAGTTGGGCAGGTATTTGACTTTTACGGTCGGGAGCGAAAAGTGTTCTTCGACATCATGAAGCTGGCCATTAAGAAGAAACTGGTTGATTATTCAGCAGACAAAGTTGGACTGGAAACACTGATTATGACATCCACGGAGGATTAGGAGGTGAACCTTATTTCAGCTTTTGTTCGCCGCAGGGTTGCACATATCAATCACCGGTGGATTGGAGAACTTTCCCTTACACTATTGTTGCCGATTGGAATCTATATAACCCTCGGGTTTGGTCTTACCAATGCTATTCCGGAGATCGAGGCCGTTCCAAAACTGGCCTGGCTCATCCCCGGCATCGTCCTGATGATCGCATTTTCAGGCGGGCTCATCACTGTTTTTCATGATCTCTTCCTGAATAGATCCTCCAACCAATTCTACGGGACAGTGTACACTTCACCTGCGACAATTGTCGCAACGGTTACAAGTCTTACCGTGTCGGTTATCCCCGAAGGAGCTGTCCGCTCGGTCCTTGCAATAGCGATACTTCAATCTCTTCTTGGTTATGTCTATCCTTTTACCGGCCAATTGCTCATGGTTTTCCTCATTATTCTCGCTGTCCTTATTGGTGCCAGCGCAGGAGTGACACTGGGCATAGTTGCGAAAGACGCCATTGCGAGCCAACTTACCATACTGTTGCTACTCATCGGGCTCGGCTTTTGCTCCTCATGGTTTGTACCGCTTGAAACTTTCCCCGATTCAATCCAGCCGCTATTGGCAGTCCTACCGACATCGGTTCTCGGTGAACTGTCCCGAGGTGTTCTTATCGGCGCACCGGTTTCAGCCACACTTTTCCTTATCCCGATCGGCACAGTGATATTCTGGACGGTTGTCAACGTTTTTCTGTTTTCCAAAATCTCAACGGAATGAGGGCCTATCTCTCAGGAGGTATGGAGAACGCCCCTGATTTGGGACGAGCTTGGCGGGAAGAGTTGACTGAATGGCTCTCTGTGGAATTGGATCACAGCGTTTTTAATCCTGTGGAGGTTCAGCATAGACTCATGTCTCAGGATGAATTGGAGAACTTCCGCAACTGGCGGTTCGATGAACGGAATCGCTTTAAATCGACTGTTCGGAAATTTATTGAAGGCGACTTGCATGCCCTTGAGACGGAGATCAATTATGTTATCTGCTTATGGGACAACTCAGTCTTAAAGGGTGGGGGGACACATGGTGAGGTGACAACGGCCTACTGGCTGGGAATTCCGGTCTACCTTGTGATTGATATCCCTTTTGAAGATGTCAGTTCGTGGATCCTCGGGTGCAGCAGTCAGGAGTTTGACAGCTTCGACAGCCTTAAGTTGTTCCTTCTGGAGAAGTATGGCGGCTGACGACTGGGTGCTCTCCGTTGATGGCGGAGGGACCAAGACAGATGTCCTTCTGGTAAACAGTGCCGACAGGTTAGGCATTATGGTAACCGGTGCTGGAACTAATCCCAATGCCCATGGAAAAGTTGCTGTTGATCGCCTCGAGGAGTTAATCTTTACAGCTCTTAAAAGAGCGGAAATTTCTGGCGGGGAGGTTGGTGCGGCCGTAATCGGAATGGCGGGGTTAAGCCACCCGAAGTACAGACCCGACTTTGATGAGATGCTAAAACGAGGCCTCCCATCAGCCTCTATCTGTGTGATCAGTGATGCCGAGATGGCCCACAGGATGGTCTGGGGTAAGGAACGGGGTATGACGATGATTGTCGGTACAGGTTCCATTGCAGTTGGGGATGATGGTAAAGGAAATTTCATTCGGGCGGGAGGACTGGGCTACCAGTTTGGTGATGTCGGTAGCGGCTACTGGCTGGGAAAAAATCTTATTACACAGCTGATCGCTATGGAAAGGTCAGAAGATGAAGAGGTTCTCAAGCTTAAGAGTGCGGTGATTTCGCATTTCGAGGCTAGAGAATTTGAGGGAGCCCTAGAAGTGGCTTCGGGGAGAGAGAATATTCCGCGGGTTGCTGAGCTCTCTCCAGTCGTTCTGAACTATGCAAAACGGGGAAACAATCTAGCGGAACAGATTGTACGTTCGGGAACAGAAGGGTTGCTGGATTTGGTGGAGGAGTTGGCGGAAAAAATGGGTCAGCCCGAAAGGATCGCATTCCACGGTTCTGTGATTACTGAATCATCATTTTATAGGTCACTCCTCCTAAACGGACTTGGTCTGGACCACTGGAAGCAGGGTGAAAAGGCTGCTGTATTCGGCGGACTGATTCTCGCCGGTGCAGTGGAGACTCCCGAAGAATTATGTAAGTTCGCCATCGATTATGGCTAATCCTGTAGCTGAGATAGACCTTGATCGCCTTCGACACAATGCGCGGCTTGTGATGGAACGAACTGGTGGCTCCGAACTCCTTGCCGTAGTCAAAGCGAACGGTTACGGCCATGGCGCTGTCCCTGTCTCCCGAGCATTACAACAGGCTGGAATCAACTATCTGGGCGTTTTTTCCATCGATGAAGCAACCGAACTGAGGATTGGGGGAGTCGAATGCGAAATTCTTATTTTTGAACGGCTAACAAGCCGAGCGGTGAGAAAAACTGCAGAAGAGTCGGTTACGGTAAACCTTTCATGGTTTGGCGATTTGGATATTCTCAAAAACGCTGTTAAAGAAGGTCTTACTCTCCCCAAATTTCATCTGAAGCTGGATACAGGGATGACCCGCCTGGGGATTCCGTGGAAGGATGCGGCTTCCTTTACAGAGAGAGTGAAACAGGAAACCGGTGCTGAGCCGGAGGGAGTCTATACCCATCTCTCCACCTCTGATGAAGGTGACCTCGCTTTTGCCAACCAACAGCTGCAGGCCTTCGAACAAGCGATCCAGGAAATTCGAGAAGTTTGTTCTCCCAAATGGGTCCATATTGCCAATAGTGGTGCCATTGTCAATATGCCTGATTCGTACTTTAATATGGTTCGTGTCGGTATGCTTCTCTATGGAGCTCATCCATCGGCTGACATGATTGACCCGCTGAAGATAGAACCTGTTATGAACTTCAAAGGTGAAATTGTTCTGGTCAGGCCGGTTCAGGCTGGGACGCCTATTAGTTATGGGGCGCTCTACCGGCCTGAAGTTGATGGTTACATCGGCATTGTTCAAGTGGGCTTTGCCGACGGTATGCCAAGACCATGGTTTGAGCGGGGTGTTGTCATGATGAAGGGGAAGCGTTACAAGATCGCCGGTCGTATCTGCATGGATCAGTTTATGGTAGATTTTGGTGAAGATGAACCTGATGAGGGAGAGACTGTTCTTATTTGGGGAAAAGATGGAGAGAACAATCTTCCTATTGATGAGATTAGCGAAGAGATTGGAATTAATCCATATACACTGTTCAGCGGGCTGGGAGGACAAAGGGTTGAAAGGGTCTTCTTGAATGAATAGGAGATCTAGCACTATTCTACTGTTGCTTTTGATCTGGTCATGTGCAGTGCCTCCTGCATCAGAGACAGTTCACTCTCGAAAAATTGTTGCTCTTTCTGAACTATCACTGGAGGAGAAGGTAGGGCAGATGTTTATGGTGAGGTACAGCGGCGATTTCTATCGCACTGATGCTTTCACATTCCGCAATGTGAAACGGCTTATTGCCGAACGTCATCTTGGGGGTGTGATTCCCTATTTTGGCTCTGTCCACGGTACCATTGCAAATCTGAACGAATTGCAGTCTGCCGCTCAAATTCCACTTCTTGTTGCAGCAGATTATGAACGGGGGGTAGGTCAGCATCTTGATGGTGCAACGCTGTTTCCAACAAACATGGCCATGGCTGCGACCGGTGATGCTGACCTTGCATACGAGCAAGGAAAAGTAACTGCCGTTGAAGCGAGGGCAGTAGGCGTGCACGTCACATTTGCTCCGGTGATGGATGTGAACAGCAACCCCGATAATCCGATCATTAATTTCCGTTCATATGGAGATTTGCCGGAACTTGTCTCCCAATTTGGTAACGCATTCATCAAAGGGGCGCAGGATAACGGTCTCATCGCCTGCGCAAAGCATTTTCCCGGCCACGGAAATACGGGCGTCGATTCACACACAACGCTCCCGATTATTGAATCAGATGAAGCTACGTTTCGAAAGGTGGACTTGGCACCTTTCAGAGAGGCTGTCGATTCAGGTGTGAAAATGGTAATGACAGCCCATATTGCTATTCCGGTTTTAGATAATTCAAGGCTTCCTGCGACACTTTCCTATAAACTGAGCGAGGAAATTCTTAGAGAGGAGTTTGGCTTTGATGGCATTATCGTAACAGACGCAATGGAAATGGGCGGCATTACTGAGGCGTTCTGGTCCGCTGAAGCTGCGGTCCGGACTATTGAAGCAGGTTCGGATATTGTTCTTCTTCCTCTCGATAATGACAGTGCGATCGACGGTGTGGTGATGGCCGTTCGGAGCGGACGAATCTCCGAGGAAAGGATCGACCGGTCAGTGCAAAAGATTCTTGAGGTTAAGGAAGAGTTGGGTCTGTGGCAGGAGAAAACAGTTTCTATACATCATGCACGAGAGACGCTTGGAAAGTGGTCACACAAGTTTTCAGCTGAGAAAGCGGCTAGAACTTCCATTACGCTAGTAAAAGATGAAGCGGGAAATATTCCCATCTCCCCCGGAGAGAGCAAGAGACTGAATCACATACTTCTGGCGACTGATGAAGGAATGCTCAGTTATTCCCGCCCCTTTAGATCAGCCGTTTCGAGGCTTCATGGAAATGTTGACTCTCAGTTCCATTATCAACCGTTAACAGAGAGTCAGATTCTAAACATTGTTGCCGACGATGACAGTTCCGATCATAACCTGGTCACACTGCTGATCAGGGTCCGGATGAATATTGGATCGATTACGATTGACCCATCCCACAGAACGCTCATTGATCGTCTTCAGGAAGCTGGAAAGAAAGTGACCGTGGTCTCTTTCGGTTCGCCCTATGTGACAGATGTGGACGGGATTGGGACATACCTTGCAGCTTACGGTTACGGCTCAGTTTCCATGAACGCAATGGCCAATGCGCTTTTCGGGGGCGCTTCTCTCACCGGGAAGCTCCCAGTAAACCTAAGTCCTGTTCTTAGTCAGGGGTTCGGTATGGAGAGGAAAATGGAAAAGCCGCTGGTCCTGTCAACAGATAAGCTGGACTTCTCAGCCGCCTTGGCTGTGCTGGAACAGGCAATTGAAGATACAATTTTCCCCGGCGCATCGGCACTGGTTTTGTCTAACGGAAAGCTAGCTTGGACATATCAAACGGGTAGACACACCTACGACACCGATGCTCCGAAAGTTTCAGCCACAACAATCTATGACTTGGCTTCTTTGACAAAGGTTGTTGCCACAACGGCGGTGACGATGAAACTGGTGGCACAGAAGAAACTTCCGCTGGATGAACCGGTGAAACATTTTATTCCTCAGTTTATGGGAGGTGGCAAAGAACTTGTAACCGTTCGGCACCTCTTAACCCATTCAGCCGGATTGACGCCATTTGATGAATATCCTCTCGGCACAACAGCTGAGGGAATAATGAAAGATATTGTGGAGCGTCCCCTGATCTATGAGCCGGGAACAGCATACCAGTACAGCGATTTCGGACCGATCCTAACTGCCAAAATCTGTGAACTCGTCAGTGGAAAGTCGTTTGAAGATCTTGCGTCAAGTTACATATTCAAACCGCTTGGGATGAGTAACACCTTTTTCAATCCTGACTCTTCAGTACTTAGTAGACTGGCACCTACGGAGATTGACAGGCGCTACCAACGGGGACTTGTTCATGGTGTGGTTCACGATGAGCGGGCGTGGCAGCTGGGTGGCACTGCCGGCCATGCGGGACTTTTCTCCACGGCAGAGGATCTGGCGGCCTACGGACAGATGATGATAGACAGCGGATTCTTTGGCGGCAGGCGATATTTCAGCAGGACGATTATCGAAGAATTCACCCGTAAGCAGGAGATGCCATCAGGAAGTGGCAGGGCCATCGGATGGGATACGCCAGCGGCAGTGAACAGTTCAGCAGGAGACTATTTCAGCGATGGGAGTTTCGGACACACCGGCTTTACCGGTACTTCAATGTGGATTGATCCTAACAGACGCATCGCGGTTATTCTGCTGACCAACCGTGTCCATCCAAAACGAGAACGAGGTGGAATGACGCAGGTGAGACAAGAATTCCACAACATGGTTATGGAGGCATTACTGGACCGGCCTTCATCCTGATTCAGTGCAGTCCGTAGACTTTATCGTTCTGTTCGGTTATCTGACTATCGTGAGCGGGGTGGCGCTTTGGGCCGGACGGAAACAGACTACTGCAAGATCATTCTTCCTCGCCGAACAGAATCTCCCGTGGTGGATGATCATGCTGTCAGTTGTCGCCACCGAAACATCAGTTCTCACCTTTCTCAGCATTCCAGGTGTTGCCTATCACGGGGACTTCGGTTTTCTTCAGCTGGCCATAGGTTATGTTATTGGCAGATGGCTGGTGGCGCACTATCTCCTTCCGATCTATTTTGAACAAGGTCTAGAATCGACATACGAATTTTTGAGAAACCGATGGGGTGAACAGGTTCAGAGGGCGGGGTCCCTGGTTTTTCAGTTGACTCGAATTCTGGCTGACGGTGTTCGGCTGTTTATGACGGCCATTCCGCTGGCAATGATTACCGGATGGTCCTACCCTGTGTCAATTGCTGTGATTGCGAGCTTTACACTTGTTTACACGATCCTAGGAGGAATACGGTCCGTGGTATGGGCCGATTCCATTCAGTTTATCATCTATCTCTTTGGAGCCATTAGCACCATCTATATACTGGGGGGATTGATTGACGGGGGGTGGTCAGCGATTATCTCAACCGCTTCTACCGAAAATAAGTTGCTCTTTTTTCAAGGCGGCCACATTGTTTCTCACCCTTACCACTTTATCACGGCGGTCGTGGGGGGGATGTTTCTTTCCCTTGCCTCTCACGGCACCGATCATCTAATGGTTCAGCGCCTCATGGCTGCGAGGGATGCCTCGGCCGGCCGTAAGGCACTCATAGGAAGTGGATTTATGGCTTTTCTTCAATTCGCGCTTTTTCTTTTGATCGGTATAGGAATCTGGGTCCATTATGGCGGCAAGGAAATAAACAGTAATGAAGTATTCTCGAGCTTTATTATAGCGTCGCTCCCCGCCGGCGTTAAGGGATTGATCGTGGCAGCGATTTTCTCGGCGGCCATGTCGTCCTTAAGTTCATCCATCAATGCCCTTGCTTCATCCACCATGTCTGATTGGGTAAAACGGCTCGCCCCTTCACGCTATACGCTTGCCAATTCCCGTCTTCTCTCACTTGTATGGACTATCGTACTCGCGGGGGGAGCATCACTTTTCACTTCAGCTGAAGGTCCACTGGTTGAAATCGCTTTGGCCATTGCTTCATTTACTTACGGCGGTCTCCTTGGGTTCTTTATAATCGGAAGAATCCAAACTGAGTTCTCCGCTTCTGCGGTTTTGACAGGCTTCTTATCCTCAATAGTGGTCATGGCCGCCGTGGTCAGGTTGACTACCTTGGCGTGGCCGTGGTATACACTTGTTGGTCTGATTATCATGGTAGTGGTATCCTATGGCGTGAGATGGTTTCAGAAATGAGAAAAGATGTAAAAAGGCTTGTTCTGATTTCACTCCTCTTGACAGGGGTGTTGAACAGTCAGACCTACGAACACAGTAAAGTGATTGAGGTCCCTGACATGAGTTTTCTTCCGGGGGTATTTACAGGTCTTGATATTATGCAAGAGAGGGGCTTTGATCTCATTGAAGGGAAGCGGTTGGCTGTGTTGACAAACCAGACTTCGCTGAACCGAAGTGGCATTCATCTGCTGGATCTCCTTTCAAGAGAGAAAGAGCGATTTGATGTTCAAGTAATCTTTACGCCTCAGTTCGGAATCCTAACGGAACCAAACCGATCGCTGATTGCCCCTCCAGATGGAATCGATCAACGTTTTGGAGCTCCTGTAAAAAATCTGTGGGGACGGCAGTATAAACCGAACAGCCGCGATTTTCGAAATGTCGACATGGTCGTCATCGATGTTCAAGGCACCGGAGTCCGCTTTCATACGCTGATGACGACGGTAACAAAGATGCTGGAAGCGGCGGTCGATTTTGAGAAACCTGTGATCCTCCTGGACAGGCCGAACCCCATCAATGGGAACAGTCTCGAGGGGCCTGTGGTGCGCCCCAGTTTTCAGTCATTACTGGGCTATCATCTTGTTCCGCTCCGGCACGGAATGA
Organism: Fidelibacterota bacterium UBA6931; assembly: GCA_002448795.1. Taxonomy (GTDB): domain Bacteria; phylum Fidelibacterota; class Marinisomatia; order Marinisomatales; family S15-B10; genus S15-B10. The sequence continues at coordinate 53,224 of DKAH01000013.1, forward strand.
CTATAGGCGAATACGCCCTGATGGTGAACGAGACTGGATGGATTCGAGAATCGCGAACCTCTGAACTGACAGTAGTTCCCATGTCAAGCTGGCGCCGGGACATGTGGATTGATGAGACCGGGCTGGAGCGGTCACCTCTTTGGAAGGGGAGTGATTCTGGTGAAACGCTGGCGGCATCACTTGGTATGGGCCTTCTTGAAGGAACCAATCTTTCGTTCGGTGAAGGGACTGAGACGCCCTACAGAGTTGTAGGAGCGCCGTGGCTGGTTTCTGATCAATTGCTTAGGGGTCTTGAAAGGGCGGGGCTTCAAGGAGTTTCATTTCAGGCGGTGATATTTCGACCTGATTCACTCTCTCCACTGGTAGCACGGCCGATCTATCGGGGAGAAACTTGCTACGGTGTCCGACTGATTATCAGCGATCGAGAGAGGTTTCGGCCTGTGGAGACTGCTGTGACCATTCTTTCCCTCATCGCCCAGCTTGAGCCGCGACGCTTCAAATGGACGGGTAACAATTACGTCGATTCACTTTATGGGCATAACTACCTTCGAGTATTCATCGCTCAGGAGCGTGAAATCAACAAGCTTCCCGCTACATGGTCGCAAGAGGTGATTCAGTTTAATCAGTTCCGGAAAAAGTTTCTGCTATACTGAAACAGTACGTGAGAAGTTTTGCATTTGCGATATCTTTGGTATTGTTCAGTATGGGGCAATTGGAAGGACAAGCCTATTTTACACTGCCGAAGAATGTTTGGCGAGTTTCCGTTGACAATGGAATGACGACGGGCCAATGGTTCAGCGGTGGAGGTAAGAAAGGTCTTCCCGATGAATTTTTCACCCTGAGTGGTTACGGTCTAAAGTTTTATGACCACCTAAATCCAGAATCCAAACATGATCTGGTGAACCTTCACGAACATTACATAACGGCCACTGACAGGGCCGATGGAATCGTGGCCACCTTCCAGTTGACCGATGCCGCTGAAGCGTGGGGAGACACGCTTGCAGATTTTAGTCAAAACTTTTTCGGCCCCGATTCAGTCAATCTGGGAGGTTATATAACCAATCCAAAACGATCGCTCACTTCACTGTTTTCACGTCTCAGGGTTGAATATGGAATTTCAGAGAAAGCGACATTTACATTTTCTATTCCAAATTACTCAACGGCGCGGCAGATGAATACGTGGGGGTGGCGGGCCGGATCATTGGGCAATGCCGACTTGGGGGGGTTTATCGCTTACCACAGCGCGAACAAGGCTAAGCTCGACAATTTCATTAATTCAGAATTTTCCACTAACCTCAACTCCTTAACGATGTCCAAACTAGAGGCTCTTTATGACGCATTCTACACAGCGGGAGGCGGTTCATCTATTCTCTGGGCCATGGAGCTGGGAGCCGATCCACTAGGGACTTCCATTGTTGGTACCCAGTTCAATCCTTTTTCGGACTCCAACCGTGACACAACCACTGTCGATTTGCTGATGGAATATTACCATCCTGACAGAACCGCCTCGGGACTTGGGGACATTGACCTCGGTTTGAACTTCCACCTTCTCGGTTCACCTATCTGGGCGGGAGAATCGCTGTTCTCCCTTTATGCCGGGTTCGGGCTCACAATCCCCACGGCGCGATTGATCAGAAAGTTCGATCCGGCTAAAGTTGACTCTATAGGTCGTCCAGAACAGTTCAATCAATTGGAGTTGGGAAACGGAATCAAGGCGTGGAATTTTTCCGTTTTCGGTGAGTTTTATCGAACGATCCGGGGCCGCGAGGTCAAGGTCAACTGGTCTACCCGCTACAAATTCAATCCTGAGGCGAGATATTGGACACGAGTAACACCTAGGGGTACATACTGGGTGATCAGCGACACGGTTCTATCCCGAATAGGCGAATCTTATCGTTTTAAACGGGGAGATGAATTCGTTGGCGTCGTTTCCGGTGAGATTGAAATAATCCCTGACAAACTTTCCGTCTTCGCGGGGCAGGTTTGGGCAATGAAACGTCGAGATGTTTATTATTCGAGAAATCAACAGTGGAACAGTTGGATGGCGGGAGGAATCGATGAACGGGCGGGATATGACACACGGAGCATCGCCCTGATTCAGAAATTGGGTGTGGTTTTTGAAAATACCGATCCAACCAATCAGTTTGGATCTACCCCTTTCGAAGTCGAACTTTCAGCCACGATTCCTCTGTTAGCGAGGCATACGTGGAGTAGTTTCTCTGTGGGGCTCTCTTTCGTCACATTTTTTCAATTCTGGTAGACACGCATTTTGAACAGAAAGTCAGTTCTTGGCTGGGCACTCTACGACTGGGCGAACTCAGCATTTGCCACCACGGTCATGGCGGGTTTTTTCCCTCTTTTTTTCAACGCCTACTGGGCTGATCCTAATAATCCTACCCAAAGTACCTTCTACCTTGGCGTTGCAAATTCTCTTGCTTCTATTATTGTTGCACTTCTAGCTCCGTTTCTCGGCGCAATCGCCGATCGCGGTTCAGCGAAGAAGAGGTTCATGATTTTCTTCGCGTTTTTTGGAATAACTCTTACTTGTGCTTTCTGGCTGGTCGGTCAGGGGGCCTGGCAGTTCGCTATTATCCTCTATGTTGGAGCGACGGTCGGCTTTTCCGGTGGAAACATTTTTTACGATTCTTTGCTTGTGAGTGTCGCACCGAAAGACAAACAAAATTATGTTTCATCACTTGGATATGGACTTGGCTATATCGGAGGTGGAGTTCTATTTGCCCTGAATGTGGTAATGTTCCTTAAACCTGCCTTGTTCGGTTTACCTGATCAAGCAACGGCCGTTAAATTCAGTTTTATTACCGTAGGAATCTGGTGGGCAATTTTTACGATTCCATTCTGGATGTACGTGAAGGAACCAAAGAACTATGATTCTGTCCCCATGGGGAGAGCTGTAGTGTTGGGGTGGCGTCAGTTGATGGATACCTTCAGAAAGTTGGGTCAATTAAGGGTGGTGGGGCTATTTCTTGTGGCCTACTGGTTTTACATAGATGGTGTGGACACCATTGTAAAGATGGCTGTCGATTACGGCATGGCTCTAGGCTTCAGCAGCAGCACTTTGATGACAGCCCTTCTCATGGTACAGTTTATTGCTTTCCCCGCCGCTCTGTTATACAGCTGGATTGCTTCCAAGATTGGCACAAAACAGGCGGTCATGTCCGCTGTGGTAGCCTATGGGATTATTACACTTCTTGGATATTTTATGCAGAAGGAGTCCGACTTTTATATTCTTGCCGTTCTAGTCGCACTGTTCCAGGGAGGAGTTCAAGCCCTCAGCCGGAGTCTTTACGGAAGAATTATCCCCGAGCGTCACGCCGCTGAATTCTTCGGCTTCTATAATATGCTGGGGAAATTTGCCGCGGTGTTGGGTCCGTTACTTATGGGGACGGTAACGCTTGTAACCGGCAGTGGAAGGATTGGAATTCTATCGATTCTTATCCTTTTCATCATTGGGGGTTATCTGTTATCCCGAGTTGACTTTGAAAAGGGTGAAAGGCTGGCGCGAATGTATAACGCTGAGCTCGAGTAAATTAGTTGGTACTTATTTTTGCCTAGCTTACATTAATTATGGAAACTTAAGAGGTAAGGAGACAAGTAATGAAAAAAATTCCATTTATAGCTATTCTAGCTGTTGCACTTGTTATTCTTGTGGGTGGCAACTATAATGGTTCTGTAGAAACCGCATCAATTTCGATTGACGGGATGCGTTGTGGCAGTTGCTCAAGCAAAGTAGAAACTGCTCTTTCAAATCATGCCGGAGTGAAGACTGTGTCTGTTGATCTGGATGCAAAAATGGCCACTGTTGAGTATTACCCCTCCAAAGTTGGTAAGGCTCAACTGGTGACTGCAGTTTCTAATGCCGGCTTCATGGCGAATGAAGCAGCCTGTGACTATAGCACCAAGAAGGCAAAAGCAGCGGCGGGTTCGTCCTGTGACTACAGTGCTAAAAAGGCAAAGACTGCTGCGGCTGGTGCTTCTTGTACTACCGCTAAAAAGAAAACAGCAATCTAATTTCACTTCATAATTAATCATTGAGTGAACAAAAAAGGCCGCGATTTGTCGGCTTTTTTTGTTTGCAGTGATTTTTTAGTAAGGTAAACTTTATCAGAGTCTCGTTGGTAAGGCGTGCTCTTCAGAGGAACTTATATTTCTCGAGGGTAGAACCAGCGGGACTCTTCTTATTTTCGGAAAAGTACTTCATTCATGGAGATTACGAATGGTAAAGGTTAAAGCGAGATTCAGTCAACTGGTGATGCCGAACGATCTGAACAATATTGGCACACTTTTTGGCGGAAAGATGGTGTCGTGGATGGATATTGCTGCTGCGAAGGCAGGACAGCGATTCCTCCGTGGGTCTGAAGCGGCAGGTTGTGTTACAAAGGCAATCGATGAGGTTGTTTTTTCAGAACCGGTGTTAGGTGGAGACTGGGTCAATTTCGAGGCGACGGTCTTGTCAGCAGGAGTCTCGTCACTGACAGTAAGCGTATCGGCACGAGCTGAAAATAGTCAAGGTGAAATGCGGGACGTTTGTGAAGCCGTTTTTACGATGGTGGCTGTGAAGAAAGGTAAGGATGGGAATTGGGAGAAAGTCTCCCATGGAAAAATGGCAGCCTAGTCCAAAACCAGGGGATCAGTTGGATAGCTAGGGTCTATCCGGAAGCATTTGTCCAGAAGCTCCGCAAGATGTAATACCTCAACGTTTATACCGCGCCGTTTGACTCCCCAATTCAATTGCATCTGACAACCGGGATTGGCAGTTACCACTATAGCTGCTCCGCTCGCTTCGATATCGTCCATTTTTGCATCCAATAGCTTCAGCGACATTTCGGTTTCAGTAATGGAATAACTTCCGGCACTTCCGCAACAGCGGTCACTACCCTTAAGTGGGACAAGATTGATTTCGGGAATCTTTTCCAGAATTGTTTTTGGTTGAGTGGAAATTCCCTGACCATGCAGAAGATGACATGGTTCATCGTAGGCCACGGGATCGGTGGGACCGATGGCCTTCGGTTTCATTTCGATTACCGCCAAAAGTTCGGAAAGATCCACCACTCGGGACGAAATGCCCGAGTCGATATAAGTTAAGTAAGACTTTAAGTGTGACCCACATCCTGCTGAGTTAATAACAATATAGTCAGAATTACAGTTGTCCAGAATGGAAATGTTCTGATCGGCTAAAAATGATGTCATTGACTTCTCGCCAGCGTGTGCATGAAGCGCTCCGCAGCATGCTTGGTCTGAAGGAATAGTGACGTCATAGCCGTGCCAGGTGAGTAGCCGGACTGTGGCTGTGTGGACATGGGGAAAGAGATGATCCATGACACAACCGGTAAAGAGAGTCACCGTCCCCCGTTGTTTTCTTATGGCACGATAGTGAACATCGTAGGATCTGCCAAAACGCCGAGGAGGAACCGTCGGGAGGGACAACTGGAGTTGTCTCAACTTTTTCGGAACAAGCAGAGAAAGTGGAGGAACCGTGGAAAGTTTATCCAGCCGAAGTATTTGTATGACTCGAGTGATAGTGAACAAAAAGGAGAGCCAACGGTGGGAAGGTAGGACTGTCTGTAACAGGAATCGTTCTAATCTTCCTTTCTGTTTTACTTCCGCGATAGACTGGCGCGTGGCTTCCATCAAATGGCCAAACTGCACGCCTGAAGGGCAGGCTGTTTCGCAGGCGCGGCAGACAAGACACAGTTTCATGTGCTCTTCGAAAGCGCTGTCCAAATTCATCCTCCCTTCAAGGAGAGATTCCATTAGATGGAGACGTCCACGGGGGGAATCCATTTCTTTTCCGTTCTCCATGTAGGTAGGGCACGCCGGAAGGCAGAAGCCACAGTGAATGCACTCTTGGAGCAGTCGCTTTTCCTCAGCATGAAACGTTCTACTCAGCGGGGAGGTAACCGTTTCACTCATCAGATACCTCCCACGTAAGTGCCAGGAGCGAAAATGCCTGATGGGTCTAGCGCAGTCTTGAGCTTTTTCATAAGTGATATGCCAGCCGGTTCCACAGGCCATCGATGGCTGGGAGAATTGATTTCAACACAATCAAATTCGATGGAGCCGCCAATTTTTGTTATTTCATTAACGAAGAGGGAGCGATCTGTTTCCTCCTCTATCTCAACAATGGCTAGCCCACGAGCGGGAAGCAGTTTCAGGGAAAGTTTTGGATAACTTTTGATCAACAAGGCGAGAAGACATTCGGCTTGGGATTTTGGAAAGGAAATCTCAGCGATACCAAAGAGAGGCGACGCCTCGCCATTTCCAAAACGGACGGTCTCCCAGTAATAGGCAGCGTCTTTATTATTCGCCTCATTCCACCGATTAGCGGACGATCCTTCAAGGGTCGTTGACAAAGTCTCTTTCTGTGCTGTTACACCCTCTTCCGAACCTGCTAGTTCAACAAGAAGCCACCAATGTTTTGCTTTTAGAGTGGTCCACCGTCCCTTGGTGATGAGGAGAGATTCCGGTTCCAATGGAGCGCTACGGATTACAGCTGCGGTTGTGAGAGCTTCCTCAGGTGTGGAATAACAGGCCCGAAAAGTCGAACGCACCGCTGGTAGCGGCGAAAGTTTAAAAGATAGGTCGGTGATGATGCCTACTGTTCCTCTAGATCCGATATAGAGTTTATTGAGATCATAACCGCTGACGTTCTTCACTACGTTAGCTCCCGCTCGAACAATTTCCCCCTTGCCGTTAACTATTGTAGTAGCGATGACCCAATCTTTGGCAGTACCGTAGTGGTGCCGGCGTGGTCCCCATCGGTTGGCGGCTATTACGCCTCCCACAGTGGCGTTACCACGGTCTGGGGGGTCAAGAGGTATCCACTGCCCATTATGAGAAAGTTTCTCCTGCGCATGAGACAACCGCATTCCTGCCGGTACAGTGGCTGTCATATCCGCTGGTGTATGGTGAAATCCATCGGTCAATCCGGTGGTGTCTATAGCAAGATCGAACTGTTTTCCGGCGGTGAAGAGGTGGGTACCTCCGCCCACGGCGATAACTGTCCTTTTCTGTTCAGCCGCCTCACGGATGATCCGTGCTAAGTCATCAGTCGTAACAGGCTTAATCGTTTCAGTTGCCAGAGTATTTGATGGGTGGTTGTTTGTCATTGTTTGAGTGAGGCTTCCTAGAGCCACCCACCGCCGGCTACGGTTTTCCTAATCTTCGATTCTCCACACTTGGCGCCGGTTGGAAAAATCTTGCTCGGATTGAGCTTACCTGAAGGACTCAGAGCTGATCGTACCGCCATCATTTGAGCTTCATCGGTCTTATTGAACATGAAACTGAACGAAGTCAGCTTTTCCGTCCCAATCCCATGTTCTCCGGAAAGGGCTCCGCCAAGGTCAATGCACCGCTGGAGAATCTCTCTCGATGTTTTCATGGCCGCCTTAGTTTCAGTCTCGTTCTCGTGATCGTAGAGAATGATGGGATGGATGTTGCCATCTCCCGCATGGCAGAGATGTGCGACTTGAAGGCCGTTCCTTTTTCCCGTTTCAATGTCGAATTCGAGAATCTCAGGTAGCTTTGATCGAGGGACCACCCCATCATTGGTATAGAACGCCGGCGTCACTTTTCCCAGAGCGCCGATCGCTTCCTTTCTTCCGCGCCAGAGTTGAGCACGTTCTGGTTCACTCTTTGCTTCCTTGAAGTCAGTGGCGCCATGAGTGTGACAGATGTTTCTGATTTCTCCGGCCTGAGCTGACAGCGTTGCGTTAAGACCCTCAATCTCAATGAGAAGAATAGCGGCAACATCCTGAGGGAAGCCAGCTTTCAGGTGACTCTCCACCGCTTGAATAACCAACGCATCAATCAGTTCCAGAGCAGCGGGGATGATTCCAGCGGCGATAATACTGGAAACCGAATTGCTGGCCGCTTCCACCGTGTTGAAGGAGGCGAGGAAGGTCTTGGAGGATTCAGGGTTTCTGGTGAGCTTCACGATAATCTCAGTGACAATACCGAGCGTTCCTTCTGAACCAACGAAAAGCCCCACCAGATCATAGCCAAGTATTGACTCGTGCCGTCCTCCCATATTTATGATTTCACCATCAGGCATAACTACGGTCATTCCGAGTATATGATTTGCGGTAACGCCATACTTCAGCGTGTGTGGGCCGCCGGCATTTTCAGCCACATTTCCCCCAATGGTACAAGCTTTTTGACTCGATGGGTCCGGTGCGTAGTGGTATCCGTCGGGACGGGTGGCTTCAGAAAGGTGAAGGTTAATGACGCCTGGTTGAACTACTGCTACTTCATCGTCATAATCGATTTCAATGATAGTGGCCATTCGGGACATCTGAACTATGACGCCCCCTTCAGCCGCTACTGCACCACCGCTCAAGCCCGTTCCGGAACCACGGGCGAGGAACGGCACTTGGTGCCCCTGACAACACTTGACGATCCTGGAAACTTCTTCTGTGGACTCGGGTAGTACAACAGCATCGGCTCCGTGCCTGCTGAGGGTGAGTCCGTCACATTCGTAGACCAACAGTTCGGTAGGGTGAGAGATAACACGCTCCTTTCCAAGGAGCGATTCGAGGTCTCTGATGAGCGCTGTTTTGACTTCCATGCGTCCCGCTGATACCAGCCAACTGAGGATGGAAAAGTACAACCGCCATTCAGGGGACGCAATCGGTAACGACTTAGTTGTCCTTCAGATCGCTTACTTCACACATAACAGAGCCGCAACTGCATACAATAAGATCGTTGTCCCGCATCCACAAATAGTCAGTGTAATCGGCCGACCATGGCGTCTTGCACAGTGCGCATTTAAGTATGGTGAGGTTGAAAAACGGCGTGCTCTCTTCAGATATTTCGGCGGTAATCAAGTCCATATTTTCTCCAGTTTGTATCGTTTTCTCATGGTTAGCATACAAAAGGCGTATAAAGTTTAGTTACCGTCAGGGGAATTGTCAAGAAAAAATGCAAATCACTTTCTTTAGATGTTCATGAAGCGGATGAACATCGGTAAGTTCACAACACGAATTTCATAGGAGAATGCGTCATGGCGCAGTTGAACAAAATTCAAATTTCATCTAAAGATTGGACCACAAGCAAAGCTGATGTGCTGACAGTTTCCATGTTCAAAGGAGGCGCACTGTCATCAATGGGTAGGGCTGTAGATAGACGGTTTGGCAAGATTATTACCAAGGCGGTGAAGAGCGGCGACTTCAAAGGAAAATCCAATGAAACGCTCTTATTGTTTACTGGTGGATCATCGGCGAGACTACTCCTAATCGGTCTTGGAGAGCGTAAAGAGCTTACAGTTGAAAAGGTCCGTGAAGCCGGCGGTACCATGGCAAAGGTTATTCAGTCTGCCGGCCATGAGACAATTGCATCGGAGGTACCAGGCCTCAAGAAACTGGGAGATGCCGAAGCGACTCAAGCGTTTGTGGAAGGGGCTGTCCTTGGCTCTTACCGATTTTTGAACTACAAGACAGTTGAGAAAGACGCAAAGATCGTCAAATCGCTAACTATTGTTGAAGGCGGAAGCAGGACTGGTTTGAAGCGAGGGAAAGTAATTGCGCAGGCAGTCTGTCTTGCGAGGGATCTTGCCGCCCATCCCAGCAATGTGGCCACACCAAGCCGACTTGCCAGAGAGGCAAGGCGTATCGCCCGTTCTGGCGGAATGACTTGCAAAGTATTAAACCGGGATCAGTTCACGAAAATGGGAATGGGAGCATTTGCCTCCGTTGCAAGAGGTGCGGACGAACCGCCGAAGTTCATCCTTATGGAGTACAGAGGCGGGAAGAAGGGGGAGAAGCCGTTCGCCTTTGTTGGTAAGGGGATCACATTTGATACCGGCGGCATCTCAATTAAGCCATCCTCCAAGATGGATGAGATGAAGTATGACATGTGCGGCGCGGCAGCAGTCCTTGGTATTATGCAAGCTGTGGCCGGGCTCAAACCAAAGGGGAACATTATCGCAGCCATTGCTGCTACAGAGAACATGCCCGGCGGTCGTGCCTCCAAACCCGGGGACATTGTCAAGGCGTACAACGGAAAGACAATCGAAATCCTAAACACCGACGCCGAGGGACGCCTCGTTCTTGCTGATGCGCTCTCATATTTGTCCAAACACCATACCCCCGCCTATATGGTGAATTTTGCGACGCTCACCGGTGCAGTGATCGTGGCATTGGGGCATGTCGCCTCAGCTGTTATGGGCACAGATGAGAAACTTATAAAGTCTATCATTAAAGCGGGAGAAGCAACGGGCGAACGGGCGTGGGAACTTCCATTGTGGGATGAATATTGTGATGATGTTAAAAGTAAGATCGCTGATGTGAAGAATCTCGGTGCACCGGGACAGGCAGGAACGATTGCAGGAGGTGCCTTTCTGAAAGCTTTCGTCGGTGATATTCCATGGGCCCATCTCGATATTGCCGGCACCGCCTGGTGGAACAAGGATCGTCCATACGTTCCTTCAGGTCCGTCCGGTGTGGGTGTCAGATTATCGCTGGAGCTTTTGAATATTCTCGGTTAGACGGTAATTTCGCCATCGGTTTTGGCGGAGTAGCTCAGTTGGT
>DKAH01000016.1:0-214 GCA_002448795.1 Fidelibacterota bacterium UBA6931
CATCGTTTTTAGTTTTGATGAATTTATTTTACCTCCATCATATGAAATAAAACAACTTTAGCCTACGACATACCTACACTTGCATCAAACGACTGCAAGATTCAGCAATAAGTAGCGATGGCACAGCAACAAATGGCACAGTAATGCCCTCTGAATTGGAGGCTGTCGTCGGTAAATAGACGCTCTTGCACCAGCTTTGGGAGCAGGGGGTCGG
>DKAH01000016.1:540-32378 GCA_002448795.1 Fidelibacterota bacterium UBA6931
GTTCAAATCTCCCCGCTCCGACCCGTAGAAAGCCCGTCAGTAATGGCGGGTTTTTCTTTTCTACCCCTGGCGTAACGTTGGTGGAGCTGACTCCAACTAATCCCTAAACATGCGGCCTGTCAAGAAAAAGCTTGACACCGTTATTATGAATTCCTTAACATTCGCGCCGAATAGTGGTGAAGAAGTGAACAGATTTAGTGAAATATTAAAAACTCTTGGCCTGCCGAGTATAATCGGATCGTCCAAGCTTATTTCCAGTCTTGTTATAAACCTTCTTCCAGCTATTATTATTATTATTGGGCTTCCGTCCTAAGTAGCCTAGCCAAATACTCTCAGAGGCAGGTGAAAGGACGAAGGAGTCAACTCCTCCAAACATCGTTTTCATAACCTGACCTCCTGAAAAACTTTGGCTCTGGCCGGTTTGGCGGTTTAGCCAGAAGTAGAAGGAATGAGGATGTGATGAAATGAGCCACAATGAGGTCTGATACCATCAAACTCGGTTTTGAGCACGCCCCGCATCGGAGCCTGCTGAGAGCCACCGGAGTGATTCGTGATGAGAGTGACTTCGAGAAACCTTTTGTAGGAATTGCCAACTCCTATATTGACCTGATCCCGGGCCATGTCCACCTCCAGGATTTAGGGAAAGCGGCCAAGGAAGCAGTACGGGATGCCGGCGGTGTCCCTTTCGAATTCAACACTATCGGTGTGGATGATGGAATTGCCATGGGGCACATCGGCATGCGGTACTCTCTCCCGAGCCGGGAGCTTATAGCAGACAGCGTTGAAACCGTTGTCGAGGCCCATCGTCTGGATGGGGTCGTTTGTATAGCCAACTGCGACAAGATCGTACCGGGCATGTTGATGGCAATGGTGAGAGTCAACATTCCAGCAATCTTTGTTTCCGGAGGACCGATGAAAGCCGGGCGGACACCATCGGGAGACCGAGTTGATCTCATTTCTGTATTCGAAGGGGTCGGCAAGTACAAGGCGGGGAAAATTGATGATAATCAGCTGAAAGAGCTGGAAAACCTCGGATGTCCTACATGTGGCTCATGTTCGGGTATGTTTACCGCCAACTCGATGAACTGCCTTGCTGAGGCGTTGGGGCTTGCCCTGCCCGGCAACGGATCAATTCTTGCAGTAGACAACCGCCGAGAGAAATTGGTCAAGAAAGCTGGAGAACAAATTGTAGCGCTAATAGAGCAAGATCTCAAGCCAAGAGATATTGTGGATCGCGACGCTATTCTGAATTCCTTCTGCCTCGATATGGCCATGGGCGGGAGCACTAATACGGTTCTCCATACTCTAGCTATTGCAAAGGAAGCTGAAATTGAATTCGATCTGGCCCAACTGAACAGTTTGGCCTCGAAGGTTCCTTACCTCTGCAAGGTTAGCCCCGCGACTAAAAACGTCCACATGGAAGATGTGGACGCAGCCGGTGGTGTTCCCGCTATTCTAAATGAGCTATCAAAACTCGATGTCTTAAAGTTGTCAAGGCCTACAGTAAACGGAAAAACTCTCGGAGAGAATATCGAGTCAACATCAGTGAAGGATCGAGGAGTCATTCACTCAGTTAAGGACCCCTTTTCTGATACAGGAGGTCTGGCTGTGCTTTTCGGAAACCTTGCACCCGATGGGGCAATCGTGAAAACGGCAGCGGTCGATCCAGCAATGATGATCTTTAACGGTCCCGCAAGAATCTACAATTCACAAGATCAGGCGCTTCAGGGAATACTCGGTGGTGAAGTTACCCCCGGTGATGTGGTGGTAATCCGTTACGAAGGTCCTAAAGGCGGTCCCGGAATGCCTGAAATGCTGGCGCCTACGAGCGCTATCATGGGACTCGGTCTCGGTGACAAAGTGGCCCTCGTCACCGATGGGCGGTTCTCTGGGGGAACTAGAGGCGCCTGCGTAGGGCACATTTCTCCTGAAGCAGCAGAAGGCGGGGCCATTGCTGCCATTCAAGATGGCGATTTAGTCACCATCGATATCCCAAATTGTACCATTTCGGTTGACTTATCAGATGCAGAATTGACCTCAAGATTGGAATCAATGCCGGAATTCCAGATGAAAATAGAAAATGGCTATCTGGGACGCTATGCGAGGCTGGTAACCTCGGCAAACACCGGGGCCGTCCTTAAGACAGGAAGGGAATTGATATGACTGAAAAAAAGACTAGAATAACCGGCGCGGAAATCATCTGGGAATGCCTCATTAAAGAAGGAGTAGACGTTATTTTCGGGTATCCTGGAGGAGCAATTCTCCCAGCCTATGATGCACTAACCAAGTACGATGACAGGATTCATCATGTATTGGTCCGTCATGAACAGGGAGCCACACACATGGCCGACGGTTATGCCCGTGCTTCCGGAAAAGTGGGTGTAGCCATGGCAACTTCAGGACCCGGAGCAACGAATATGGTCACTGGCCTCGCAACAGCCATGATGGACTCTTCTCCCATCGTCTGTATCACCGGCCAGGTTCCATTGTCGGTGATGGGAACAGATGCATTTCAAGAGACAGACGTCACAGGGATAACCCTCTCTGTTACAAAACATTCCTTCCTGGTTACAGATGTGAAAGAGTTGGCTCAAACTATACATGATGCTTTTCGCATCGCCCGGAGCGGACGTCCGGGACCAGTAGTTATTGATATTCCAAAATGTGTTCAAAATGAAGCGGTAAGCTTTAACTACTCAAACCCTCCAGCTGACTTGAGCGTTCACGTTGTAGATGGAGCGGTAACGGAAGAGCAAATCAGATTGGCGGCCGATTTGATTAACACGGCTGAGAAACCGGTAATCCTGGCTGGACACGGTGTACTCCTTTCAGAAGCAATGACAGGACTGAAGCAGTTGGCCGAACAAGGAAGCATCCCTGTTTCCACCACACTTCTCGGAATAGGAGGATTCCCCAGCAGCCATCCTCTTAATATGGGGATGATGGGGATGCACGGAAATGCACATGCCAATAACGCTATTCAAGATGCAGATCTGCTAATCGCTTGCGGCATGCGTTTTGATGATAGAGTAACTGGGAAACTGAAAACGTACTCACCACACTCCAAAAAGATTCATATTGATATCGATCGATCAGAGTTTAACAAAGTCGTCCCTGTGGACGTCGCCATCCATGGAGATTTAAAGCAAGTACTCTGGCAGTTAACACCAGAGGTTACTTCTAGGAACCGTGGTCCGTGGTTCAAACAGATTAAAAAGTGGCAGGCGAGTATAGACGAAGTCGAAATCCTTAATCAGACATCAGATGAATTCATGGCTGCCCACGCTATCCGAATCATTTGGGAAGAGACGGGCGGCAATGCTTTGGTCGTGTCGGATGTGGGACAGCACCAGATGTTGGAAGCACAGTATTATGAGCACAACAAACCAAGAACGCTCATCACTTCCGGAGGATTGGGAACCATGGGGTTTGCCCTTCCAGCTGGAATAGGTGCGAGTTTTGCTGTAAAGAATAAAGATGTCTGGGTAATCGTTGGTGATGGTGGAATACAGATGACGCTGATGGAGCTAGCTACAGTTGTCCAAGAGAACGTCAATATTAAAATTGCCATAATCAATAACGGTTATCTTGGTATGGTGCGCCAATGGCAGGAGATGTTTTATAATGCTCGCTATTCCGAGACACCAATATACAGTCCGGATTATGTTCGGCTTGCTGAAGCGTATCGTCTTCCGGGATACCGCGTCTTTAATAAAGATGATGCCCGAAAGACCCTGAATGAGGTGCAAAGGCTCGATGGTCCAGTTCTCATTGAGTTTGTTGTTGAGCAACACGATATGGTTTACCCGATGGTTCCTACAGGGGCCAACCTTCACGATATGATTCGAAGACCTAATGGTGGTCAGGAAAAGAACAAAGGGAGAGTAATAGAAAAGAGGCCAGCAAAATGAAAACCACCTATGTCGCCCTGGTGCGGGATACGGCCGGTGTGCTGAACCAGATTGTTAATCAATTCCGAAAAAGGAATATTAATATTGAAAGTCTGACTGTAGCGCAATGTGAAAAACCGGGATTAAGTCGAACCACTATTGTGGCAAACGATATTGAACCTTCCCGCCAAGATTTTTTCGTCCACATTCTCATGAATCTCGTTAATGTTGTGGAAGTAGAGCTTGCTTCTGATAGTTCACATATCGTTCGTGAGAATGTGCTCGCCAAAATTGATCCGCCTCCTAAAAAGCGGAAAGAAGTGAAGGAACTGGCACACAAAAGCCAAGGCCGACTGCTGCGAAACGGAAGTTCTTCCATGGTGTTTGAAGCGGCCGGAACCGCTAAAGAAATGGATAAGCTGGTGGGTGATCTTGAACCGTTCAATATCATAGAACTGGTGAGATCCGGGAGAGTTGCCATCTCCAAACAGGGGAAAGATCTGACTCTGTCTCCGACTGGCCCGGGAGAGTCTCAAGACGAACTCAGCAGATGAACAATTCTTTGTCATAATCAAGGAGATAAAAATGGTAAATGTTTATTACGATACCGATGTCGACCTGTCTGTTCTACAAGACAAGAAAATAGCGGTCATCGGTTATGGTAGTCAGGGGCATGCTCATGTGCTCAATTTGAGGGACAGTGGTATGAATGTCCGTGTGGGTCTTCGACCGTCCAGTTTATCGTGCGGTGAAGCGGAGGCAGCAGGATTGAAAGTGGCAACTGTTTCGAAAGCCGCCGACTGGGCCAATGTGGTGATGATCCTGGTTCCCGATCAGACCCAGAAAAAGGTTTATGAAGAGGAGATTGCGGCCAAGCTTAAGCCTGGAGACACGCTCGCTTTTGCACACGGCTTTAACATCCATTACGACCAGATCACTCCCCCCGAATCGGTGGACGTTATGATGGTGGCACCGAAAGGTCCGGGGCACCTTGTGCGAAGGTCATTTGAGAACGGAAGCGGCGTTCCGTGCCTTATCGCCGTACACCAGGACTTCTCTGGGCAGACAAAAGAAGTCGCCCTCGCGTGGGCGAAAGGGATTGGATCTACCCGAGCAGGAGCCCTGGAAACAAACTTTAAGGACGAGACGGAAACTGATCTTTTCGGCGAGCAGGCTGTCCTGTGCGGCGGCTCAGCAGAATTGATCAAGGCAGGTTTTGAGACGCTGGTCGAAGCAGGGTATCCGGCCGAACTCGCCTACTTCGAATGCCTCCACGAACTAAAACTGATCGTGGATCTCTACTACGAAGGGGGGCTTTCTCGTATGAACTATTCCGTCAGCGACACCGCCGAATACGGAGGAATGACCCGCGGAACAAAGATCATCACGGACGAAACTCGCGAGGAGATGAAGAGAATCTTGAAGAATGTTCAAAACGGGACTTTCGCTGAAGAGTGGATCAAAGAAAACCGTGATGGCCAGCCCCTCATGGAGCGCTTGAGAACCGAGACAGAAAACCATCCCATCGAGAAGATCGGGCTGAAATTGAGACAGATGATGGACTGGCTCCCTTCCAACGATAAACTGGAGACGCCAGCGTGAACTGTAGGATTATCCTACTTCCCGGCGACGGCATTGGTCCCGAAGTGATGAATTCGGCTCTCGCCGTTCTTAACGAAGTGGGCCGCATCTACGACATCACATTCAACCTTACGGAAGAGCTTGTGGGAGGGTGCTGCTATGAAAAGCATGGCGTGTCCATCACCAACGAAACAGTTAAATCCTGTCGCGGCGCAGACACCGTACTCCTTGGCGCTGTGGGCGGTCCGGAGTGGGATTCGCTTCCCCATGAATCAAAACCTGAAACGGCCCTTCTCCGCCTGCGGGAAGAGTTAGGCCTCTACTCCAACCTAAGACCGGCAATCATCTTGCCCCAACTGGCCGGTCATTCACCTCTCAAAAGGAAAGTGATAAACGGCTTGGACCTGATGATCGTACGAGAATTGACCGGTGGGATTTACTTCGGAAAACCGAGAGGGCACAACAGTGATAAAGGGTGGAATACGTTGGTCTATACCCGGGAAGAAGTGGAGCGGATTGCTCATACAGCTTTTCAGCTCGCCAGAAAGAGAGCGAATAGAGTGACGTCGGTTCACAAGGCAAATGTACTCGAGAGTTCTCAATTCTGGAAATCTGTGGTAAGCGATGTTCATCGCTCCTATCCGGAAATAACCCTGACAGACATGTATGTTGACAACGCCGCCATGCAGTTAGTAAGCGCGCCGGCTCAGTTTGACGTCATCTTGACACAAAACATGTTCGGCGATATATTGAGCGACATCACGGGAACGCTCACAGGAAGCCTCGGCATGCTGCCTTCCGCCTCCTTCGGTGCCAATCACGCCATGTATGAGCCTGTACACGGCTCCGCTCCCACCATCGCAGGGTATGGTGTCGCTAACCCCATCGGCATGATAATTTCCGTCGCTATGATGTTCACCTATTCTCTCGATTTGACAGAGGCGGGAGATCTCATTAACAAAGCCGTCGAAGCCGCCTTGGCTAATGGTTACAAAACTGAAGATATAGCAAGCGACGACGAGACACCTTGCACTACCAAAGAAATGACAGACGCAATTGTTGGTACAATCAACCGGATGTACGATGGTACCGAGGCATCCACCAATATGGAAAAGGTCGGAAAATGAGTGAAAAAGTTGCAATTTTTGACACCACCCTTCGCGATGGGGAGCAGTCTCCTGGTGCATCCCTCAATATCCACGAAAAAGTTGAAATCGCTAGGCAGTTGGAGAAGCTTAACCTCGATGTAATTGAAGCGGGCTTTCCTGTTTCATCATCCGTTCAGTTTGAAGCTGTGGAGAGAGTTGCTGGCGAGGTGAGTGGCACTATTGCCAGCCTGGCCAGAGCGGTGGAGAAAGATGTTAAGGTCGCTTACGATGCTGTTAAGGGCGCTGAACGGTTCAGGATTCACACTTTTCTCGGGACGTCCGATGTACACCTAAAGGGAAAATTCAGCGACAACCGCTATGGCATGTCGCTGAAGGAAAAGCGTGAAACCATTCTGAAAATGGGTTGCGATGCAGTGGCTTACGCAAAGACATTCACGGATGATGTAGAATTTTCCCCGGAAGATGCAGGGCGGACCGACACAACATTCCTGTGCGAAATCATCGAAGCAGCAATCACCGCTGGCGCAACGACGGTGAATATTCCCGACACCACAGGCTACACGATGCCAGATGAGTTCGGCCGAAAGATTGCGCAACTCAAGAAGCGTGTTCCCAATATTGATGATGCTGTGATCAGCGCTCACTGTCATGACGATCTGGGACTGGCAGTGGCTAACTCGCTAAGCGCCGTCATGAATGGCGCTAGACAGGTCGAATGTACAATCAACGGTATAGGCGAACGGGCCGGAAATGCATCCCTAGAAGAGATTGTAATGGCGTTAAAGGTGCGCCGCGACTTCTGGGATTTCCACACAGATATTCGCACTGAGGAGATATTCAATACAAGTGTAATGGTCTCCTCCTTCACAGGAATGATCGTCCAGCCAAACAAGGCAATCGTCGGCGAAAACGCTTTCGCACATGAGTCAGGCATACATCAAGATGGAGTACTAAAGCTCAAAGAGACATATGAGATCATGACCCCGGAATCGGTGGGAGTCCCGGACAGCAAGATTGTTCTTGGTCGACATTCGGGGCGGCATGGACTTCAGGCAAGACTTAAACAGTTGGGTTACTCTACCACCAAAGAAAACCTTGACCATATCTATGAAGACTTCCTGATTCTGGCGGATAAGAAAAAGGAAGTATTTGATGATGATCTCCGCGTCCTTATGGGAGATGAAGTGAGCAAACAGGATGAACCTTACAATCTGGAATATCTTAATGTGATGCTGGGAACGAGCGCCATACCGACCGCCACTGTCCGCTTGAAAACCAATGATAAGATAGTTGAGGAATCAGCAACGGGCGACGGTCCCGTGGATGCGTGCTTTAACGCCATCGACAGAGCTTTAGAAACGAAATCGCACATCGAATCTTATCAGGTAAGATCCATCACTAGCGGCCGCCAGGCGCAGGGCGAAGTTCTTGTGAGAGTACGCAAGGGAGACCTGTCTTTCGTTGGGAAAGGATTCTCCACAGATATCATTGAAGCGAGCGCAATAGCCTATCTCAGGGCACTCGGTGAACAGTATGTGATGACTGAGAAAAGGGAATTCCTTGAAATGGCGGCGACACCCTGATCTAATGACCATGGCCGGACAGACTCTTTACGACAAACTTTGGGAAACTCACGTCGTCCATTCCAATGTAGACGGGACGTCACTAATCTACATCGATCGGCATCTCCTGCATGAAGTCACATCACCTCAAGCCTTTTCCGGCCTTCGCCTATCGAAGCACGATGTCTGGCGGCGATCTTCTAATCTCGCCGTTCCAGATCACAATGTCCCTACCACTGATGGCGATGAAAACGCAACGGATCCGTTCTCTGCTCTACAGATCGAGAAACTCGACGAAAACTGCTCCGATTTCGGCATTACCAAGTTTGGATTGAATGATCCGCGTCAGGGAATTGTGCACGTCATGGGGCCGGAGCAAGGAGCAACTTTACCGGGAATGACGGTCGTTTGCGGCGATTCTCACACTTCTACTCATGGCGCCTTTGGGACGCTGGCGTTCGGTATCGGCACTTCTGAAGTAGAGCACGTTCTCGCCACGCAGTGTCTAATCCAGAAAAAGATGAAAAACATGCAGATAAGAGTGGACGGCGAACTCGATCCGGCGGTCACGCCAAAAGATCTAATTCTCTATATCATAGGAAAGATCACCACAAGCGGCGGTCGAGGACACGCCATCGAGTTCGGAGGCGAGGCGATTCGCGTACTATCCATGGAGGGGAGGATGACTATCTGCAATATGGCCATTGAAGCTGGCGCCCGTGCGGCATTGATGGCGGTGGATCAGGCAACGATTGACTACCTCCAAGGGCGGCCGTTCGCTCCAACGAGAGGGATGTGGGAAAAAGCCGTCCACAGCTGGCGAAAACTCAAAAGCGATGAAAACGCTTACTTCGATACTATTCACCATTTCGATGCTGCCTCGATTGAACCTCAGGTAACGTGGGGGACTTCTCCGGAAATGGTAGTGCCAGTGGGAAGTTCGGTTCCAGACCCCGCGGATGAGTCGGACATTACCAAGCGTGCTGGTATGGAAAGAGCTCTCGATTACATGGGGCTGAAACCGGGTACTCCAATTTCTGAAATCAATCCAGACAAAGTTTTTATCGGTTCATGCACAAATTCCCGTATCGAAGATTTGATGGCGGCCGCTGAGATCGTGCGTGGTCGAAAAGTAGCTGACTCCATCAAACAGGCGATGGTTGTCCCAGGGTCGGGACTGGTTAAGCAAGAAGCTGAATCGAGAGGGCTGGATAAAGTTTTCACCGAGGCCGGTTTTGAGTGGAGGAACTCTGGCTGCTCCATGTGCCTTGGTATGAATGCCGATCGTCTGGAGCCGAAAGAACGCTGTGCCTCAACCTCCAACCGAAATTTTGAAGGGCGTCAGGGACACCTTGGGAGAACGCATCTCGTCAGTCCTGTCATGGCAGCGGCGGCGGCTGTGGCCGGAAAATTCATCGATGTAAGAAAGTGGAACTACCATTAGACCCATGGAAAATTTCTTGAAACACAAAGGCCTCGTAGCTCCTCTCGACAGGGCAGATGTTGACACCGACGCAATCATTCCCAAGCAGTTTCTCAAATCTGTGGAGAAAACCGGTTTTGGAAAGTACCTTTTTGACACTTGGCGATATCTTGATCGCGGTGAACCGGGAATGGATTGTACCGATCGACCGATCAATCGCGATTTTGTGCTAAACATTGAGAGATACCGCGATGCAACAATACTTCTTACGAGAGGGAATTTCGGCTGTGGTTCAAGCAGAGAACATGCCCCATGGGCCCTAATAGAATACGGCTTCCACGCATTAATCGCTCCCAGTTTTGCGGACATTTTCTATAACAACTGTTTTAAGAACGGCCTCCTCCCGATCACTCTGGATGATGACGTGATTGAGAAACTCTTTCATGAAGTGGAAGAAATGCCGGGCTACAAACTGACGATTGATTTAGAGAAACAGATAGTTCATTCTCCAGCAAGCAGCATCATAGAGTTCGATATTGAACTATCACGACGACAGGCTCTTATGGAAGGAATCGACGAAATTGGAATGACGCTCAAGTATCGAAAGATCATCAAAAAATATGAAGTCGCACGGCAACTGGAAGCGCCGTGGCTCTATCCGGAACTTTCATAAACTCATAGGAATTTTGTGGGAACAACAACAAGAATAGAACTATTCGACACCACCCTGCGGGATGGAACCCAAGGCGAGGGTATCAACCTTTCCGTGGAAGATAAATTGAAAATTGCACGACTTCTCGATGATTTCGGTATAGACATCATTGAAGGAGGATGGCCTGGAAGCAACCCCCGGGACGAAGCATTTTTCCGGCGTGCACAACAAATCAATTTCAGCCGCGCTCAGCTCTGCGCTTTCGGCTCTACTGCTCGCAGACCGGATTCAATCGACACTGATCCCAACTTGAACGCTCTGCTTCAGGCCGAAACGCCGGTCATTTCAATCTTCGGAAAAACTTGGAGGTTTCACTCTACGATAGGCCTCGGTCTTGAAGACGATGAGAATGAAGAGCTAATTTATAATTCCGTGGAATATCTGGTGGAAAAGGGAAGAAATGTCGTGTTTGATGCCGAGCATTTTTTTGACGGTTATAAAGATGATCCTTCCTTTGCAATCGCAATGATACAAGCAGCTAAGAAAGCCGGCGCAGATGTTTTGGTGCTCTGTGATACAAACGGAGGCTCACTTCCAGATGAAATTGCGCGCATTGTGCAAGAAGTCCGGAATCAGGTCCAGGCACCGTTGGGGATTCATACGCATGACGACTGCAGTCTTGCGGTAGCCAATTCGCTGGCGGCCATTCGAGAAGGTGCTATACATATCCAAGGAACCATCAACGGCGTTGGTGAAAGATGTGGTAATGCCAACCTATGCTCAATTATCCCAAACCTGCTCCTCAAGATGGGCCTTAGGACTCAACAGAGAATTGATTTGAGGCGTCTCACTTCTATCTCCCATTTTGTATCGGAAACGATGAATCTATTTCCTTATAATGGGGCACCTTTTGTGGGAAAATCCGCGTTCGCCCACAAGGGGGGTATTCACGTGAGTGCAGTGATGAAAGATTCGCGCATGTATGAACATATCTCGCCAGAGACTGTCGGTTCCAAACAGCGTGTACTGGTTTCTGATCTTTCAGGAAAAAGTAATATTCGCTATAAGATAGATGAGATGAATATCGATCTCAACGACGATGAAGAATTGGCAGAAAAAATTGTGAAGCATGTAAAATCACTCGAGCATAAAGGTTTCCAATTCGATGGTGCGGAAGCGTCATTCGAATTGATACTCAGGAGAGAAACAGGCGAATTCTCGCCCTTCTTTGAAGTTCTAGATTCGAGTGTGCAAGTCAAATACGACAAAGCCGAACATACGGCAGCAGATGCCATGTTGAAGGTTTCTGTGGGTGGTGAAATCGAACATACAGCTGCAGATGGGGTCGGCCCTGTCCACGCTTTAGATAACGCCTTGAGAAAGGCTCTAACTCGTTTCTATCCTGAAATTGCCCAAGTGAAGCTCATTGATTACAAAGTGCGTGTTCTGAATGAAAAACAGGGGACAAAATCCAGAGTTCGTGTGCTGATTGAATCCGGTGATGAAGACACTTCATGGTCGACAGTTGGAGTCTCAGAGAATATAATTGATGCCAGCTGGCAGGCACTCAGTGACAGCCTCAACTATAAGCTCTTCAAGGCTCATTTATTACCGGTGCCACGGCCTCGTAGGCGGTCAACCGCCCTCGCAGAAGAGTAACGCTGGAATGTTGGAAACAACTACTGGAGTGAAAAATGTCATTTGATTCTGATTATCTATGGCTAGAAGGAGACTTCGTGCCGTTCGAAGATGCGAAGGTCCATTTCCTTACGAGTTCCCTCCATTACGGGACGGGAATTTTTGAAGGAATCCGTTCCTACACAACACCCAACGGTCCGGCCGTTTTCCGATTGAAAGATCATATCGACAGATTCTTCAAGAGCGCTAAAATACTCGGCTATCGGGACCTCCCTTATTCCAAAGAGACAATCGTGGAGGCCTGCCTCGAACTAATCCGAAGAAACGGATTTGAAGAGTGTTACATACGACCTCTCATTTACATTAAAGGTGGTGGATGGAATCTGGTGGTAGATGATGTAGAAGTTGAAATGGGCATCGCTGCTTGGAAGTGGGGTAATTATCTCGGAGAGGATGCACTCAAATATGGAATTCGCGCCAATATTGCGACAAACAGTCGTCTCCACCCAAATATCACCATGACGAAAGGAAAAATCGCTGGTAATTACGTCAACTCCGTTTTGGCAAAAACTGAGAGTCTCCGCGCAGGTTTCGACGAAGCGATCCTGCTTGATCCTTCTGGAACCGTAGCTGAGGGAACGGGGGAGAACATCTTCGTGGTCGAAGATGGTGTAATATATACCCCCCCTCGAGAGATGATCCTTGAGGGTCTAACAAGAGATTCAATTATCGCCATTGCTCATGACATCGGTTATACGGTGAAGGAAGAAAAAATCAGCCGAGACCAACTGTATATCGCCGATGAAGTCTTCGTTACTGGCACAGCCGCTGAAGTTGTGGCGCTTAGTGAGATCGATCACCGATCAATAGGGGACGGCACTATGGGGCCGATATGCGCCAAACTCCAGAAGATTTATCATGAGGCAGTGAGGGGCCGATTGGACGGATACAGTCGGTGGTTAGACT
This sequence comes from Fidelibacterota bacterium UBA6931, assembly GCA_002448795.1. Classification (GTDB taxonomy): domain Bacteria; phylum Fidelibacterota; class Marinisomatia; order Marinisomatales; family S15-B10; genus S15-B10. The sequence goes on from DKAH01000016.1 coordinate 13,362, forward strand.
ACGTACATGACAATCAATCTACAATCCAGAAGGGCACCTAAACCGGCCTATAACCTTCGTAAACGAAATGAAAGTCGGGCTAATTCAGTATAATCCAATCTGGGAAGATAAAAAAGCAAATCAAAGGAAGTTGGAAGGGTTCTTAAAGAATCGTGCCAAAGACACCTCTCTTCTGATCTTTCCCGAAATGTCCCTGACGGGATTTACCATGTCCTCCCAAAAATATGCCGAAGACCTAAATGGGGAAACCACCCACTTCTTCCAAACACTAGCCCGCAAATATGAATGTCATGTTATTTCCGGATTGATCGAGTCTGCCACTCCCCTCCCCTTTAACAGTTTAATACATGTATTGCCGAATGGCACCCTGTCGACAAAGTACCGCAAAATGCACACAATACCAGTTTACGATGAAAATATTCATTATCAGAATGGTGCTGCCCCAGCCTTTACGTCGATTGGTGATTTCACGTATGGTCTATCAATCTGCTTTGATCTTCGCTTCCCAGAACTCTACCGTTCTTATCTGGACCAGAATGTTACAGCATTTATCAATATTGCCAACTGGCCAGCGGTGAGATCGCACCATTGGGAGTCTCTACTCAGGGCCCGAGCCATTGAAAACCAGTGCTATATGATTGGGGTAAACCGAGTGGGCCAAGGAAACGGCATCACTTACCGTGGCGGTAGTGTTGTGTTCGATCCTCTGGGCGAACAACTTTGCCATTGTTCAGATAAAGAAGGTCTCTTCAACACCGAACTGGAAATCGATCTCGTGACGGAGACTCGCCGCTCTTTCCCCGTTCTTGATTCGAGAACAATCAAGAGATGATAATTATACTCCACATGTTGTTTAAAATGTATTTTCTGTTATGATCAAAGAAAGAACAATTTCGGTCCTTCGCCAAAAGATTGATCAGTTGGATGATCAACTGACTGATATTCTTCTAGAGCGATTTGACCTATGCAATAGAATCGGAAACAGCAAGTCCGAGATTGGAGCACAAACGGAAGACGAAGATCGTGAGCGGGAAATCATTGATCGAATCGCTGCCCAAATTGATGGAAAACTCAGCCTAGAGGAGATTAAGGCCATCTTTCTCCCAATTTTCCAAATTTCAAGAAACTTGCAACATGAAGAAAAATAACTTTGCAAGAAGGAGGTCGCTAGATTAATATTGCTTCAATGAAGATTGAGACAGAACAAAGGTTTTGGGGCTATTACTGGTATTTCAGCTTTTTGTGGGGGTAGTGTAGCACCTTAGACTTACAAAGAAATGGTGAGGACACAAACCCTGATTAAATGATCGGGGTTTTTTTTTACACTATGATCGATAAGACAAGACTAACATTTGAAGAATTTCAGTCGTTCGCACGAGAGAATAAGACCATTCCGGTTTATCAAAGAATCCTTGCAGATCTTCTGACGCCAGTGGCGGCTTGGGCTCATCTCATGGGACAGACTGAGAATGCCTTCATTTTGGAATCGATAAAGAAAGGAACTGAGCATACACGATATTCATATCTTGGCTTGAATGCGAAGAAGATACTTGAATGCCGGGACGGAAAAACAGTCGTCACCTCTCAAGACGAAGTTACCAAGGATGACAGGCCTTTTCTCGAAATCCTCAGAGAAATTCAAGGAGGATACAATGTAGCTAAAGTGCCTGGTATTCCGGCTTTCACTGGCGGCCTAGTTGGCTATCTCACTTATGAAACTGCGAGATGGATTGAAGATATCCCGATACACACCGAATCACCACTTGATATCCCAGACGCTTTGTTCATGCTGTTTGAAGAAATAATCGCTTTCGATCATTTGAAAGGAACAGCTCTGGTGATGTGTAATGTAACGATTCAAAGTGAGAACGATGACCTGAAGGCCCTTTTTGAATCCGCACACAAGCGTATCGATGCAATAGGTGAGTTGCTCCACTCTGAGATAGAATACAGTACACCGGTCCGCGTTCCGAGAAGCAAGTTTTCATCCAACTTCCATCGAGAAGCATTTGAAGCGGCTGTGGAATCGGCACAGCAATACATTCGGGAGGGTGACATTTTCCAAGTGGTATTGAGCCAGAGGTTTCAACGGAATACTACCGTCAAACCGGTGACACTCTATCGGGCACTTAGGAATATCAATCCTTCACCCTATATGTTTCATCTCAAGATGGGAGGTTTTGACATCATTGGAGCTTCACCTGAGCTTCTTGTCAAAGTTGATGAGAGAACTGTAGAAGTGAGGCCGATTGCGGGAACGCGCCCAAGAGGAAAAACTGAGGAGGAAGACAGAAAGCTTGCGCAGGATCTTCTCAATGACGAAAAGGAAATTGCGGAGCATCTCATGCTGCTTGATCTCGGTAGGAATGATGTTGGGAAAGTTTGTCAGTATGGAACCGTCACCGTCACCGAAAACATGGCAGTTGAGAACTACTCTCATGTAATGCATATTGTTTCAAATGTGAGGGGAGAACTTTTACTGGATAAGGATGGCATCGACGCACTTATGAGTGGTTTTCCGGCAGGAACGGTAACTGGAGCTCCAAAAATTCGGGCCATGGAAATCATCAACGAACTGGAGCCAGATCGGCGGGGTGTTTATTCAGGAGCAGTCGGATTCTTAGACTTTTCAGGAAATGTCAACACATGCATAGCCATTCGGACCATGGTTATTAAGGATGGAACGGTTCACTTCCAGTCTGGCGCCGGCATTGTTCTCGATTCAGACCCAGCGCAAGAATATGAAGAAACAGTGAACAAAGCGAAAGCAAGTATGGCCGCCATCGACTTTGCGGAACAGGGGCTAGTGGCATGATTCTCGTCATTGACAACTACGACTCCTTCACCTATAATCTTGTTCAGCACATCGGTGCTTTTCGCCAAGATATTAAAGTATTGAGAAACGACTTTTTCAAACTGAGCGATGTGACTGAACTGAACCCCACTCATATCTTCATTTCACCAGGGCCAGGTCGACCTTCAGACGCAGGACTTTCGCTGGAAGTGATCCATTCCTTCGGATCAAAAATTCCCATTCTCGGTGTATGTCTTGGCCATCAGTGCATTGCCGAAGCGTATGGGGGGAAAATTGTACAGTCATCGCAAATACTCCACGGCAAGACATCATTGATCAACCACAACGGCTCCGTAATATTTGAGGGAATTGAGAAATCTTTCAAGGCTACTCGTTACCACTCCTTGGTTGCGGAAAGAAGCTCTATACCTTCCCAGCTTCACATTATAGCGGAAATTGATAACGGCTTAGTTATGGCACTTGAGCACAAGATATTTAAGGTATTCGGTGTTCAGTTTCATCCCGAATCAATCGCTACTGAGAACGGCTCCAGAATTATTGAAAACTTCTTGAGGATTGAACCATGAAAAAGATACTTGAGCAGTTGCTGGACAGGCACGACCTGTCCCGACAAGAAGCTAACAATGTAATGATTTCCATCATGTCAGGAGAATTCAGCGATGCTCAAATCGCCGGCTTTCTGATGGCTCTTCGGGCGAAAGGAGAATCAGTGGAAGAGATTACTGGATTCGCCCAAGCGATGAGAGCGAAAATGGTCACTGTGTCACTTGATTTTCCAGCCATCGATATGTGCGGTACGGGCGGAGACGCCAAAGGGACTTTCAATATCACGACTGCTGCCACATTTGTTGTTGCTGGGGCTGGAGTCAAAGTCGCAAAACACGGCAACCGCTCCATGACTTCCAAATCCGGTTCAGCTGACGTCCTTTCTGCCTTGGGAATTAACACGGATCGATCAGTGGACGAGGCTGTAGAGGATATCGAAACCACTGGACTTGGCTTCTTCTTCGCTCCGGCTTATCATCCCGCTATGAAATATGCGATGGGAGCCCGAACGGCGCTGGCAACGAGAACCGTGTTCAATATTCTTGGTCCTCTTTGTAATCCCGCTAAAGTAAAAGCTCAGATCATGGGCATATTTCACCCTGATCTAACCGAGGTTCAGACGACTGTTTTGAAGGCCCTCGGTTCCACAGATGTGATGGTTTTTCATGGCAGGGATGGTCTAGACGAAATTTCGACGACCGCCCCAACGCGCATCAGTCAAATGCTGAATGGAGGCAAGATAGAGACATCAGAATTTGACGCGGCGGAGATTGGGCTGGAGCGTGTTTCCCTGTGTGATCTCCAAGGTGGTGAGCCAAAGGAGAACGCTTTGATGATTCGTGCTATTCTTAACAGGGAAGCAGGCCCAAGACGCGACATTGTTCTGCTTAACGCTGCCGCTGGAATCATCGTCGGCGGGAGGGCTTCTACGTTTCGAGACGGGATGCTAATGGCAGCCGAATCGGTCGATTCCGGAGCGGCTCAAGAAGTAATGAACCAACTTATCCAATGAACGTTCTTGAGACGATACTTCAAGCAAAACGGCTTGAGTTAAAAGACAATCCGTGCAGTTCGAACGGCGTAGTTGAGCGCCGAGATGTCCGAAGCCTGAAGACAGCACTGTCAAATCCCGGCGTCTCTGTAATCGCGGAAATAAAAATGAAGTCTCCCAGTGAGGGTGATATCCTTCTCGGGGCAGACCCTGTTCAAATCGCCATCGATTATGAATCTGCCGGTGCCACTGCAATTTCTGTGCTCACCGATACGCAATTCTTCGGCGGTAGTATGAAAACATTAACACAAGTCCGAGAGGCTGTCTCTATTCCAGTTTTGCGAAAAGACTTTATCCTCACATCATCCCAGATCTTGGAGACGAACGGTTCGGAAAGCGACGCATTATTGCTCATTGCCGAAGCAGTGGAAACTACTGAAGAACTAAAACAACTACACACCTTTGTAGAATCTTTTGGCATGGAATCACTTGTGGAGTTCCACAGAATCGAAAATGCTCGGAAAATGTCAGTGATTGCTCCTGAGATTATTGGCGTCAACTGTCGGAATCTTGAAACCATGACTACCGACTTGACTCACTTTGAAAAGGTTTTCCCATTGCTGCTTGAAGATGCTCTCAAGATTGCCGAAAGCGGCATCGAGAACTCCGTCGATCTGAAGTACGTCGCCGATCTCGGTTACGATGGTGCTCTTGTGGGCACCTCCCTCATGAAAACTGGGAATCCCGGGCACGCCTTAGAGAAGCTTCTGGGAGGGGTGGTATGATTCCGGTAAAGATTTGTGGCATTACTCGTCTTGCTGATGCCATTTCAGCCGTAGAGCTCGGCGCATCAGCCATAGGATTCATCTTTTATGAAAAAAGTCCTAGGGCGATCACGCTCAATGACGCACATGCAATATCAGAAAAACTGCCTACAAATACAGTAAAGGTCGGAGTTTTTGTCAATAGCCCGGTAGACTTTATCGAAAGATCCATTTCCAATGTACCTCTTGATGCCCTTCAACTCCATGGCGATGAACCGCCACAGTTTTGTGATCAGTTTAATCTTCCCGTTCTGAAGGGAATTCAAATCAGCGATGAAAAAAGCCTCAGAGAGATGAAAAGATTCGATGTCGATGGATTTCTTCTGGACACTGCTTCAAATGGGACGTACGGCGGCACCGGAAGGACTTTTGACTGGTCTCTAATTGATGACAAATCGACTGAAGTTCCGATCATCCTTTCCGGGGGATTAAGGCCCGAGAATGTTCTCTCCGCAGTCGAAACTGTTCGACCTTCAGCGATAGATGTGAACAGTGGTGTAGAGTCTAAGCCTGGAGTTAAGGATCACGAAAAGATACACTGCCTTGTGGATCAGTTATCTAAAACCATTGACACAGGATTTAGTTTTGGCTAAATCGGGAAAATCACCTTCTCTTCCGGATGATCGAGGCCATTTCGATCGTTATGGCGGCCAGTACGTTCCCGAAACACTTATCCCTGCTTTGGATGAGTTGGAATTGGAATACGCTTCCGCTCGACAGGATGAGCGGTTCCACGATGAACTAAAAAATCTCATGAGTCAATTCTCGGGAAGACCGACGCCTCTATATTACGCGGAGCGGATTTCATCGGAGTTGGGCTTTTCCATCTGGTTGAAGAGAGAAGATTTGAACCACACTGGCGCCCACAAGATCAACAACTGTCTTGGACAAATTATCATCGCTATGCGGATGAGAAAACCCCGGATTATTGCTGAAACAGGAGCAGGCCAGCACGGCGTCGCCACCGCAACAGTGGCAGCACGGTTTGGGCTGGATTGTGTCATCTTCATGGGAGAAGAGGATATTCATCGCCAAAGCTTGAATGTTTTCCGGATGAAACTCTTGGGAGCCGAAGTTCGCTCTGTCTCATCAGGTAGCAAGACACTGAAAGATGCTACAAACGAAGCGATCCGTGATTGGGTAACCAATGTGGAAAACACCTATTATCTCATTGGCTCCACGGTGGGACCACATCCCTACCCTATGCTTGTAAGAGATTTTCAATCGGTCATTGGCTTGGAAACGAAACAGCAGTTCTCTCATCAATCCGATCAGAAGCTGCCAAACCATCTTGTGGCCTGCGTAGGCGGCGGTTCCAACGCCATGGGTCTTTTCACTCCATTCCTGGATGAACCAGTCTCGCTTATCGGAGTGGAGGCAGCAGGTCTAGGGATAGAAAGTGGCCAGCACGCTGCTTCTTTAACTAAAGGAGATTTTGGTATTCTCCACGGCGCCGCTACAACGCTCCTTCAGGATGACGATGGGCAAGTGATTCTTCCCCACTCAATTTCAGCAGGACTGGATTATCCCGCTGTAGGCCCAGAACACAGCTTTCTCAAGGATACAGGCCGAGCAGTGTACCACACAGCAACAGACGTGGAAGCGGTAGACGCATTTCGGTGGCTCTCTGAGAAAGAGGGAATCTTACCCGCACTGGAATCGGCTCATGCTCTCGCTTACCTACGCAGCGGGAAAAAAGATATCAAAGCTGGTGAACATGTGGTCGTCTGCCTCTCTGGTCGCGGTGATAAAGATGTTGAAACTGTGGAAGCAAACATGGAAAGTGTGTAATGAGCAGACTTCAGACACTCTTCAGTTCACCAAAGGAAAAAGTCATCCCCTTCATTACAGCGGGCTATCCACACATTGACAGCACGGTCGATCTGGCTCTCGCCTGTGCCGAAGCAGGTGCAGATATGATTGAGATCGGAATTCCCTTCTCAGATCCGTTGGCTGACGGCCCGGTAATTCAGTCATCCAGTCAAAAGGCGTTGGAGAACGGTATAACAGTTGAAAAGATTCTTCAACAGGTTCGAAAAATCAGGAATTCTACCGATGTTCCTCTCGTTCTAATGGGATACATTAACCCAATTTTTCGATTAGACTGCGAGTTGTTTATCGATTATTGCCGTGAGGTAGGCGTGGATGGACTCATCATTCCTGACCTCCCATTCCATGAAGCAGGAAACTTCTGTGAACTGGCGAAGGCCAGAGACGTATCGCCCATTTTACTGGTAGCGCCAAACACGCCCGGAGAACAAATAAAAACCATTTCAGAACTTTCTCAAGAGCTGATTTATGCAGTTAGCATCCTAGGCATCACTGGGAACGATCTCGCTTCGAAGGAAGCTCTTACAGAGTATCTCCAAAGAGTCAGAAACTACAGCATCACGCCGTTTATAGTTGGTTTCGGCATCAAGTCCCGGGATGATGTAACCTGGTTCAATCAATTTTCCGACGGCGCTGTGGTGGGATCAGCCATCATAGAGCGGATTAACGGTAGCGCAAGCCCTGAAACCGAAGTTAAAGTTTTTATTAAAATGTTGAAAGGTGAGTAATGACAACTATCGGCATTCAAGGCGGGCGGGGAAGTTTTTCAGAAAAGGCAGCTTACGAGTTCGCCAAAAATCACTGTCTTGAAGACACTGAGCTCGAGTACCTCATCACATCAGAAGCAGTACTCGATGCCATCACCGAAATCCATCCCCACCAGGAGGCTCTACGGCAGTGCAGAGACTATTTGAGTGAACACTTTTGGGCACGGCCGCTCGTAGAGGCTGACGATACAGCTGAGACGGCCCGGAGACTGAATGAAGGGAAACTACCCAAAACTGCCGGTGTCATCGCGAACAAGGAATGTGCGGCACTTTATGAAGTCGAAGTTCTGCATGAAAGCATCCACGATCTGAAGCATAATCTGACGCTGTTGCTCGGTATCAAAACACTTGATTACGATGACTAGCGTTGGAATCATCGGTTTCGGCCGTTTTGGCAAAGTACTTTCCTCAATTCTCCAAAAAGGATTTTCCATCAAGGCATTCGACGAAGCAAATGTTTTGAACGTATCAGCGGTGAAGATGACCGATCTAGATGAAGTACTTTCTGAAGAGGTGATCTTTGTGGCTGTTCCCATAAGACGGTTTGAGGAGGTGATCAGAGAAATCGCGCCACGGCTGAAAATCAATCAGACTTTGGTTGATGTCTGTTCCGTCAAAACTCATCCTGTGGATGTGATGACAAAAATCCTCCCTAAATCGGTGGGTATCATTGCCACTCACCCCTTATTTGGTCCTGATTCATTTAGATCGAGTACCAATCTGAAAATGATGATGGATCCGACTCGAGACTTACATGGCCTCTTTTCTTTCTGGAAAGAATTCTTTACAGATCAGGGAATTCAAGTCATTGAAATGTCTCCAGAGAGACACGATAGACTCGCAGCATCTACCCAAGGTGTCACACATTTTCTCGGTAGAGCACTGAGAGAGTTCGGCATCAGAAAAACAAGCCTTGATACTCAAGGGTTCAGGGATTTACTTGATCTTGTAGATCAGACGTGCAACGATACGTGGGAGCTTTTCAGTGATTTGCAGCACTACAATCCGTACACACGCAGTATGGTTGAACAACTCAATAGGGCCTACCTCGCCATTGATGAAAAATTGAAGGAAAACAACAATGAGACAATGGAAAACTGACAGTTGGCGGAACCTTAAGGCTGATCACCAGCCTGTTTACCCCGAACCGGAGAAACTCACTGAGGTTGAAGAAACTCTCCGCAAGTTTCCTCCTCTTGTTTTTGCCGGTGAAGTACGGGATTTGAAGAAAGCCCTGGCGGAAGTTTCTGAGGGGAAAAAATTCCTCCTTCAAGGAGGTGATTGTGCAGAAAGTTTTGCCGAATTCAACGCTGACCTAATAAGAGACACATTCAGAGTAATCCTTCAGATGGCAATAATTCTTACAGCCGGTGTCAAGATGCCGGTATTAAAGGTGGGACGAATGGCAGGTCAGTTCGCCAAACCGAGGTCAAGCCCCACCGAAGCGAAAAACGGGGTTGAACTACCCAGCTACAAGGGAGATATCATCAACGATAGCGAATTTAGTGCGTCCAAGCGCCGTCCTGATCCTGAACGAATGCTGAAGGCATACTCGCAAGCGGCATCCACCCTCAACCTTCTTCGTGCTTTTTCAGATGGCGGTTACGCCGATCTGCGCCATGTCCAGCGATGGAATATGGGATTTGTTAAGAGTGATCCTCAGGGAAAGAGATATAGGCATTTAGCTCAGCAGATCCAAGAAAGCCTTCACTTTATTGAGGCGCTTGGTATTAATTCAGGAAATACGCCCCAACTGCGGCAGGTTCAGTATTTTACTAGCCATGAGGCTCTACTGCTCCCTTTCGAGGAAGCGATGACAAGGGTCGATTCCACCTCGGGTGATGTGTACGATACTTCGGCCCATTTTCTCTGGATCGGAAACAGAACGCGCTCGTTAGACAGCGCCCATGTTGAATTTTGCCGCGGTATACAAAATCCCATCGGCATCAAGTGCGGTCCATCCGTTGATCCGGACCAACTGATTCGGCTACTGGATACTCTTAATCCAAACAACGTCGGAGGAAAGATCACCTTGATCAATCGTTTCGGCTGTGAGGAGGTTGGAAACTACCTTCAACCTCTCGTCAAAAAAGTGAAAGAAGAAGGGAGGAGCGTCGTTTGGTCTTGTGATCCCATGCATGGAAATACGATAAAGGGGAATAATGGGAAAAAGACGAGATCATTCGACCAAATCCTTGAAGAAGTAAAGATGAGCCTACAGATACACAGTTCTGAAGATTCACATCTTGGAGGCATTCACCTCGAGATGACAGGACAAGACGTAACCGAATGCACCGGCGGTCTTGATGATATATCGGAGAATGACTTAACCCATCGTTACCGAACTCATTGTGATCCCCGTCTGAATGCCAATCAGGCTATTGAGCTCGCATTCCTCATCGCCGATGAAATAAAAAGGAACGGGCATGGCAATTAGAGGACAGATCAATTTCCCAGGGGACAAATCAATATCCCATCGGGCCTTGATGCTCGCCGCACTCTGTAAAGGTAAATCCAGGATTTCGAATCTCTCAACGGGAGAGGACATTCGCTCAACGCGGCGCTGTCTTGACGCATGTGGCATCGCGATACATGACAAGGCCGACGGAGTCACTGTTCATGGAGGTTCATTTTCTGACCCGCCTTCCCCACTGAACTGTGGGAACTCAGGAACTACGGCCCGCATGCTCCTAGGACTGCTAGCCGGAAAAGGCATTAATGCAACAGTCGTGGGCGACAATTCCCTCACATCGCGGCCGATGGAAAGGGTCATGACTCCATTGGAAAAAATGGGACTGAAGACAGAGAGAAACAACGAGACCTTGCCCGTTAAGATCAAAAAAAGCCAGCTATCTGGAATTGAATACCACCTTCCCGTTCCGAGTGCTCAGGTAAAATCAGCCGTCATTCTTGCCGGACTTGGGGTACAATCAGAGACTTCGGTCAGAGAGTCAATTCCCACTCGAAATCACACAGAATTGATGCTACAAGCACTAAACGCCGATATCTCAATTCATGGGGATACGATTACCGTATCGGGGGGGAAACCTCTCAGCAGATTCGCAATGAAAATTCCCGGCGATCCTTCCACAGCTGCATTTTTCGCTGCAGCAGCAGCGGTTGTACCAAAGTCCCGCATCATGCTTAGAGGGATTTCTCTCAATCCCACCCGAACCGGCTTTTTTAGCACCCTACAGCAAATGGGAGGCAATATCGAATACTTTGAACGGAGTAAGATGTCCGGTGAAACAGTAGGAGATTTTGAGATCCGTTCGACTGCCCTTCGATCAGTACAGCTAAACCGACACGAAATTCCTAGATTGATTGACGAAATCCCAGCACTGGCGGTTGTTGCAACACAGGCAAATGGAGTAACTGAAATCCGTGGTGCCAGTGAACTTCGATTCAAAGAATGTGATCGAATCGAAGCGATCTGTTGCAATCTCAAGAATATGGGTGTTCAAATCGAGGAATTTGAGGACGGCTTCGCTATTGAAGGGCCGTGTCACCTTAAGGGAACGGCCATCAAAACTTTTGGTGATCACCGAATCGCTATGGCCTTTTCTATTGCTGGACTTATTGCTGAGGGAGAGACAAAACTTGATGACCGAGATTGTACCGCAGTTTCTTTCCCCGGATTCTTTGCAGCACTTGAAGGGATCAGAGAATGAAAAAGTTTGCCGTAATCGGCGATCCCATTAATCATAGTCTTAGCCCTCAACTTCTCACAGAAGTATTCCGTCAGCTCAGGATCAAGGCCAACTATCAGAAGCATCTAATTCCGACTGAATCGCTTTCATCTTTCATGTTGAGCAATGGTCTCGATGGCTTCAATGTTACACTACCCCATAAAGAGAAAATTATCGATCATCTCACTTCACTAGACAGTTCAGCCGCTGCCATCGGTGCTGTAAATTGCGTTTTCCGGAATGTTGGCTATAACACTGATTGGATTGGATTCCTTCGAGCTCTGAAAATTAAACAACTCGATTTACGTGGACGATCCTGCCTGCTCTTGGGAGCAGGTGGCGCCGCGCGATCGGTGGCACACGCACTGATTACCACAGGGTCGTTATCGATTTCCGTTTTGAATAGGTCAAAAGAACGAGGTAACCGACTTCTATCATGGATTAAGAAAAGGATGCCGACAAACGCTCCCAGTGACACCGTCGAAGTAGTCATCAACTGCACTCCGGTAGGAATGTGGCCTGATACAAAAAGACTTCCAATGGAGAATTCTCTTATCCATGGCGCTACAATCCTTATCGATACCATTTACAATCCGATCGAGACGGAATGGCTGAAACGAGGAAGAAAACGGGGAGCAACAACCTTAGGAGGTCTTGAGATGTTAATTGCTCAAGGACTCGCTTCAACTGATATATGGTTTGGGGATAATATCTCCGAAAAGGTTGATATCAAGAAAATCAGACAGAGAATGGAGTCAGCTCTATGTTAGTACGTTTAAAGTTTCTGACCGCCGGCGAATCTCACGGCCAGGGCCTTATGGGAATCCTCGACGGCCTTCCGGCCGGACTTGAGATTGATGAAGCATATATAAGAACTCAATTAGTAAGACGGCAGAGGGGTCACGGCCGTGGCAATCGAATGAAGATTGAAAAAGACTTCGCTGAAATTTGGAGCGGCGTTCGTCACGGTAAAACTCTAGGCTCACCTGTTGGACTACTACTGAAAAATAGAGACTGGCAAAACTGGGCAAAGAAAATGTCTGTTGAACCAGCCAAGGAAGGAGTCAAGAAAGTGACGCTCCCCCGCCCTGGACATGCCGACCTCGCCGGAATTCAAAAATTTGGTTTCGATGATATAAGAAATGTGTTGGAGCGGTCTTCCGCCCGGGAGACTGCCATGAGAGTCGCACTTGGTTCGATCTGTAGAAAACTTCTGGAGGAAACAGGCATCCACGTCGGAAGTAGAGTTGTTCAGATTCATGATGTGGTGGACAAAACTCCCCCCGCTGTTGGCATGACACCCTCCAAAATAAATGAAATTGCCGACGCATCGCCAGTTCGATGCCTTGAAAGCAATGTCAGCGATGCCATGGTGAAAATTATTGACAAAGCAAAGGAAGCAGGTGATTCAGTCGGTGGCCTGTTTGAAGTGATAGCTTGCGGCCTTCCATATGGTCTGGGCGCCTATACTCAGTGGGACAGGAAACTCCACGCGCGAATTTCAGCGCTGATGATGAGTGTCAACGCTTTTAAAGGGATCGAAATCGGAGGAGGATTTGGCAGCTCGGCGAAGTTTGGGAGTGAAGTTCACGATGAGATTGGGTGGAATGAGCAGAGTTATCTGAGATACTCCAACAACGCCGGAGGCATTGAAGGCGGGATCAGCAACGCTCAACCGATTGTGCTGAGAATGGCCATGAAACCGATCCCAACATTGATTAAGCCTTTGCGCTCGATCGATATTCATTCAAAAAAACCAAAAGAAGCGCACAAAGAACGAACCGATTCCTGTGCCGTTCCTGCCGCATCTGTCATAGCCGAGAGTATGCTCTGTTTTGCCTTGGCTGACGCAATGTTGGAAAAGTTTGGCGGCGATTCCATGGAGCAGCTTCACGCTCATATCGATGCTTCGGGAATGTATTAGAATGTGTTCATCTGACCGAAAATTCCACGTGATTATTATCTCACAGCTCTTTCAATTCGCAAACTTGAACGCCTAAACACGGATATGGATAAGCAGTCATGAGCGGAAACAGAGAGAATCTCTACCTCATTGGCATGATGGGATCAGGTAAAACCACCATCGGAGAACTATTGGCGAATAAGTTAGAGAAACCGTTCATAGATCTCGATTCATTTATTGAGAATGAACAGGACGAAACGATATCGAACATCTTTTCACGTGATGGTGAGACTCACTTCAGGAATCTTGAAGCCGAAGCACTGAAATTGGCCAGCGGCTGCGTGGTTGCGTGCGGCGGTGGCGTTGTCTTGCGTAGAGGCAACAGAACTTTCATGCGTTCTCGAGGAATGGTGATCCTGCTTACTGCCTCCGTTCAGGAACTTTCAAGAAGAGTTAAGTCTATAGATTCCCGTCCTCTTCTTAATGGACCACACGGGAGGGTAAATGCATTGGAGCAATTATGGGACACGCGACAAACTAAATACACCAAAACTGCTCATTTTTCCGTTGATACTGAAGGATTTACGCCAAAGGACATTTCTGAAAAAATTATTTGTATGATCGGTAATGCAAACAATTGACGTAATGCTAGGGCGCCGCAGCTACCCTATTCATATCGAATCGGGGCTGCTTAATAACATTCCGTCCCTGCTTGGCGAAGTAAACGGCGACAGAAAATGGGTTATTATTTCTGAGCCGAAATTGTTGGATCTGCATGGAAATACTCTCCGATTAAATCTTGAAGGAGCTGGTTTTGCCTGTGATGTAATCACACTAGAGGAAGGAGAGGCATCAAAGAATCTTTCGGTGTATGGCTCTATCATTGAGAGATTGATTGAGCTTCAGTGTGATAGAACTAGTGCAATTCTCGCTCTCGGTGGAGGCGTGGTAGGAGACGTAAGTGGATTTGTTGCTGCAACATTCCTTAGAGGCATTGATTACTATCAGATTCCGACTACCTGCCTTGGTATGGTCGATTCGGCTATTGGCGGAAAAACAGGGGTTAATTCACCCTCAGGCAAGAATCTTGTCGGGGCTGTCTATCAGCCAAAAGGCGTACTGATCGATCCTGAACTTCTTCATTCACTTCCCCGTGGAGAGGTTCAATCCGGTTTAGGCGAAGTGATAAAGTACGGTGCTATCCGCGATAAAGATTTCTTTCATAAGGTTTCATCATGGCTAGATGATACGGATGCTTTCCCCTTTGAAGATGCAATTGCACAATGTTGCACGATCAAAGCAGAGATTATTTCGAAAGATGAACGTGAGGGAAGTCTCCGGAGAATCCTCAATTTTGGTCACACAGTTGGACATGCTCTTGAAGCACAGCTCGGTTATGGCACGATTCGCCATGGTGAAGCTGTTTCTTACGGCATGAAGTGTGCTGGAAAGATATCGTGCGAGATGGGATTTCTAAGTGAAGAAGAGTTTATATTATTGTCAAGCACTATTGGGAAACTACCTCTCCCAACACTGCCGGAAATTGACAAAACTGCATTGATGAAATTCATAAGAGTCGACAAGAAATGGGAAAATCTTCAACTCCATTTCGTACTGCTGAAGCAATTAGGAAAAGCGGTCATATCCACTGCTGTCACTGAAGATTTGATAAAAAATTCACTTGAAGTTTTCGAATGAACATTCTCATCCTAAATGGTCCAAACCTGAACCTGCTCGGCGTGAGAGAACCTGAAGTTTATGGATACGATTCATTGGATGATATTGAAAGTTGGCTCAATAAGCAACCGGAGGTAGAGGGTAGCGAAATTGCATGGTTTCAGACGAATCATGAAGGCGAACTAATCGACAAAATTCACAGTGCTATGGGAAACGTAGATGGTATTATTATTAATCCTGGCGCCTTCACGCACTATTCGTATGCTCTCAGAGACGCCATCGCTTCGGTTAACATACCAACGGTGGAGGTACATCTGAGTGATATTTACGCCCGGGAAGAATTCAGAAAGGTTTCGGTCATCAAAGACGTCTGCATTGGCCATTTTACCGGCCTCGGGAAAGAGGGATATGCCGAAGCTTTCAAAACACTCGAAAGAGAATCTGGAAAGTAGCGCCCCTTTCGCGATAATCCCGTCGTTTCTATATTCCACTGGTTCTATTAATCAAGAGTTGAGGAATTTAAAATGAGTCATCAGGAACAAAAGTGGACCCGTGAAATGGACGACAGCGAGAAAGATGCTTTCTCCATCATTACATGCGATATGGAAGGACGGGTTGAGACTTTTGGCAAGGGGAGCCGAGGAGATATTTGGGTACAGTGCCGATGAGGTGATCGGGAAGAAACGCGTCTCAGCCTTCTCCCCCGGGAATGTAGTTCTCGGTCATATCAAAATAAAAACCCTCGTGAATCAGTCACAGGATGCTGGGAACAAGATAGCTATGTGGGACGGTACTGATGACTTAGGCAGACAAGTAAGTGCTGGAGTCTACCTGTACCAGATAAAGGCTGGAGAGTTCACTCAGACACGCAAGATGCTGTTATTGAAATAACTCAGACTTTTCAACCTAAAAACGGAACCGAATTTTATTGATGTCAAAAAAGATTATAGCTAGACATGTTCTCTTTTTCTCTCTTCTGAGCATAGCCATAGGAAAAGAGTCACAGTTCCTAAGCAATATTCGGCAACTGACCTTTGAGGGACGCCGCACCGGTGAAGGATATTTCGGTCCAAGTGGGAAGCTTATGGTCTTTCAGAGCGAGCGAGAACCAAATAACCCATTTTATCAGATTTACCTCATGGATTTAGAGACAGGGGACTTAGAGCGCATCTCACCTGGGTACGGAAAAACAACCTGCTCATGGATTCACCCAAATAGACGACAGGTTTTGTTTGCATCCACCCATGGTGATCCAGAAGCACAAAACAAACAGAAGGAAGAGCTTGAATTTCGGGCCTCTGGAAAAGAGCGCCGCTATAGTTGGGACTACGACGAAAAATTTGAACTCTACCTATATGATCGCAAAAGTAAAAACTATCGACAACTGACGAACGCCACTGGATACGACGCTGAGGGCGCCATTTCACCAGATGGAAATTGGGTTGTTTTTAGCTCGAACCGTTTGGCCTATTCAAAACCCATTTCAGATGTTGACAGGAAAATTTTTGAAACCGATAAATCCTTCATGATAGATATTTATAGAATGAGAACAGACGGAACCGACCTTCAACAATTGACAGATATTCGTGGTTATGACGGCGGGCCATTTTTCAGCCAAAATGGAAAAAAGATCTGTTGGCGACGGTTTTCTGAAGACGGCGCAACAGCAGAAATTTTTACCATGAACAGTGATGGCAGCAACCAGAAGCAAATAACAGACATGGGAGCTATGTCTTGGGCACCATTTTTCCACCCTTTGGGGGAATATCTTATTTATGCCACAAATATTCATGGTTTTGGGAACTTTGAGCTTTATCTGGTGAGTACCAATGGCGGACCACCCGTACGCGTGACACAATCAGACCATTTTGATGGACTTCCAGTTTTTTCACCGGATGGTCTCACTCTGGCGTGGACCAGTCAGAGGAATGCAGAGAAACAATCTCAAATTTTCATCGGAGAATGGAACCACGATGCTGCACTCAAAGCTTTGAAAGATGGAGTCATCGGGAAAAAAGAGAAAAATTCTACCACAGACAACCTACCTAAATCAACCAGAATTCCGGAAATATTAGCATCGGACATCCGCCAGTATGTTGAAGATTTAGCTTCGCCTGAGTTTGAAGGTCGAATGACTGGAACAGAAGGAGAGCAGAAAGCAACAAAATATATAGCTGAAGAATTCCAAAGTTTGGGATTAGAGCCAGCTGGGGAAAACAGCACATATTTTCAACAGTTTAATTTCACAGCAGGAATGGAAATTGAAAAAAGCAGTATGCTAAAACTGGATGGTCCACTAAAAGCTTTAAGAAAACTTAGCCCGAAAATAAATACAGACTGGCGGCCCGTTACCTGGTCCGCAACAGGTGAGACACCTTTAAAACAAGTAGTTTGGGGAAACTACGGTATTGTTGCACCGGAGGCCAATGGATTCAGCGAGTATGATTCTTTTGTTCATTTGGATGTTAAAGACAAATGGGTTATGGTCTTGCGGTATATGCCGGAGGAAATTTCTCCTGAGCACCGCCAACACCTTTCTAGGTACAGCAGTCTCAGATATAAAGCTATGACACTGCGGGACAAGGGGGCCGCGGGCATGATTGTTATAAGCGGACCAAAATCAGGTGTTAAAGAACAGCTGATCCCTATACGATTTGACGCTTCGTCATCGGCAGCTAGCCTCCCAGTTATCTCGATTACGGATCAGATGGCTGAACTTTTACTGTGTCCCAAACGCGGGGAAGATTGTAAATCGCTAAAGAAATTACAAGAGACACTAGATGATGGAAGCGTACAGATGGGATTCCCAACAAGCTTTCAACTTTCAACCCGAATTGAACTTAAGAAAGAAAAACGGACAGGAAGAAATGTGCTTGCCGTCTTAAAGTCAGATTTTCCCAACAATGAACCAGCCCTGATTGTTGGTGGACACGTTGATCACCTTGGTAAAGAAGGTGGATCCAGTTCTCTTGCACGGGAAGATGAGAAAGGAAAGATTCACTTCGGGGCTGATGACAATGCCTCTGGCGTAGCCAGCACATTGGAGATGGCTGAATGGCTCGTGGAGCAGAAAAAACAGGGGAAACTTGCGATGAAACGGGACATCATTTTTGCAGCCTGGTCCGGAGAAGAGCTAGGATTGTTAGGATCTGCCCATTATGTAGATCAACTGGCAGCGGCAAACCATAGTAACGATTTATCAAGCCAGTTCGCGGCCTATTTAAATATGGACATGGTTGGTCGTTATAGGGACGCCCTGGTTGTAAACGGAGTAGGCTCAAGTTCTATCTGGAGGCGGGAGATCGAGCGGCGAAACGCTCCCATCGGATTGCGCCTAGCACTGAAGGAAGACAGCTACTTACCGACAGATGCAACCTCATTTTATATGAAAAATGTCCCCATACTTAGTGTGTTTACAGGTTCACACGGCGAATATCATTCACCAAGAGACACCCCAGACCTATTGAACTATGAAGGAATGGAAAAGATAACAAAGTTTCTTAGCCTTATTGCCCGCGAACTTGCTATAAAGGTTGAAGAACCAGACTATTTGGAACCGAAAAAACCACAGAAGCAATCAGCGCGGGCTGGTCTAAGGGCCTATTTGGGTACTATTCCAGATTATAGTGAAGGAAGTGTTCCTGGCCTCAAAATTTCAGGTGTTGCTAAAGGAGGTCCCGCTGACAAGGCGGGTTTAACTGGAGGAGACATTATAGTAGAACTGGCCGGCCGAAAGATTGAAAACATTTATGATTATACCTACGCTATAGACGCGGTAAAAATTGGTCAAAAAACCTCAATTGTTGTTTTTCGTGATAATAATAAAATAGAACTGGAAATTGTTCCGGGTTCACGCGAATAAAAACAATCAATATTACTTCTCTCCGTAGCTCGATATACATCCTAACAATTATAGGCGTATTTTACGCTTGTGGCTCGCCCGATCACAGTTGCGAATAGCTTTGGTTGGTATCA
>DKAH01000014.1:0-122300 GCA_002448795.1 Fidelibacterota bacterium UBA6931
ACAGGCAATAAGCCAGAAATTCCAACAATAACAGAAAATACGAATAACCCTACGAAGATAATGTTGGATCGTCTTGAGAAACTCGCCAGAGAAATCGAGACACTAAATCGTGAGAATAGTCATTTGAAAAAAGCCAACAAGAAACTTACAAGGCAAATTAATGCACTCATTGGGGCTGAAAAGGATAGTTGATCCAGCAGGTGTGTACGTTATGTGTACGTAACACGTGCTGAAACGTTCATTTTTATACAAAGAAATAGGGTAGCGGTTAAGCTACCCTATTTTCTTACTAAGTTCCTGCTTTCTCGAGGAGAAACTACTACGTTTTAATGCGTGGGCCCACAGGGATTTGAACCCCGAACCAACGGATTATGAGTCCGCTGCTCTAACCATTGAGCTATGGGCCCTGTATTATAATCAAATTTAAAGTTGAGAATGTTCAATCCTAAAGACAAACAGATTAACGTTCGGTAAAAAACTGATGACCGGTTTTTTCAATTCCATTTCATGATGACCCAATTCAGGAACCATTTTAGTTTAGGTTTTCAATCGGATAAGAGCAAATGGCAATAGCGTAGATTCACATATTTACGCCAATATTGCTCGTACAATTTTTCTTACATCTAGTGCAATTCAATTCCAACCCTAACGCATTTCTAACTGACCCTAAATAAAATTTAATGCTTAAAAATTGGTTGTATGGTAAGTTATGAGGCGAGCAGTATACATCTGGTTTTGGAGTCGAGTAAACCGGTGAAAAGAGGCGAAAAACACTTGGAATAATGCTCAGATAATTGAAATTTAAGTTATTGCTCTTAGGACTGATTCTATGGTCTCGGAGCTCCCGATACAAAAACATTGATAAAGAGAAAGATTCATTATTATGGAGTAATCTAATGAAGAAGCTTTGTGCATACTCAACTTTCTTGCTCGTTACCTTAGCTTTCCCGGTATCACTCTTCGCTCAGGCGACGGTGTCCGGCCAAGTAACGGACGTAGCAACAGGTGCGGAACTGGCGGGAGCTAATGTAGTAATAGAGGGTACTGCACTCGGAGCAGCGGCTAATGCCACAGGAAATTATTCCATATCAAACGTACCGGCGGGTACGTATAGGGTAACAGCGTCTGTAATTGGGTATGCACCCAGCAGCAGTACAGTCAGCGTCCCACCATCCGGTGCAGTGACGGCGAATTTTGCATTATCAGGTGAGGCTATAGCAATGTCTGGACTGGAAGTACTAGCTTCCAGGGCTGATGAAAAAACCCCAGTTGCTTACACCAACGTAACAAAAGCAGAAATGGAATTCCGACTTGGTTCACAAGATATTCCCATGTCTCTAAACACTACACCTAGTGTCTATGCTACCCAGCAGGGTGGCGGAGCCGGTGACGCCCGGATCAATGTGCGTGGCTTCAATCAGCGGAATGTGGCTGTCATGATCAACGGTGTGCCACAGAATGATATGGAGAATGGCTGGGTTTACTGGTCCAACTGGGATGGAGTTGGTGATGCGACATCATCGATTCAGATGCAGAGAGGGTTGAGTGCTGTAAACTTGGCAACGCCTTCAATTGGTGGAACTATGAATATTATCACAGATCCGGCCGCTCACTCTAAAGGTGGGAAATTCAAGCAGGAGTTGGGAGCTGGTTCATTCTTGAAGACCACTCTAAACTATAACACAGGCCTTATGATGGGAGAGAAGCTTGCATTAAGCGGAACTTTAGTTAGAAAAACGGGTGACGGTGTCATAGACAAAACATGGACTGACGCCTGGGCCTACTATTTAGGCGCCAGCTATCAGATGAACGAAACAAATCGATTTGAGTTGTATGCTGTCGGAGCACCACAGCGTCATGGTCAAAACCTATACAAACAAAACGCATCAGCCTATAGCCAAAAATTTGCAAAAGATGATTTGAGCTATTCGCAAGAAGCTTTAGATGATTTTTCAGAATCAACCCATGGCACCGGTGGCAGATTTTATAATGAAAATTGGAATGAAGTTGATCCTTCATACACAGGTCAGCAATATTGGTATATGTATGGTGCACGAACAGTAGATCGATACGATCCAAATTTTTTAAATGAACGTGAAAACTTCTTCCACAAACCCTTGGTAAATCTAAACCATTACCTGACATTGAGTGACAATATGAGATTGTCCTCGATTCTTTATTGGTCTGGAGGTTCAGGTGGTGGTACTGGTACTATTGAAAATGATGGTGCAGCATTTGATTCCACAACAATGACTTGGGTTCCAAATACAGGTTCGGGTGGATATGTTTGGGATTACTCAGGCCCGTCACGCGTTGCAGATTGGAATGCAACAATTGCTGTGAATCGTGGTACTGAGGATAGAAAAGGTAGGCCTAAAACTGCGGGCGAATCATTAGGTATTCTCCGTAATTCAATTAATCGTCAAAGTACTATTGGCGTAATTTCAAAATTGAACTACGATTTGAGTGATGCCATTAAGTTCCAAGGTGGCTTAGACTGGAGAACTGCAGGTATCGAGCACGCTCGTGAAGTGCGCGATTTACTTGGTGGAGAATATTTCATTAATTATACAGATGAAAATTACCCAGATGGTAAAAAATCTTATCTTGGGGATATTATTGATTACCACAACAATACCACAGTTGATTGGTTGGGCTTCTTTGGACAAGGTACATATAGTGCTGGTCAACTATCAGCCTATGGAATGGCAGGGTTCAGTACGATCAAATACACCTACAAAAACCATTTCACTGTTGCTAAAAAGTTAATTGAATCAGATCCAATATCGACCATACAATTCAAAGGTGGTGCGATGTACTCTCTGAATGATAACGTAAGTGCATTCGCTAATTTTGGTCTAGTAGAAAAACCTCCCATTATGGATAACGTTATTGATGAAGATGGAAATCAAGCTGTAAACATCACAAATGAGAAATTTCAGGGTCTTGAAGCTGGAGTTAATTACAAAGCAAGGAATATTGCTCTCAAAGCAAATTACTATATAACAGACTGGACAGATAGAAACCTAACAAAAGCTGTTACTACAGGTCAAGGATCCAGTGGAGATACTGAAATTGTTTATCTAACAGGCGTTAACCAACAACACTCAGGATTAGAACTTGAAGCATCCATTCAAGTTATTGATATGCTTCGTGTTGATGCGGCTGCAGGTTTTGGTACTTGGCAGTTTGTAGATGATGCAAGCGGGACTTTAAAGGATGAAGGGAACAATACACTTGGGAAATATAACTACGCATTAAAAGACCTGTATGTAGGGGATATGCCTCAAACATCATTTGCTCTTGGATTAACATTAAGTCCAATGAAAGGATTGAATATTCAAACTTTACTTAACCACTATGATAACAACTATGCAGATTGGAGTCCATCGAGTAGAGAATATGAAGACGGTGAAACTCCTGATCGTGAGCAAGTTTGGATGGCACCTGCTTATCAAAGAGTTAATTTCCATGTAAACTATGATTTGCCTGTCAGCATTGCTGGTACAAATGTCACAGCATTTTTACACATATTTAATGCAATGGATGCACTCTATGTGCAAGATGCTTATGATAATAGTCGATATAATGGTTTTAATGATGATGGAACTCATGATGCATCTAGTGCAGAAGTATTTCTGGGCACACCAAGATACTTTAATGCAGGGCTATTATTTCGGTTTTAGAATCAGGCGGAACAGATAAGAAGAAAGCCCTTCTGCCAGATGGCAGAAGGGCTTTCTAAACCGTCGAGACGGTTTTTCTCAGAATCTTCTAGGTGGTCCCTATTGCAGCAAAGTGCAAAGAATCCCTTATTTCCTCTTTCTCACCTTCCGGTGTAGAATTCCCCCTTTGGGATCCCGGATAACGGTAACAAGTTCGTTTCGTTCCGTATCAAAAATGTACTCTATCGTTTCCAGCAACTGATTCCGGTTATCGTAAAACTCTTTTTTTAGCAGTCTCTCGCTCTCGTCATAAATAAGCTGGTGACTCCCCATCTTGGTGCTATCGGCGAGGTAATACTCAGAAGTTGTGTACCTGAAGGAGACGGGATTCAGACTGTCTCCTTCCGTTTCATAACGATGCTTAAAACGGTAAAAATAGTACCGGTTACCGATGGGATCACTCACCACCGTCTCCAGAGGTCTGTTCAATCGGTTGTGTCTAAAATCAGCTATCCATCCCTGCTTCATCTCACTGGCTGATGTGTGAAACAGGTGAGGATCAAGAATCGTCAGTGGCTGCTGTGATGCGAAAACTATGGAGAGGTGGGATTCTGTTTCACCTTCCTGTTTCATCAGGAAATAGGTCCAAAGCCGAAGATTTCTCTTTCTGAAAAATTCCACGGTTCTGATAGCAGACTCGCCGTCATAAGAAACCCTGTAGTAGGGTAGACTTCCCAACTTTGAAGCGGGAAGCTCTTCACCGAGCTCTCGTTTATGGGGATTCCACATGCGAAAGTATTTGAAAGGTGCTCTCGGGCGAGGAAAGATTTCCCGTTTTCTCATTTCAGCGAGAATGCGATCCCCGTTTGGATAGAACTCCACTTTCACGAGGCGTCCCCTGGAGTTGTAGAACGCCTTGAAGTGGTTAACCCGCTCTGCTTCTTCTTCAGACATTTCATCCTTAAGTATATCGCTCCGGTGAAGATCAGTCTTAAAGAATTTGACGCTTTGTGCATTTACAAGGGTACTTATTGCCAAAATGCAGAACAAGACGGATAGGATTCTAAGAGACAATTTCATTTTTCCCTTTTAAAAGCGATTTCCGTTTTGTCTCTAATTGTGACAGGTGTTTTCGGAGTTCTATCACAGAGGCAAGAGCCTCAGACGAATCTTTTCCGGAACGCTCCACATCTCTTAGGCGAATTCTGGCTTCATCAATTTTTGCTTTCAACGGGCTTTGCTCAAGAGTAATGAGGCAGTCCACAGCCACTCGATGAGGATCTTCTTCAGCGGCTGATTCAAGTAGAATTCGGGAAGCCCGTTCGCGGTCACTTTTTTCCTGAAAAAGGTCCAGAGCCCCTGAAAGATTTCCGTTCTCTGCGCCAACCCTAAGGAGGTAGTCAGCCAGAGTCTTCATTATTGGGTCTAAAAAAGTTTCCAAGTCGGTGTTTGCTTTCAGCAGATCGGCCACATTACGGTTGCCAGAGGCGAGAAGTTTCACTATCTCGCGTTCAGCCTTCGCGACTGAGGAGGGAGAAGCAGGGTCGGCTTCCGGAGTTGCCGCAGGCTGGGAGACTGCACGTCGGCCACTTTTTCGGACCTTTCGAATGATGGTCTCCTCGTCGACGGCCATTCGTTCAGCCACCTGCCTTACCAGGTCTCTTCGAATAATCTCGTCATTGATAGAAGCTAGTTCCATGGTAATTTCATCGGCAAGCCGTGATCGTTCTGAAGCGTTGGACAGGTTCAGAGACGTATTCTCAAAATGGAATGTGATGACATCTGAAGCATTTTCTTGCTCCCGCCTGAAAGTGTCAGCGCCAGACTCTTTCACCCAGCTGTCTGGATCACTCCCCTCTGGGACGTTGACAATCTTAGCCGTGACGCCTCCTTTCATCAGGTTGTAACCGGCAGAGATGGCCGCCTTCCTGCCGGCGGTATCGCCATCGTACGCGATATAAACAGTATCAGCAAACTTCCGTAACTGCGACACCTGACCTGTGGTGAGAGCTGTTCCCGATGTGGCCGCAATGTTCTTGATGCCGTGCTGGTAAAGCTGAAGAAAATCTATATAGCCTTCAACGACGATAAGCGTCCGGTCTTTCCGGCCCGCTTCCATCGTTCGAGACATACCGTAAAGAATTTCCCTCTTGTTGTAGATGGGGGTTTCCGGTGAGTTTAAATACTTTGCATCACTCTCTCCCGCGATGTCTCGTCCGCCGAAACCAACGACGCGATCAGCGCGATTGGTGATGGGAAACATGAGTCGGTTTCTGAACCGATCGAAAACTCCTTTGTTAGTTCTTGTGAAAAGTCCACACTTATCAATCACCTCTTGTGCCACCTTATTAGCCTTAATCACGCTCAGGAGATGATCCCACCCGTCGCCGGCGTAGCCGAGGTCAAACAGTTCCACAGTCTCATCGGAAAGACCTCTCGATGAAAGGTAATCGCGGACCTTCACTCCTTCATTGGATCGCAGCTTTTTACTGAATAAGCTAAGAGCATGATTCTGAACGGTGTAAAGTTGACTGAAGAATTCCTCTGAGCCATCTTCACGGTGAAGATTGAGTTCAATTGCATACCGTTCCGCCAGCTTCTTCAGCGCTTCCACGAAGCTGATTTTTTCATACTCCATCAAGAAGGAGATAGCATTCCCGCCGGCACCACAGCCGAAACAGTGGTATATCTGCTTGTCCGGCGCTACACTGAAGGAGGGAGTCTTCTCAGGATGGAAGGGACAGAGACCGAAATGATTTCGTCCACGCCGACGAAGCTCTACATAGTCCGAAATCACATCAAGAATTTCCGCCGAATCCCTGATTCGATCGATGGTGTCGGGTGGAATACGGGCCAAACCTAACCTTGCTCCATTTTCCGCTTCATCCATCTCTCTCCGCGCTGGACAGGTTCTTCAAGATGAAAAGCGCTCACGATCCATTGTCGGGCGCTGCTTGAGTTGTGATAGACATAAGACCGTATCTTCATTTCAGTGAAGTAGTCGGCGTTGGGTAAAACGTCCACGCTCCAACAGAGGATCACTGCCACCACTGAAGCCTTTACAGAGCCAACTGCGATACCCATCATTCGGTTCATCGAGCGAATTCCTCGGGACAGAAGAAACATCTGGAGAAACCTAAGGACTACTCTCATAAGCAATAAGACGCCAAAAAAAACAGCAGCGAAAGCACCAACAGAAATGAGTCGGCCGTCCAGAGGCAGGCGAGGATGTAAAGCAAAAGTAACGGAATCGTGAAACTGGAAGGCAGTCAGACTTGCCACAACCAAGCCCGCCAGTCTTCCGATCTCTTCAAGGAACCCCCGTTTATATCCTATATATCCGAATCCAATAAGAAGAAATATTGCCGCCAGATCGAATGGGTGGATCAATCGGAAAGTTTCCTTTTTACGATTTCTTGAATTGTCTTTCCGTCCGCTTGGCCCGCCGCTTTTTTCATGATGACCGGCATCACCTTTCCCATATCGCTGAGAGATTCAGCGCCTGTCTCCCCAATGGCATCTTCGATCATGAGCGTCACTTGCTCCTCAGATAGTTGTTCCGGAAGATATTCTTCAATAATGTCCAGTTCTTTCAACTCTGCATCGGCCAATTCCGTTCTTCCACCATCGGAGTACATATCGGCGGCTTCTTTGCGCTGTTTCGCGGCTGTCTGGAGAATTTTGATTAGCTCCTCTTTTGACAGCTCATCTCCCTTCTCGATTTCTCCTTCTTTGAGTTTGGCAAGGAGCGTCCGGAGGGTACGGACACGATCAGAATCGCCAGATTTCATCGCCGTCTGCATTGCAGACTGAAGTTCTTTAACAAGAGTCATCAATTAACCTCGGAGTTATAGACAGGAGAAATTGACACCTTCGGAGGGTGAAGTCAAGGTGTTTCGGTGTGGCTCAGGATTTAAGTGACGCTAAATCTTCCCTTGACATCATCTTCTGAACCGAGCTCAAGTTCATCGCTCGTTTTAATGGGTCCCACACCACTCGGCGTGCCTGTGAAAAGAAGATCACCTTCACCTAAAGTAACGATCTCAGACAGGCCGGAGACGAGCGTGGCGATATCAAAAAGCATATCGTTCACATTTCCTCGCTGGACCTCTTCTCCATTCTTTCTAAGCCAGAAATCTTTTTCGATTTCCTTTTGGCTAAACGGCTCAACATCAGTGATCACTGCCGCGCCCGGAAAAGTTTTGGAGTCAAACCAGGGAAGCCCCCTCTGCCTCATTTCAGTTTGACGCGGTCTGTCTGTGAGATCGAGCCCGAGGCACCAGTGAGAAATATGATTTATTGCCGATTGTGGCGATATGTTATTTCCAGCTCTGCCAAAGACCATTACAAGTTCCACCTCGTAATGAATCACTTTTCTTTCTGGGAGCCTGATCACTGTGTCATTAGACAGACACGAAGACGCTTTCTGGAAAAACACGGGTTCTTTGGGAACCTCGTTACCGAGTTCCTTTACATGTTTCGCATAGTTTTGCCCGACACAAAAAATGTTCACGTTTTTCTCTCCTTTTTTCGTGCGGCGGGGAAGAGAACATTATTGAGAATCAATCGGTATCCCGGGGAGTTCCGGTGAAGTGCAAGATCCGTAGCAGGATCACCGACAAAATGCTGGTAGTCTTCCGGATCGTGACCGCCAAGGAATGTGAAAGTTCCTTTTCCGTAATTTCCGTGGATATACTTTACCTGTTCATCTTTTTCAACCTCTCCCATGACAACGACATGGCTCTTTATGAGTGATCGCTTGAATCCGGTGGTCTGTCCCATGAATCCCTTGACAATACCGACATGATTCTGCGTCAGCATGGTGGGGATGGGATCATACTTCGCTGAAAATTCAAAGAGGGTGAAATAGTCAGCCTCGGCTCCTCGAGTAGTGGGACGGTCGCTCGGGGGGACATCAATATCGGAAAATTCGTAGATGAAGGGGTCGGGAATAATGGAAAAAGCATCAAAAGCGAGGCTTTGACTGAAATCCAGTTTTGCTTGTGCCTCGGGATCGGCCGGTGTTCCATCGATAACAGCTTCGGCAATATCGACCCCTTCGGCCGCCAGTGCGATGTCGTAGGAATCTGTCGCCGAACACATGGCGAAGAGGAATCCACCGAGGCCAACATAATCACGGATCGCTCTAGCAACCGCCTTCTTTTCTTCGCTGACAGAAGCAAAGCCGAGGCGCTCAGCCATCGCTTCGAATTGAAATTGCTGTTCGATATACCAAGGCGCTTTGTGGAAATTCCTGTAGAATTTTCCATACTGACCAGTGAAATCCTCGTGATGAAGGTGAAGCCAGTCGAACTGGTCCAATCGACCGAGGAATACTTCTTCATCCCATAGAGTCTGGTAATCGACCTCCGCGTAGGTGAGGGCCAGCGTTACGGCGTCGTCCCACGGTTGCTTGTTCGGCGGAGAATAGATTGCGATCTTCGGCGCCTTTTCCAACAAAACAACTTCCATGTTGTTCGCATCCACCTCTCCGTAGATTGCCACAACATTCTCGTCACTGATGGTTTCTACCGTCACGCCACGAATCTTCGCCTCCTTAATAACGGCGGGGTAAGCGTCCAGCATGAAGGAACCACCCCGGTAGTTCAGGACCCACTCCACATCGATGTTTTGTTTCACCACCCAGTAGGCGATTCCATATGCTTTCAGATGGTCCTTCTGAGCCAGGTCCATGGGTATAAGGATCCTGTTCCCTGATAGGATTGTGAACATTACCATGATGAGTGGTATAACACGCTTCAATTCAACTCTCCTTCAGTGGTTATTTCTCTCAGGCGGTATCGGACCGGTTCGGTAAGCAAACTTGCGGGATATTCCTCCAGAACCTTGAAATACCATATGGCGGCTTCTTCACTGTTATGAAGCAACCTGTCGTAGATCTCTCCAGTCATGACGGTTGCTAGATCGCCGATAGGGCTATTTCTGATGAGGGCGAGTTGTTCCAACGCGTTATCGTACTCGCCAAGCTCCACCGTAAGTTTCGCCCTTCGAAAAGCCGCTTCATCGGCCACCGGAGAATCGGGATAGGCTTCAGATACTGACCTGTAGAATGAGGCGGCTTCTGTCCTCTTTCCCTGTCTCAGCAGTCGCTCTGCTAGAATGTAGCCTTGGAACGCGTCTTTGGTGATCTGATCGCCACGCAGATAGTTCTCCTCAATAAATCCCTTCAATTCTAGAACATCGTTAAACAATGGATCATCGAGTTCAAGAGAGACGAGCAAACTGTCAACAAGCTGCAACGCTTCCTCCACATTGCCGTGGAAGAAATGGATCTGGCACAGTTTGAATTCGAGTGAATGGCGTTCTTTCTGCTGATTGTTGACTGAAAGAGTCTGATTCAGATGATCCTCGGCAGAAGGAAAATCTCCCTTTGCCATTAGCAGATCTGCCAAACGAAGATTGGCAGCCAGTTTCAGCTTTGCATCTTTTGCTGAAGTTGCAGCTTTATGAAATGAAGAAATAGCCCCATCGAAATCGCGCGTAATCTTGTACTTTATCTCTCCCATACGAAAGTGAGCCTGGGGAGGGAAAATTGTGGAAGGGAGGGAGATCAAGATCGAATCGTAAAGAGCGAACGTTTCCTCAAGAGGTTGAACCTCTACGGACTGAAGTGTCATCAGATGATCTTCAAAGAATGCGTTTCCTGGGAAGAATTCCGCCAGTGGAGACCACTGTTCGCCAGGAGTGATCTGAAGCTCGTATGTGAGGGCGAGGCCGTAAAGCGCCTCTCCGGTAAATCGTTTTCTTAATCCTTCATTAAGGCCGTGGGAAGACTGTCGAGTTTGGTTAAGGAGATAACTGTAAGACCGAAGAGCAAGGTTTAAACGGTGTTCTTTGCGGAGGTTTTCAGCAAACCTGATCCACCGTTCAAAGTCTTGCTGGTTCGAGACGCCCAGCGCGCTGTGTTGATTATAAGCCTCCGGATATTTCTGGATCTTGAAGAGAAAATCGCTGTATAGTGATCTGACGGTTCTTTCATCAAATGCCATCTTTCGAACGAGGGTGGCCTCGATTTTTTCGTAGCTTTCGTCCCTGTCAGACATGCGGAGGATTTGAATAGAAGAAGTTCTGATTTGTTCAGGGTGATATGAAGCGTAAATGATATATTGTTCAGTAGCAGCGGCGTAATCAAGGTTTCGCATGTGAATATTGCCCAGTTCGAGGCTCAAGAAGGCAGGATCGTCAAAGGCGTCCCGGCCGGCCACTACAAGTTGATCGAGCTCTTCATCAAGACTGTGTTTAAGGTACATCTGGGTCAGCATGAAATAAATGGAACGAGTCTCCCCAAATTGCAGCCGTAGTGCCTTCCAGTAGTGTATGGCCCTCTCCCGCTCATCGCTCAGCATGATCAGTTCTCCAAGCTCAATGTGGCTCTGGAGGTCACGCTTGAAAATTGTCACACGATTCAATAGGAGTTCCCTGAGGTCATCGTACCGATTCTGCTTTCTGTAGAGCGCTTTGATCTGAAGAAAAACACGAGTGTCTTTAGGGTTGGCATTAAGGAGTTCACGATAGATTCCTTCGGCAGCTTCCAGTTCGCCGATCCGCTCCAGCTGAATCGCCTGCCGAAAACGATCCTGCCCCTGATTGAGAAGCGGCACCTCGCCCGGTATCTGAGCCGATGCAAAATTGAAAATAATTATGATTGAAATTCTACTGGCGGTTCTCATCGGTATTTTCATCAATAAGATCTTCTGATTCAGCCAGCGAATTGAAGTAACGCCGAATCATTGCCTGATAGTCTCTAGGGTAGCCTCCCTTCATGGCTCTATTGAGTGCTTCTATCGCGAGGTTGCGGCGCTGGCCAAGATCCGATGGCAATCCATCGGGCCCTTCATGCTTGAAATCACCGGCGGTAATGGCGCGGCGTTTCTCGCTCATGTCCTGCTGTTTGAGAGATTTTTGAGCGTCAAGCATCCGCGTAAGAATTCTCTGCTGTAGTTCCACCGTCCGGCGACTCACTTGCCTTCGCTCAAAGTTTCGAATTACCTCTTCCATTTCTCCTGCGATTCCATCGAGGCGGTCGCCCCCCTGACCCGATCCTTTCATTTCTCTAATCAATTCATCGAGCGATTTTTTTAATTGTGATTGATCATTCCTGAGTCTTTGCATAAGCTGTTCTTGAGAAACCGCCGCCATCTGTCCCAATGCGAGCTGAAAAGTCTGTACGTTTATTCCTTCCTGAGATTGTGCCATCTGACGCATCCGCTCGAGGAACTGTTCGAAACCGGAAGCTGATCCTGACTGCCTGATCTGCTCCATTGCGGCGAGAGTAGCCACCGCAGCCTCGTTCAGTGCCTTAACTATTTCACCCTGTTGGCGGGCAGATTCGGGACCGCGACGTTCTTCCAATCGCGTTAGCGATTCATTCATTCCTACAGTGGCGCTGCCGATCGCTTTTCCCAGTTCGGGTGTGACGGCAAAAGTCTCTCGCGAGAGACTCATTAGGATTGATATTAGCTGGCTTAACTGATCTCGAAGCATCTGCTGTCGTGAAGCCATCTGTCCCAGACGGGGACTGTTCCTTGATAGATCGGAAGTATCCAGGCGCAGCTGTTCCTGCTCTTTGGAAATGAAGAGTGTATTTCGAAGAATCTTTTCGAAGCGCTCAGCCATAGCCACAGCTGTTTCGCTACTAAATTTCTCGGCAATTATCGCAACTTCTTGTTCGAGTATCTCCGACCCCGCAGCAGCGGAGGCGGCTGGATTGGTCGCACCGGACAAGTCGCCTCTATTCAGCGCCCGCTCTGATTTATTCATCTCATCGCTCACTTCCTCCATTGTGGAAGATTGGGCCAGCATCTCTAGTTCACCTGAAGGCATCTGTGCATAGGGAGCCATAGCTTCAGCTGTCTCTTCCATCAAATCTGCAAGCCGCGCTAGCTCCTCGCTGTTACGTTCCTGCTGAGACAAAAGTCGCCCACCATTCTCACTGACATTTCCCTGAGAAATCTGGTCAGCCAACTCTTCCTGCTGATCTGAAAGATTCGTTAGTCGGACAGATAATTCGTCTAATTTTTGCTCAGCTCGAATACGCCTGAAAATATCGATGAAACGGTCAATCTGGACTTCCATGGACTCCGTGTTTTGCTGGAAATCCTTCAGCGCCTTCATCAACTGATCGGCTGTCATTTCGTCCATTGAATCCTGTAGTTCCGCCATGGATTCCACCATTTCCGGCGTAATCACGTCCTGAAGTAGCTCATTCAAACGTTTGAATTTTTCCATTAAGTCATTTGAGAAAAGGTTGTGCTTTCCCGCTTGCTCCATAATATCGTTAATGGCATCCTGGAGCAACTTTACCTCCTCAAGCTTGTTTTTTACTTCGTCCACTGATTTCTGCACAGCCTGTCTATCTTCCCACTCGAGTGATTCAGCTTTTAAAAGCTTTAGTTCCGTATCTTCAATGGATCTGTTGATTTCTTCGAGGCCTTGCAGAATTTTACTTAAATCTTCTTCAAGCATTTCTTCGCCCTCTTCGGTTCGGGCGAACAGATCAGCCAGCGATGGAAACCGCGCAGTAAACTCCTTAGAGAGGGATTTCTTTGGTCCAGAAACCTGGTCGTTATCGTAGAGCTCGAAATGGAACTGTACTTCATCCTCGGGCATCAAATCCAGTGCTGACAGATCCCAGATGTAAAAGACGTCTTGTGAAGTGATCTCGTTTGAAATGGTGGGGATGGCTCTGACACTGACACGGTTTGTTGCTCCCACATACTCGGGACGCTCCATTTCGTAGGCGATCTGAAGATGTGAGAATCCAAAATCATCCT
Source organism: Fidelibacterota bacterium UBA6931 (assembly GCA_002448795.1). Lineage (GTDB taxonomy): Bacteria > Fidelibacterota > Marinisomatia > Marinisomatales > S15-B10 > S15-B10. The sequence continues at coordinate 13,460 of DKAH01000014.1, forward strand.
GAATGTGGAGCTGAACCGGGATTGAGAAATCACTGCCCAACTCAGTTACACTGGCCGGCATCAGTACCTCAATTGACGGGAAAGCATCTTGAATTGGCAGGATTCTGTACTTAATCGGGTCGAGATTGCCAATTTTGCGGTAGTTGAATATATGGGATGTAAAGAACAGTTCATCAATAATTGTCAGCTGACCTTCGGCTCGGTTACTCCTTACATCAAGGTTAACCTTGGACTTTTCTTCATTCTCCCGCGAGAAAGTATTGAGGAATCCTCTGGCTATGTCGTTATCTGAAGTGAGGGCCACGTCAACCGTTGAGCCGACCAATCCACGGATCTCCGCAACGTTTCCTTCCTGAACATTCTTTCCCAGCCCTGTATACTCCGGTGGAGTTATAGTCACAGAAAAATTCTCGATCGTTGGCCTGTCAATGACCGCAATAGAATGCGTTGCAGATGAGATCTCCTTCCACCTTTCCCAGAAATGGTCGGCTTGAACCAGTGCTCTGTATTCGAGGTTCTGGAACACTTCTCCCATATCGTACTTGAAGTACCCTTGCTCATTGGAACCAAGTCGAATATGCGTTTCCCCTTCCACGCTTTTTAACTCAAGCACGATTGAATCAGGTGCCTCACCCTCCACTTCGAAAGTGAAGGAGGTTGAGTCTCCGCCCATCATGTAGATATCACCGGTAAGATTTACGATTCTGAAAGGATGTGGAGGGTCAAAGCTTGTTCCAGGATGGATCCAATGTCGAGCCGACGCCATAAACTCTGGAAGAAAAGAGAGTGTCACGATCATGATGAGGACGGATATAATGACGGTGATTTGCCTAAGCTGTTTCACTCTTCCGTTCTTCAACACTTCGGTCGGTGACAGGGAAAAGAGACGTGAAGAAATTTGTTCAATGAACTGTCTGGTAAGGGAAGCAGAACTGTTTCGGTCATCCTGAAGTGACTGTTCAAGCTGGACCGCATTGATTACGTCGTCACGTCTGGGGAAAGCCGCTGCACCAACCTCAGTGGCGCATTTTTCGAGAGAGTATCGACGGATTCTCTGGCGCTTGACCTGAACCACAACCGCTCCTGCCGCCAAAACCACCCCCACCGCGGTGAGAAGAGTGATCCACCACATCCCGTACCGTACTGCGGGTGAAAGCCAGAAAATTGACTCAACGGAAAGGAGAATCAGCAGAACAGCCAGAGCCGAGGATGTTCCAGCCCAGAATAAACAGGCGAGGTCATTCCGAAGCTTTTGCAGACGAAATTGTCTTAATGCTTCAGAAACTTTCATTTACTGAATAAGCGAATAAATGAAGATATTGGCTCCCATCTGAAGAGCGGATATTCGTTTCTCCTCCGGATTGTTATGAACTGACCGACCCTCCCAGCCGTCACCGAGATCGGATTCATAACTGTAGAAGACAATGAGACGGTCACCTTCAAATAGACCTAACCCTTGCGGAGGTTTGTTGTCGTGTTCGTGTATCTTTGGTAGCCCTCCTGTAATCTTAAAAAAGGACGAGTAAATGGGATGATCAAACGGGAGCTCTACCCAATCCTTCTCCGGGAAGACACGCTTCATCTCACGGCGAAATGATTTGTCCAGTCCATAGTTGTCATCCGCGTGAAGGAAGCCGCCGGAGCTGAGGTGACGCCGAAGATTTTCAATCTCTATTTCACTGAAGCGAACGTTTCCATGCCCCGTAAGATAAAGAAAGGGATAGCTAAAAATTGCATCATCATCAAGAGAAACTCTCGCCTCTACCGACGAGATAGAGACGGAGGTTTGTTCGTTAAGAAACTCTAACAGATTGGAAAGCGAACTGGGGTCGCTGTACCAATCACCTCCGCCGGAGTACTTCACTCGGCAGATGGTAGATTCCCAGTCGTTCTCTCCCGCAGCGACGGAAAACGTGAAAGTGATAGCGGCGATCAAACTGATGGTATTCGGCAACATCGTTCAACAGATTAAAGAAGTTACAAATCCTCTTTGTTCCCGGGAGGCAAAAAAGTCCGATTCCGCGGCTAGTAAAGAAACTCTTTGAATTGGATGAATGAAGCGGTTATTTTGATCAACTGATGTTAGAGCGTCACTTTTTGAAATCGTTCTGCTTTGTGATGGGATTGGCGTTTTCGATAAACACTCCGGTATTAGCGCAGGAGGGAAATATTCCTCCCTTAGAGGAACCGGAAGTTGAAGAAAGCGAAAAAGAGCCGGTAAGATCAAGCCGCAAGCGTTTTTCATTGAAACTGCCTCCGGCAGCAATGGAATTATTTGATGCCATTCGGCAAGGAAACACAAAGGCGATTGAAGCAGTCTTTAGGCCCATGGAATTTCGGGAACCTATCGCTACCATTCCTGCGGAGGGACGCTTCGGTGTCGGCTTCTATGGGTGGGAAGGACTCAACTTCCTAAAAATTAACCCGAACTCCATTAAATACGAAGAGGACGTGGAAGACCGTCTCAAAGAGATCAGTTTTTCCGGCAGAATGGGTTCCTTTCTTGAGATGGAAGGGGGGCAGACAAATCTGTCCTATGCGCTTTTTGGGAAGAGCTATGTCGATATTCTCACCGGATTGGGAGTAAGGTATTCATCAATTTTTCCATTCCCAAGGATGGAGCTCCGGGAGGATCTCATCATCACCGGTCCGCCTACAGTGCCAGGATCTTGGGGAATTGATCGAAAATTCTCACCGTCTGTTTTAGAAATGAATATTGTTTCCTCCTACATCATGCGGTGGCATCCCAAATGGTTCATCCATCTCAAGTACTCCTATGGTGTTAACTATACGCGTTTCTACAAGGACGAAAGAATGGACAGTTCACCTTATGGGACCGGCACCTCCTCTGCCTATTCTATAGGACTCAAGATCATCACTGAATCTCCAACTGAGGCGCGATATGCATGGGGGCTGGAGTTGAGACACATTTTTCACAATATCCGCAAGATCAACGATCCCCTGGAGATTACACCCATAACAGGAATGAAGCTTCCTAAGCTTGGTCTATTTTTCACATTCAGCGCCTTTTACGGTGGACGGAAAACTGCCGGCGATGAGGCTAAGAAACTTTTTCTGGACCAAGATTATATAGCAGCACGTCCGAAATTTCTTGAGTTCATGAATGCTTATCCGAACCATGCCCGAATGCCGAGGGCGAAGAAGCTTCTCGACATTACCAACAAGCGGATTCCTCAACAGCTCTATGCTGAGGGAAGCAATTTACAGGGGCGGGAAGATATGGATGCCGCTGCCAAGAAATATGTTGAAGCGCTCACAACGGCGGAGGATACCCTTGTGGATAAGCTTCAGGATCGATTGGATGAACTGGTGGAATTCTATATTGCCGGAGGGATAGAACTTTTTGAATCCCGTCAATACGAAGAAGCGTTGGCAAGTCTTGGAAAGGCGGCTATACTCACGGAAGAAGGGAAGCGAGCTCAGAACAATCTTAGGGCTAAAATTGTCATGGCGCAAGGGAATGACCTCGCCGCAGCGGGGCTATACACACTCGCCATCGAAAAGTATGACGCCGTTCCCGAACTGGATAGGACGCTTACAGTGGAAGCGAGACGAGCGGGTATGAATGCAGCAATCAGGATGGTGGGTGATGTCAACAAGGCTAGCGATATGGCGTCTCTCCGTCTTGCGCTAAAATCACTTAAGACCGCGAGGGACATGTTTGCTCCTGCCGAATTCAAGTACAACGATTATATCACTTCACTGGAGGCGCAACTTTCGGCGACTGATTCGATTGCTGTGAGAAGAGAAATGGGCCGTTCATTGGATGAAGCAAGAGAGGTTCTGCAGCGTCGCCATATGCCGAGACTCGAAACAGGGATGCTCGTTTCCGATGTTGAAGACTTGCTTGGTACCCCTGATGAAGTGGTGGAAGAAGTGAGAGGAAAAGACGGCAACTACCAGATGTGGATTTACAATCTGCCGGATAGGCAGAAGCGCCTTCTCTATTTCGAAAACTATATTCTATTTAAGATTAAGACCGGCTGAAGTCAGAGCAGATGAGCATTCTGCCTGACGAAGGCAATCTCCTGCCCGATCACCTTCAGGACGCCGGTGGCCGGCACGGCGAACAGCATACCGAGCGGGCCCAGAATCGTTCCCCCTATAATTAGTGCGATCATCACCAGCATAGGGTGAAGCCCAACGCTTTTTCCGACAAGGGTCGGAGTAATCAGGTTCCCTTCAATCTGCTGAACTACAATGAACATCAGAATTATGTCGAGGATGAAGAAAGGAGATGGAACCACGCCAAAGAGCATGTGGGCGACAGCCAGCTCGCTACCAAGGTTGTTCATGAATGCGATGAGAATTGCCGGTACCATTCCGACAAAAGGTCCCACAAGGGGAATCAGATTAGCCAATCCAGCAATGATACCAATGAAGACAATCAGCGTCAGGTTTGCTCCGGCCAGATTTAGGAAAAGAAGGCCGATGACAGACATGGCCGCCACGCTTGCGGCAGAGAGGAACTGTCCTCGGAGGTAACTGGAGACGGATTTCTCAATATTGAAGATGAGCTTTAGACCAACCTCGAAGTATTTATTTGAGATGTAGCTCACGAGGGTTTTGCGGAAGGAGTGATACTCAGCCAGCAGAATGATGGTAAAGATCAGGATCATGGCAGCATTCAGCATGAAGTTTCCAATGGCTCCGGCGAGAGAAGCGAGGTTTTCAATGATAGTATTGATGAACGAACTAAGAGTTGACGCAAAATCGCCGCCGGAGGTAACCATATTCGAAGCAAAACCCGGCAGAGCCGCAATGAACCTTTCACCAAGGTTCTTAAACTCAGCGGTGAGGGTGGCGGGGTCAACGCGGGAAGAGAATTCGGCAGCCTGAGAAGAGAGTTGGGAAATAAAACTTCCGATAAAGATTCCAATTCCCGCCAGCACTCCAAAAGTAATCAACAATACGCTGAATCCGCGGCTATGAATTTTCCTTTCCAATCCGTCTACAGATGAGAGCAGAACCGTTGTAAATAGAAAAGCGAAAACGAGCATCAGAACCACGTTGGACACATAGGGCCAGACGAACCATAGAAAGCCCACAGTCACAAGCCCAACAAGTAGACGATAGATCAGCTGAAAATAATCAGTCGGAAGATTCTTCTCCATTGTCCTTCACGCTTTGAGCCTCCAACAGGAGGCGGTTGGTGCCTCTCAACCGTTCCCCGAGCATACCGCCGAGATTGAAGAGAATTTTGTTTGCCAGTTCAGGGTTCCGATCCTGAAGAGACCGGAGGTCGGCTGTGAAAAAACCGATAAGCTCTGAATCTTCGGTGGCGATGGCGTTGGCTGATCTTGGTTCATCATCAAAAAGAGCTAACTCGCCAAAAAAGTCACCGTGAGTGAGTTCAGCGAGGATACTCTCACTCCCAGTCCTTGTCCCTATGGTTATTTTAACGTTTCCTTTCATAATGATGTACATTCCTTCGCCGGGTGCGCGATTCTTAAACACGTAGTCCTGAGCGGCGTAGCTTCTGTGATGGACAAGTTTTTCGAGTTCAGCAAACTCCCGTTTACTGAAGCCTCTAAAAACCGGCACTTGCTTTAAGGTGTAAACTGTATCGCTCTCGGTTCTATTCCATCCTCGGAACAGATTGGGCCAAACTGCATTCTTCACTTTATGTCCTCTAATTGTCGGTGTCTCAAAATAGCGATTGACGACAGTTATGGCAAGGAGTTTGGAGAAAGGAATTATTCACCGCCAATCTTAATTTTGCTTCCTGACACAGCAGATGAAATCCCTTTTTCGTATCCTCTACATTCTTGTGATCTCAGCTCTGGCGGGGCAAACGCAAGAGATTGAGAAAGATATCAGATTCCACAGCGATGAATTGGACAAGATCAGACGTGAGATTGCTGACTTCGAAAAAAAGATTGGCGAAGCGTCGAACAGAGAGAAAAGTGAAATTGAAAGGCTTAACGAAATTGATGAGGAGATATCACTTGTTAGGAATCTTATTTATCGGCTCAGACAGGAAGAGAAGCGAAAGCAGAGCGCTATTGATGAAGCGCAAAAAATAATCGTTGAAAAAGAGGGTGAACGCGATTCGTTGGTGTCTCGTTATACAAAGCGAGTAGTGACTTCCTACAAAAAAGGGAGACTTTCAGATCTGGAAAAACTGCTCAACTCGGACTCTTGGAATCAGGCAGTCTTCAGGGCGAAGTATCTGAAGATCATTTCCGATTATGATAAGACCCTTGCGGAGGAGATTAAAGTGACTGTGTCTGAAATTGAGCAGCAGCAATCCGTCATGCGGGCTGAAATGGCTGACATCCTAAAAATTGATAAGGAGAAATCATCCCGGAAAAGATGGCTGGAGCAGCGGCGGAGATTGCGGAGCAAACAATTGGATAATCTGAAGAGGGACAGACAGCAGATGACCGTGGCTCTCAAGGAAAGGCAAAAGGCTTCCCGTGAGATGGAAGCCATCATTACCCGTCTTGAGCGGGAACGAGCTGCGAGGATCGCTGAACTCGAACGGAGGCGGAAAGAGACCGAACTGGTGGCTTCTGCTCCGTTCAGACAGCTCAAAGGGAAACTTCCTTGGCCAATCGAAGGGCCCGTTATCTCTCGATTTGGCACCTATCGAAATCCAGAGCTGAAGACGGTAACGGAGAATACAGGCATCGACATTCGGGGAAAGTCCGGAAGCGAAGTGAAGGCCATTTATGACGGTATTGTCACGACCGTTACCTATATCCGCGGTTACGGTAATACGGTCATTTTAGATCATGGCGACGGCTTTTATTCAGTCTATACCCACGTGGTTGATGTGGAGGTGGACGAAAACAGTTATGTTAACGCTCGGGATGTGATTGCTTATGTCGGTGATTCGGGATCACTTGAGGGAGCGAAGCTTCACTTTGAAATTTGGGAAAATCGGAACAAGCTGAACCCTGAAACGTGGTTGAGAGAACTGCGATGAAGCTCGACATAGTAGGCCAGCAAGAGATTTGGAACCGGCTCCTCTCAGTTTTCGATAGGAATCGGATCGGCAATGCCTATCTGTTTCAAGGGCCGGCGGGCTCCGGGAAAGAGGCTATGGCCGTTCGTTTTGCTTCTTTTCTCAATTGCCAAAACCCTTCCGACACACCCTGTTTCAGTTGCCCATCTTGCAGCAAGTTTGACTCACTTCAGCATCCTAATCTCATGCTCATTGTGCCGTTCCCTCGCGATAAGGTTATCGACAAGGATGATCCCCCTTTGAAGGCGCTCGCAACTAAAACGGCCGAAATTCTGACGGAATTGATGACGAAAAAAGGTGAAGACCCTTACATCAAACTCGAATTGCCTCGGGCGAAGACAATCTTAATAAACTCCATTAGAGAGATTAAGGAAAAGGTCTATCTGAAGGCGGTGGAGTCGGGCCAGAAAATGATTCTGATTTTTGAAGCGGAGAAGCTGATGTCTCAACAGGGGGAATCAGCCAACGCTCTACTGAAGGTGCTCGAAGAGCCGCCACCGGACACAACGTTGATCCTCTGTACAGAGTTTCCTGAAAGACTGTTTGATACGATACGATCACGTTGTCAAGCCATCTATTTTCCGGCAGTTATGGAGTCTCAAGTTGCGTTACATCTTGAGGAGGGCTTCAACCTCTCTCGGGAAGATGCGATGCTGATTGCGCATTTGTCTCAGGGAAATGTCAGAATGGCGCGGTCACTTGCCGATTCCGATCTGGGTGAGATCACATCGACACTTCAGTCAATGCTATCCTGGGTAGTTTCCGGGACCGAGAGTGGCTGGAGAAAGTTCCTTGCCCACGGTGCTGTGACATATCGCTCAAGCCCAGCCGAACTGGCCTTTCAGTTTAAGCTTCTCAGTTATTGGTTCAGGGACGCACTTCACGCCCAAAAGTTTAATGGAGGGTCGAGATTCATTCTCTCGATGATGAAGGATGATATCCATAAGTTCAATGCCAGGTATGCCTCGGCGGACTATCCGAGGATCATAACAGCCGTTGAAACGTGTACAGATTCATTGAGCCGGAATTTTCAGCTAAATTTGGTCCTTATGGATCTGTTAATGGAGGTTCGCGACGGTCTTAACAGCCGCTCATGAGCAAGTTCTATCTCACAACGCCGATCTATTATGTGAACGATAAGCCGCATATCGGTCATGCCTATACAACCATTCTGGCCGATGTTCTGGCTCGCTATCATCGGGATAGCGGTGATGAAGTATTCTTCCTTACAGGGCTGGATGAGCATGGCCAGAAAGTGCAGCAAGCTGCCGAAGAAAGAGGAGTTGATCCTCAGGATCATTGCGACAAAATGGCCCCTCGATTTTTGAAACTTTGGGAAAAGCTCCACATTTCGAATGACGACTTCATCCGAACTACCGAGAAACGGCATGCCAAAGTAGTTCAGGGAATCTTGCAGACTGTGTATGACAATGGCGATGTCTACGAAAATGAATATGAAGGTCTCTATTCAGTCTCGGAGGAACGGTTTATCACAGATAAGGAGGCAGAGTCGGGAGAGTTTAGAGATATCAAAAAGCTGAAAGAGAAAAACTACTTTTTCAAAATGTCGAAGTATCAGGATGCTCTGATAGATCATATACATGCCAATCCGAAGTTCATTCAGCCGGATCACCGTAAGAACGAGGTTCTTGGATTTCTAAAGCAGCCACTGGGTGACCTATGCATTTCCCGCCCAAAGTCCCGTCTCAACTGGGGGATCGATCTGCCTTTCGACAAGGACTATATCACTTACGTATGGTTTGATGCATTGATCAATTATGTTACAGCTACCGGTTTTAGCGTTAACGATGCGGGCTATGAGAAATGGTGGCCTTGCGAGGTTCACCTCATCGGGAAAGATATTCTCACCACGCACACCGTCTACTGGCCCACCATGCTCATGTCGGCTGGAATACCGCTGCCGAAGTCGATTTTCGCCCATGGCTGGTGGCTCTCAGGCGAATCGAAAATGAGTAAGTCGCTGGGCAACGTCGTCAATCCGCTGGATCTCATTGAAGAATACGGTGTCGATCCTGTTCGCTACTACCTCATGCGCGAAATGGTACTGGGGCAAGATGCCAGCTTCACTCTGGAATCGTTTGTCAAGCGGTATAACAGCGACCTTGCCAACGATCTAGGGAACCTTGTCGGACGAGTCACTACACTTATTGAAAGGCATTTTGGCGGCACAATCCCGGCGAGTGGCCAACTGGAGGATCGTGAGCAAGAACTTCGAGATATGGGAGAGGCTCTCTCAACTGTCATACCCGATCACATTTTATCGATGCGTCTCAGCGAAGCGGTGGAAGAGACGATGCAGTATGTCCGCGCCATCAACCGCTACATGGAACGAACCGAACCGTGGAAGCTGGTAAAGAATAATCTTGAACGGGCAGGCACGGTTCTTTACAATGCGACCGAATCGCTCCGGCAGGCACTGGTTCTACTCCGACCCATTATGCCGGTGCGGACGGAAATAGTGCTGAAAATGATTGGTGCGGAGTTTGACAAAGTCCGAGAGCCGCTGGAGGAAGGGCTCCCCCTAGGTGAATTTGAGATTCCCTTCCCAAAAATTGAAATGCCTGAAGCAGATAAAAAAGAACATCAAACTGAGGAGATGAATATGTCTGACGAAAAAATCGCTATCGAAGATTTTGCGAAAGTAGATCTACGGACAGCTTTTGTTATCGCGGCTGAAAAAGTAGAAGGAGCTGACAAGCTCCTGAAACTTCAGCTTCAAGTGGGAGAGGAAGAGCGTCAGATCGTCGCCGGGATCGCCGAACACTATTCTCCCGATGAGATGGTGGGGAGAACAATCGCCATTGTTGCAAACCTTAAACCGGCTGTCATCCGCGGTGTTGAATCAAACGGCATGCTGCTGGCGGCGAGCGGTGACGATTCGGTGGTGGTGGTCACGTTGGACGATCCGGAAATCGGTTCCGGCATAAGAATTTCGTAAGATCGTCACTTGATAGTTGTACACTGACACTCACGCCCATCTCTATTACGATGAACTGAAGGATCAGCTTGACTCCGTTATCGAACGGGCGAGAGAAGCATCAGTGGAACGGATTATCTGCGTCAGTACCGATCTTGCTTCGTCACAAACTTCTATATCCATTGCCGAACAATTTGATGGTGTATTTGCCACAGCGGGTGTTCATCCCCATGATGCAAAGGACGCACCAAACGATTATCTCATGCAGTTGAAGGAACTTCTTACCCACGACAAGGTGGTAGCAGTCGGCGAGATGGGACTTGACTATTTCAGGAATTTCTCGCCGTCCGATATCCAGCGGGTCATATTTCAATCCCAGCTTGAATTGGCAGGTGAACTTGAGATGCCGGCAGTGATCCACAACCGTGATGCGGATGAAGACCTTCTTCATATTATCGAGAATGTGTCGCCCTCCAAGGCGGTCATCCACTGTTTTTCAAGCGACGTTCTGATTGCCGAACGGGCGCTGGAAGCGGGATGTCTTTTGTCTTTTACAGGCAATGTCACATTTGGGAAGGACAGCGCAGAGACGGTATTGAATGCGACCCCCATTGATCGAATCATGCTCGAGACTGACTGCCCTTTCATGACACCGGTGCCGTACCGTGGCAAGGTGAACGAGCCATCTAACATCCCTTTTATTTGTGATCGGATTGCCGAAATCAAGCAGATGGAACCCATGGAGGTTGCCCGTATTACTTCAGCCACTGCCCAGGATTTTTTCGGCCTCTCGGCATGAGGCACTTTGCTAGAAAGCGATTGGGTCAACACTTTCTGGCAGACAAAAATCTACTCGGGAAACTGGTGGATCTCATCGGGGCGTCAAGTTCAGATTCAGTTTTAGAAATTGGTCCAGGCGGAGGGGTGCTGACAGAGTTGCTTGCTCCGCAGGTAAACGATCTGGTGGGGGTTGAGATTGATCGTGATCTGTTCCAAGGTTTGTCAAACCGGACCGATCTAAAGAACTGTACTTTTATTAATGAGGATTTTCTGAAACTAGATTGGCGTAAAATCAGTTTCGAAACTGAAAAAGTGCGGGTGATCGGTAACCTGCCATACAATATATCATCGATGATTGTTTTCAAACTGATCGAAGGAGATCCGTTCTGGCGTGATTGTCATTTTATGGTTCAAAACGAGGTTGCTAAAAGAATGACGGCGCCTTTTGGGTCAAAGCCCTATGGGAGACTTTCCGTAAACCTTCAGGCGAGGGCCGATGTCCAGATGATTCTCAATGTGCCACCGGAGGTGTTCGTCCCTAAGCCGAAGGTTGAATCAGCTGTTGTCAGGATAATCCCGCTGTCCGGAGAATTACTATCGACGTCAGAGAGTGATGCTCTTTCAATGATCACAAGGTTCGCCTTTGGTCAGCGACGAAAAATGCTTAGAAACTCACTAGCCTCTCTTAAAATAGACGATTCTCTGTTCGATTTGAGTGCTCGGCCGGAAAAACTACAGGTGTCTGAATTCATTGAGCTTGCAAAATGGGTAGCGGCAAGTTGAAACGCCACATAATTTTTGGAGATTTCAGTCATAAGAAGTAATATATACAACGGTATACGAAGGCTGGGGACTGGGGTAAACTCGACAACTTAACAACAGGAAGTATTTATGCCATCTGACGCGAACAGAAGTTTAAGTCGATATCTCGAGGAGATCGGCAAGTTTGAACCTTTAGCACCAGCCCGTGAGATTGAACTGGCTCAACGTGTAAAACAGGGTGATCCTGTTGCGCTCAATGAACTGACTGAAGCTAATCTGCGTTTTGTCGTTTCTGTTGCCAAGGATTATCAGGGACAGGGCCTTCCTTTGACCGACCTTATTAACGAAGGCAACCTTGGCTTGATCAAGGCCGCCGAGCGTTTTGATGAGACTCGTGGCTTCAAGTTTATTTCCTATGCTGTATGGTGGATTCGTCAATCTATTCTTCAGGCGCTTGCGGAACATTCAAGAATTGTCCGTCTGCCACTCAACCGGGTGGGGACAATCAGTAAAATCACAAAGGCTGCCGAAAACCTCGAGTCAGAGTATCAGCGGCCTCCCAATGAAGACGAGATAGGTAAACAGCTTGAAATGCAAGGTGAAGAAGTAACGGATGCTATACGGATTTCTCGCCGACATCATTCTCTCCATGCGCCTTTCAGAGATGGTGATAAGAACTCACTGATGGATGTGATTGAGGATGAAAATCAGCGCCCACCTGAGACATTCCTTATGGGGGAATCTCTTCAAGAAGAAATTCGTCAGTGTCTTGAGTCACTAAAGGATCGGGAGAGGGATGTGATCAAGATGTATTTTGGTATCGGCCGGGACTATGCTCTGACACTTAATGAGATTGGCGAAGAGTTCAATCTCACTCGCGAGCGTGTTAGACAGATCAAAGAGAAGGCGATTCGCCGCTTGCGTCACAAGTCCCGCAGTAAAAACCTCCGAAACTATTTGGGATAGTCAGGGAGGTGTTTTGAATGGTTGAAGTTTCAGTTAAGAAAGGTGAGGAACTCGAAAGAGCTCTACGGCGTTTCAAGAAGAAATACGAGAAAGCAGGGATTCTTCGAGAGGTAAGGAGAAAATCATTTTACTTGAAGCCAAGCGCGGAGAAAAAGTTAAAAAGAGCTAAGGGTCGTAGATAGCACCCTCCTTCCCAACCCTCCTGATACGGCCCTTATGCAAAATCCAGATTCGAGTAATCGAATCTGGATTTTTTTTTAGGCCTAAATGATGTCCAAGAAAGGTATCCGTAATAACTTTCTCTCACTATGAAGACGAAAAAATCCCATTATGTTAATTGAGTCGATTTCTGGAGTCAGGGGTACTGTCGGTGACGGACTCACCAAAGAGACCATTCGGGACTATGTAGACGCGTTTCATCTTTTCTCTCCGGACGGTCAGATTGTCATCGGTCGGGACAGCCGCCCTTCAGGCAGCGAGTTTGCATCAGAGATTATAAACCGACTAAAGGAACTGGGGCGATCGGTGAAAGATTGTGGAATCATACCGACGCCTACGGTGCAATTTACCGTTGAATCCAGCGACGAAATCGGAGGGATTGTTATCACGGCGAGCCACAACCCTTCTGAATGGAACGGCCTGAAATTTGTCGGTGGTGACGGCTGTTTTCTGAATGGCGATGAGGTGAAGGCACTGATGGCACTGAAAGGGACTAATCCCGAGATCAGCCAGCTTTCCGGCGAGCGGATTGAGGACAAGGATGCCGTTAATCGTCATATTGCGAAAATCTGTGATGTGAGTTGGATCGATCTCAATGCCATCAAGAATCGATGTTTTCGTGTGGCCGTTGATGCCGTAAATGGTGCTACCGCAGAGGCATTGCCGATGTTTCTTTCAGCGTTCGGTTGTGAAGTGATCACCATCAACTGTGAGACTTCGGGCGCATTTGTCAGAGGGACGGAACCGTTGCCGAAAAACCTTGCCGAGCTTGCAAGTGTGGTCAAGGAGAAAATGTGTGATGTAGGCCTAGCCTCCGATCCCGATGGAGACAGGCTTGCAATCATAGATGAAACGGGTAAACCCATTGGTGAGGAATATACCCTCGTCCTCGCACTAGATAGCTTTCTCCAAAGCGGTAAGAGCTCCGCACCTGTAGTGACCAATCTTTCTACCACCCTGGCTATGGAGAGAGTTGCGGCAAGGCATAGTATTCAAGTTTTAAGGAGCGCCGTTGGCGAGATAAATGTGGTGGAAATGATGAAAGAGAACGGTTCACTCATTGGTGGAGAAGGGAACGGTGGCGTAATCCTTAAAGAAGTTCATCTCGGCCGGGATTCACTGGTAGCAGCCGCCGCATTACTCCAACGACTTTCATTGACCGATGAAACTCTTAGCGGTGTGATGTCTCAACTGCCCCGGTTCGAAATCGTCAAGGATAAGGTTTCAGTTGAAGGAATCGAAGCTAATGTGCTCTTTGAGAAGATTGCCGAATCGTTCGATGACGCTTCCAGAGATGAACGGGATGGGCTTAAGCTTTCCTGGAACAACCGATGGGTGCATATTCGGGCATCAAACACCGAGCCGATCTTGCGTATCTATGCCGAGGCGACAACAGCAGATGAAGCGAGGCGTATTGCTCAAAAAGTAAAAGCAATCGTGAAGGAATGAAATGATACTTTCTTCTCCATCCGAACTGGCCGGTTTGATCGATCATACGCTACTGCACCCTGACGCTAGGGTGGATGATATATCTCGACTGTGCGGTGAAGCTCTGGACTTCAAGTTTGCCACCGTATGTGTTAATCCTGTCTATGTGAGGCAGTGCGCCGATCATCTGTCGAACAGTGGTATTGGTGTTTGTACCGTAGTAGGCTTTCCGCTCGGCGCCGCCTCAACGGCGCAAAAAGTAGCTGCCGTTCAGGAGGGCCTAATAGATGGGGCTGTGGAGTTTGATATGGTGATGAATCTTGGCGCTTTCAAGAGCGGTGACGTCGCCACTGCCGTCAGCGATATTAAGGCTGTGGTCGCCGCCGCGGAGTCAAATTGTGTTAAAGTCATTATTGAGGCATGCCTCCTGAACGATAATGAGAAAGTATCTGCTGCGAAAGCAGTCGTCGACTCCGGCGCTCATTTTGTCAAAACTTCTACAGGATTTTCGACAGGGGGCGCCACCTTGCCAGACGTGAATCTACTTCGGAAAACAGTTGGTGAAGAGTTCGGCGTTAAGGCTTCTGGTGGGATTAAGGAGTTCGAGCGTGCCGTCTCATTTTTAGAGGCGGGGGCCAGCAGAATCGGTGCCAGCGCTTCCGTCGCAATTGTGACGTGGGGTCATGCTGCTTCCGAATACTGATAAGCGATCAGGCTGATAATGACTCGCCCCAATAAAGGTGATGAGTTTGAAGTGACGGTTGAATCCCTAGCCTTCGGCGGCAAGGGAGTGGCTCACCTAGAAGATTACGCAGTATTTATTCGCGACGCTATTCCCAATCAGAAAGTCATGGTCCGTATTGCGAAGCGAAGAAGGGGTTACGCAGAGGCGAGAATCCTCGAGATTCTAAAAGAGTCGCCTCAGTCAATTGATGCTCGATGCCGCCATTTCCCAACCTGTGGGGGATGTTCCTTTCAGCACCTCGATTACGATGCTCAGATAGAACAGAAAAAAGAGCAGGTGTTGGATCTGTTCAGACGCATTGGCCACTTAGATAATCCGGTACTGGAGACAGTGGTTCCATCGAAGGAGCAGTACCACTACAGGAATAAGATGGAATTTTCCTTTTCCAATCGACGGTGGATTCTCGATGATGAAGAAGAGGGAGTTGAAGCCGATTTTGCTCTCGGTCTTCACATTCCAGGCCGGTATGACAAGATACTCGAAATTGAGCAGTGCGAAATCCAGAAACCGATTGGCAACAAAATTCTAATCACTGTTCGAAAAGTGAGCCGCGATGCCGGTTTGGCACCTTATGATATTCGTGAACACTCCGGCTTTCTGAGAAACCTCATTATCCGGGTTGGAGAACGGACCGATGACGTGATGGTCAACATTGTGACTTCTCGAGAAGAAACTGACCTCCTGTTACCCATGGTAGACCGGTTGAAGAAAGATCATCCTGAAATTACTTCTATCGTGAACAACATCACACGGCGGAAGGCGGGTGTTTCTTACGGGGAGTGGGAGGTGCTACTCCACGGCAGTCCTACGATCACTGAAAGGCTGGGCGATTTCACGTTTGAAATCTCGGCAAACTCATTTTTCCAGACCAATACGCTTCAGGGAGAAAAACTTTACAATCTTGCTCTTCAATTTGGTGGCTTTCGGGGTAATGAGGTTCTCTACGATCTTTACTGCGGAACCGGTTCGACGTCTATTTTTATGGCTCCATCTGTGAGTAAAGTATACGGATTTGAGGCGGTACCGCCGGCGGTGGAGGATGCTGTCAGGAATGCTGTTTCCAATTCCATCACCAATTGCCGCTTTTTTGTAGCGAACCTAGATTGGTTTTTCAGGCAATCGTTAATCACAAAGGAAATTGAGCCACCTGACGCCATCCTCATTGACCCCCCTCGGGCTGGTATGCACCCGAAGCTGATCAACGATGTGGGTAAAATGGAACCAAAGAAAATTGTCTATAT
This sequence comes from Fidelibacterota bacterium UBA6931, assembly GCA_002448795.1. Taxonomy (GTDB): domain Bacteria; phylum Fidelibacterota; class Marinisomatia; order Marinisomatales; family S15-B10; genus S15-B10. Next base: position 29,530 of record DKAH01000014.1, read on the forward strand.
CTCATGCAATCCCTCTACACAGGCGAGGGATGTGGCTCTCCTTGAGAGTGAAGGATACTCACTGCGGAGGTTGGGTTTGGTGGACATGTTTCCACACACACCACATATTGAAACCGTGGCGTTGCTCCAGCGAGATTGAGCTGTCGCTGTTTATGCATTCCTTATTTAATTTCAGACTGAATAGCTAAATTACATTGATGGTACATTTTCTGAGGAATGTTGTGCGGAGCCCTTTCGCTCAGATTATCACAGGGATATTCCTGATGATGATGTTCGGGGGTTGGGCTATCAGCAAGTTTGAAGTAAGTGAGATTGCCGAAGGGAACAACCCTTTCTGGTGGGCAATCGTAACCATGACAACGGTGGGATATGGTGATTATTCTCCGGAAACGCCCGAGGGACGCCTTTTGGCGATCGTGGTCATGTTCGCCGGTATCTCGCTAACGGCGCTACTGACAGCTACAGTATCATCAATTTTTGTCGCAAAGAAGATTCGGGAGGACAAAGGTTTGGAATCACTTAAGGTATCGGAACATATTCTACTGTGTGGCTGGAATGGTTTTGTCGATAGCTTGATCGACTCAATTCAGTCCATGAACTACTCAGGGCGGCTCGATATTGTGCTTATCAATGACGAAAACGAAGATACTATCGCTGCCATACGGAATAAATACAGCCAAGTCCGGTTTCGCTTCGTGAAGGGTGATTTTACTCGCGAAACCATTCTCGAGAGAGCCAATCTTGAGAAAGCAAAAACAGCAATTATTGTTCCAAACGATGAACTGGCAGCCGGCAGCCATCCTGATGAAAAAACGATTTTTGCCACATTAACCATCAAGACCATGGCACCTGGAGTCAAGGTGATTGCTTACATTACTGAACGGGATAACCTGACCCATATTCGAAGGGCGAACGCAGACGAAGTGATTGTAAGCGATGACTTCGGTGCCTATATGGTAGCGTCGCATGTGGTTGATCCCGGTGTACCGCAAACGATGGAGTCACTCATGGACGCCCACCGCCCCGGTACGCTCCGGCGCGTACCGATTCCGAAAGAGTTTGAAGGAAAGACCTACAACCAACTGTTCGACTATTTTCGCTCGAAAGGGTGGATCCTGATCTCCGTCTTTTCTGAGGACGAGCAGATTGGGATCGGTGAAATTCTTTCATCAGATTCATCTGCACTGGATGCGTTTATCGAGCGGAAGCTGAAAGAAGCAGGGCATTCCCTAGGGGAAGAACACAAGACGGCTGTGATTATCAATCCCAAAGATGATTACATCATCAAAGAAAACGAAAAAGCGATTGTAATTGAGTAGGTAAACCATGAGCGAGAACCGAGAATACGCAAAATATCGAATTTTCCAGAATCTTGACAATGACCAGATTGGTTATTTTGAAAAAGTGATCAAGAAGAAAAAGTTCCCCTTAGGAGCAGTGATCTTTGCGGAAGGGGACGTAGGTGATTCACTATACCTACTGCTTGAGGGTGAGGTAGAGATTAACCAGGCGCTGACACTGCAACTTACCAAGCATGACTATGATACCCGAGAGAAAGCGATTATCAATCTTTCCAGTGATATTCACCCTGTATTTGGAGAGATGTCGCTTCTCGGTTCAAACGATAAGCGGACAGCTACGGTCAAAGCCACCTCAGGTTGTGAAATGGGAATCATCACGAAGAATGATCTATTTGAAATCTGTCAATCGAATCCGGGAATCGGTTTTATCATTATGAAGAATGTGGCATCCATTGTCACTGACAATCTGATCAAAGCCAATACAAATGTGCTAAAACTGACGACCGCATTCAGTTTGATCTTGGAGAAATAGAAGCGGTTCCAAATGCCTTCCGGCGGTACGATTTCGAAAGTTTACGATCCGAGCCAAGTAGAAGAGCAGTGGTACAGCCGCTGGTTGGAGAAGGGCTATTTCCACGCCGAGGTCAATCCAAAGCGACAACCCTACACTGTGGTTATCCCTCCGCCCAATGTAACCGGTAGTCTCACCATTGGGCATGTTCTGAACAATACCATTCAGGATATTCTGGTCCGAAGAGCCAGGATGCGCGGTCGTGAGACTTGCTGGGTTCCAGGAACCGATCACGCTTCAATTGCCACTGAGACCAAAGTGGTGAAAATGCTGATCGAGAAGGGTAAGGACAAAAAGGAGATCGGACGCGATCAGTTCCTCAAGCATGCCTGGGCGTGGAAAGATGAATACGGCTCTCTCATTACTGAGCAGCTCAAACGGCTTGGATGCTCATGTGATTGGGAACGAGAGTGCTTCACCATGGATGATGGATACTACCGGGCAGTTATCACCGCCTTCGTCCGGTTCTATGAAGAAGGAATAATCTACCGTGGCAAACGGCTTGTGAACTGGTGCCCTGCCACTGAATCGGCCATCTCTGATGAGGAGGTGATTTACAGGGAAGTTGAGGGGAAACTGTGGTACCTCAACTATCCCCTTACCAGAAGTGATGAGTTTGTAACTGTGGCAACGACGCGCCCCGAAACGATGCTCGGGGATACGGCTGTGGCTGTTCATCCAAAAGATAAAAGGTTCAAACATCTCATCGGTGAGTCGATCGAAATCCCGCTCACGGGGCGAACTGTGCCGGTCATAGCAGATGACTTTGTCGATCCCGAATTCGGCACAGGCTGTGTGAAGGTGACACCAGCCCACGATGTGAACGATTTCCAGCTAGGGAAACGCCACAATCTTGCATTCATTAATATACTCCACCCCAACGGATCTCTAAACGAATCGGTGCCGGAGCAATTTCGTGGGCTTGATCGCTTCGACGCCCGGAAAGCAGTTGTTTCCGCTCTCGACCAAATTGACGCTCTGGAAAAAACCGAATATTACATTACCAGCATAGGTTACTCGGAGCGGGGAGGGGTTCCGGTCGAACCCTATCTTTCCGAACAGTGGTTTATGGCTATGGAGGAGCTAGCCAAGCCGGCTTTGGAGGCTGTCCGGTCCGGGGAGATTAAATTTTATCCTTCACACTGGATAAAGACGTATGAGCACTGGATGACCAATATACAGGACTGGTGCATCAGCCGTCAGTTGTGGTGGGGACACCGGATCCCAGTCTGGTACTGCCGTGGGAATGATAATGGGGAATGTCAGCTCGACTGCAAGAAACCGATCGTCTCTGTTGACACGCTGGAATCGTGTCCAGTCTGTGGCTCCAAAGACCTAGTCCAGGACCCCGATGTTTTGGATACCTGGGCGAGTTCCTGGCTTTGGCCGATGGGGGTACACAGATGGCCCGAAGAGAGTGAAGAGCTCGACTATTTTCACCCAACGGACGATCTCGTCACCGGTCCTGATATCATCTTCTTCTGGGTAGCTCGTATGATTATGGCGAGCTTAGAGTTCAAAGGTGAAGTACCATTCAGAAATGTCTATTTCACTGGAATGGTGCGAGATGTGAAGGGTCAAAAGATGAGCAAGTCGCTGGGAAACTCGCCCGATCCTATCGGCCTTATTGACAAGTACGGTGCCGATGCGGTGAGGTTCGGCATCATGCTTATCGCACCTCAGGGACAGGACATTCTCTTTTCTGAGGAACGGATAGAGGCAGGGCGGAACTTCATGAACAAACTGTGGAACGTATCTCGTTTCCTACTGCTCGCCGGCGAAGAGATTGAATCGAGGCCTATCTCTGAACTGGATAGCAAAAAGCTGAATCTTCCTGACAGATGGATCCTTAGCCGCCTCAGTAGAATTATTGCTTCTGTTGATGCAAGTTTCGAGGCTTACCGCTTCAGTGATACAGCCAAGAAGATTTACGATTTCATCTGGTCAGATTTTTGCGACTGGTATATCGAGGTTATAAAGTCCCGGCTTTATGGTGTGACTGAGGGAGAGAAGATTGTTGCTTTCAGTGTGGCCTGTCATGTGATGAAGGAGGTTCTGAAATTGCTGCACCCCTTTGCCCCTTTCATAACGGAAGAGTTATGGCACCGATTGAAGCGGGACGGTGAGAGTGACTTAATCGTGGAGCCGTGGCCCCAAGATGAATCAGCATGGGTTGACGATGGTTCGGAAGGGAACTTTTCCGAGATTCAGGAAGTAATCACAGGTGTAAGAACTGTGAGGGCTGAAATGAATATCCCGCCGGGGACGAGATCTGATCTTTTTATCCGAAGCGATGACGGACAGTCGCTGAAGTCAAATGAACAATTAATCAAAGATTTGGCAAAGGTTAACAATCTGACCATTCGGTCCGATGTTAAGCGGCCGTCAAAATCGGCGACCGTTGTTGTTGGGAAGAAAGAGCTTTTTATCCCACTGGGTGATCTGATCGACATTGACAGTGAGAAAAGGCGGCTCGCCGAAAAAATCAGTACTCTTGATGGTAGGCTCAGCTCAGTGGCTGCCAAACTGAATAATCACGACTTTGTGCATCGGGCGCCAAAAGAAGTGGTGGAGCGGGAGCGAAAAAAACTTGGCGATATGAAAGAAAATCTCGCTAAACTGAAACAGAACTTTACCTTCTTAGAATGAAGAAATTTCTGATTATTGCGGCATTTTTCACAGTGGTTGGAGCCGAATCTAATAGCCCTTCCATCACACTTTACAAAGACGGTTATGGACTGGTTCGTCAACCTCTGAAAGTACAGCTTTCGGTCGGTTCCAATCTTATCACGTATCCCGATCTTCCTGATAAGCTGGAATCTTCCTCTGTTTTCCTTTCCATGACTGAAGGAGAAGTTGTCTATCAGAAATACAATACAGATATATTCGATACATTCAGTTACCTCAGGAGCAGTCTCGGTTCGTCAATCACCGTTAAGACAACGGAAGGTAAACCAGTGAAGGGTCAACTGGTGGATCTTGATAACAGATGGCTCTCAATCAAGTCTAGGAATCGTGTACATGTTTTGAACATAAATGAGGTTGTGGAAGTAACAGCAGACAATCCTTCGAGCAAGCCTTCCTTTAAACCGACTTTGGAATGGACGGTGCGGTCGGAAACGAACGGTAGCGCAGCAGGTGAAATTGTTTACATTTCCGGTGGCTTTGACTGGAATGCGAATTATCGACTCGTTATTGATCAGGACGAGAAGGAAGCCACTCTGGTTTCACAGGCGGCGGTCGTGAATAACACCGATCACAGTTTTGTTTCCGCATCTCTAGAGCTGGTGGAGGGTGATCTCAGGCGCCGCCGTAAAGGTGGACGGGCTGTTCAGATGGCGGCACGAAGAACAGAGGCCGTCGCTTCAAGCGGACTCCAGCTAGAAGAGTCGGGGGACTTTGTGCTCTATTCGCTTCCTCAGCCGTTGACCCTCCCGAAAAACGAATCAGTCACCATTTCTCTTTACTCGGATCGAAGGGTGAAGTTGGAAAGAACCTATGTCTTTGAAAACAACGAGCGAACCAAAAGTGAAGAACCTCTCGCCGTAGAGATATCTTTTACAAACGGTGGGAAGAATCTTGATGTACCTCTTCCTACAGGGACTTTCCAGATTTATCAGCGGATGGCGGATGGCGTCATCTTTGCCGGAGAAGATATACTTCCCCAGACTGCTGTGGGGGATGGGGTAACCTTGGTGGCCGGCCGCGCCTTCAACGTTCTTGGTAAACGAACCGTAATGAACTACGACAGAAAAAAGAAGAGCGAGGAAGCTTCAATCCTTCTCGAGCTGAAGAACCACCGGAAAGACAAGGTCAATGTCCGCATTACTGAACACATTTTCGGGGATTGGGTGATACGGGAGCCATCCCGCGATTACCGCAAAGTGGATGCCGAAACAATTCAGTTCGACTTAACTCTTGGGGGCGGTTCTTCAGAAACAATCACGTATACCTACAGGAAAGAGTGGCAATAGCCGGTCAGTCGATCCTGTCTCATTCAAAAAGATTTAACTCAGCTCAATCATTATAGGGCGACTGCCGGCATGAGTGTTGAATGGAGTCTCGGTCCGGATACGCAAGTACAGTTCGTGAAAGGTGTTGGACCTCAACGGGCAAAGGCGCTGAAGGGTGTAAATGTAGCGACCGCTTTAGATCTCCTCTATTACTTTCCTAGACGCCATCTTGACCGAACGTTAATCACGCTCATCAAGAATCTTGAGAAAGGTGAGACAACTACTGTGGTGGCAAAAGTGGAGGCTGGCGGGATGAGGAGTTCCCGAAAAAGGAAATATTATCAGTTGATGGTCAGTGATGGAAGCGGTGTTCTGAAATGTACTTGGTTTAACGGTGCTCAATATATCAAGAAGATTTTTTCTGTCGGGGATGAAGTAGCCTTTCACGCAAAAGTAGATTTTTTCAACGGATACCAGATGGTACATCCCGAATATGACATTCTCAACGATGATGAACGTGAACCGTTGAACACGGGTGCTGTCATTCCTCTTTATCCTTCCAGCGAAATTTTGAAAAAAGTGGGGCTTGACAGCCGGGGATTCAGGAGAATCATAAAAGCGTGCTTGGAAGAGTTTGACCTGAGCCAAACTGAATATTTCCCCCGGGAATTAATTGAACATTACAAACTGTCGGCCCTCGATGCTGCCTTAAGACATATCCATTTTGCACCTGATACAAACATGCTTGCAACGGCCGTTCGACGCTTGAAGTTTGATGAGCATTTTTTTCTTCAACTTCTCATGGCGCTAAGGCAATCACTAACTGCTGCCGGGGGTGGTCAAAAGATGGCCGAAACCGGACCCTATGTAGAGAAAATTTTCGACTTGCTCAGCTTTGAATTGACGGAGGCGCAGAAAAGAATTCTGGCTGAGATTCGATCGGACATGGCTTCGGACAGGGTGATGAACCGCCTGCTTCAGGGAGACGTCGGTTCAGGCAAAACGATTGTTGCCATCTTGGCGGCTGCGGTGGCAGTAGGCAATGGGGTACAAGTTGCTGTCATGGCGCCGACGGAAATTCTGGCACATCAGCATCACGCTCTTTTCAATTCCCATTTTTCTCATGTCCAGATTCCGACGGCTCTTCTCATTGGGAAGCAGACTTCATCGGATAGAGTGAAAATTCTTGAAGGCATCCTGAACGGTCACGTCGGTGTGGTTGTGGGGACACATGCAGTGATTCAGGAGGAAGTTCAGTTCAAAAATCTTGGCCTTGTGGTGATTGACGAACAGCAGCGGTTCGGTGTGCTTCAACGTGGGAAACTCCTTGGAAAGGGACGTAATCCTGATATACTCTCTATGACGGCGACGCCTATTCCCCGTACGCTTGCGATTAGCTATCACGGTGATATGGATCTTTCGCTGTTGGACGAAATGCCCAAACACAGTCTGCCTGTCAAAACACGGATTGTGAATGCGGACACTGTGGAAAGAGTACACATTTTCATGGACGAGCAGATTGATAAGGGAAGGCAGTGTATGATCGTTTATCCACTCATAGAAGAGTCGGAGAAAAGTGATCTCGAAGCAGCAACAAAAGGATTTGATCAGCTTTCGAAGCGATTCCCAGCCTGCTCGGTGGAACTGTTGCACGGCCGTATGAAACGGGAAGAGAAAGACGATATTATGAACCGGTTCGCCGCCAATGAAGTCCAGATACTTGTCTCAACCACTGTCATAGAAGTGGGTATAGATATACCAAACGCAACAGTCATGCTCATCGAGAATGCGGAACGCTTCGGTCTAACTCAGCTCCATCAACTGAGGGGCAGAGTTGGTCGTGGATCGAAACGCGGGCTCTGTGTTCTTGTACAGCGGAAGATAACGGAGAATTCACGTAAGCGCCTCGCCATTATAGAGAGGACCAATGACGGATTCGAGATTTCCGATGAGGACCTCAAACTACGTGGTCCTGGCGAATTCTATGGTACACGCCAGCATGGCTATCCAAAATGGAAGATCGCCGATATCGTAAATGATGGTCATATTATCAGTAATGCTCGGAATGCGGCCTTTAGCGTTGTTAAGGCAGATCCCAGATTGAGGAGTCCGGTTCATGAAAAGATTCGGCAAAGATTTATGCTGGATTATCAGCACTTACTCGAAATGGTTAATATCGGGTGACGACGCCAAAAATTATGAATCGGTGCCCGCTCTGCGGTTCAGATCCATTGACATCAGTAGATTCTGTGAAGGATCACCTTGTGACGGGAGAAGTGTTCGAAATAGTTGAATGTCCCACCTGTGATTCACGCCACACTTTTCCTCAGCCGCCGGAAGAGGAAATTGACCGCTACTACGAATCAGAAAATTACGAGCCTCATTCAGATAGAGGCGTGAGTCTATACGGGCTTGCTTACCGTAGCATCAGGGGGATTATGATCGGAAAGAAGCGAAAATGGATCGAACGCTTCACGGAAAGAAAAGATGGGAGACTGTTAGACATAGGTTGCGGCACAGGCGAATTCGCTGCCTCCATGAGGGACAGCGGGTGGGATGTAACATGTGTTGACTCTTCCCAAAAGGTGCGGTATGAAGCACTCACTAGATTCGGACTCGAAGCGCTCTCTCCTTCGCAGTGGCTTGAGGCAAGTTCAGAACCGTTTGACTGCATCACATTCTGGCACACTTTGGAGCATATCCACGATCCTCGCCGTTATCTGGATACCGCTCGAAATCATCTTAAGGAAAAAGGTGTCCTGCTAATAGGACTACCCAATTTCACCGCTCATGATGCGAAGGTATATGGCAATCACTGGGCTGGTTACGATGCTCCACGCCATCTCACTCACTTCAGTCCTTCATCCATGGAGCGTTTCCTTTCCTCTTGTGACTTGGTCATGGAAGGGACTGTGGGACTCCTTTACGACGCTTATTACGTATCCCTGTTGAGTGCCCGCTATCGCGGTGACGGCAGTCTCGGGGCCCTCTGGACAGGGTTCATTTCAAACAGGAAAGCCAGGAGTGAGAGAAAACGGTACAGTTCATTAATTTATGTGGCTCGACGAAAGTCGATTGATTAGTGTAAACTTCTGAAACTGAATCATTAAAGAGGCGTAAGAGTGTTATGTCAGAGCCAAAGAACGATGAGCATCTGCTGATCAATATTGTCACTATGTTCACCCAGCAGGCGTGGGTAGCCATGGGTAAGTTGAAAAACCCCATCACGGAAAAGACCGAAAGGAATCTTCAGGAGGCGAGTTTCTACATCGATATAATCGATATGATGAAGAGGAAGATGGCGGGGAATCTTTCTGAGGATGAAGAAAAATTTCTCGAGTCAAGCCTCAACGGACTTAAGATGAATTATGTAGAAGAGTCCAACAATCTAGAGCCTGAGGATTCTTCAGAAGAAAGTGGAAAGGCACCGTCCGATTCCGAAAGTGAACCAGAAGAAGCTTCAGCTGAGAAAGAGGAAACTGAGGATGGTGAGTCCGAAGCAGCCGAGTCCTCTGATGAGACAGGTGAGGAAAAAGAATCTGAATGAGAGAGGGGAATCTGAATAGGGTCTTGGCCGGCAGCGTTTTTGCTGCCTCGTTTCTCGTTTATTTCAGCACTATGGCCGAAACAGTCTCCTATTGGGACTGTGGAGAGTTCATTGCTACCTCTTATATTCTCGGCGTTCCCCATCCGCCGGGAAGTCCTCTCTTCCTGATCATCGGCAGAATTTTTTCCATGATCCCATTCAGCAGCGATATCGCGTTCCGTGTCAATCTGATCTCTCCATTGGTAAGCGCCCTCTCGGTTATGTTTCTCTATCTCATCATCATCCAGCTTGTAACACTTTTCCGAGGAATTCCTGAAAAAAGCGAAGAACGGTGGATTATTTATGGCTCGGGAGTGGTCGGTGCCTTGATCTTCGCTTTCACAGACAGCCACTGGTTTAACGCGGTGGAAGCGGAGGTGTATGCCATGAGTACGCTCACAACGGCGTTGGTGGCGTGGCTGATCCTACACTGGGCAGAGCGGGCAGATGAGCCGGGGAATGAACGGTACGTTCTCATGATCAGCTATGTACTCGGGCTGGCTACAGGTATTCATTTGCTGAACCTACTGGCTCTCCCATTCATGGGGATGATTATCTATTTCAAGAAGCGCAAGTTTGCGTGGCGATCGTTTATCATCATGATGGTCATATCAGGGGGTGTATTCATAGGAATCTACCTCGGGATTATTAAAGGATTTCCCCAGATCGCCGCTGTAATCGGCCTTTCCGGGCTTGGACTAGTGATGATAATTGTTTTCGGTGCAACAGTCTTCGCCATCAACAGGAAGAAGCAAATTACTTCTCTTGTGCTTTCCTCAGCGGTGTTGGTCATTGTCGGCTACTCCACTTACGGCATTTTGTTCATCCGATCGGGCCAGGATCCAGCTATTGATGAGAACGATCCCGAGACTGTAGAAAGAGCCATCAAATATCTCGAACGGGAACAGTACGGTGCTATCTTTACCTTACCAAGAAGATATAAGAAAGAGGAGGTAGGTTCCTATCCTCATAAAGTTTCCGTCGTGGGCCGGCCGAGGGATGGTAACACATTCTCAAGTTCACAGAACTATCAGTACAAGTTCCACGATCTCAGTACGCAATTGAACTTTTTGTGGGACTACCAGATTGTGCGAATGTATATAAGGTATTTCCTCTGGCAGTTTGCCGGGAGAGGCCCGGCAGGTGACACGTGGGTTTCCGATTTTGGTGCCCTTGAGAGAAGAGGAGAAGATGGCGTTGACTGGAGCAAGTTCGGCTTTCCTGTGCCTTTCCTTCTCGGAATCTATGGAATGGCTTATCACTTCAGAAAAGATCCCCAGCGGGCATGGTCAGTTCTGGCCCTCTTTTTCATGACCGGGCTGGCAATCATCTTCTATCTGAATCAAGACAAGTTCCAACCACGGGAGCGTGATTACTCTTACGTCGGTAGTTTCCTGGCTTATTCAATCTGGATCGGTATCGCCGCTTCAGCATTTCTAGACAAAATGGTCTCTTTCATTAAACGAAAGAACATGGCTCCCGGCACCGTGGCAGCTGGGTTTGCCATACTTCTTTTTATTCCCGGGGTTATGATGTCATCCAATTATCATTCGCATGACCGGTCGGGGAACTTCGTCGCTTGGGACTACTCTTACAACATACTCCAGACCTGCGAGCCGAACGCTGTTATCTTCACGAACGGTGACAATGATACTTTTCCTCTATGGTACCTTCAAGAGGTTGAAGGGATTCGCAAGGATGTGATGGTGGTGAATCTCAGTCTTCTCAATACTGAATGGTACATCAAACAGATGCGTGATTCACGCTCGGGAGACACCAAGTTTATTGGTCTCAGTGACATGCAGATAGAAGGGAAAGAGCGAATCGGCAGGAATCCTGTTGACGGCAAACCGCTCTTCCTTAGGGTAGATCGATGGAAAGATACACCGGTGTCTATTCCCGTGGTTGGTGATCCTCAAAATACAGAAGGAAAAGTCTCCTGGACTTTAAAACCAACATTGGGTGGTGGCGGTATTCGGGTTCAAGATCTCATGATCCTTCATATTATCAGACAAAGCAATTGGAGAATCCCAATCTATTTTGCTGTCACAGTCTCTCCAAGCAACCGTCTTGGACTCGAGAAGTACCTTCAGATGGAAGGTCTCGCCTTCAGACTGCGATCTCACCGCGTTCCATCAGTGAATTATGACAAGCTTGCGGAAAACCTGATGAATGTCGTAGAAGACACCACATGGGTCAGAGATTATTCTCCTGGGTACAAATACCGTAATCTGGACAATCCGGAAGTGTATCTCAATCCTAATATTCAGAAGCTTCTTCAAAATTACCGCTCGGCATTTCTTCAGCTAGGAATGGAGAAGTATCGAGACTTCCGTGAACAACAGGAAAGTACAGTGCTCTCAGATGATGATCTTGAACGGCTGAAGCGTGAAACACTGGAGCCAATTCGTGTGATGGATCAGCTGATGCCCGATGATGTTGTCCCAATCAACAGTCAGGAAATGAAACTTCAGATTGCACAGATTTATCATGATGCTGGAGATTTGGAGAGTGGAAAGGCGATCTTCAGAGAGCTTCATGATACCGGACGACCTGATATCACAGGTTTTCTTCTACAGACTTACTCTGAGTACGGCTACGATGCTGAGGCGATAGATCTGTTGGAAAAGTGGATTCGCAGATTTCCATCTGATACCGCCGCCGCCAAACTTCTCAGAGGCTACCGCGCAGGAAACCTCCTCCCTGACTCTGACTCCTGATTACAGAGACCGGCCTCTGGTCTCCATCATAATACCGCACTATAACGGGATCGAGATATTATCGGAATGTCTCGATTCACTCAACACTTCTACTTTTAGACAGAAAGAGGTGATTGTCGTTGATAACGCTTCGGAAGATAGCAGCGCTGATTGGATTGAAGAAAATCATCCCGAGATTTGCCTTGTCAGGAATGAAATCAATGAGGGGTATGCCGGCGGGTGTAACAGGGGATCTGAGAAAGCTCAAGGTGAGTTCCTTCTCTTTCTCAATAATGATACTGTCCATGATTCCGGTTGGCTTGAGCCTCTTGTCGAAGCGATAAATGAAAATTCTGAGACTGCCGCCGTACAGCCCAAAATACTGAATTATTTTGACAGGCAACTTTTCGATTATGCAGGCGCTTGCGGTGGTCTCCTCGATATACTGGCTTTTCCTTTCGGGAGAGGGAGGCTGTTCCTCAGTCAGGAAAGAGATTCAGGACAGTATGAAGACGAGGCGTCCATATTCTGGGCTTCAGGAACAGCGCTAATGATCAGAAAAAACGATTTTGAAGAGGCTGGGGAATTTGATGAAACCTTTTTTGCTCATCAGGAAGAGATTGATCTGCAGTGGCGGCTCCACCTGATGGGTCGGGACGTGAAAGTGATCCCCAGTTCTATTGTTTATCACAAGAATGCTGTCACCCTTCCGGCCCAATCGGTGCAAAAACATTATCTCAACCATCGGAATTCTGTCCTGATGCTCCTCAGCAACTACTCTCTTCCTTTAACAGTTTATCTCTTTCCTATCCGCGTGGCGCTTGAGTTGGTTGCATTACTCTACGCTTTTGTAATGCTCGACTTTCGACATCTGCTTGGCATTTTGAAATCAATGATCTGGATACTCCTTCATCCTCTGACAGTCTTGCGTCGGAGGCGTTTGGTCAAATCGATCCGAAGGGTACGAGACAAAACGGTGATCTCCCAAATGTACAAAGGGAGTATCGTGCTCGATTATTATCTGCTGAGGAAGCGGAGTTATCGAGACTTGTTATCGAGCCCGCGTTGATATTTCACTTTGTTGTCGGGATCGAGCTGTGACAACCTATTTAGAATCATTTTCTTGGATGAGATGTAATCGGGAAGGCGGCTAAGCGTGTCCGCATGACTGGTGAGAAAAATTACCGTATAATGTTCCCTGGGATACTTCGAGAAAGTTCCTTCTAGATTTTTCATCATCTCTTGGAGAGCGGTATCGGCCCCGTCCAGATTACCCTCGTCAATATATGCCATGGCATCGTAGTAATGGAATCTGGCCAGCCGCGTCTCCCGATATTTTGTCAGCAGATCCACCAGTTCCGTTCGGCCTTTCCAGCCAATACGATATTGGGATGATAGTCCTCGCAGCGCGATCTCCCGCGCCTTTTCGTAGAAGCGTGTTCCCCCAAATTGTTCATAAGTATCAGCTTCACCTGCGAGAACTATATAAGCGTAAAACTCGAGGGCACTCGCCAGAGGTTCAAATATAACCTGGGAAGGGACCAAAGTCTGCCCCATCACATATGGGAATTGAATGCCCTTTGAAAAATACCTCTGGTCAATCCCAGTTGATATAAGACATTGAGCCGAGTAGAGGTGTTCGCTTCCTTTGTCTGCTACGCCTTCAAAGATAATTTGAACATTTAAAGAGATTTCCAGGTCATCATACTCCTCGTCCCAACGCGTCAGCTTGAAAAGGTTTGTCACTTCGTTTGCCAGCGTTGAGGTGGACCGCCGGTCGCTCTCTTTCAACCTCATGACGTCAACCGTAGTTCGGACATCCTTGAACTGAGCGTTCAGCCAAGAAATGGAGAGCGCGGTTATGATCACTAGGTGCCGTCTCATTCTAAGAAGTTATTGCGCCGAAAGGGGAGCTTCAAAAGGAATCTTGCAGTGGGCGTGGATTTCTTCTCGGCAATCTTAAATTTATAAGCTATGGCAAATGTGACATCATTGTTAGAAGAGCAGTCTAACGGTTATTTGATTCTGGAATCGGCTTCTGAAGTGGCTGAGACAGTCGGCTCGGAGATCTATGTGGTGGGTGGCTACGTACGTGATGTACTTATGAAACGTGAGAAGAGTGATATCGATCTGATGGTGGTGGGAGATGGAATTGCCTTTGCTGAGAAACTGGCTCCCAAGATTGGTTCAAAAAGAGTCGTACCATTCGAAAAGTTTGGGACAGCACAGATTCCTTTGACAGACGGAGTTGTGGAAGTTGCTTCAGCGAGAACGGAAACCTACGAGGAGAACTCAAGGAATCCAATCGTCAGCGAAGCGGATCTTACCACAGACCTTTCCCGTCGAGATTTCACCATCAACGCCATGGCTGTCTCAGTAAATAGAGAGGACTTTGGTAAACTTCATGATCCCTTCAATGGCGTACGGGACCTTAACAGTGGTTTAATCAGGACACCTCTCGATCCAGACGCAACATTTTCGGATGATCCACTGCGTATGGTCCGCGCGGTCCGTTTTTCCTCTCAGCTTGATTTCAAGGTTGATGATAAGATCGTAGATAGTATCAGGCGGCAGGCAACGAGAATCGAGATTGTTTCAGCGGAGCGGATCACCGCCGAGATTTACAAGATTCTCGATTCGCCCGTTCCGTCGGTGGGCCTCGATCTGCTTCAAAAAGTAGGACTAATGAAATTGGTTCTTCCTGAGATCGCGACTCTGCATGGGTTGGAACAGCCCTCCGAATGGCACCACAAAGATATTTTCTATCATACGCTTCAGGTGGTTGACAACATTTGCGGGAACACAATCAATACTGAACTGAGATTTGCCGCCCTTCTCCACGATATTGGCAAACCTCGAACTCGCCGGCTTGACAAGAGACGAGGATGGACCTTCCACGGACATGATGCGGTTGGTGCAAATATGATAAACAGGCTCGCGAAACGGATGAAATTGTCCAACGACAGTCGAGACTATCTTAAAAAGTTGACGTTGCTCCATCTCCGTCCCATTGCGCTCGCCAAGGAAGGGGTGACGGACAGTGCAGTCCGCAGACTGTTAGTGGTTGCGGGTGACGAGGTTGATGACTTGATGACACTCTGCCGTGCTGACATTACATCAAAGAATCCGAAACTTGTGAAGAAGTTTCTGGGAAACTTCGACCGGGTGGAAGAGCTTATGAATGATGTGGTAGAGCGCGACGCTTACAGCGCATTCCAATCACCCTTGAGAGGCGAAAAGATCATGGAAGAATGCGGTATCGGCCCAGGTAAGACTGTGGGGAGGATCAAGACGGCAATTGAAGAAGCAATCCTAGACGGAAAGATTGAGAACAGTTATGATGACGCCTATCGCTATTTTCTGGAGATCAAGGATGAGTTTGCTCCGAAAGAGGGTACAAGAGAAAACAGATCCTCTGAATCTAGCAGACAATAATCGAAAGTAACTTGTTGAGTTAACATTTGTATTATCTGAGGAGTTTTCTATACCAGAGAAAACTATTTCATATTCAATGTGTCAAAATCGGAAGCGAGAGGGAATGTTTAGAAGGATCATTACAGTCATAATCTTTACGTCTGTTTGTGCGGCTCAGCAGACCTACACCCTAGATCAATGCATTAAGATTGCACTGGAGAATAACCTAGATGTACGGTTGGCTCAATTAAACGTTGAGGCAGCAATAGAAAACCGGAAGGGAAGTTTTTCCGTCATACTCCCAAGGGTCAGCGCTTCAACGGTATCAGCTTTCCAAAATGCTTACACACCGGCGGGATCGGACGTGGCGGTGGGCGAATCCGAATATCACTCCGGTTCTTTCTCCATCAGTCAAAACATTTTCGACGGCGGTAACTGGTGGAATCAACTTGCGTTAAGCAAGAATTCGCTTGATCTGGCCGTGCATGGTGAGCAGACAACAAGAATTAATTCACTCCTTGCTGTCAAACGTGCGTTCTATCAGCACCTCAAGAATATTGAGTTACTGGCGGTTATTCGCCGACAGGTAGAGCTTTCTGAACGGCAGGTTGAGAGGGTTAGACAGCAATACGAGCTTGAAGCGGTATCCAAATCTGATTTGCTGAAGCAGGAAGTTCTTCTTGGAGACGCTCGAGTGCAGTACCTCAGCCAGGAAGCGACACTTCGAAACTCACGTCAGAATCTCGCCAATGTAATGGGCATTGACGTGAATTCTCAGTTTCAGCTCTCCCAGCCATCTGACGATGGATCATCCATTGCGCCCCAGGAAAATGAAATCTGGCAGTTGGTCGAAGCACACAACCCATTGCTCGTATCAAAACGAATTCAGGTGGCGGCACAGGATATACGTGTCAAGATTGCTCAAGCGGGATATTTTCCTTCCCTTTCCATGTCTGTTGGGTACAGTGGCTCGTCGGACAAGTTTGATGAAGTTTTTTCAGATATGGGAAACGAGTGGCGAAGGACAATTAATCTTTCCCTTTCCTATCCACTATTCACCGGACTCCAAAGGTCTTCGCAAATGCAGCAGTCAAGGATTCAGGCGGATATTCAGCGGCATGAATTGGCACAATTAACACGGAATCTTAAGGTTCAGTACGAAAACATATTTAGGCTTTGGCAAAACATGAATGAATCTATCCCCATATTCGAGGGTACCAAGCTTGCCGCCGAGGAAGATCTGAAACTGGCACAGGAGAGATACGATCTTGGAGCCGCCACTATTCTAGATCTCCTGAACGCCCAGTTGTCAGTTGCGCAGGCGAACAGTTCACTTGTGAGGGCAAAATATGATGAGCGAATCCTGTTGGCGGAACTCGATGCGCTTGCGGGAAAACTTTAATTAACAATGAGGAATCATGGCTAAGAAGAAGAGAGATAAGAAAAAGCTGATTATTTTTTCGATTATTGGATTAGTTGTTCTTGGCATTGCGGGTCGCTCCTTCATGTCTAGAGGAGAGAAGCCGATTGCTGTTTCTGTTGAGGTGGTGACGAGACAGGAAATTGTTCACAAGGTGACCGGTTCCGGAAGGATTGAACCAGAGAGAAATGTAGAGTTGAGTGCTAATATCAGCGCACTCATCATGGAGATTTCAGTTAATGAAGGCGACTCGGTCATGGTGGGTCAGCCACTAATTTATCTTGATCGTACACGTTATGAAGCTGCAACGGAACAGGCGAGTTCTCGCCTAAAATCAGCCAAGGCGAATCTAGCGAAAGTGACGGCAATCAAGCAGCGGGAAGATAGGCTCTTCGAAGAAAAACTGATCTCCAGCCAGGAATTGGAAGCAGCGAGTGCCTCCTTTCAGGCGGCCGAAGCAGAAGTGCTTACATCCCAGGCTTTCCTGAAATCAGCGATGGATGATCTTTCGAAAACGTCTCTCCTCGCACCAACCACAGGAATAGTGACGGAGATTCGAAAGGAAGAGGGAGAAATGGCTCTCGGTTCTATGTTTCAGGCGGACGTCATTATGAGCATCGCCGATCTTTCGAAAATGGAAGTAAACGTGGATGTAAATGAAAATGATGTTGTTTCAGTTTCGTCTGGCGACACATCAGAGATTGAAATTGACGCATTTCAGGATACAATTTTCTATGGCGTTGTGACGGAGATCGCTCATGTGGCAACGACGACAGGTTTGGGGACGCAAGATCAAGTGACTAACTACAAGGTGAAAGTCAAGATTCTGGAAGTGCCGGATCTGATACGACCTGGAATGAGCGCAACGGCGAATATAATTACGGATAAACGTGAAGACGCTCTGGCAATCCCAATTCAGAGCCTCACCGTCAGGCCGGTCAATTCGGAAAAAAACCCAGCGAAAAACGGAGAATCACATAAGCGGGATGAAGATCAGGAACGGCCTCAGAAGGTACAAGAATTGGAAGAGCTTGTCTTTGTTTTGGCTCAAGCGCCGGGAAACGTCATCCGTGAAGGCGTACTTTTGGAAGCGGACGGAGTAAAGGAGATTAAGGTGAAAGAGGGGACTCAGTTTGTTCACCTCCGTCCTGTGAAAGTCGGTATCTCCTCTGAGACCCATTATGAAGTTTTGAACGGACTTGAGGAAGGAGAGCTGATTGTTGTGGGGAGCTATCGCGCCATCAGTAAAGATTTGAGTCACAACCGGTCGGTTACGATGGAAGAATTTTCAGGAGACAACAGTAAGAACAACTCCTCCCGGCGGGAATCTACAGAGTAGGGGTTGAGCTAAATATGTCCATTCTCATTAAACTTAAAGGGATTAAGCGCTACTATGACGTAGGGGGCGAGGTAGTGCGCGCCCTTGATGGGGTTGATGTTGCTATTGACCACAATGAATATATATCCATCATGGGGCCTTCGGGTTCAGGCAAATCCACTCTCATGAACATGATCGGCTGTCTAGATTCGCCTACCGCCGGAACATACGAATTTGAAGGAGAGCTCGTTCATGATATGGATGACAATCAGCTCGCTTCTATCCGGAACAGGAAAATCGGATTTGTTTTCCAGACCTTTAACCTTCTTTCAAAAGCC
This sequence comes from Fidelibacterota bacterium UBA6931, assembly GCA_002448795.1. Taxonomy (GTDB): domain Bacteria; phylum Fidelibacterota; class Marinisomatia; order Marinisomatales; family S15-B10; genus S15-B10. The sequence continues at coordinate 48,130 of DKAH01000014.1, forward strand.
ACCGCTCTTAGGAACGTAGAAGTGCCTCTGATTTACGCCAATATTCCGAGGTCAGATCGAATTGAGCGTGCGGCGGAATCGCTTGAGGCTGTTGGACTCGGAGACAGGATGCATCACAAACCGAACGAACTGTCCGGTGGACAACGCCAGAGAGTGGCTATCGCCAGGGCGCTGGCCAATAAGCCTTCTATCGTCCTTGCTGATGAGCCTACGGGTAACCTCGACTCTAAGAGTGGTGTTGAGATTATGAAAATTTTTGATGATCTTCACGGGCGGGGCAACACAATTATTCTTGTTACGCACGAAGAATACATTGCCGAGCACGCGGATCGTACAATCCATATTTTCGATGGAAAAGTGAAAGAGGACATCGCAAATCATAATAATAGGCGGGAACCCGTCCCGACCTAGACATGTCAGGTCACCTCTGGGAAAACCTGCGGATCTCCTTCTCATCTATTCTCGCCAATAAATCGAGATCGATTCTATCAGTTCTGGGAATCGTGATTGGTGTTCTTTCTGTTACACTGATGGGGACTATGATTTCAGGTCTCGATGCTACCTTTGAAAGGAGCATGTCCAGTTTCCGAAGCAATGTTCTTTTTGTCAGTCGAATGGACTGGTTCGGCGGTGACTGGGACTGGTGGGAGTTTCGAAACAGACCAAGGATCAAGGAAGAGTATGGTGAAAAGCTCCGGGTACAGTCGCAGTTTGTTGAGGCAGTGGCTCCAGCGACGGAACGGAGTGGCAGAATCATAAGGAAAGATCGTCAGATAGACACACGTTTTTTCGGTACCACGCCCGAATACCTCGCTACCAATGACGCCATCGAGATTGCTCAGGGGAGATTCTTTACAGAAGGAGAAAACCGGTCGGGAAGCCGAGTTTTGGTAATCGGCGCAGATATCAAAGACGCTCTTTTCGATAATCAAGATGCCATTGGACAGTATGTGAAGATCGGTAATCACAAGTTCCGTGTCATAGGGGTGTCGGGGAAGATGGGAAAATTCATGGGGCTCTTTAGCCTGGATAATCAGGCTATCATCCCTTTCGGGACGTTTAAGCGACTGTTTACGAGAAGGGGCTGGATGAATATTCGGTTAAAGGTAGATGGCGATAGGATTGAGGAAGCGAAGGAGGAAATTCGGGGACACATGCGCGTGATTCGCGGGCTAAAACCGACCGAAGATGATAATTTCGCACTAAATCACTCTTCGACATTTGAAGCTCAATATCGCGCCATCAAACTGGCCATCGGTGGCACGGGCATCTTTATTACTGCCCTTTCACTTATCGTAGGTGGCATCGGCATCATGAATATTATGTTTGTCTCTGTGAAGGAGCGGACAAGAGAGATCGGGGTGCGGAAAGCGCTCGGTGCAACTCAACGAACTATCTTGGCACAGTTCCTTATGGAGGCGATTACAATCTGTTTTCTCGGGGGACTCTTCGGAATGGGAGTCGCTTACGGTCTCAGCACGATCATTAACCGTTTCTTTCCGTCTGTGATGCCGATTGGTCTTGCTCTTGGGGCAATTTTCCTTAGCGTAATGATTGGTATTATTTCAGGATTGATACCCTCTTCTCGGGCTGCAAAATTGGATCCCATTGAAGCACTGCGATACGAATGACAAAGAAACGATCTCACCTAAAAAATACTCTGAAGGAAAGTCTTCGCATGGCGGTAGAAGCGATCCGCCAAAACAAACTCCGCTCCATTTTGACACTGCTGGGAATCAGCATCGGCGTCTTCTCAGTTATCGGTGTAATGACGGCTATAAGGACGCTGGAGACTTCTATCGATTCTCAGCTTGATATTTTCGGGACCAACACTTTCACCGTAAACAAATGGCCCGATATTTATGTGGGCGGCCGCGGTGAAGGGAAAAAGTTCAGGGAAAGGAAGAATATTGACTACTATCAATTCGAGGAGCTAAAACGGCGGGTCGTACTTCCTCTTCGTGTAAGTGTTATCGATGGTGAAGGCGAACGAAACATCCAATACAATGATAAGCAGCTTAAACGGTCGGCAGAAGTAACAGGCGCGGACGAATGGGGACTACGTAGCTTCAACACCTTTCTTTCAGCAGGACGCAACTTTATGGAGGACGATATTCGTTTTTTCAGGCATGTTACAATCCTCGGACCCGACGTGGCGGACATTCTTTTTCCGTTTGAAGAGCCACTTGGAAAACAGATTCAAATCAGGGGCTTGGACTATACTGTGATAGGTGTTACTGAGAGGAAAGGGCAAGCTTTTGGTGAAAGTCAGGACAATTTTCTGCTTATACCGATCAGTGTTTACCTTCAGCGGTTTTCTAACCGATGGACATCACTGAGAATTACTGTCGAAGCGGTTTCGGCTGAAATGTACGACAAGACAGTGGACGAAGTGATTGGTCTGATGCGTGCTATTCGTCAGGTGCCGCCGGAAGAGGAGAATGATTTTGAAATATCATCGAACGAGGAGCTTGCTGAGACTCTCTCCGGTTTTACCGGGGGAATCAAGATGTTTGCAGCAGCCGTAAGCGTCATTGCGCTTCTTGTGGCGGGGATCGGCATTATGAATATTATGCTCGTCTCAGTTTCAGAGAGGATCAAGGAGATCGGTATTCGAAAAGCAATTGGTGCCAACAAACGTGACATACTGACACAATTCCTTATGGAGGCGATATTCCTGAGCCAGTTCGGCGGTGTTGTCGGTGTGATTCTAGGAATCCTTGGCGGTAATCTGGTTGCTCTCATCTTGAACGTCCCTTCTGTCATTCCTTTCGATTGGGCACTTTACGGACTACTGATATGTTCAATGGTTGGCATTGGTTTTGGGATTTACCCCGCCTGGCGTGCCGCGAATCTGGACCCCATTCAGTCTCTTCGCTACGACTAATTCAACAGGCTCCCTTTCCCTTGATTGAGGCAGAGAGGGCACCTAAATTTTTAATGGCACGATAATTGCGATAAGGAGTGAATGTGTCAAAGAAACTGACTGTTGGTCGGGACGAGGTCCTGAAGATCGCGTCGCTGGCGAAATTACATTTGTCTGAAGATGAAGTTGATCTGTACACAGATCAAATGAACGAGATTCTCGATTATATGCATCATCTCGATGAACTGGACACGGAGAATGTAGAACCACTCAGCCACGTCCTTGATCAGCTCAATATGACCCGACGGGACGAAGAAGAGCCATCCCTGAGCCATGATGATGCCCTAAGCAACGCTCCTGATTCGGACGGGGAATACTTTGTTGTGCCCAGTGTCATAGAAAAATCGTAATGGCTGTTTCAGGTGAATTTGATTGTATCGGAGTCATTCCGGCGAGGTATCACTCTACACGATTCCCGGGAAAGGTACTGGAGCCGATTGATGGCCTACCCATGGCGGCCCGAGTTTATAAACAGGCGAAAGGTTCTAGGCTTCAACGTGTTCTCGTCTCAACCGATCATACTGATGTTTTCAAGGCAATGGAAGATCTGGACATTCCCGTTATTATGACAAGCGAGACGTGTCGGAGCGGAACAGAACGCGTGGCGGAAGCGGCCCTGTCTATTGAAGGGGACGTCTTCGTCAACATTCAAGGTGATGAGCCATACATCGAGCCGGAGATCATCAATCTTGTGATAGATCAGTTCAACATTAATCAGTCCATTGAGATGGCGACCGTCTCCTCTACAAACCTCACCGCTGAAGATTGGGAGGATCCTGATATTGTAAAAGTTGAAACGGCGGAAGATGGAACAGCTATGACATTCTTCAGGACTCCATCACCTCATGCTGAGATAAACAGATATACTAAGCATCTCGGCATCTACGGATTTAAGAAGGAGTTCCTTCTCCGCTTTGCCCAAATGGAAAAGACAGAAAACGAGATCAGTCTCGACTTAGAACAGATGAGAGCGCTCGATCAGGGAATACCGATCTCGGTAGCAATAACTGATTTGGATTCAATTGGGATCAACCGGCCAGAAGATATTCAGAGATTAAAGGAGAAAGCAACCGTTGCCTAAGAGAGAGACGAAATTCATTTTTGTGCTGGGCGGGGTCATTTCGGGCCTCGGGAAGGGAATTACTTCTGCATCCATCGGTTATCTTCTAAAGAGTAGAGGCCTTTCGGTAACGATCATGAAACTAGATCCTTACCTTAACGTGGATCCAGGAACTATGAATCCGTATCAGCATGGCGAAGTGTTCGTTCTCGATGACGGCTCCGAAACAGACCTTGATCTCGGTCATTACGAGAGGTTCATCGATGTTGATATGAGCAAAAATAACAACGCCACTACTGGGCAGGTTTACGAGGCAGTGCTGGAGAAAGAACGGAAGGGAGACTATCTCGGTCAGACGATTCAGGTAATCCCCCACATCACAGATGAGATCAAGAAGCGTGTCTATGAGATGAACGAACGGAAGCGTTTTGACGCCGTGATCGCCGAGGTTGGGGGGACAATCGGTGATATTGAAAGCCTTCCATTCCTCGAAACTATTAGACAGATCCGCCTTGAGAAAGGACGCAAGAATGTTTTTATCGCTCACGTGACACTTCTGCCTTATGTGGAAGCGAGTGAAGAGTTGAAGACAAAGCCAACTCAGCATAGTGTTATGAAACTCCGGGAGATTGGACTCGAACCTGACTTGATCCTGTGCCGGTCATCTGATTCAATTCCGAAGTCAGTCAAAGAAAAGATCTCCCTTTTTTGCAGCGTCCCGACTACAAATGTCATCGAGGCGCGGGATGTGAAGAGTATTTATGAAGTGCCACTGGTATTCCATCAGCAGCGAGTGGGCGAACTGGTGGCCGCCCAGCTTGGATTGGATGGGGCGGACCATGATATCAAGAAGCTTGAATTATTTGTCGATCGCTTTAAAAATCCCAGTCACGATGTGACCATCGCTCTTTGTGGGAAATATACGGAACTTCCTGATGCTTACAAGAGTGTCCTGGAGGCGTTTGTCCATGCCGGCGTGGAGAATGACGCCAGAGTGAATATAAAATGGATCAATTCTGAAGAGCTTACCTCCGAACGGGCCTGTGATGAACAGCTTAGGCAAGTCGATGGTATTCTGGTTCTGCCCGGTTTTGGCCCAAGGGGAACCGAGGGAAAGATTACCGCGGCGAGGTTTGCGAGGGAAAATCAGGTTCCTTACTTGGGTCTATGTCTAGGTCTGCAGATTGCTGTTATCGAGTTCGCCCGTAACGTCTGCGGCATAGCAGACGCTATCAGCTCTGAGTTTAACAAAAGGACAGGTAAGCGAGTGATCGATTTGATTGATGGTCAGAAAAAGGTGAAGCGGAAAGGGGCAACCATGCGCCTCGGTGCCTACGATTGCGAAGTCAAGGCGAGGACAAAGACGTACAGAGCATATCGCAGAAAGAAGATTTCCGAAAGACACCGCCACCGTTATGAGGTCAACAACAGATTCAGAAACAGGCTGGAAAAGAATGGGATGATTTTCAGTGGGATTAACCCTGAGCTTAACCTTGTGGAGATTATAGAATTGAAAGATCACCCTTGGTTTGTGGCGAGTCAGTTTCACCCCGAGTTGAAAAGCAGGGTTAATAGGGCTCATCCTCTTTTTCGTGATTTCGTAAAAGCAGCGGTGGCTCATACCAATTCGAAATGACGGTTTCTGTAAAGGGTGTTCTTTTTGGTGGGGAGGCACTGCCTTTCATAGCAGGCCCATGTGTAATTGAATCTCGCGATCACGCCATCAAGATGGCGACTCAATTGCAGGCGGTCTTTTCGAAGCACGATGTTCCCTTTGTCTTCAAATCATCCTTTGATAAGGCCAACAGGACGTCCGGTGACTCCTTCCGGGGCCCCGGTCTTGATGAAGGTTTGGCGATCCTATCGGAAGTGAAACGTGAAACGGGGGTACCGGTCCTTACTGACATCCATACGCCTGATCAAGCCAAAGCGGTGGGCGAGGTGGTGGATATTCTCCAGGTCCCCGCTTTTCTCTGCCGGCAGACGGACCTTCTCTCTTCTGCGGCACAGACAGGAAAATGTGTAAACGTAAAGAAAGGGCAGTTCGTTGCTCCTAGTAACGCTGCATCGATCGTCAAAAAAATTGAGAATGGGGGGGGAAGTCAGATTCTACTGACGGAACGAGGCGCTACCTTCGGTTACAACAATCTTATTTCCGATATGCGCTCCATTGCTATAATGCAAGCCACGGGCCATCCGGTTATTTTCGATGCAAGTCATAGCGCTCAGCGTCCCAGCGCCGATGGAAACCGATCCGGTGGCGATAGGGAGATGATTCCTCTCCTTGCGCGTGCCGCTGTAGCTGCCGGTTGTGACGGCCTCTTTGTTGAAGTCCACGATGATGTTGTTCAAGCAAGGAGTGATGCTGCCACGCAGTGGCCACTCGATCAGATCGAAAACCTCCTTATCTCGCTTATTCGAATTCGAGAGGCAGTGGCAGTTTGAGATGAGCAGCAGCCTGGAAAAGAGACTGCGGAGGATTAAGCTCCTCATTTCCGATGTGGACGGTGTCCTTACCGATGGTTCTATCTATAAGGGGAACGATGGTGTTGAATACAAACAGTTCAGCATCCTGGATGGAGCTGCTGTCGCCTTTGCACGAGCGGCGGGGTTGAAGCTTGCGGTCATCTCCGGGCGATATTCGCCGGCGACCACCTCTCGAATGGAAGAGCTGGGGATAGACGACTGTTATCAAGGCGATTTGGACAAGATGAAACCTTACGGGCAGATAATTGAAAAATATGGATTTCAGCATGAAGAAGTAAGTTTCATTGGAGATGACCTGATCGACGTTTCTGTGATGGAAAAGGTCGGCATGGCCATTGCAGTAAAGAATGCCCATACTTTTGTCAAAGAGATAGCTCACTTTACCACAGAAACAGCGGGAGGTGAAGGGGCACTTAGGGAGGCGGTAGAACTAATTCTAAAGGGTCAGGGTGTGTATGATGACGCCATCAGTAGAATAAAACAACGATATAGTGGGAGCAATGAATAACAAGAGCTCAAATGCCAAGATTGGTAGAAATGTTATTCAGATAGAATCTGAAGCTCTTATCGCTTTGGCCGACAGGATCGGCGACGATTTCAACAAGGCAGTTGAGATGGTTTACGAACGGGGCGGAAGAGTCGTGGTCTCAGGTGTAGGGAAGTCTGGACTGATCTCCCAGAAGATCGCCTCCACATTGGCCAGTACCGGAACACCGGCCCAGTTCATACACCCTAGCGAGGCTCGACATGGTGACATCGGAATGGTCACCTCCTCAGACACGGCTCTCGTTGTTTCCAATAGTGGCGAGACTTATGAAATACTTCAGCTCCTACCCTTGTTTGAACAGCTGGGACTGCCGGTAATTGCTCTTGTCGGAAGGATGGACTCGACGATTGGGAGAAAGTCGGAACTGGCTCTCGATGTCAGTGTGGAGCGGGAAGCGTGTACGTTGGAGCTGGCGCCAACTGCCAGCACGACCGCCACTCTCGCTATGGGGGACGCTATCGCTATAGCACTGCTCGAAAAACGGGGTTTCAAGGAAGAAGATTTTGCCCTTCTCCATCCAGCGGGATCGTTGGGGAAAAAACTTCTCCTCACTGTGAACGAAATCATGCATTCCGGTGATGATCTTCCTATTGTTTCCGTCACCACAGATGTCAAATCCGCTTTGCTCACCATGAGCGAAAAAAGGCTAGGGGTTGCCATCGTGGTAGGTGATGATGATAGACTGATCGGAATTGTGACAGACGGGGATATTCGCCGTGGTATTGAGAAAGATGACGACCTGCTAAATAAAACTGCAGAATCCTTGGTGCAGTCCGAAGAGCCGAGATGGGTGACAAGTGACACACTTGCCATCAATGCGCTGGAGATTATGGAAAAGCACGCCATCACATCACTTCTTGTCTATGAGAATGAGAAATGTGACTCGGCACCGGATGGACTTGTTCACATCCACGATATACTGCGGATTGGGGTGATGTGAAAAGAACTGTTCACATATTATTTGTAGCCGCTGTTGTTGGTTGTGGTGGCGTGGAAGATCAAGCGTCTCTTGGGAACAGGAGTGATTATGCCGATCAGGAAAGCTGGAATCCCGTTATTATTCTCACTCGAGAGGCGAAAAAGCGGACGGTCGTACGGGCCAGTCACCTTGCCAAGTATGACGAGAAGCAGGAAATTGTACTTGATGGCAACGTTGACGCCGATTTCTTTTCCACCGATGAAGAACACATGTCCAACCTTAAGTCAGAGAGAGCATTCGTCTACGAGAACAGCGACAATCTTCTAGCCATTGGGAATGTGGTCGTTGTATCTGACAGCGGCGTGAAACTATTTACCGACTCACTCTACTGGGAAAATCAAAATGAACGTATTACCTCGAACGATACTGTTATGCTTACGACTGAAGTGAATGATACGCTCTATGGCGTCGGTTTTGAATCAGATGTTGACTTGACCCACTGGAAGATTCTTCAACCGTGGGGTGTGACAGCGAGAGAGAAATGAATTATTCCGTCAACGGTATTGCACTGAGAGCCGAGAATCTCGTCAAGGACTACGGTAAGCGAACGGTTGTCAGGGACGTCTGCCTCGAACTTCGGAAGGGGGAAATAGTTGGTCTTCTCGGTCCCAATGGCGCAGGAAAGACCACTTCTTTCTACATGATTACCGGCATGATCAAACCGACCGGTGGCTCTGTCTATCTCGGCGATGAAGAGATTACGGATCTTCCAATGTATAAGAGGTCACGGCTAGGGATCGGATATCTTTCTCAGGAACCATCCATTTTTACCAAACTTTCCGTAGAGGACAATGTTCGTCTTGTTCTGGAAATGTCCCGTCTTGCCAAGGAGGAGAGAGAGGAACGGCTTGAGCAGCTCCTCGATGACCTTTCCATCATACAGATTCGAAAGAACCAGGGATACCAGCTTTCCGGGGGGGAACGACGCCGGACTGAAATCTGCCGTGCCCTTGTTCTGAATCCCGACTTCATTCTTCTCGATGAACCTTTTGCCGGTATCGATCCCATCGCAGTGGAGGATATTCAGGAGATCGTCCGGAACCTTCGAAAGCGGGGGATTGGTGTGCTCATTACCGATCACAATGTGCGTGAAACGCTCTCTATCACCGACAGGGCATATCTTCTTTACGAAGGGAAGATCCTGAAGTCGGGGACGGCGGAAGACTTGGCTGGTGATGATGAAACAAGAAGACTCTATCTCGGCTCGAGGTTTAGACTGAACTAATGACAAAACTTGCCCAAACGCTTGAACAGCGCCAGAAGCTGTCGCCGCAACAAATTCTCCAGACGATACTCCTGCAGATGAACAGTGTTGATCTTGAGGTGCGTATTATGGCTGAGCTGGAAGAAAATCCGGCGCTTGAATTAACGGATGGAGAACAGTCTGAGGAAGAGAGTTCGACGGAGGAATCTTCTGATGAGATGGATTGGGAAGAGATCCTCAATTCAGACGAGGATGATGAGCGACTGAAAGGACGTTCACAAAGATCGAGTGATATGCCAGATGAGCCTATCCGCGCTGTCCGTTCACCGGTGGAGAAGTTGCTTGATCAGATTGCGCTCTTTGATTTGTCGAGTGAAGAGAGGACCATTGCGAAAACAATTGTCTGGAATATAGATGAGCAGGGATATCTCTCTATAGATATGGAACTTATCGCGGACAGATTGGAGTGTGATGTTGCAAACGTTGAATCGGTGCTGAGAACCGTCCAGCGCCTTGAGCCAGCCGGCATCGGCGCCCGTGACCTGCAAGAATGTCTATCGGTTCAATTGGAAGTCGGCGACGAACACGGTCTTGCAAAAAAGATTGTTGACCAATACTTCGATCATTTTGCTAACCGACGTTTCGAGCGAATAGAGGATGAGCTCCACTGCACAAGGGAAGAATTACTAGAAGCGTTTGAGGTCATTTCTCATTTGAACCCTAAACCCGGTGATGGGGCACCCACAACAAAGGCGGACTATATTGTTCCTGACATATCGGTAGATGAGGTGGATGACAAGCTCCTTGTGTCGGTGAACGATAGTGATCTGCCTGACATTCGGCTTTCGCCCGTTTACGAAAACATCCTAAAAACCCAGAATGGGAACAATAAGGAGGTAAAGAAGTTTCTCCGGGAAAAAGTAGAGAGGGCAAAATGGTTTGTGCAGGCTATCCAGCAACGGCAGATCACCATGACAAAGGTGATGGAAGCTATCATGAAGCGTCAAGACTTTTTCTTCAGCGGTGAAACATCGAAACTCCGGCCGATGATCCTGAAAGATATCGCCGATGACATTGGGATGGACATCTCAACGGTCAGCCGAGTGACGCGTGGCAAATACGTTCAGACGCCGTGGGGAGTGTTTGAGCTTAAATACTTTTTTTCTGAAGGGATGATGACAGATAGCGGCGAAGAGGTGTCAACAAGGCTAGTGAAGAATCTGCTAAAGAAAATTGTTGAAGGTGAAGACAAGGAGCACCCTATTTCTGATGACGGTTTGGCTGAGATACTGAAAGAGAAAGGTTATCCCTTGGCAAGAAGGACCGTGGCAAAATATAGGGGGCAGATGAAAATTCCAGTTGCTCGCTTGAGACGGGCAATCTAGAGAACAGAGAGTAAAGGAGATGATCAGATGGCAAGAAAGATAGTTGTGGGAGATCAGGAGATCAGGATACCCACATTTAATATCGGTGGCCTGGCGCTTGCGTTCCTATTTCTTGGAGCGTGGTTTGTTATGAGTGCCTTCTACGTGGTTGGGCCTGACGAAGAAGGGGTTGTCCGGCGGTTTGGCAAATGGGTCAGGACAGAATCAAGCGGACTCAATTTTAAGTTCCCATATCCTATCGAGAAGGTGGATCTCCCGAAAGTGACACAGGTAAAAGAGATCTCAGTAGGGAAAATCCTGAAAGAAGCAAAGATGCTAACGGGTGATGAGAACATCCTCCTTGTGGAAGTGAGAGTCCAATATAAAATAAAGGATGCGGCTCAGTACCTGTTCAACGTGGTAAACGTGGAGGAGACCATAAAAGATGCCACCGAGTCAGCTCTTCGGCAGACCATTGGCTCTCATCCCATTGACGACCCTCTAACGGAAAAGAAAGCCGAAATCATGGATGAAATCCACGCACTTCTTCAGAAGATGCTCGATGATTACAAATGCGGCATCGACGTGAGGCAGGTACAGCTTCAGGATGTTAACCCTCCGAAGGAAGTCGACTTTGCTTTTAAAGATGTCCAGAGTGCCAGAGAACAAAAAGAGCAGCTGATCAACAAAGCGCTTGGGTATCAGAATGACATTATCCCGAAAGCTAGAGGTGAGGCGGAGCAAATGATTCGTGAAGCGGAAGCGTACAGGGAAGAACGGACGAAAAGGGCCGAAGGGGATGCCTCACGATTTCTCTCAGTGCTGACTGAATATCGCAAGGCAAAGGATGTGACTGAAAAACGTCTTTATCTTGAAACAATGGAACAGATTCTCCCGGAGATGGAAAAGGTGATTCTCGATGAAAAGGTGGGAAATCTGCTGAATCTATTGCCCCTGGGCAATCTTGATGGTGCAAAAAAAATGGGGGTGCAGAAATGAAGACTACGAGCGTAATTGTATCTATTGCAGCGGCGGTAGGAATCTATCTTTCGGCCTACACCATCGATGAAAAAGAGCAGGCCATCATATTGGAGTTTGGCCGTCCTGTAGGGGAAGTTGTGCGTGATGCAGGACTCCATTTTAAGCTACCATGGCGCCAGTTGGTAAAGCTTGAAAAGCGGATCCTTGAATATGATGTGGAGCCGAAGGCGATCCTCTCTCTCGATAAGAAGCGTCTTGAGGTCGATAACTACGGCCGTTGGCGCATTTCAGACCCTCTAACTTTTTATAAGGCAGTTAGGACAATTAACGGTGGTCTCAGTCGGATCGATCCCATTGTCTACTCGGAACTGAGGGTAGAACTGGGGAAACATAATCTGACGGAGATCGTGGACAAGCGTCGGGAAAAAATTATGGAAATCGTCACTCTTAAATCGCGAGAAAAACTGAAAGAGTACGGTATCGATATGATCGACATCCGAATCAAGCGCGCCGATTTATCTCAAGAGAACGAAAAAGCCGTCTTCGATCGTATGATTGCTGAGCGTGAAAGACAGGCGAAGCAGTACCGCTCTGAGGGGGAGGAAGAGGCATTGAAGATCCGCGCCGAGACCGATAAGCAGAAGACAATTATCCTAGCAGAGTCCTACAGAATGTCTGAGGAGATTCGAGGTGAAGGCGATGCCAAGGCAGTAGAAATTTACGCTGATGCATTTAAGTCTGATCCGAATTTCTACGAGTTTACTCGAACGCTTGAAACGTACAAAAAAGTGATTGATGGGAAGACCACATTGATCCTTTCCACCGATTCTGAACTATTGAAACTAATGAAGGGGAAGAAGTGAAAGTACGGGCGACCACAATTCTTGGTGTACGTCTGAAGAATGGCGCTGCCATGGGGGGTGATGGTCAGGTAACGTTCGGCGATATGGCGCTGAAGCAAAAGGCAGTGAAAGTGAGAAAGTTCGAGGGCGGAAGAAGTGTTGTCCTCGGTGGTTTTGCCGGTGCAGTGGCCGATGCACTTACCCTCTTTGGGAAGTTCGAGGAAAAGTTGGAGGAGTACAACTGGCAGCTTCAACGGGCGGTGGTAGAATTAGCAAAGGAGTGGCGAACGGACAAGTATCTTCGAAATCTCGACGCTCTCCTCACTCTTATGGATAAGAAACACAGCTACCTCGTTTCCGGCGATGGGAACGTGATCGAGCCTGATGGTTCAGTACTTGCTATCGGTTCCGGCGCAGGCTATGCACAGGCGGCTGCGGAAGCGTTGCTTAGTTGCAAGGTCAAATCGCCGAAGGAAATCGTTGAGCGGAGCCTCGGAATCGCAGCGGACATCTGCATTTATACCAATCGGAACATTACGGTGATGGAACTATGAGCGTAGAAAATCTGACGCCAAAAGAGATTGTTGCTGAACTTGACCGGTACATCGTGGGGCAAGAGAACGCTAAAAAATCTGTCGCCATTGCTCTGAGGAATCGGTGGAGGAGACAGAAACTTTCTGACGAAATGAGGGAAGAGGTAGTTCCCAACAACATTATCCTTATCGGCGCCACCGGTGTAGGAAAGACAGAGATCGCCCGCCGGCTCGCCAATCTTTCCCATGCCCCATTCATCAAAGTGGAAGCGTCAAAGTTTACGGAGGTCGGTTATGTCGGAAGGGACGTGGAGTCGATCATTCGTGATTTGATGGATATTTCTATCTCCATCATTCAGCTTGAGATGGAGGAGAAAGTTTCAGGGGAGGCTCAAACTCTGGCCAATGAGCGACTACTGAACATTCTTTTTCCCACCAATGGAGCGCCGAAAGAAGGAGGTGACAAACCGGAAATCATTGAGCGTCAGAAACGGACGAGAGACAAACTGCGCGAAAAACTATCGAGCGGTAAATTCGAGGAGAAAGTTGTAGATATTGATGTTACTGAAGAGACCATGCCAATGATGCAGGTGTTCGGTCCTATTGGGATGGAGGAGATGGGAATGAACCTTCAGGAGATGTTTGGAAGCTCAATTCCCAAGAAGCGGAAACAACGCCGGACGACCATATCAGAGGCTCGCCGCATCCTTGCCATAGAAGAGATGACCAAATTGATTGACCATGAAGAGGTGGTGCGGGAAGCCCGTTCTAGGGTGGAGAATTCGGGAATTGTCTTTCTTGATGAGATTGATAAAGTAGTAGGAGGCAGTGCTGGTGCGGGACCGGATGTGTCAAGGGAGGGGGTCCAGAGAGATATCCTTCCGATTGTTGAGGGGAGTAATGTTATCACCAAGTATGGTGTTGTTCGGACAGATCATGTCCTTTTTATTGCTGCCGGGGCCTTTCACGTAGCTAAGCCGGCGGATATGATCCCGGAACTTCAGGGTCGATTTCCTATCCGTGTAGAGATGGACAATCTAAGCGCCGAGGAGTTCATAAAAATACTTACCCATCCAGAGAACGCGCTGATTAAGCAGTACAGCGCTCTTTTGGAGACGGAAGGAGTGAAGCTGAAATTCACAAAAGGGGCCATTAGTGCCATCGCTGCCATTGCGACTGAGGTAAACGATGCCACTGAGAATATCGGCGCACGTCGCCTTCACACAATTATGACGACACTCCTTGAAGACATTCTGTTCGAAAAATCAGGCGGAAAGTCAGAAACCATTTCCATCACGAGAGAGATGGTTAATAACCAGCTCGAAGCGATTGTTGAAGATCAGGATTTGAGCCGGTATATACTGTAACAGCATTGAAAAGAGATTTTCTCCACATTACCGATTTCTCTAAAGAGGAGATCGATGGTCTGTTCGAACTTTCGGCACGACTGAAAAAGGAGGTGAAGGAAGGAACTCCTCACCACCTTTTAAGAGAAAAAACGCTCGCCATGATTTTTCAGAAGCCGTCGGCGAGAACGCGCGTCTCCTTTGAGACAGGAATGTTTCAGTTGGGCGGTCACGCCCTTTTTCTAGGGCCTGACAATCTGGGGCTTGGAAAGCGGGAGGCAACTAGAGATTTGGCCAGGCTTTTTTCACGGTATAACGACCTGATCATGGCCCGTGTATTCGAACACGATCATATTCTTGATTTAGCAAAGTACGCTTCCGTTCCCGTCATCAACGGTCTTACGGACTATAACCACCCCTGTCAGATCATGGCGGATATCTTTACAGTTCTTGAACATCGTGGGCATCTGGACGATTTAACACTCTCCTTCATCGGTGATGGTAACAATGTTTTTCACTCTTGGATGTATCTGGCCCAGCGGCTACCGATGAAACTTAATCTTGCATGCCCCGAGGGGTATGAACCGGACGAAAAACTTGTAGAAACAACTCGCTTGGCGGGCCTCAGTAAGGTAACTGTTGCACACGATCCTTTCGATATTGTCGCCGGTTCGGACGTGATTTACACTGACGTTTGGGCAAGTATGGGGCAGGAAGAAGAGGCGGCGGATAGAGCAAAGGTATTCCAGCCGTTTCAGGTTAATTCCAAGTTAATGAAAGCCGCCGGTGAGCAGGCTTACTTCATGCACTGCCTTCCTGCTCACAGGGGTGACGAGGTGACGGACGAGGTGATCGACAGCCATCGGTCTATCGTCTTTGATGAGGCAGAGAACCGGATGCACGTGCAGAAAGCAATCATGGTTATACTTATGGGGGCGCCATAAGGAAAAGGGGCCAGTTGTTCCGTGGTGTCGGCTTATTCGCCGTCGGTTTTACGGTGGCCATCATTTCTACCCTCCCGGCTCAGACGTACAAAAGGGATCAGTTTACTCATAGAATCGATATGGCCGTCTCGTCCATCAAGGAGACGGAGGGAAAGTACAAGGATATCGACAAGGAGCTGAAAAAGCAGTTCCCGAAACGTGCCCGAAGCTCCCCCATCTACCTTTCACTGAAATCTGAATATACCGAACTGAGAGGCATCGTTGACCGAATCATCACGGCAGGCCCACTCTTTAAGAAGAATAACAATGCCTTTGAGAAACTGTTCGGCGGGCCGCTTAAACGGAAACCGGAGATCAGGTCAGCAGATGAAGAATTCTCTGATGCGAAGCGCCTCTCGGGGGAACTGGAAGCAGTTCTCAGCTCCGTAACAAATGATCTTACAAAAGCAGCGCCACTAGAGCAATTCTTAGCCGAATCGCTGGAACGGGCCGGCAAAGTTCAGGATGTATCCAAAGAGATGGAAAAACAGATCTCGTCATTTTCACGTGATGTGGAACGGAACCGCAAAGCTGTGCAGCGTGCCGAATCTCAGGTTTCGGAAGTGATCGCTTGGCTGAGACACTACCCCCTTTCCATTGAAGGGGAGACCATCCGCAAAGATCTTTCCGCCATGCAACAGGCCTACAGCGACCGCCACTCGTCTCTTCAGAATATGGCGAAGCAGATGAAACATTTTCTTTCCGGGGCCGCCAGCAAGGGTGAGGAGGAGACGGTCTGGGCGAAATTTGACCAGATCGATGGTGACAGGATTCAACTGGCTGTCCAGATGGAAGAAACGCCAGAGAACATTGAGAAAGAGCTGAAGAAACTGGCTGAGTTCACTGAAAAAATTGGAGATTTCAAGAGAGAGGTGTCATCATCCAAAAACGATCTTGATGGAGAGATTAGATCGGTGACAAGGGAGGTTGAGAAGAATAGCAAATTGGGCGGGGTTGTCTCCACGCAGTTTGATAAGTCGAAATCGGGGATGGAACCGTACCCTATCATTATCAAGAGTGATTCGGTGAGGGCTCGACTGTTGGCGATGCAGTCTGATTATGACGTAATGATAGATTCTCTTAATGGGATCGCAAGGCGATACGATCGGTTCTTAAGTGGCAATTTTGTTCCCTCAGAAGGGACTACGGCTCGGATCACCTATGACGGCCTGCTGGAAAGACAGAAAAATCGGCTAAGAGTCATCGAACAGCAACCCGACTTGTTGGCACTGCAGCGTGAGAAATTAGATGATCTGATCGGCCTTATCGGGGAGTTTAAAGAGGTTCTGGAAGACATGGAGAGAGATATTGCATCACTTGACACCGCCATTCGGGAAGAGGAAGACAGTCTTGTAGATGACAGTCTTCGATATGTCTCCCTTACTGAACGGATGCCCGATGGCTTCACCGCTAGCATTTTCCCCTACCGCGACCTGAATGGCACGTATTCAGATATCAAGGTAAAACTAAATGCTTCGCGGCAGGCGCTGTCAGATTTGAGAAAGGCTCATGAACATCTGATTAGTCACGTAGGAAAAATGGATGGCATAAAGACCGACGACACTCAGTATACTCGATTCAAGCAGTTGCAGAAAGACTTTGGCGAAGCGAATAAACGAGGGGAAAGACGGCTGAAGGAGTTGGATGACGCTATAGAAGAGTTTAGAAGGATTATTCTTAAGAACTTCCTGAACACACCAGAATATTGGGCGCTTCAGTATGCCATTGAAGAAGAATCAGTGCGTCGTGCCAGCGGTATGTCGGAGAACTTTGGCTATCTCCTGGATATGAATCGATATCGTGTTCAAAAATATCACG
This sequence comes from Fidelibacterota bacterium UBA6931, assembly GCA_002448795.1. Taxonomy (GTDB): domain Bacteria; phylum Fidelibacterota; class Marinisomatia; order Marinisomatales; family S15-B10; genus S15-B10. The sequence goes on from DKAH01000014.1 coordinate 65,200, forward strand.
GTCATCTTGTCTCCGATTTCCAACTTCGCTTAGCCAGTAAGGGTGCTGCGAATCGGTCATTCGAGCTGATCTTTTCCGGAAGTCACGAATTTCCAGTGAAGGGGGTTCAGCTTTTAAGTTCGAGTGGTGAGGTCCTGTTTGAAAGTCTTCGAGACAGTGTGACGTCAAAGAATGAAGAGACCAGTGAAGGCTTTTTCACATTTGAATGGCGGCTCCCTGTCACCTCCTCTGTGCTCACTCAGATTGCTACAATTGATGACCATTCCATGAGGATAATGGTCGCTGACATCAATAGTCGCGTAAACCTGACAGGATATACGGTGAAAATTTACAAGCGGTACAGAATTCCGAAGGAGAGGCTTGAAAACTGGAAACGGATGCTCGGTCTTATAGAGACCGTTTCTTGACTATTCTTTTGCTTTATAATCGCGCCAGGTCACTTCGTTGGTCCGGTAAGAGATACGAGCCCCCTTCTGTTTCTCAACCACCACTCGGTACGTCCCCATCTCTCCTGGCTTAAGGGAGGCGTCGCTGATGACTCCTGTGGCAAACTTAGTGGTGGTCCCATCGACCATAGCGTCACCGACCCCTAGAGGCTCGGTGGTGGAGTCCCAGAGAAAGAAGGTCACCTTTACGAAATCTGCCCGCCGCTTTCCAGTGTTCCTTACTCGACCGACAAACTCTTCCCGATTGGGATATTCCATCTTTTCATATGCGCCGATAAATTCCACCTTCGGCCCTGGAAAGTACTGCTCGTCGTATTCGACAATATAGTTTCGATCAACCACCAGTTTCCCGACGGTCGTTTCCATGATAATAACATCGAGGTTTTCCGCAAGTTTGTGGCCAACGATAATTGTTCCATTCTCTAGTGTCACTTTGTGGCGCAGAACAGGCAGCTTCAAGATATTGAGCACATCCTCATCCAGTTCTGGGAGCCCTTTTTCGGCGATATCATAGTATCGGACGATTCCTTTGAGCGAATCGATCTGAGTCTTGAAGTAAGCGATATTCGTACCCAGGGAGAAGAAGAGTGAATCAGACTCAGATTTCTGACTTGTGATGCTATCAGTGATACTGACAGAGATGTCGGAAATGCGGTTTTGAAGAGCGGCGTCAGTTTGTCGAATGATGATGCCAATGGAGTCAGCAGCTTCTGTCTGTTCCCGGCGGGTGGTATCGAGTCTGTCGTTCAGATCGGCGATCTGTGACTTGCTTTGCTCCAGTTCAGAGCTGAGTGCCCGCTCGCGCTCGAGGAACTGCTCCATATCCTGCCTAGCTGTTCCAAACTCCGATACGGTCTGTCTTAACTCCTCCATTTCCTGCGTCATCTCTTCAACGCTTTTTACCACTTCAAAGAAAAGGTCGACGGAATCGGATTCGAAGATGAATGTTGGGCCAGTTTCAAGACTGTCTGGCGGGAGAGGGAGTGAAGCTTCGATGGATCGAAGCTCTTCCACAAGAGCCCTTGTATTCGACTCAATGGCGCTCTTTTCGATCTGGTCAATTGCCTGATCAGTAGCACTGGCCGACAGTGACAGTGAAAAAGATTTGTATTTAGCTTCGGCATCGATCCTCCCTTGGCTCATGACAGCGTACGATTTGCTATCTGTGGGTAGGTAGCCGATGAATGCGTCCAAATCAAAAATCATATCACGATAGGCGGTTTCTTCTTGGTTTTGAAGCTGCGTCATTTCGCTACTCTCGCTGTCGGACATCAGTTCGTCCGAGAGAGCAGTCATTGTGGCATCAACTCTACTTTCTGTCAACGTCAGTAGTGCAGCGATGTTCTGTCGAGTACGGTTGGCAGTGGGGAAGAACTCCAAGCGGGACTGCGTCGATTCCTGAGCCGCGCCAGTCTCAACGGCGGTGATTGGTTTGGGTGGCGAAGGACGGGCCTGAGGCGAAGGTGCACCACCACAACCCCAAAACATCAGCGCAACGGAGAGTGCAAAGAACCTTAAAGGGTGCTTCATTTTTCCAGCTTGGCTTCCTCCAGTGCTCTCTCCTGCGCGACTAACCCAGCGTCTCTGATCTGAGTCTTATATATATCGTGAACGCCCAGAGTGTGTGCTAATTCAATGATGTAGGGATAATATTCATAACTGTCTGGATCCTCCAGCATTGGTAGGATCACCTGAAACGCTCCTGGATCCTTGAAATTGCCGAGGTTGAGAATAGCCTTGATTCGAAGAGAACGCGGCATGTCTTCCTGCATGGCAATTTCTACCAGTGTTGGTTTCACAACGGGATCATTGAACTGACCGAGGGCGTCAAGTAAAGTGCTTAGGAGTGAATAATAAGATGCCTGTCCCTGGCTGTATGTGTCGAGTAGGGCAAGAATCAGCCGTTCCTCTTTGACATCCTGCATGGTGCGAATGGCGAAATCTCGAATCTGAGACTCGGTGGAGGGATCGGTGAGCATCTCCACAAACATTTCCACAATCCTTGCATCATTCTTTCGTCCAGCGAGAATCTCCAGTGCCCGATTTCTGGTCTTAACATCTAGAGTTTCATCCTTGGCAAGAAAAACAAGGACGGGGATAACCTCATCTTCATCCATGCTCGCCAGAGTGTTGGAGACCATAGTTGCAGTACTGTAAAAGGCGGCTCTACTCCGTTCATAGATATCAATTAGTGCCATGACCTTATTTTCAGGTTTCACATTTTTCAGGCTCTTAAACGTCGCCGCCTGTACGGCTCTCAGTTTATCGTCCACTGCAAAGATCGATTCCATGAGGGCGCCAGAAGCGACAGGGTCTTCCTCGAACTGGGATAGGACTCCTACACTGGTTACCATCAGCTCCACATTGATCGCTTCAGCTTTTTTCACGAAGTCAGCGAGGGCGTCAAGAGCGATAGGGTGCTGCGTCTCGGCCATCGCGCGTACTGCCGATTTTCTTACATCAAGGTTCTGTTCTTCATCTTGGTATATGGCAATTAGTTCTTCCAGTGCACCCATGTCACCTTGGATATAGGCGACACGTAGCTCTTCGACGGTCTGCGGCGACGCATCTTCAATATCGCTTTTCTTGGTAAAACGGTCGATGAGGTTATTAACCTGCGAGCAACCTACGGCTGAGAAGGTGACCCATCCCATCACCAGTACAATGAACCACTGTTTGAATTTGTCGTTAATCATCTGAATGATCAGCTCCCCAGCTCTTCAGTGAAAGCTGTTCTCCATCGAAGTAGCCGTAGGAATGATAATTAATCCAGTCACCGAGGATGAGAAATCGACCATTCTCCAGTTGGATTTCCTTATGCTGATGATAATGCCCCATTATGACATAATCAATACCATTTTTACATTGCTCTTCGCAATATTCTGTGAGGTTGGTCACGACTGCTCTCTTGTATTCCGGGGTGTGATGGTTATAGTTCCCGTTTCGGGAAAGATGCTTCGCAATTGCATAACCGAAGTCAGGGTGGAGCCAACGATAAAGGAAAACAAATAACCGATTTCTCAGCACGCTTCTGAGCATGCGGTATCCTCGATCCCACGATAGAAGGCCATCTCCGTGACTGATCAGAAACCGTTTCCCGGCAATCTCAGTGGTGACACCGTCAGCATGAATTTCATTGAACAAGGTTCCATCAAGGAACTCTCTAATCCAGAAATCGTGGTTTCCCGGAACGAAGTGTAGATCAACCCCATTTAACTTTGCTTCGTTCAGGACGGTCAAAGTATCAAAATAGGCCTTAGGGATTACGTGCTTGTACTCAAACCAGAAATCGAATAGGTCACCAACTATGAATAGTGTGCCGCCCGTTTCAGCAACATGACCAATAAAATCCCTCAGATGGCGGCGTTTTTCAGCCTCGCTGGCTGAGCCATTCATACTCAAGTGAACATCTGATATGAAATACAGAGGGAGCTTCACAGCGACGAACTTAGTTTATCAACTACCGCGAATCAAACAAAATGTCGGGAATAATGTGATGCACTTCCTTGATTGTCGGTGATTTTATTCCTATGTTTTCCCTTGCATGTTACATGATCTCTTTTCTGGAACTCTCAAATCTGTGTTGAGTAAGAAAGGGAAGATGAAGAGATTCATTACCTTAACACTTCCGTTCTTGTTCATTACCGAGCCTGTATGCGCTCAATCATTCGGCCAGAACAAAGTTCAGTATAGGGAATTTGATTGGCAGTTTCTTCAGTCTCCTCATTTCGACATCTATTTCTATGCAGACGGTCAGTCTCTTGCAGAATTTACTTCTGAAGTTGTGGAAGAAGCTTATGCTCAGGTTTCCAACTACCTAGACTGGGAACTCCGCAAGCGAGTTTCCATTATAGTCTATAATTCGCATAACGATTTCCAGCAGACCAACATTACAACCACATACATGCCGGAGGGAGTCGGCGGTGTTACGGAGCTGTTTAAGAATAGAATTGCCCTTCCCTATGAGGGGTCATATGAACAGTTCCGCCATGTAATTCACCATGAGCTCGTTCACGCCATGATCAACGATATGATATATGGCGGTTCGGCGCAAAGTATTGTCTCTAATAGGGTACAGCTTATGCTGCCTCTATGGATGAACGAAGGGCTGGCCGAATATCTCTCAAGCCAGTGGGACACCCAAGCAGATATGGTCATGAGAGATGTGGCAGTGCACGACAGAATTCCCGAAGTGCCAGAACTGAATTACTATATGGCCTACAAGGGGGGACAGTCCGTTTGGAAGTTTATCATCGAAAAATACGGATGGCAAAAAGTGGGGGATATCTTTGCCCAGGCAAAAAAACGTCAGGACGTTAAACGGGCATTCCAGAAGTCTATGGGTCTCAGCTTTGATGATCTCACTGATCAATGGCATAAGTATCTGAAAAAAGAGTACTGGCCAGACATTGCCGGCCGAGATGAACTTAAAGACTTTGCCCAGCAGATTACAGACCACAAAGAACTCAACAATTTTTTCAATATATCACCGGCACTTTCGCCTGACGGTAGCAAGATCGCCCTAATTAGTGATCGGAGTGGATATTCAGATGTGATTATCATCTCATCGTGGGATGGCAAGGTCCTAAACAAAGTTGTGAAAGGAAACAGAACCCCTGATTTTGAGGAGTTGAAACTGCTTCAACCCGGAATTTCGTGGTCACCGGAGGGGGATAGAATCGTATTGGCTACCAAAGCCGGTGGTTCCGATGCGATATTTCTCATTGATGCAGAGAGTGGCAAGCGAGAGAAACTGACATTCGAGTTGGACGGTATCTTCACCGCGGCATGGAGTCCGAAAGGAGACAGGATTGCATTTGTCGGTAATAAGGGAGAGGCAAGCGACATCTATGTTTACGATCTTAACAGCAAAGAATTGGAGAATCTGACTGAAGATGTGTTTTCTGATTCTGAACCCGCATGGTCTCCCGATGGGAGCCGCATTGCCTTCGTCTCTGATCGGGGTGAACATTTTAAAGTTCCTGCCAGTTTCAATATTTACGACCACGATTATGGTCAGACTGATCTCTATATTATCGATATAGCATCGCGAAAATTGGAACGGCTGACAGCTACACCTCACAGCGAAAACTTTCCCGTCTTCGCCCACACTATGAATACGCTCGCTTACACCTCAGATGCCGCAGGTATTTGGAACCTCCATTTACTCGATTTAGACACCGGGAAATCTCGGGCTGTGAGCAATGTACTGACGGGAATTTTCCAACTCAGTTGGTCAAGAGATGATCAGAAGCTGGTTTTTTCCGGCTACTCAGGTGTTGGATGGGATATTTATTCTTTAAGCAATCCCCTGTCCTTGGATACGAAAATTGTTCGACCTTCTAATTTTGTTCAGTCGGGGAAGGATAAGGATCCTCTCCAACTCGTTGCCGCCGAGCCTGATTCTACCGAAAAGCGTGTTGAAGTAGAGTGGGACGATAACGCCTTTGCCCGATGGATATTTGCTCCGGAGTATGCCCATTACAACGATGGTATTTTTGACTCATCAGCGGTGGAAGCGATCGAACCGCTGGCGGTTTCCAACTACAAGAAATCGGATGGTTCCTACGTTACACAAGCTTACAAGACACGGTTCTCCCTAGATCTAGTGAGTGGACAGGCGATGTACAGTAATCTGTGGGGAGCAATGGGTACGACAATTTTCGCCTTCAGCGACATCCTGGGTGATCACCGAATCTATGTTGGAAGCGAAATGGTGATGAATCTGGAGAATAGTGACTATTTCGTGCAGTACAGTTACTTGAAGCCAAAAAACGATCTAAATGTGGGTGTTTATCACACCGCCAATGTATTTGGCTCTCAGTGGAATTTTCTCAGGTTGAGATATCTAAGCATGGATGTTTCGCTCTCCCGCCCCGTCAGCAGATATCAACGCTTCGGAGCAGGCCTGACAAATCATTTTGTGAATAATCGGGAGTATTTGCTTGTTGCCTACAATCAGTATTCACTCGCTTCCGATGAGAAACTCCAGCTTCTCACCTATGCTTTGAACTGGACTTACGACAACAGTCAATGGGGATATACAGGTCCTTCTGATGGTTGGAGATCTACAGCCCAGTTTACCCAAAGCCTGGCGATGCTTGGCTATGAATTAGACTTCAAGACACTTCTATTTGACACCAGACGCTATTTTAGGTTAGGACGGCTCTACACATTCGCTTTCCGTGCCATGGGTGGAATGAGTTTCGGTAATGATCCTCAGAGGTTTTTTCTTGGTGGTGCTCAGAACTGGCTGTTTGGAACAGGCTACACCGATGGCAAACGGGACGGCGCGCGATGGAACAATGACGAGGATGCTGACATTTGGAACAGCGAGGACGGTAACTACCTGAAGGACCTCTATTTCTCAATTTTTGTGCTGCCGGTCCGGGGAGCACGACTTGTTGAAAAACATGGGACAAGAGTACTACTTACCAATTATGAATTCCGTTTTCCATTTGTCAACTACCTTGCTCTTGGGTTTCCATTGAGGGTGATCCTCGGCAACATTCAGGGTGTACTTTTTGTGGACGCCGGTGCGGCATGGGATGACAAACTTCAGCTCCGCTCTACCAATCCAGTTACAGGTGTCACAGACTTTGACGATTTCATCGCAACTTACGGTGCCGGACTACGTCTCAATATCGGTTATACCATTATCCGTCTTGACGCCGCAAGAGACTATACCATGCAAGGCAGCTCAAAGTGGCAGTATTATATCTCGCTTGGTACTGATTTTTAAGTTTACCTTTCTTCACCTCTATTCCAGAATCCATAGAGATATTTATCCAGACGTTAACCGATTGATCATTTTGTTCAGTGGGCACGCACTGAATCTCCTTGACTTTCCTTAAGGTATTGGTCAACTTCGTCAGGCTTAGTAATGGCTAAAGTCTTAGGCAAAACGATTTTTCTCTGTTCGGAGTGTGGGAACGAATTCTCCAAATGGCATGGCAAATGTCCGGTCTGCAACGAATGGGGGACGCTCAACGATTATACCCCTCCCGCTGCTGGAAGACGAACTATTTCCAGGCAGGACAGTCCACCGATTAAGCAGCTGGAGGATATCATTACGAACGGTGAGTCGAAACGGTGTTCAACTGGGATTGATGAACTTGATCGCGTTCTCGGCGGTGGACTTCTTAGAGGGGCGGTTGTTCTTCTGGGTGGAATCCCCGGTATCGGAAAGTCGACGCTGGCGTTTCAGGCTGCGGCGGCTCTTGACGGCTCAACGCTTTACATCTCCGCTGAAGAGAGCGGAGAGCAAATCGCCCTCCGGGCCAAGAGATTCGGTGCCAAAGGGAAAAAGATTTCAATAACTTCTGAGAACTGTTGGGAAGCCATTGAGCGACAGATCAGTGATGTGCGGCCCGACTTTATTGTTATCGATTCAATTCAAACGATTTTTTCTGAAAGTGGAGATGCGCTTCCCGGAGCCATCAGTCAATTAAGGGAGTGTGGTCAGAAGATTCTTGATGTATGCAAGTCTGGAGGGGTTAGCGCCATCATCATTGGACACGTCACAAAAGAGGGGGTAATTGCAGGTCCACGGATGCTTGAGCACATGGTGGATACTGTACTCTACCTTGAAGGTGACTCCCGCAACGACTACCGACTTTTGAGAGCGGTGAAAAACCGATTCGGCTCCACCAATGAGTTAGGTGTATTTGAGATGACGGGTGAAGGTATGAAAGCGGTGAAGAATCCATCGGAAATGTTTCTTGCTGAGCGCCAGTCGGAAGCTTCCGGTTCAGTAGTGTTCCCGAGTATGGAAGGAACTAGGCCAATACTGGTTGAAGTTCAGGCACTCATCGCAAGCGCCAGCTACGGTACGCCCCAGCGCAACGTGACCGGTTTCGATCTACGGAGACTCTCCATGCTCACCGCTGTATTGGAAAAACGGATCGGTATGCAAATCGGTGCGAGTGACGTTTTTGTCAATGTTGTAGGTGGAATGCGACTTGATGAGCCAGCAGCGGACATGGCCGTCATTGCCGCAGTGGCATCCAGTAAGAAAGATCGTAGGATTCCTGCCGACGCGGTTCTCATGGGTGAGGTAGGCCTCGCCGGTGAATTGAGATCTATCGCGGGGATTGAGCGTCGCTTAGGAGAAGCGAAGCGACTTGGCTTCAAGCGGGCTGTGGTTCCCAGAAAAGGGGTGAAAAAATTGAGCGGAATCGTTCAGATCAAATGTGCTACCGCGTCTGAAGCTATTGATGCCATCTTTTGATTGAAGCGGCTGATTTTTTTACTGATGTTCTTTTCAGGGTGCGAACATCAGCAGTGTTGGGTCAGCAATGAGGAGTGTTTGCTCGAACCTGACTCAGGCACTTGCAAGGCAAGCATTCCGAAATATTACTTCGATCAAGAGAAAGGAGAATGTACTCTCTTCTACTGGGGTGGATGCGGCGGTGTGGTGCCCTTTGAAAGCTTGGAGGCATGTCTGACCGCATGCGACTGCGGATAATTCGCCCAGCGGTATTATTTCCGTTGGCACTGCTCTTTTCAGTCTGTAGTGACCCGTGTTGGAAAGAAGATTCTGCCTGTAAATTGGAACCGGACGTAGGGCATTGTGAAGCCGCCATTATCCGTTACTATTTTGACAAACGTTCCGGAGATTGTGAATTCTTCTACTGGGGTGGCTGTGACGGTACAGCGCCGTTCGAAACCATGGAAGAATGCGAGGAGGCGTGTTTATGTGCGAACGGTTAGCAAACCTCCTGATTTGAACTTCTCCGTTTTTTCTGAAGACTCCCGATCCTCTGGTCGGACTGGCCTATTGAAAACCTCCCGTGGCGGTATCGAAACGCCCGCCTTTATGCCCATCGGTACCTACGGAGCAGTCAAGACTCTATCGCCTAAAGAATTGCAGGAGTCGGGAGCCGATGTGATCCTCGGGAATACATACCACCTCTATCTCAGGCCCGGAATGGAGATCATACGAGCCGTTAGCGGACTTCACAAATTCATGGCGTGGAGAAAGCCGATCCTGACGGACAGCGGCGGGTTTCAGGTGTTCAGTCTGGCCAAACTGCGGAATGTCAGCAATGAAGGTGTCACTTTCAAATCGGCATTTGATGGTAGCGAACACTTCCTCACTCCCGAACGCTCCATGGAGATTCAGTTGGAGCTCGGTAGCGATATCATCATGGCGTTCGATGAATGCGTGAGCGGCAGTGCCGATACTGAGACAATTCGGAAAGCGGTAGATCGCACGGCCGCTTGGACTCAACGATGCCACCATTTCTTAACTGAGAATGATTCGTTCAGCCCATCGGACACTCATTTTTTCCCGATCGTTCAGGGCGGGACGAATGAGACACTGCGGCGGGAGAGCGCCGACACCGTCCTCCCTTTCGCAAAAAGCGGAATTGCTATCGGTGGGCTCGCGGTGGGTGAAGAGAAAGAGGCTATGGTTGAAACCGTCAACTGGATGGACACGATTCTACCTCGAGAGAAATTGCGGTACCTCATGGGAGTCGGTAAGCCGGAGGATATTATCAGAGCAGTTTCCCACGGCATCGATCTTTTCGACTGTGTGCTCCCTACGCGGAATGCCCGGAACGGCCAATTTTTTACTTGGGAGGGGAAGCTCAACATTCTTAACAACCGTTTCTCACATGACACGAAGTCTATCAGTGCATCGTGCCGATGCTACTGCTGTAATAATTTCACACGGTCTTATCTTAGGCATTTGTTCAAATTGAAGGAAGTACTCGGGCTCCGCCTTGCTTCGCTTCATAACATAACGTTTTATCTGGAGCTCATGAGATCGATTCGAGAGGAAATCACTGAAGGTGATTTTGACAGTTGGTCCAAGAAGACACTGTCCGCTTTGTCTTCATCAAATGACTGAAGCATCAGTTACTCATATCGATAGCTACCTCTATCGTCGGGATGAGGACGGGCATTTGGTCTTCCTTCTGCTGAAGCGGCGTCCCGATAAGCGGTACGGTCATCTTTGGCAGGGGGTTGCGGGGCAGATGGAAGAAGGTGAAACGGCCGTAGAAACACTTCTCCGGGAGGTCAATGAGGAGACAGGTCTCAGGCCACTCTTTGCATTTACTGCTGATCATGTTACCTCGTTCTATCAGAGTTACAATGACAGGATGAATCTAGTCCCTGTCTTCGGAGTAGAGGTCGGTTTGGCGGAAGTGCACCTCTCGGAAGAACACGAGAGCTACCGATGGGTGAGGTTTGAAGAGGGGGTAAAGATGCTGACCTGGGATCAGCAGAAGAAGGCGCTTTCGGTCATCAACGAAATGATCCTCTCCGTTGACAATAGGATCGACTGGTCTGAGATTGATATTCATTATCAGGATTAACTAAAGACCACAAAGAATGATATGCTCCCGTCTGCATTTTTTCTTGCTTCTGCACTTGTACCGGTATTGAGCCAGCCTCCGGCGAAGATGTTGCGATTAGCTTCTTCATCTTCAGTGTATCCTTTCATCACGTTGTGTCCCCGAACCACCAGACGTCCCAGTTTTCCTTCGGTTAATTCCTCACCCTCTTCATCGAGAATTGTCATTTCGCAAGGATGGAGCGGCTCGCCTACATGGAGCAACTGTTTTTCCTCCTCATTTGCACTGATCCCAAGACTTGCAAAGCCGGTTAATTCCGGCATGAAAAAGCCGGTGATGAGCGAACCTTGATACTTTCTATTGCTGGCACTGTGAGGGACTATAGCAGATTTGGTCAACGGGAATTCTTGAGGGTGATGGGTAAAGATTGCCCTAATCTCCTGATCTGACGCTTTTCCCCCTCGAAGGTTTATTCTACAGCCGGTGTAGAGGCCGGTCATGACAGTTGCAATTGTGAGAAGATCGATTCTTTCTCCATCGGCACTGAGCGTATCCTTATCATTAAACTGAAGTTTTTCAGCAATGGCCATTCCGCTGACGATCAGGTTATAATGAGAAAGGACAAAAGTGCGACCATTGCCATTCTTGAGAATTAGGCAGTCATCTGCCAGTTTAGATTTTTTCCCTACGTCAGCGACTTTGTGCTCTTCGGCCAAGGCGTCGTCGAAGCGGTTTGATTCAGAAGGAAAGGGAGAATCTTTGCCATTAATATTGGCTGTGCCACCTACTGCCCAGATACCGAAAAGTTCAATTAGAGATCGATAGGGTCCTTTTCCTGTAAGAGCGACCGTATCACCGAACGCCACCTTCTCCTTGCGAAGATAATTGGCACATTGGGAGACGCGATCAAAGAATGCGCCAAAAGAAATGTCTAGATTCTCTCCGTTCTCCCGCCAGTAGAGATAAGTGCGGTCGCCGTACCGGCGTACCTGTGAATCTAGGAGAGACCGAATACTGGGGTAGGGGGTCATTATCTCAGAAGGAGGTATCCCCCGAATTGACTGAGCCGATTCTATATTGGTACGGAGATCAGCGTCCACTTTTCAATCAATATGGACTTTTCGAATAATTTCGAAAGTATCCCTGATGTGACTGTAGCTGTTTCCGGCAAGCCGGCCGATCGGTTTCAGCTCCTCAATGTCAATTCTTCCGTCATTGTATACGTCGTCATCGATATGGAACATGATGATAGTTCCGATGACCACAAAACCAGCACCGGGACCCCCTTCGCCAATCTCAACAATCTGATTGAGTTCACATTCGAAGCCAACCTTCGATTCAGATACCAGTGGCGGTTCTACTTTTACTGACCTTTTAGGTGTCAGTCCTGAGATCTCGAATTCATCCACATCCGAAGGAAAATCGGTGGCGCAGGTCACCATCTTTTCGCCAATCTCATTGGAGACAATATTAATCACGAACTGTTCTGTCTCGCGGATGTTGTTGAGTGTATCTTTCGTAAGACCGTCGTAGCCTCTTCGACCTGGCGCGAACATGACGGTGGGAGGATTTGAACAGATACCGTTGAAGTAAGAGAAGGGAGCCAGGTTGTTTTTTGCATCACTCGAGACTGTTGAGACAAGAGCGATGGGCCTTGGAACAATGGAGCCAATCATCAGCTTGTGATTTTCTCCAAAGGACTGTTTGTTTGGATCAATAATCATACTTTTGTCGCAGGTATTATGGTCCCGTTACAGACACCGAAACCGATGCGATAACCATCCCCTTGACACCATCCCGTGATGGTGATGCTGTCGCCGTCCTCAATAAATTTTCGCTCCTCACCACCGACCAGCTTCAGTGGCTTCTTCCCCATCCACGTTAGTTCCAGCAAACTTCCGAGACTCTTGTTATTCGATCCGGATATTGTTCCTGATGCCAAAAGGTCTCCGGTTTGGGCGTTGCACCCTGTCACTGTGTGATGAGTAAGCTGTTGGCGCATGTCCCAGTAAAGTGTGTTGAAGTTTCCTCGCGTGATTGTAGTCCCTTCAGCACTATCCGGCGCCAGCGCCACCTCCAGTTGAATGTCGAAAGTTCGTTTCCCGGTTGACCTCAAATAGGGAAGTGGTTCTGGTGTTTGTTCAGGACCGTCACACCGGAACGGTTCCAGGGCCTCAAGAGTAACAACCCATGGGGAGATGGTCGTACCGAAATTTTTGGCGAGAAACGGTCCCAGCGGTTGATACTCCCATTTCTGTATATCTCGGGCAGACCAGTCATTGACCAACACCATGCCAAAAATGTGATTTTCAGCGTCATTAACGGATATTGGGTCTCCAAGCTCACCGGAAGGACCGATGAAAAAACCCATCTCCAATTCGAAGTCCAGCACTTTACTCGCACCGAACTGAGGAGACTCAGCTTCTTCGGGAAGTGTCTGTCCGGTGGGGCGGCGGATAGGTGTGCCTGAGACGACGACTGACGAGGCCCGACCGTGATAAGCTACCGGAAGGTGAAGCCAGTTAGGCATCAGGGCGTTGTCAACACCACGGAACATGGTACCCACATTGGTGGCATGTTCCCTTGATGAGTAAAAATCGGTATAATCACCAATCTCTAGGGGCATGACCATCTCTACCTCAGAAGCAGGAATAAGGACAGATTGCTTCAATTCAGCATTGTCACGGATGGTAGGATTTTCAGCCTTAAGCAAATGGCTCAGTGTAGACCGAACTGCTTTCCAGCAATCACGCCCTAGCGCCATGAACGGGTTAAGACTGGTGCCCTGAAAGATATTCATTCCTGTCAGCGGTGTATTTGAAAAAACGCCCCTCCTTTCCAACTCGCTAAGATCTATGACCCGATCGCCAATGGCCGAAACAATGAAGCATTCTCCATCAGTTCTGGCTGCTACTCCAAAAGGGAGGTTCTGGATTGGAAAATGGGAGTCGGCGGCTACAGCCACCCAAGAAGTAAGTTTGGGGTCGTTGGTCTTATCCATTTTGGTGGGTTCAATCACCGCGAGCTTGAGGGAGTCAGTGCACGCTACTCCCCAAGCGCGTTATTGAAATCGCCTTCGAGCCAAGATTGAGCGTATTTTTGATCCTCAATGGGGAGTGCCTCCTTCGCTACCAAAAGTGGATAGAAGGTATCCACCATCACCGCAAGTTCATTCGTCTCCTTCATGCCGATGGACTCTTCATATTTCCCTGGGTGAGGGCCGTGGGTAATGCCGTCAGGATGTAGGGTAATTGAGCCGTATTCTACCCCTTTGCGGGACATGAATTCGCTCTTGGCGTAATAGATCACTTCATCAGACATGACGTTGGAGTGATTGTAAGGTGCAGGGATGGCATCCTCTCCGAAATCGTAAGGTCTCGGACAGAAGGAACAGACGACAAAATTGTCACCTTGAAAAGTCTGGTGAACAGGAGGCGGCTCGTGAACGCGACCTACAATAGGCTCAAAGTCGTTAATATTGAAAGCGTAGGGGTAGTAGTAACCATCCCATCCGATGACGTCGAAAGGGTGATGATCCAGCATTACCTCAGTAAGGAGATCGCGCTGTTTGACGATAACGGGTGTTGACTCGGCCTTATCGATGGTGGTAAGTTTTTCCGGCACACGGAAATCGCGCTCAGAAAAAGGGCTCCTCTCGATTAGTTGGCCGTACTCATTTCGGTACCGACGAGGTGTTCTCGTTTCACCTTTTCCTTCGATGATCAGCAACTGCTGTTTCCCATCGGTGAACTTCAGGTGGTGCATGATACCCCGCGGTATGATCAGGTAGTCGCCCCGGGAATAGGCGATTTCTCCAAAAGCTGTCCCCAGCAAACCCTCACCGTCACTCACATAAATGATCTCGTCGCCTTGGGCGTTCCTGTAGAAAAAATCGTCTTCCTTATCGGGGAACGCCATCCACAGTACCACGTCGTTATTGAACATAATTGGTGTCCGGTCCAAGACATGGCTTCCGCCTTTAGTCAGCTTGGAAGTGTAGAAATGCCGCATTCGGAGACTCTTGTTCGGATCCTCTTCAATTTTGACTTCCCGAACAAGTTTTGTTCCCGCCACCGCCGTTGGTCGGTGGATGTGATAAATCAGAGATGAAGGGCCATCAAAACCCTTGTTACCTTTCAGTTCCTCATGATAAATCTTGCCTTTGTCATCCCTGAGGGCAGTGTGTCGTTTTCGGGGAATCTTGCCGAGCGTATGGTACCGATGCACTATAGGTTCCCCCTGAGCGCCTGTTCCTGTTCGATCGCCTCGAATAGGGCCTTAAAGTTGCCAAAACCGAAGCCTTGACTGCCTCTCCGCTGGATGATCTCATAGAAAAGTGTCGGGCGGTCTTCAACAGGCTTGGTGAATATTTGAAGAAGATACCCTTCATCATCTCTGTCAACGAGAATCCCGAGCTTTCTAATGGAGTCGATGCTTTCGTCAATACTTCCCACACGATCCTCCAACATATCGTAATACGAATCGGGAACCTTGAGAAACTCCACGCCGTTCTCTCTGAGTTGTGACACCGTGTTGATAATGTCTCCGGTCATCAACGCTACATGTTGCACGCCGGGACCGTTGTAATAGTCGAGATATTCCTCGATCTGAGATTTCTTCTTCCCCTCTGCCGGCTCATTGATGGGGAGCTTGATCCGTCCGCTACCGTTCTGCATCACCTTAGACATGAGGGCGCTATATTCAGTAGAAATATCGTCATCCGTAAAATGGAGCATCTGGGTGAACCCCATCACCTTGGCGTAAAACTCCACAAGCTGATTCATGTTTCCCAATTCAACATTGGCCACAACGTGGTCGACGATTTTCAGTCCACACTCATCACTGGGGATCCTCGCGTCTTGGTACCCTGGAAGGAACGATCCATTGTAGTCATTAGTAGAAATGAAGGAGTGAATCGTATCGCCATAGGCGTGGACGGCGGCCCGGCGGATGGTGCCGTTGTCGTCTTTAAAATCTTGGGGCTCCATGACAGATTTGGCCCCTCGCTCGATAGTGGCGGTAAAGCAGATGTTCACATCGTCTACATGGAAAGCGACATCCCGAACACCGTCACCATGGGAAGCAAGGTGGTTAGTCATGTCGTTGTCGCTCTGGAGGGGTGAAGATAGCAAAAGCGTCACTTTACCTTGGGAAAGGACATAGGAAGCAAAGTTGCGGTTACCTGTCTCAAGACCTGAATAAGCGATTTGAGAAAAACCGAATGCTTTTCTATAGTAGTAAGCTGCCTGCTTGGCGTTGCCCACCCACAGCTCCACATGATGAATCTCCTTGATGGGGACGGGATCCTGTGGCACTGTACTGGCTACTTTTGGTTCGGCGATGTCTGCCTGGTGACTCATGGGAATGATCTGACCAAAATTAAGCACAACCCCACTTCCTTCGCTACATCTACAGAATTTCTTTGAGTGTGCTTACACACGGTTCATTTTCTGAATGAATTCCGATGGAAACCCTCAAACAATCGGGCCAGCCGAAAGGTTTTAGGTGGCGCAGAATAACACCTTCTTCGATCATTTTCTGGCACACTTCATCACACCTTTCCGGTGTCGGCCATTTTATGGTGATAAAGTTCGTTACAGAAGGGATGTAGTCGATACCGAGGCGACTTAGTTCATCGGAAAAATAGCTGAGGCCGTCCCGCGTAATTTGGATAGTCTTGTCCAAATGATAGACATCTTCAAGTGCTGCCATCCCAGCCGATTGGGCGAGCAATGAAGGCTCAAACGGCAATTTGACTTTCAGTAGATTCGAGATGAGTTGGTCATGAGCGAAGCCATAACCGATCCTTAATCCGGCGAGGCCGTAAGCTTTCGAGAATGTTCTGAGGGTGATCACATTGTCGTATCGGTAGTGCATGGAATCGGGGTAATCAGATATCGGTTGAGCAAATTCGAAATACGCTTCATCCATAATAATGAGGACTCGCTCAGGTACTTTCTCCATGAATGCATCAAATTCATCCACGGTACAATATGTCCCCATGGGATTGTCAGGATTGGCAAGGTAAATTATTTTGGTGTACTCGTTAATGCACGATGCCATCGCCTCAAGATCATAACGGTGATCTTTCATCGGAATCCAATGGACGCGCTTTCCGGAACCTCTCGCTAGAACGGTAAAGCCAATGAATGAATTGAGGGCCGTTATGATCTCGTCCTCGGGAAGGAGGAAAGTTCGCATAATCGTCGCCATGATTCCTTCAGATCCAGCCCCGAGAATGACGTTATCGATCTTTACATTGAATCTTTGTGCGAGTTTCTGTCGAAGTTTGAAGCCACTAGCGTCGGGATAGCGGTGAAGTCGTTCCTCCGCTTTTCGGATCGCCTCCAGTGCCAGTGGTGACGGACCAAGGGGATTCTCATTTGAGGCGAGCTTAGTGATCTTCTCCAGACCGAGTTCGCGCTTAACTTCATCAATGGGTTTTCCCGGTGTGTAGGGCGAAAGTTCATTAATGTATTTTGGGACAAGGGGCATGGTTTCAGTGGGCTCGTTCCCTTGCGGTTTTAGAAACATTTCCATTTCCTTTCAGTCGCCAATTGTGTAAGATTTGCGACGAGAGATGTTTCATTCTAGCTCGGTTGAGTAGTTGCATCTTGCAAGCAATAGTGAAGAATTTAAGAATAAAGAATCAATACGTATTTGAATATGAGCGAATCAACAAATAGGCGCTTTGAATCGATACTGGAGGCAGTGGGAAAAACTCCCGCGGTGAAGTTCCACCGTGTTGGTTCGGAGCTTGAGTGTGATCTGTACGGCAAGTGTGAGTTTCTCAACGCCGGTGGTTCAGTAAAAGATCGAATTGGATTGAGGATGGTGGAGGAGGCTGAAGAGTGCGGCAGAATTAAGCCCGGTGACACGCTTATTGAACCGACTTCCGGCAACACGGGCATCGGCATGGCACTTACAGCTGCTGTAAAAGGCTATCGAATGATCATAACCATGCCGGAGAAGATGAGCAAAGAGAAGGAAGTTGTACTGAAGGCGCTTGGCGCAGAGATCATCAGAACGCCGACAGAAGCAGCGTGGAACGATCCCGAGAGCCATATCGGCATTGCAAAGAAACTAAACGAGGAGATTCCCAATTCTCACATCCTTGATCAATACGCCAATCCGGCCAATCCAGATGCTCACTATTGCGGTACTGCCGAAGAGATCCTGAGCCAGTTTGGGAATGAAATGAAGATGGCCGTAATAGGAGTCGGTACTGGTGGCACTATCACCGGTGTAGCGAAAAGACTGAAAGAGGAACGGCCGGACATTACTATTGTGGGGGCTGATCCCGATGGTTCCATCCTTGGCGGCGGAGATGAGGTAAAGCCTTACCATGTTGAAGGGATCGGTTACGATTTCATCCCCGATGTGCTGGATAACACCATCGTGGATGAATATGTTAAGACCAACGATAAAGACGCTTTTATCACCGCACGCCGCCTCATCAGGGAAGAAGGACTTCTCGTTGGCGGCTCCAGCGGCTCGGCTGTCTGGGCGGCGCTCAAAGTTGCAGGCAGGCTCGAGAGAAACCAAGTCTGCCTTGTCATTCTTCCTGATTCTATCAGGAACTATCTGGCCAAATTTGTTGATGATGATTGGATGAAGGAGCAGGGATTTCTTGATCAGTAATTTTCTTGGCAAATAAATGAAATGGAGAGATAATGAAATTTGACACCAAGGTTGTCCGAGCCAAAATTGAGCCCGATCCGTTGACCGGATCGGTGGTACCACCGATTTATCAAACGGCCACATATGTGCTTCCCGAGGTCGGAAGAGACAGAGGATACGATTATACGCGTTCAGCGAATCCAACGAGGCAGGTTTTGGAAGAGTATCTTGCTGCTATCGAAGGGGGCAAGTACGGAGTCTGTTTTTCTAGCGGTATGTCAACGGTGGATAGCTGTCTAAAACTGTTGAAAAGCGGCGATCATGTCATTTGTTCCGATGACGTCTATGGTGGCGTTTCCCGGCACTTTAACAAAGTACTTTCTATATATGACCTCCACTTTTCCTACGTCGATTCCACTGATCCTGAGAATGTGATATCTGCAATCCGACCCGAAACCAAAATGCTCTGGATCGAAACGCCGACCAATCCATTGCTGAAGGTTACTGATCTGGAGGCGATGGGAAAGATAGCACAAGAGCGGAACCTCTATTTCGGAATAGACTCTACATTCGCAACGCCTGTTTTTCTGAGACCGCTAGAGTACGGGGCTGACATGGTGGTACACAGCACCACCAAGTACATTAGCGGTCACAATCAATTGATTGGTGGTGTCGTGGTTACCAACAGGAAAGACATTTATGAAGAAATGAAATTTGTTCAGAAGACCATTGGAGCTGTGCCGAGCCCCTTTGACTGCTGGCTGACCATGCTGGGGGCGAAAACACTCCATCTCAGAATGCCGCGACACGCATCGAATGCGCAGATCGTGGCGGAATTTCTTGAATCACATCCCAAGGTATCAAAAGTGACCTTCCCGGGACTGCCGTCCCATCCTCAGCACGAGACAGCCAAGAGCCAAATGGACGGATTCAGTGGTATGATTTGCTTTGAGCTAGAGGGGGGAATCCCTGCCGGGAAAACAGTAATGAACAGTGTTCGGCTCTGTGCTCTGGCTGAGAGTCTTGGGGCGGTAGAGACGATGATCACCCATCCTGCCACCATGACGCACGCGGAGGTCCCGGAGGAAGAGCGCCACGCTCGCGGTTTGACAGACGGACTGGTTCGGCTTTCCGTCGGAGTCGAAGATTCTGAAGACATTGTGGACGATCTGAAATCTGCATTGGAGAAAGTATAAAATCATGGTCGCACCTGAGAAAAAGGATGCCATTGAAACAAAAGTCATTCACGCGGGGGAACCTGAGGAACGACCGGCTGGAGCAGTGGTACTTCCCATTCATCAGTCGGCCACTTTTGAGTATGGCGGTCAAGCCGATTACCACGACCTGAAGTATATCCGACTAAACAATACGCCGAATCATAATGCTCTCCATAAAAAGCTCGCTTCGCTGGAGAATGCGGAAGCCGCCCTCGTCACTTCCAGCGGTATGTCTGCCATTTCTACTTCGCTCCTGACATTCCTCGGATCAGGTGACCATTTGCTAGCACAGAGAACACTATATGGTGGTACACACAGTTTTGTCACACACGATATCGGTAAGTGGGGTGTCAGCCATTCTCTTATCGATCTCAATTCCCCTGAAGAATGGGAGGGAGTGTTGAGACCGAAAACAAAAGTGATTTATTTGGAGAGTATTTCCAATCCGCTCATGGAAGTGTTCGATCTTCACAAGGTGGTGGATTTCGCGGAACGGCATAATCTTGTTTCCATGATTGACAATACGTTTGCCTCGCCGTTCAATTTCAGACCGCCCGAGATCGGCTTTGACCTGTCCCTCCATAGCTGCACCAAATACCTTAATGGTCATTCAGACATCGTTGCTGGTGCAGTGATCGGAAAGTCGGAACACGTTGAAAAAGTCTCCCATCTTCTCGATCATTTGGGCGGGAGCCTGGATCCCCACGCCTGTTTTCTTCTCCAGCGTGGAATCAAGACCCTGGCCGTCCGAATGAAGCAGCATAATATCAGCGGTCAGGCTTTGGCTGAGTTTCTGGAACGCCACCCCGCTATAAAGGAAGTGAACTATCCAGGACTTAAGTCGAATTCCCAGCACTCATTTGCTTCTTCACTATTCGATGGTTTCAGTGGCATGCTTTCTTTCGAACCAGCAGGCGGATTGGAAGCAGCAAAACGATTTATCAATAAAGCGAAATTTCCAATTTCCGCACCGAGTCTTGGTGGAGTGGAAACGCTGATGACGCGACCGTGTACCACTTCACACTCGGGGATGTCTAAGGAAGAAAGAGCCGAAACCAGGATCAGCGACAGCCTGATTCGAATCTCCGTGGGCATTGAGGCGGTGGAAGACCTCATGGCCGATTTTGATCAAGCCTTTTCAGATTAAATGAACATCGCTGGCCCTCTCGAAGACGCCCGTTTTGTTGAGAGGCCCAACCGCTTCTTGACTGTGGTTGATATTGGCGGCAAAGCGGTTGAAAGTCACCTTCCTGATCCGGGTCGGCTGCGCGAACTTCTGATCCCCGGAGCGAGCCTTAAGGTCCGCCCGATAAACGGCAACTCTTCTAGCCGTCGTACAGGGTGGACAACAGTGATGGTGAAGAGCGGCCGACAGTGGGTCTCCATTGATTCGACGCTTCCGAACAGATTCGTAGAAAATCTTCTAGAGACAGGGCAACTGCCAATATTTGAGTCCTATCGTCTGATCAAGAGAGAGGTAAAGGTGGGAAATCACAGGTTCGATTTTCTTCTTGAGAAGGGTGGTGTGCAATTCTATCTGGAGGTTAAATCGGTAACATTTGTTGAAAATGGTGTTGCTCAATTTCCTGACGCGGTGACAGAGCGCGGCGCGCGGCACGCGCTTTATCTGGCGGAGATGTCTCGGGAGGGAGTCAGAACAGGTATTCTGTTCGTCTGTCAACGGCCTGATGCATCGCTCTTTCGCCCAATGTGGGAAAGGGATCGAAAGTTTGCGGAAGCGCTGGTGGAAGCGAAGGACGCTGGTGTACAAATAAATGTAATCACGGCTGAAGTGGCACCCGAAGCCATCAGTTATCACCAAGAGATTCCTTTCGATCTTTCCTTCAAATGAAGCGATCACTGTTATTATTGGGAGCCTTGTTCCTGTTGAGGTGTGCCGCCGTGGGCCCTCCTCCCGGCGGGCCTGAAGACAAGACACCGCCCGCTCTTCTGAGTACTTCACCGCCTTCGGGAACGACAGGTGTTGAGGACGGTTTAACGATCGAACTGACTTTTTCCGAGCGGCTCCACGAAGAGACTGATGGGTCGGCTATTCGTCTTGCCCCTTCAATTCAGGGGCCGCTGGATGTGAGTCTCAACCGGGAAGTGCTCTCTGTCAGCTTCCCAAATGAGCTGGCCGAGAATCAAACCTACATTCTCACATTGACCAGAGACTTGATGGATGAGAGGAAGAACAGACTTGATCAGACCTACCAAATTGCGTTCAGCACCGGTGATGAAATCGCCGCCGGCCACATTTCCGGAACCGTCTATGGAACTGCACTCGGATCCTCTGCACTGGTTTATCTTTTCCAGCAGGGAGAGGTTTCTGATGACAGTCTTCTATTGAGGTCTCCTCATTACTTCACAGAGACGGATGATTCAGGCCGTTACGCCTTTGATTATCTTGATGAGGGCCGATACATCCCGGTGGCACATACAGGCCAATCACCGCCGTCGCCGATTACTCCATCAAGGAACCCCTACGGTCTTACTTGGGAAGAGTTTGTCACCGTGAATGACTCAATTCATTTGGTTGAGGATGTCAATATTATACTTGGCCGGGAAGTAGGGCCGTTCCATGTCCTGTCCGTAGAAATGGACGACGCTGTTTCCGGGTCTGTCGGTTTTTCGGTTCCGTTTGATCTGGCTGATGCCCCAGGCACAAAAATGAGTTTTGTCCATTCCGAGTTAGGGACCGAAGTACCTGTTGTACATCTTTTCCAGTATCAGGACGACAGAAAAGCGTTACGATTTGTTGCTGATGGACTAAATGCAGGGGAAGTCTATTCTATTTCCATTGAGGGTCTAATAGACTCGATTAATCAGATGATTGAAGCGGTGGACCGCACTATTCGCGTTCCCGAAACTGATCTGCAACCTCCCGCGGTTCATTCGCCAACACCGAAGGTAGGAATTTCAGTCAATTCGGGTGGGCCGCCTCTCGTTCTTCAGTTTACCAAACCGGTCCATCTGGTTGGCGATTCAGCCTTGGTCCTTACTGATACTAAAACCGGTATTGTGAACAGTGTCATATCTTTGGATCTGTCACGAGTTGAGATGACTCCTGAAGACGGTTGGACGGAGGGAAGTGCTTACCAACTCAAACTTTTTGGGGCCGGTATTGAATCTGGCGATGGCCAGACTCTGGTTGATTCGGTTCTCAACTTCGAAATTGCCAGCGGCGCCCCCCAGGGAAGGGGTGGGCTCATCGGTAGCGTCCAAGGGGCCTACGTTGCAGGCACCATTCTTACAGCTAGACCAGTAGAAAAGGACCTTAAATCCGTTTCCGTGTCGGTAAATTCCGATGGTGAGTTCAAGATAAATAATCTCTTCGAAGGAAACTGGATGCTGAGCACATTTCAGGACAGGGACGGGAATGGTCGCTACAGTTTCGGCCGGCTCTTCCCCTATTCTGTTGCCGAACCGTTTACAGCACTTAATGACACGATTGAAGTGAGAGCCAACTGGGACATCGACGGAATCGTTCTAACATATCCGGGGGAAAACCAACCGTGAGCCAAAGCAAAATGGTCAGCGTCATTATGGCTGGCGGAAGGGGGACTCGGTTTTGGCCTCTAAGCAGGCGGGATCGTCCAAAGCAGATGCTGAACATTGTTGGAGAACAATCCATGCTCCAGATGACGGTAGATCGATTGCGCAAGCTCCGCTTCATGGAAGAGATCTACATCATAGTTGGGCGGGACCTGGCCGAGAAAATCTCCAATGAAATTAACGGAGTTCCGAAACATAATATTATTGTAGAGCCCTCCAGAAAGAATACTGCACTGTCCATCGCACTTGTAGCGCTCCATCTCAGACAAAAGAATCCTGATACGGTGATGGGCATTTTCCCTGCCGATCACCTTGTTGTTGGCCATCGTGCCTTTTCCAGCGCTATCTCTGCTGGCAGAAAACTGGCTGAATCTGATGACATGCTGTCCACGCTGGGCGTCGTTCCCTCCTCGGCCCACACCGGTTACGGATATATCCAGTTTGACAAAAAGAAGCCCCTTTTGGAAAAGCGTGCATTCGGCGTAAAAACATTTGCTGAAAAACCTACTGCCGCCGCAGCGAAGCGGTTCATTGCCAGCGGTGATTTTCTCTGGAATAGCGGTATGTTTGTGTGGAAAACCAAAACCTACCTTGAAGCTATGGAACTTCACATGCCCATTCATTGGGAAATCATGTCCAAGATTGGTGACGATGTAGGGACTAGACGCTATAAGACCACACTTGAAGCCGAGTGGGATAACCTCACTCCGGAATCGATCGACTACGGTATTCTGGAACACGCAAAAAACATCTGCGTGGTCCAGTCCGAGTTTAAATGGAGTGATCTCGGTTCGTGGAACGCCTATTATGATATCATGACCAAAAAAGAAGATGGAAATGTTATCAAAGGTGAAGGCATAGTGATCGATGGCAGCGGCAATCTGATACATTCAAATGGGAAACTGACTACCGTCCTTGGTTTAAGTGACATTGCCGTCATTAATACAGAGGATGCAATCCTTGTGATTCCCCAACAGAGGGTGGAGGAGATAAGGGAAATTGTGTCTCAATTGGAGGAAAAGGGAAAGGAGAACCTTCTTTGAAAGAGGAGGAACTGTTCGGTCATTTCGAAAAGCTGGCTAATCAGCTGACTGTTACCATCCTTGAAGGAAAAGGGGATTTCGAAGGTGGTTACTGTACAGTTAACGGAGATCAGTTTGTTGTCCTAAACAAGACAAGACCTATGGGTCAGAGGCTTCGTGTCCTGGCCAGATCATTCGCTGAAATTAAATTGCACGAGCAGTACATGGTGCCTGCGCTAAGGGAATTCATCGAAGCTCATCGGCTGGAAACTGCCCTTGGGTGATTTGAAATTACTTGATTTGGGCTCAGTTCGTTTTTATACTCCCGCCCCTTGATGTCCTGAGTGATAACCAGACAGAGCTCGGTTTTATACTTCGCATAGTCAGAAAGGATTTTTGATGAGCAACATTCAAACTGATGACATTCGCAATGTTGCGATTGTCGGTCACGGCACGTCGGGCAAAACGATTCTCGCCGAGGCAATGCTTTACAATTCAGGCGAGATTACACGAATCGGTTCTATTGAAGACGGTTCGACAACTTCCGATTATCACCGACAGGAGATCAACAGGCAGATTTCCATTAGCAGCACACCACTCCACTGTGATTGGCTTGAGAAACGGGTCAATGTGCAAGACGTTCCTGGCTTCCTCGACTTTCTTGGGGAAGCGAAAAGTTCGCTTCGGGTTGCTGATCTTGCCATTATAGCCGTTCCCGCGACGAGCGGAGTTGAGACGGGAACTGACATTGTCGCTGGCTATGCAGACGAAAGGGACATTCCTAAGCTATTTGTCATCACCATGCTCGATAAGGAACACACGAAGTTTGATGCGGTCGTGAGTGATCTGAAGAGCCATTTTTCCCGCCGCGTCTTTCCACTTACCCTTCCGGTCAACGCGGGACCGAATTTTAATCAAGTGGCTGACGTACTGAGAAAAACGCTTCTGACTTTCCGTTCCGACGGAAGCGGGAAGTTTGAAGAGGGAGACCTTCCGGATGATCTGAAAGATCAGATTGATCAGATGCATGAAGAATTGATCGAATTCATTGCTGAATCTGATGATACACTGCTGGAGAAATTTTTCGATCAAGGCGGCCTTTCAGAAGAGGAGTTAAGAAGCGGACTCCATGATGCCATCCTTAACGGCAGTGTTATCCCTCTTGTCGCCACCTCTGCTCAGAAGAATGTGGGAGTCAGCCGCCTTCTTGATTTGATCGTAAAGTATTGCCCATCGCCAGAGGACTTTCCCGGTGTGATGGCGAAAAATTCCAGATCGGACTGCGAAGTGACCATCTCCCCGTCTACTGACCAACCGGCCTGTCTGCTGGTCTTCAAAACAGTGAGCGAGCCACACGTGGGAGAGCTCTCTTTTTTCAGAGTCTACTCCGGTTCCGTGAAGAGTGGTATGGATTTGAAAAACACGACGAGGCAGTCGAGTGAACGATTGGGGCAGATTTTTTCCATGAATGGGAAGACCCGAAAAGATGCGGGAATGCTGAACGCCGGTGATATTGGTGCGGTGGTCAAGCTTAAGAATACTCATACTGGCGATACACTTTGCGATCAGCGGTTGGATGCTCAGCTGCCCAAGATCGGTTTCCCGCCTCCTTCAATTCATGAAGCGGTTGTAACCAAA
This sequence comes from Fidelibacterota bacterium UBA6931, assembly GCA_002448795.1. Taxonomy (GTDB): domain Bacteria; phylum Fidelibacterota; class Marinisomatia; order Marinisomatales; family S15-B10; genus S15-B10. The sequence continues at coordinate 91,002 of DKAH01000014.1, forward strand.
TCAAAGGGAGATGAAGAAAAAATAGCTACGGGCCTTGCCACACTCCATGAGGAGGACCCCACTTTTGTCTACAATGTGGATTCGGAATTGAAACAGACAATTATTTCCGGGCTAGGCGAGCTTCAGCTGGAAGTGGTGGTAGATCGACTCAAGAGCAAATTCAGTGTTGAGGTCGATCTGATAGAGCCAAGAGTTCCCTACAGAGAAACAGTGAAGGGCAAAGGTGATTCCAAGTACCGCCACAAGAAGCAGTCCGGTGGGGCTGGGCAGTTTGCTGAAGTGTGGATGAAAATCGAACCCAAAGGTCGAGGTGACGGTGTTGAATTTAGCAACAGTCTTGTTGGGCAGAACGTGGACAGGGTATTTGTTCCGTCTGTAGAAAAAGGGGTGAATTCGGCTTGTGCTGAAGGCGTTCTCGCCGGTTACCGGGTAGTTGACCTCAAAGTGGATTTTTATGATGGGAAACAGCACCCTGTAGATTCAAAAGATGTTGCCTTCCAGATCGCCGGGAGGGGTGCATTTAAAGAGGCGTTTATGAATGCTAAACCATGCCTTCTAGAACCGATTATGGAGATCGAGGTGAAAGTTCCTGAGGATCAAATGGGCGACGTAATGGGCGATATTTCCGGCCGCCGTGGGAAGATTCTGGGCATGGATACGGAGGGAGGTTTTCAGGTTGTTAGGGCACAGCTACCACAGGCGAGCCTCTACCGTTACTCTACAGCTTTGAGATCTCTTACGGGAGGAAGAGGTACGCACTCCGAGCAGTTTAGCCATTATGAGTATATGCCCAGCGATATGGAGAAAAAGGTAATCACAATAAGCAGCAAAGAGGACGAGGATTAGGTATCATTTATCTTCATAATAGAGTATTCAGGATCACACGCCCTCCTGCCAGATGGTGATTTATTATTGCTAAGGAAATATCCATAAAACTGTATCTTTTCAAGAATTCAATTTCCCTTTTTTCCCAGCTTTTCTACTTTCTTCGATCTTTGTCTTTAATTATTAATGGATAGACTCTGGGCGCCATGGCGAATCGATTATGTCAAAGCTCCCAAAGAAGCAGGGTGCATCTTCTGCGACAAATCAAAAGCCGATGATGACCGAGAGTCTCTAATTCTATATCGTGGAGAATCAGTTTTTGTAATGATGAATCTCTACCCCTATAACAATGGCCATTTGATGATATCACCTTACGATCACAAATCAGATCCTCTAGCTGTTTCCGCGGAAGGGAAGGCTGAGATTATGAACTTGGTTGATCGAAGCACGGAGGTTCTTCGCGGCGCCCTAAACCCACAGGGATTTAACTTCGGTGCGAATATTGGCGAAGCGGGCGGGGCCGGAATTGCTGATCATCTTCATTACCACCTTGTGCCGAGGTGGAGGGGCGACACCAATTTCATGCCCGTTCTAGGTCACACGAAAACAGTGGTAGAAGGGCTTAAGGAGACTTATGACATTTTGAAGCCGGAGTTTGACAAGATTGATGCTTGACTTCGCGCGCACATGGCTTCCATTCATTTACCTGTACGGCGTAGGCGGTCTCGCTTTTCTTGTTGGAATGGTCTTGATTCTTAGGACGAAAGCTCTAAATCCTGAGCGCCGACGCCACAGCCGCTGGTTCAAGGTTCTCCTCTTCGGTTTCGTTTTCTACGTTGGGCTCCATTCCGCTTTCATTCTGCTTGCTTTGAAGGGAACCTAATGGAACTGACTGTTGGCACAAACCTCGATCGCTTCGTCATCCTGGCATATTTTACCATTGTGATGGGCTTCGGCGCCTACTTTGGCAAGTACAGTAAGACCACGTCAGACTATTTCTTCGGCGGCCGACGGTTCTCATGGTGGCTCATCACCATCTCCATCGTTGCAACGGGAATCGGCTCGCACAGTTTTGTCAAGTATTCAACAAAGGCCTACGAATACGGATTCTCTTCGACCATGACATACATGAACGACTGGTTATTCATGCCGCTTTTCATGTTCGGCTGGTTACCGATCATCTATTACACACGTGTCCGTTCGATTCCGGAATATTTCGAGAAACGGTTCAACCGAAGGGCGAGAACACTCGCCACAGTTATGATTCTTGTTTATATGATCGGCTACATTGCCATTCAGTTTCTGACGCTCGCCACAGCCCTCTACCGCATCTACGGAATTCCTCTCATGTCAACAGTGGTTGTCCTCGCTATCGCCACCACAATCTATATGCACTTCGGCGGTCAAACGTCAGTCATTTTTACGGACCTCTTTCAGGGGTTGATCCTGCTCTTCAGCGGCCTCCTTCTCTTCTTTCTTGGTTTGCAGTATCTGGGTGATCATACTGCTCTCGACGGCTTTAAGGCTTTCTGGGAAAACCTGACGCCAGCACAAAAGTTACCTCTCGCTCATTTCAATCGACCGCCGGACTTTAACTTTGTCGGTATCTTCTGGCAGGATGGAATAGCCGGTTCCGTCGGATTTCTGTTTCTAAATCAGGGATTGATCATGCGGTTTATGGCGGCCCGAAGTGTAAATGAGGGGAGGAAGGCAGCGGCGTTTAATGTGTTACTGGTACTGCCAATCTCAGCTGTTGTTGTTTCAAATGCTGGATGGATCGGCCGGGCCATCGTCAACGCAGTGCCTGATGCTCTTCCCGCTGGAATGGAACCTAATGATGTGTTTGTCGCTGTGACGAACGTTGTCTCCAGTCCCGGTGTTTTCGGATTCATCATCGCCGCACTCTGTGCCGCCCTAATGTCGACTGCCGATACGCTTGTGAACGCTTCTTCTGCTGTCATCGTTAATGACATTTACCGTCCTCTGAAGAAAACACCTGTCAGCGATAAGAAGCAGCTGGAGGTTGCCAGGCTCACCTCTATCGGCGTGAAAGTAATTGCGGTAATCCTTGTTCCATTTTTCAACTCGTTCGGTTCGATCTACGAAGCCCACGGCTGGTTTCACTCCACTTTCACACCGCCTCTGGTTGTGGCGGTGTTTCTCGGCATCTTTTGGAAGCGGTTTACCACGCCTGCGGTGATTGCAACATTTCTTGGTGGAGCCGCCCTGATGATCATCGGCCAATTCATCCCCGATTTAATCACCCCGCTTGCCCATGGAATTGAACTGAGGCCCGGTCGGGGCTATTCTTACATTGGTGCGCTCTATAACCTTGTAGTATGTGCCGGTGTGGGGGTTGTTGTTAGCCTCTTTACTCAGCCTGAACCTCAGGAGAAAATACGCGGTTTGACACTTTTCGATGTTCAATTCCTAAGAGAGTTATTCAAGGGCAGTGCGCCAAACGATCGCCCGGGGGAAGTGGTAACTGTTTCCTGGAAATTGATTGAAGAGGAAGGTGAGACCGTTCATTTTTCAAAGAGAGAAATGGATGCCATGGCAGCTGAGGTTGGAGACCTTGTCTATTTATCGGACAGCCGGCAATGGTTAGGTGGCCTGAAATCTGTGCATGCGGTCTATGGAGCGCCCCACGATGAGGACGGAATGATTTATATGAATAACACTCAGGTGGATCATGGACAGTTTGTGGAAGGGAAGCCACTGACAGCGGAGAAGGAGATGTAACTCATTCTTGGGTGAGGTTAGGGAAGGCGGTAAATTCGTGATCTTGAAGCGATAGAAATTTCCGGAGTAGCTCAATGGTAGAGCGGGTGGCTGTTAACCACTAGGCTGGGGGTTCAAGTCCCTCCTCCGGAGCAAAGCTAAACAAGATCTTTCTGTGTTGAATAAGAAATACCGCTAATTATCAAAGCGAGATCGATACTCGGTTTTCCCTTTGATACCCAGGTTTAGATGAAATAGTGCACCCGCCAGCTGACCGTTCTGTTCGAGGTCATCCGCCCCGGCAGAGGTGATAAAAATGTCCCTCAAATCTTCTCCTCCAAAGCATAGAGTAGTTATCTTGCTTGTTGGGAACTGAATACGTTGCATCTCTTTTCCATTCTGATCCATCTGAAGGATCGCCGAACCCTCCCATAAGCCGACCCAAATGTTGTCGTCAGAATCCATGCAAAGCCCATCCGGACTGCCGCCTTCTGACCTTGATGTTTGAAGTATGATTCTACTGTTCGAGAGGCTTCCGCTTGCCTTGTCATAATCAAAAATGGTGATATTGCTCTTCTTGGAGTCAGAGAAGAACAGTCGTTTTGCATCCTTGCTAAACCCCATTCCGTTTGCTGTACCGGTATTCTGAATGACTTTCGTAACTGATTTATCAGGATCGAGCCGATAGACCCATCCTGCCGATTTCTCGGTTGACATAACACCGCAAAAAACTCTTCCCAGTGGATCGGCGACCACATCGTTGAAGCGATTCCCCTTCATTTCAGGAATAGATTCGATAACTGTTTCGAACTTTCCATCCGTCCATAGTTTGACAGCCCCTTCAGCCATGAAAAGCAAAAGACGGCCATCTTGATGAATGGTGAATCCACCCACAGGTGTACCAGTTTCCCATTGTTCAGCCTTGCCAGTAGACGGTTTATACTTAAAGAGTTTGGCTTTAGGAATATCTGTCCAGAAAAAGCATTGTTTGTCTGCGTGCCACAATATTCCCTCACCAATAACGTTCTTTCGGTTAAGGATGACTTCAGGTTTTCTCTCCATTGCTCTGATCTTTTGGCTCTCTCTATCAATGAACTTAGCTTATTAGTCTGAACAGTCATACACAAGCCTTTAAAATTGGATCATCGAAAGAAGTGTTCTTTTTGTCTGTTTTTGTCCCCTCTTGACTATATTCACAGCGATTTTCTGTAACCAGCCTGAATACAAAAATGACTGATCTCACACGTCGGGAATTCTTGCAAAGGACTGCCGCTCTGGCCGCAGGTGCGGTGATTGTATCCTGTGAGGATGAACCGGAGCAGTCCGAACCTGATTCTCCTGGGGGGCTGACTGGAAAACATCCTTTAAAGAACGTCATTATTATCGGTGCCGGGATGGCCGGTTTAGTAGCGGCTTATGAACTAAAACGAGCTGGTCATTCTGTGACTATCCTTGAAGCTCGAGACCGCATTGGCGGGCGTGTGTTTACGGTTCACCCACCTTTTTCTGATGAACACTTTGCCGAAGCCGGCGCAGCGCGTATCCCGTTGGACCACGATCTAACTATCGATTACGCAGAGCATTTTGACCTGAAACTAGATCCTTTCTATCCCCAATCTGGATCATTTGTTGATTTGGCTGATGGAACACGCTCGGTCATTTCGAATCTTGATTTCCTGGAAGGACGGCCGTGGCCGGGATCGGTGAAGCATAAGGAGTATTTGAAAATCCGGGGGGGCACCGAACTGCTACCGAAATCATTCGCTGACTCTCTGACAGATGAGATCACTCTTTCGAAAGCTGTCGAATCCATTCAGCAAACTTCAGACGGTGTCACAGTGACTGCGGCTGGTGGGGCTCAGTATATCGGTGACAGACTTCTCTGTACGGTCCCACTTCCGGTGTTGAATAAGATTGCGTTTACACCGTCACTTTCCACTGAAAAAGTCGATGCCATAAGCGGCGGTTACAACTATGCTGCTTCTACAAGAGTTTTTGCTCAATTCAAGACAAGTTTCTGGGAGGGTGAAGGGCTTAATGGGTGGGGCTACACAGACTGGCCCGAGGAAGTGTGGCAGCCCACATGGGATAGAGAGGGGCCGCGGGGGATTATAATGTCTTATCTGAGATATGATCGGGCTTTGCAGATTGATCAGTTGGCTCCAGATGAGCATGTTGAAAACGTTTTGAGCAGATGGGATTCTATCTTCCCCGGCGTGAACGACCATTTGGAGAGTGGAACTTCTCATTCGTGGGCGTTAGATCCATGGTCTGGTGGTGCCTGGGCTTCGCCAACATCAGTTCAGTACTCCGCTCTGCAGTCCCGAATCGGTAGAGCTGAGGGAAGGATTCATTTTGCGGGTGAGCATGCCTCCGATTATCACGGCTGGATGCAGGGGGCGTTGATTTCTGGACTTAGAGCGGCAAGGGAGATTCATGAGGCCGATTCATTGACTCAGCTATAGTTCCTGAGTCAGCAAATAGTCAGGGGGATTTTATCAGAAACTGTGCTATATATATGAAGTGTGATTTAGCTCACAATCAGCCATTTCAGAACCAAAATTAATTGATTAGTTATTTTTTAGTTGTCACATTCAGCTGGCTTACAAATAACCTTATTATAGAATTTGGGAGATCGTTCATGAGATATCGAGTAATACTTGTTGCTGTTATCGGCATATTCATTACTTCAGAACTTTCCGGCCAGCGCCGTTCAAGAGGCGAGCAGAGAGCCCGGACTGAATCAGCTTCCGAACAGACTCAAAAGCAGGATCCCCTTTTAGAGAAATTTGGTTTCGACTCCAAAGGAGCTCTTACTGATTACCTTCTAGCTCTGAACCTGTCCAGATCCGAAAAAAGGTTAGTAGAGAAGTATAAAAGTGGTAGTGATCTTAGCGGTCGCCAGTTGAGGTCCCTCACTGCCCTTCTGGAGAAACACAAGGGTACGCAAGTTGCAGCAGCTTCCAAGCAGGAAGAGCAGACCTCTGTGCGCCGGAGAGCTGGGCGGGAACGCCCGGAATCAGCCCGTAGAGCTGACCGATCTGCTCGAGGAGGGGAACCGGCGGCTCGACAGCGCGCAGCTCGTACAAGGCCGGAATCGGCCCGATCGGCACGTTCATCGGAAAGATCAGCACGGTCTTCTGCGAGAGAATCCGCCCGAGAAGAACGTACATTGTCGAGAAAACGTGGCGGTGAAGCTTCAGCGAGGAAAAGTCGGTACGCTGAGTCAGCACGAAAACGATCAGCCTCCGCGAGGAGTAGAGGAAGCAACGCCCGGGAAAATGTTTCAGCTGAGGGGATTGAGGTGATCCTTAAAGGGATAGATGACGGCTCCATTCCTGAGCTTGACGCTTCAGAGGAAAGGAAATCTGGACGCGTGAATAGAGGCCGAACCAGCGCTCGTCTTGCCGGACAGGGAAAGGCTGAGGGCACAACAGCAATCCAAAACTTCAAAAGGATTGGCAACAATGTGTATCTAGCTGCTTCGAGACGATTCATGTGGGGTAACGTAGAGCAGTGTGCCCAGAAATGTCTGGAAAATGAATGGTGTGACGCAATTTATACATTTAACCGTTTTGGCAACCCGAACAAGCGGGTCTGTGTGTATGCCGATGATGTGGATCCTGCAAGAAAATTACCAGGCTACTATAAATCATGGAATTTTACGGCGTACGCCTATGTTGACAGAACTGCTGAATCAGCCAAGGTTGCTCAAATGAGCGAGCTTGAGCAGACGGTTGTGGAGCAGAGTGAAGTTATTTCAGATCTTTCAGATGGCATTGAAAAATTGGGCCCTCAGATTGAGGTCCTTGAGGATATCAAACCGTTTGTTGACGAATTGAGTGCTGCAACTGCTCGAAAAGTCAATGCTGATGCAGAAGCAGAATCCAAAAGTGCAATTCGAAGTGCGCTGAAAATTCTCAATTCATTCAATTTCAGCTGGCGCAAGTCAGCCCGATCGGGAGGAGGTGCTCTTGTATCCGCCCGTGAGGTAGATGCTGGTGGTTCCTATCCGAAGTTTCATACGGACATAGAAAGTGGAAAACTTGCTGAGTATTCTGGTGTAACAGAAGTGGAAAACAAATCAAGATCAGGGAGGAGAGCAAAGGAGAAACGCAATGCTAGGATCAGTGCTAGAACTTGGGGTGAAGGGGCTGTTAAAGGGTTGAGTGCTCTGGAGAATTTCAAATTAGTCGGTTCGAACCGCTACATTAACAGTTACAGGCGTTATAGTTGGGGTGACGAGGTATCATGTGCTAAAAGATGTATGGATAATCAATGGTGTGACGCATTCTATACCTACAATCATCCTAAAAATGGAAACAAAGTGTGTGTCCTTAACGATGACGTGGATCCGATACGTGAATGTTCTAATAACAAGTGCCGCAGTTTCGGCCTCAAGGTCTATGTCCACAATGAATTTGCGGAAGAAGACAAAAGAATAAAGGACCTAACAGCGGAAGTAAAGAGCAATGATGAGGTTATTCAGGGATTGGAGTCTAACCTTGAATCATACGTTGCGACAGTTTCTTACTATGAAAATGAATTTGCTCCTTTCTTCGAACGCAGCTATGGCTCGATGATCAAGGATTGGCCGATTGAAGACTGGAGTAGCACAGCTACTTACGAGGGATGGAAGGAGGAGCGAACCAAATACCGTCTTTCCATGAGGACGGCTCAGCAGTCGTCGGGCTCCATTAGTGCTTCGACCGGAGATGTGGGGGTGGTTCGTGACTTTAGTGAACAGGTGAACGAATTAAATTCTAGTACGTCAGAAACACGGCGGGGAATTGCAACATTTAACGACGTATTTACCTCAGTTGATAACAGTGTACAGAATGTGAATGACTTCAAGACTGGTGTAGATGCTCTCAAATCAACAATCGACACAGGCGCAAGACTACCAAAGATAAAGGGGGCTTTCGTCGCTCTTCAGCCACCTGCAAGAACTGCCCAGCAATCAATTGGTAACATCCAGACCAATGCTTGCAGGATGAATAGCATGCTTGACACACCTCGTGCACTTTTGGAGAAAGGTGACGATATGTTGGCGGAGATAGAAAATAAGCTCGGCTATATTGGTACTATGGCGCCAGAAGTGTATGCGCTAATTACCCTCGCAATCAACTGCGGCAACGAGAGATACGCTGAAACCAATACAGGGGCTGAATTTATTGCACAGTTGGAAGAAACACGTGATGTATATACAGATGCTCTTGGCACTGCGACAGATATAGTTAGTTCGCTTAATTACACATTAGAAGATATGGAGGAGGAAGCCAGAGAAACCCGACTTGAGATAAGTAATATAATTACTTCAGCTCCTGATTATACTATTCCGAGTTCGCTGGACATTCTCGTCGATATTGAAAGCGAACTGGATCGGAGCCACTCTCTGTGTCCTTGGCCCACACAAGCCTTCATAAATGATTTGTCCAATGCGTCGATTTTGGATATACCTGGTATAATAAGTGACTACACAGTGGGAAAGAGGTGCCCCAGTCACTATACACATGTGGGGGGAGGCGTTTGTAGAAGATGCAGAGGTGGTAAACCGGAAGGGCCGTGCTGGCTACAGGGTGACTGTACTCATTATTGTGGGCATTGGTCCTGTTTTGGTTACGAGTGTAAAGGTACTTACCCGACAAAGTATACCAGTTGTCCCAGCAATTCATGTGACGCTGTCGTGGGCTGCATCAGACTGAAAGATACTGTCACTATTCGTGAGATGCTGGAATTTGCCGATGAGGTAATTGCGGAAATCAAGGATAGTGATCCTACAGGGCTTATCGCTGAGGTAGATGGTCTCATTGATGACGCCGTTTCAACCATAGTCTCTCAACTCGGCGTAGGCAGTGTCTTTGATGGACTTGTTCCTTCTTGGGACATCTACTCTGAACAAGAGCTCAACAACATGATCGCCGTATATGAAGGCTATCTTAACAGCATTAACAGTGAACTTGATAACCTAATCCAGGAAATGACTATTTCCCTGCGGCAGGTTACAGAACAGATCGGAACGGATGCTTACAATGCACTACTGGCAGACTATATGTGTCCTTCTGTAGAGGAGAAGCTCACAACCATGGCCGCAGCATTTCTTGATGATTCGTTCAGCCAGTTTAATTCCGAAGTAATGGCGCAGGTGTCGGCAGACAAGCTTCAAGCGGCTTGGCTTGGTAGCCGACTTGGCCAGAAAACAACCGAACTTCAAGGAAAGATAGATGAACTCGAATCCGCATACCAGGATCCTTACAATGCGGCGCTGAGTACTTATCTGGCACAGTTTGGTGATGAGTCTGGGTGTCCAGGCTCAGCCACCGCTTCACTCGGTAATGGTGATGGTGGAGAATAGTTCCGGTTAAAGAAATAAGGAGAATATTAATTATGAAAGTTCAATTACAAAGAATAGCCGTCATTTTTGCAATCGCGATTCTGCCTATCCAGGCACAGTCAGAAGCTGATTTAAAGGCTGAGCTTCGTGATCTTTACATGATGATTGAGCAGCAGATGAGTTCAGAACTCAAGAGTTTCGAGGAGAGGATTGAATATATGAGGTCTGAATCGGAAGTTCTTAAGGAAGAATCTGCCCGTCTTGTCGAAGAGAGCAAAAGGATGAAGGAAGATGCAGAACGGATGCACAAGGAGGCTGACAGGATGGTAGAAGAAGCTCAACGTGTTCGCGAAGAGGCAGAGAACGTGGAGTTCGATTCAAAGTCTCTTTTGAAAGAAGCTGATGAGCTTGAGAGTAAGGTTACTGATATGTCTAGAATCGAGCAGATTAGAGCTAGGATCGAAGATTTAGATAAGTAGATTTTAGAGGAACGACTTTCCGATTAAAGGGGAGTTTCAGCTGCCCTTTCTACTTTTTGACTCTTTCATATACATACTCTATATATTTTTATCAACATGACAAGGAAAGATTAGAATCTTATATTCATGTGAGGTTTTTTGATGCTAAATAAGTTCAGTGATGCAAATAGCTCATGGGTTGTTATTCGGAGATATGAAATCATTATCACCGCAATAATACTTATTTCCAATTTGCAAGGGCAGTTACTCCATGGTCAATTCACAGGACCATTCCGTGCTGGGACTTCATTATTCCTCTTAGAATTATATGGTGGCCAACTTCGCCATGTGGATACTACAAACGTGGAATCTGATGGAAGTTTTCAATTTAATGAGACACATTATCCGTTAGGCGCATACCACCTTGCTACTTCACCAAGAGTTAGAGTTAAGCTATATCTTAATCCTGAAGAAGATGAAGTACATCTCCGCTTTAAGAGTACTTTGGCACCCGAAGAGATGGAGGTGTTGACTTCCCGGGAGAATCAGGCCGCCGCTGAATACACTTCACTGATAAACGAACAATTTCGTAATGAGTGGGAGACAATGCAGAAATTCGCCACACTTCCTTCCAATGACAAAGAGTCCATCAGAGAGGTAAAGAGGCAACTTAGAGAATTAGGCCGCGATCGGAAAAGTTTACTTCAGAAATTACGCCGGGATTACGGTGAAACATTCTTTGGCCGAATTACAGAGATGAACAGTCCCATGATTGGAAACGATCTAGAATTGAACAAGCAAGAGTTTTTTTCTTCCGGATTTCTCGCCTCCAATGAATTTGTGGGTTCATCAGTTATTCCTTCAAAACTGGTGGAGTATCTATCAATTTATACCGATCAGTCCATTGGCGGGTTTATTGACGCTGTCGATGAAATTTTGTTTCAAGCTGTGGGAGATGAGGAGGTTTACGGTCTAAGTCTTGATTTTCTTCTTGTCTTTTTTGATCGGCAAGGTCCCGATGAACTGTTCTATTATTTGCTCGATGAATATCTTGTAGATGAAAGATTGGAAAGATACTCCAGCGAGCACACCAAAGAACGGATCGCGGTTCGGAGGATGGTGGCACCTGGAGCATTGGCGCAAGATTTCTCGCTCCCTGATCTCAATGGAAACTCTGTTAAACTTTCAGAGATGGTGTCTAAGAATGACATGAGTCTTCTCTTCTTTTGGCGTTCGGGCTGTCCCCACTGCATGGAAACGATGCCTAAGTTGAAAGCGATATATAACGACTATCGCCAAACCAGCTTCGAGATTATTGCGATTTCTCTGGATGAAGTGGAGAGAGACTGGTCCCGAGCTATAGAAGAAAACGACATCGATTGGATCAATATATCCGACCTTAAGGGATGGGATTCAGAAGCATCCGAAATCTACGGCGTTAACCAGACTCCCTCATTCATCCTGATCAATCGGGAGATGCGTATTGAAAAGAATAGTTCTGAGCTTATGGAGGTGCTTGCCTTCCTCGAAGCGTGGAGAAACACACCCACTAGATAATGATACATATCAGAATTGTTCCTATTTTATAGGAATCTGAGGTGCTGAAAACAAGAATCTGCCCATCTGGATGAGGAGAGCAATAGAATGAAGGAGGATACCGAGCGGCTCCGCAAATAGGCGGACATGATGTTGGAGGAAGCTGACCGCGTCAGGAAAGATGCGGAAAATCTGGAATTTGAGTCACAGGCCCTCCTCAAAGAAGCGGATGACATAGAGGGAAAGATTACCGATGTGTCCCGTATCGAACAGATCAGGGAGAGGATCAAAGAGCTGGAGAAGTAAACGACTGAGAAGGATTCTTTGCCAATGAAGGGGCAGCCTTGGCTGCCTTTTTTTGTTTGTCGGAGTATAGATGTGAATTGGCGCACAACGGCCTGATTGGCCCCATATTTTTCTTGCCTCTTTAGGACTGAATTGCCAACTTTGTCTGACGTCAATTTCTCTCTCAGTTCTTTCTGGGGTATCTGGAAAGACGATTAAGAAACGGTGGGACTTACGCGGCATTTTGAGTCACCTTAAGGCAGGAGTGTAAGAGAATGGACAGCTTGAACAGACGACTTATCCGAATCCTCTCAATAGTTTTCCTATTCCTGTTCGTTGTGGATACGGCCGACGCCCAGCGCCGCGGTTCCCGTAAACGCGACACGAGACAGCGCGATACGAGACAACAGGAGCGAGTGCCGGAACGTCAAGCCCGTACCTCTGCCCGAGCCGAGGCTGCAACCGATACGCTTGAGACGCCGTCCGTTGTTCAAACAGTCCTCGATAATGTAGAGGAGCTGGAGATGCCCAAACAGTCGGGGCGAAAACGGAGCGGCCGCCAAGGGAGAGTGAGTGGAAGGATAGCCGGCATGGGGAAGGCCGCAGGGACGACAGCCATCGAAAACTTCAGAAAGCACGACAATACTTACATCGCGAGGTGGGAGAATGGAAGGGCCAATGTCCGTTACACGTGGGGACTTGACGAAAATGCCTGCGCTGCACAGTGCCTCGAACCTTCCAACCAATGGTGTGACGCAACAGTAGTTTATAACTGGAGTTTTGGGAATAACAGTTGGCTCTTATGCGTTCTGTCCGATGATGTTGATCCTATGCGTATTTATGGTCCTATCGTCTATCCTCAGTGGGGTTACAGTTTCAGTGTAGACTCCTACTCCTATTTTGACAAGGCTACTGAGATGAGGGCCACGGCCGCGGAAGGACGGGTTGCCGAACTACAGCAGGAAATCGCCGACCTCCAAGCTGAGTACGAGAGACTGACAAGCCGAAAGCAAGAACTGGTCACCAGGCGAAACAGCCTAAGAGACAATTGATGGACTCATACAACTCGGGTTGAAAGGAAAAACTAATGAACGGGATTAGTTCAAGATTACTTAGGTTTCTATATCTGATTGCTCTCTTCGCATTCGTTGTTGACACAGCCGACGCCCAGCGCCGTGGTTCGAGGAAGCGCGACACGAGACAGCGGGAGAGAACGACGGAACGTCAGGCCCGCGCATCAGCCCGCGCTGATGCTGAGACTGACACTCTGGAGACGCCGTCTGTTGTTCAGGATGTCCTCGATAATGCAGAGGAGTTGGAGACTCCGAAACAGTCAGGGCGGAAACGGAGCGGCCGCCAAGGGAGAGTTAGCGGCAGGGTTGCCGGCATGGGGAGAGCTGAAGGGACGACCGCCATTGAAAACTTCAGAAAGCATGAGAACACCATCATAGCGAGATGGGAGGACAGAGGAGGAAATGTTCGCTACACATGGGGGCTTGATGAGAACGCCTGTGCGGCTCAATGTTTGGATCCGTCAAATGAGTGGTGTGATGCAACAGTCATGTATAATTGGAGTTACAGAGGCAACAACTGGCTGTTATGTGTTCTGGCTGATGACGTTGATCCTATGCGCAATTATGGTCCTGTCAACTACCCTCAGTGGGATTACAGTTTCAGTGTAGACTCCTATTCCTATTTTGACAAAGCAACTGAGATGCGAGCCACTTCTACTGAGTCAGAGGCGGCGGCGTTTGAACGACAGGCCAATGCTCTGAGGGCCCAGAATGATCAGTTGAGTGATGATATTAGTGCGCTGGAAGCTGAAATTGCTGAACTGGAATTGCAGCAGGCCGAGGCCCAGGCTGCAGCCGAATTCCAATGTGGAGACAGGGTGTCCTTCGACGGATACGATTACGCCACCGTACTGATCGGAGCGCAATGCTGGTTTGCCGAAAACCTTCGTTCGGACAATTACCGAGACGGCACTGCTATTCCCTACGTTGGAGGGAGCGGCACGAGCTGGATTTATGCAAACGACGCCCAGACTTATTACGAGAATAAGGTCAATCCGTGGTTAAATCAATATGGTCGCCTCTACAATTTGAAGGCTGTCACGAACCCTAAAGGCCTGTGTCCGACAGATTGGCATGTCCCTACACACGGGGAATTGGATGAACTTAAGAGAGCAGTGGCAGGAAACGGAACTTCAATGAAATCATCTGGCAGCGATTCGCCCCCTTGGAACGGGACGAACACAACCGGTTTTGCTGCTTTGCCCGGAGGCTATCGTAATGGACCGCCCGCTGGTTCTTATACCAGTCAGTGGTACGGTGCAATGTTTTGGAGTTCTACGCCACACTCATCAATATATAACCGCAATGGTGGGTGGATGTTTCGGCTGCATTTAAATAGCGGTTCCTTTATCGGTCCTTCCACTGATAAAGGGGTAAGAGGTATGTCCGTCCGTTGCATTCGGGACGGATAACAGAGTGATTGGCTGTTAGTTAATGAGCGGCCTGGGCACCTCTTTTCCTTAGATAAGTTGACACGTGTCAGAATTGTTCCTATTTTATAGCAATATGAGGGGAATATTTCTCCTCGAAACATCCAAGGTAGCGTGAATTTAATTAAGATTCGATCTTTATCGACGATATGTAGCATTATGCTATTATTGGGTTGTGAGGATCTGGAGACAGCGCTGGAAAAAAATCTGAGTGCGTCATCGTCTAATGAAATGTATGAATTAGAGCTTTCCATCACCAATAATGTGACGGACACCCTGACACCCATTCAGTTCACCGCCACTGTCAAGAGACTGATAGTTGATGAAGACACAGTATTGACAGAGCCCTCTCCAGTAAAAGTTTCTGAGGAAAACGAGCGCTATCGAGTAGATCTGAATCTGGAGGTGGGAAAAACCGATTTTTACACGCCTGTCGATTTTACGGCTTCAGTTACTCGCACGAACGAGTGGCAGATCAGGGAGGACTCCAAAGTGATCGGCATCTGGACGCTCTATGAGATGACTGTTGATTCCATTTTTCAGAATGTTAGTCAGTTCCCTACTGACTACGAATTTTATGCTGATAAATCTTATTCAAAGATCGAGACAAACACTGTCTCCGGAGAATCGACTTATAAAGGTGGCTCTTGGAGTTATACCTCTTCTACGGATGTTTCAGGAGATCTCGTACTGAAAATGATGGGGCAGACAACAAACGTTTCTGTCACTTACGACCACGCCGGTTTTATTGTACCGCTAGACGGTTTCATGATGTGGGGCTACAACTCTGATGGAAAGGTCATCACCGAAGTGCTCCAGAAAATTGAGGCGACGGATTCAACGCTCTTTGTGGAGCCGGAAAGTTACTTCTCCCTTAGCAGTGTCGGTGGAGGCATCGAAGGATACACAGAGCCCGAACTTCTTGATATTCCAATATTATTGCCAAACGAAGTCGGGGCAAACTACGAGGTTGCGGCCACGTTTGTACCTTCCGCCGATCTCAACGAAGGAACCGTCCTAGCCACGCTAATTGGAGATAGTCTCAAAGCTGTTAATGTCAAATCTTCAATCATTCTTTCTGAGAGCCTTATAGATACCACATCTAACGCCCTTCTGTCAATCTCCAGTGTTGGCGGCACAGTGGAGGGGTATACGGTTGTGGAGATGCTAGATATTCCTATTGATCTGGCCAATACAGTTGGTGCCATGTACGAAGTATCCGGTTCGTTCGTTCCAGGCTTCGATTACGAGGAAGGAAACCTTCTCGCAACACTCGCTGATGCACGTTATGCCACACTAAACCTGAACATTCCCATTCGTATCAGGATGAAGAAGACAGATGATTAAACGGTCTGTTCTAAAAACTATAGGGATATGTTTCATAATGGCCGGTTTTCTTACCAGCCAGCAGCTTTCTGATGTTGCCTTCAAGACGATTCAACTCAGCTATATTCAAACTGATAGGGCAGTGGGGATACTTAAGTCTCTTGGATATAGCGTCATCGATTTTTCTGTTGCTAGTGGCCCCAACCCCAATGAACTCATTTTCGAGCCTCAGGGCGAATTCGCAGCATCGCTCTATAAGGGCCTTGCCGCGAAACCGGAAGACTTGCCAATCGTAATCATGCTTCCCGAAACGGAGAACATTACTCTTCTGGAAATGCAAGGCGCGGCCGCTCAAGGACAGGGTGCCCAGGAGATGGGCGTTGATCTTGGTGGTGCTTCTCTAATCTACACTACGAGCGGAGAACCGCTCCAGCGTCTCATGATCGCTTATGATCCCAACGATCCTGAAACGCTCAGCCGTCTTGTGAATATTTTAACCAACGAAATTGATGTAGCGGCAGTGCAGGTAATCATCGAAGCGTTGATCATTGAAATTGATTCCGATAAAATTGATGAACTGGGGATCAATCTCTCCGGCCGACAGAGCCTTATTTCAGGTTCAACACCGGCGCCGGATCCTGAAACAGGGGGATATCAGCCTTTCTCTCTCGTACTCGACAAGACTCTCCTTGGTACCGCTGTTGATCTCGAAGCCAAACTTCAGGCGCTCATCAGCACCAAGTCAGCCGACATTCTTTCCCGGCCATCGGTACTGGTACTGGATGGCCGTCAGGCAAGAATCGTGGTGGGTCAGCAGATCCCTATAGCTCGTAGCACTGCAACTGGCCAGAATGTCGTATCCGCCACTGAATATATTCCTGTGGGAATTGTACTTAATCTAAGACCGAGAGTAAGCGGAGATCGAAACAGCATCACCATTCAGGTTGAGACTATTATCAGTGAGGCAGTGGAGAGAATCGGTATTGGGAGCGTCGGGAGTGATCTACTGTCCGCGCCTGTATTCAACAGTAGGAAAGTTCAGACATACGTACAAGTGGCCAACAGAACACCCTTCATCATCGGTGGCCTCATCTCTAAGAAAAAGTCCGATCAGCGAGGTGGAGTTCCAATACTTGGTTCCCTTCCCCTTATAGGTAATCTTTTCAGTTTTCAACGGCAGACTGATGAAAGAAGGGAAGTGATTGTAGTCCTGACACCTAACCTAGTCGATGTTACCCAGCGAAACTTTACGCGGGTAATTCCGAAGGATTCGGAAATATTCAGTTCACTTGGGAATATGCTTTTTCAAAATAGTTATCGCGTGCTGAACAGGGACGTATATGACTTTGGTTTCATATACACGAATCCCGTTTATACGGAGATGGTGGCGGATATCACAGCTCTTCAGGATAAAAGCATGGAGGCGGCTTCCGATCCTGATCTGAACAGATTTATGGAAGGTTCTCTTCCGGGTGAGGGTATTCTCGTTAGGCGAATGCTTTACGATCTTGTAGAAAGGGTCGACTACTACAAGTATATCAGGCCGGGAAATGTAATCTATTTTGTAAGCGATCCTTCTGATCCATCAAATACGCTATTGCGTCGATTTTCGCGGACTTACGAAGAGTTCCTGCGTAGAGATGGTAAGCGTGGCAAGGGGCTTGTTCTCAGCTTTCGCCCGGATGAATTGCAAACTGATGGTGGAGCACACCTTAGCAGACCAGTCGCGGGAGAGGTCACCATAGATATAGGAAAGGGGGAAGACTACAAACGGAAACTTCGCAGTTTGAATCAGGACTCTGAGCGACCGGCAGTTCTTCTCTATGATCCAGATATGGAACGTCGCCTATATGAAGTTATGGTTTTGAGAAGGATCCTTGAAATGAATCCCAATATCACACAAAACATCTCCAATTTCAAACCGGGGATTGAGATCATCTTTCCATCGCCTGAGGCGCTCGAGAGCGACGTTCACGTACTCGATATCGAAATAGCGCGGTACTTCTTTGAGATTAATAACTACAACAATTCCTTCGACGCCGCTTTTCTCAGAGGGATGGATGAGATTGGTTCCATCATCGATTCCTATTTTGAGTAGATGAATGGTGTGCCTCTCCCATCGATCAGTCAAGTCTCTCGCCGACTGATCCCGATTTTATTAGTTTCAACCCTGTTTGCTGACCGGCCTTCTTTGGATACGGCCGCTGATCTCCTCTTGGAGCACGTTCGGACCACGCCTGTCTCCGGTCACACACCGCTCTCTTATCACCCTTCGGACATCTTAAGGGAAATTGCGAAGTACGGTCATCAACTGCCTGCGGACAAGAAAGCAGACCTGGAGGAGATTGGCTTTAATTTCAGCGGGATTCTCGTTCGGTCAGACCGTCCTCAGAATCTCGATCTTACGGTGGAGAACGGCTTCTTTCGTTTTCACTACACCCTCACCGGCGATGACGCTGTTTCCAGCAAAGATTCCGATGAGAACGGCATCCCTGATTATGTTGATCTTATAGTGGAAACGTTCAGTGATATCGGCGCAATCGATTTTGATTCCCTAGGCTATGTGAGGCCGCCAGGAGATTCGTGGTTCACCCAAACCGACAACGGCGGCTCCGATCATTACGACGTCTACATCTTTGAACTGGAAAGCGGCTACTACGGCTATGTCCAGGCGGAGGATTACGCCTCCAATCAGACTGTCGGCAGCAGAGGGGACAACGAGTACTCAGACGAAACGGAGACTCGAGCCATGACCACCTTCATGGCGCTCCGGAACAACTATGACGACTTTCCCGGCGTAGAGGAGGAGATCATTCAAGTGACGTCTGCCCATGAGTTCTTCCATGCTGTGCAGTATGGTTACGACGGTTGGGAAGCTGGCTGGCTCCTCGAAGCGACAGCCGTCTGGATGGAGGAGCGCCACTACGATGATGTGAACGACTGTTATCAGTTCCTGAAAGAGTTTTTCAAGAATCCTGAGTGGGGGATCAATCACGACACGGATCGAGGCTACGGATCTTACATCTATTTCTCTTATCTCACCGAAAACCAGACTGATGACGACTTAATCAAAAGCATTTTCGAACGGAGTAGAGAGTACAACAGTTTCAACGCTAACTACAGCATCCCCGCAGTGAAGCGGGCCCTGAGAGACCACGGCCGGGATTTCCGGAAAGTAACCGACAGTTTTCTTATCGCCAACGCACTGTTGGAGAGCTCTGCCGGCGCTGGAGTCTACAGATACGCCGAGGCAGACAGTTTCCCCATGAATGAGCCAATTTACAGCAAGGAGATCAGCACGCTCTCCGATAACAAGTCTGTGGTGAAGGGGGAAACAGTCGAGATGAACGCTGCCCGCTACTACAAGGTGACCACGACTGACACCTCGTGGCACTACCTCTCAGTGGAACTCCATCCGCCCTCTGAGACCGATGCAGTTCTCGGCCTTTACGCCGTCATCAATTCTCAGACTATTCTCCCCTACAATGTCCTTTCCGGCAGCGGTGAAGCGCTCGATGTGACCGGTATCGATTCGGTGGTATTTCTCGTGTCAGCATCTGGCCCTGACAGCGGGAGTGTAACGTACGATCTGGAGGTGAACCGGTCAGGGGCATCGACGGATACGTCGAGGACGTTCCAACTGATACTCCCTGACAGCAGCGCCGCAGTTACCATTACCTCCAACAATTACATGGATGACCTTGTCTTCGGGTGGGAGTCGCCGGCGAACTTTACAGGTGATTACTATTTTGTCCTCACCGATAGTCTCAACATGATCTACTCCCACTTTTACGGCAAGTGCGGCACGAAGTCAA
Source organism: Fidelibacterota bacterium UBA6931 (assembly GCA_002448795.1). Taxonomy (GTDB): domain Bacteria; phylum Fidelibacterota; class Marinisomatia; order Marinisomatales; family S15-B10; genus S15-B10. Next base: position 110,805 of record DKAH01000014.1, read on the forward strand.
ACAACTGTTCAATTCCCTATCACTTGCTGGAGTATTACCTCCACAGCGAGGGCCTTGAGCGCGTCAGCGGTACTTGGGACGTCGTGGCAGATTACGGAACAAAGACGGTTGCTTCAAGCAACGGCCCGTTCAAGCTGACCATTGATGGCAGCTCAGTAAGCAATGGTGGAGACAAAACCAACATTCCCGGGGAATTCAAGCTCTATCCCAATCACCCGAACCCATTCAATCCAACTACCGTTATCAGCTTTGACCTGCCGGAGGAAGAGCATGTTTCTGTCGTCATCTACAACCTCCTTGGAAATGAAGTACGGACTGTGTCCAATAGGAGAAGAACCGCCGGCCGCCATCACGCCGTTTGGGACGGGAAAGATAATCTTGGTGAACCTCTGAATTCCGGCATCTATTTCTATTCCATAATCGCCGGGAAGGAACGCCGAATCGACAAGATGACCCTGCTGAAGTAGCCGGGAGACACAAATGAAAAACCATGGGCGCTTCGGCGCGTTTTTTTTACTAACCTTTTATTCGGCACTTTCCGCGCAGGATCCCCCGGGAATCCGGTGGAAACAGATCGAAACGAATAATTATCTCCTCATCTTTCCCAAGGAGATTTCGGAAGATGCCAAAAGAGCGGCAAACACTCTCGAGGGCATGTACTCACATACCGGCCAGGAGATGGGTGGAAAACACAGGAAAATACCCATTGTTATGAGAAATCGAAGTGCCATACCCAACGCTTACGTTACACAAAGACCTTGGCACTCGGAATGGAACCACATTCCTCTAGTATTAAAAGAGATGGGAACAGTGGAATGGTACCAGCTACTTGCGATTCACGAGGGACGTCACATGTTTCAGTACGGTCATCTCAATCGCCGGATAAATCGACTGTGGAGTTGGTTGGGGGGAGAAGGAACGCAGGCTATTGCCACCGGCTTGATGATCCCCGGATGGGTCTGGGAGGGTGATGCGGTAGTTACAGAAACAGTACTGACAGAGAGTGGCCGCGGACGACAGCCATACTTCAACAGGGAAATCAGGGCTCTCCTCCTGGACGTTAAGTCCATCGGTTACAGACAAGCGCTCCACGGCTCATTTCGGAATGAGTACCCAAATCACTATTATTACGGCTTTCTTTTCGCCTCGCACATCCGCCGCAATTACGGTGAGGAAGCAATGGCGGAAATCATGAATCACACCACCCGGTGGCCGATAATTCGGAATCCTTTTTTTCCTCTCAGCAGTGCTGCGAGGCGTGTAACAGGGCGGAACATTTCTCTCCTCTTCAGGGATACGATGGATGAAATGGCAGACGCATGGCAATCGCAGATCAAAGATAATTCATTCACACCTCATGAACTCCTGAGCCCGCCGGTTAACGATGGAAGAGTGGACTATCTCTTCCCTGGTTTTGACGCTGACGGTCGGCTTTACGCTGTGAGGCGCGGCCTTGGGGAAAAAACAGCACTCCTCAGGCTTCATTCGGGAAGAAAATCAGAAGTGATCGTGCAAATGCCTGGAGTGGTGGAAATGACTGGTCTTAAGATCGGTGGAAGGTATGCGGTGTGGAACGAAATCCAGCCCGACCGCCGCTGGACAAAACAGAGCTGGTCAAATATAATTCTCTACGATCTTACCGATGGTCATCGACGACAGGTAACCCAAAAGGGGAAATTTTATTATCCATCTCTTTCTTTGGATGGAAGCCACATCGCCGCCGTGGAATTCACAGAAACACGGGATTGTATTCTTGTGGTGCTGGAAACGGAGACGGGGGAATTGGTCAAGAAGTATCCATCAAACTCAATGATATTGCATCCCCGTTGGTCTGAAGATGGGAGTGAAATAGTCTTCATTTCTCAAGACTCCACCGGGAGAGCAATTTCTGTTATTGATGTTTTTTCGGGTTCGGTGACACCTGTTAAACTCTCTTCGCGAGAAGAGATCTACCGTCCGTTATTCCACGGGGAATTCATTATTTATGAATCACCGATATCGGGGATCGACAACATCTACGCCATTCATCGATCGACGGGAGAGAGTTTCAGGCTCATTTCTTCGAGAATCGCCGCAACAAATGCCGCAGTCTCTCCCGACGGATTGTCGCTCATCTTTAATGATTATTCGCGTGAAGGCGATCGCGTGGTTTCTACAGAGTTCAACTCCGAAAGTTGGCAAGCGATAGAAGATATGCTTTTTTGGCCTGACACAATGGTGGACGAGCTGGTGTCAGCAAATCATCAGTCTGAAGTCCCGACCTCCATTATGGATTATTCAATCCGCGATTATAATCATCTAAGTGGCTTTTTCAGTTTCCACACCTGGGGTCTATTCCCGAACATAGATGAACCGACAATCTCAATCCGTTCTGACAATGTCCTCGGTACTGGAACCCTCTTCGGTCGATCGAGCTATAATCGAAATGAAGAGACTTTATATCATGAGATCAGAGGCGTATACAAAGGGTGGTATCCGATGATCAGCGGCGGCTTTGGGTGGGGAGAGAGATCTTCTCCTGACACTGTTCAAGTCTTTCTGGAGAGAGGCGACTCCGCAACTAGTCATGTTGTCTCACGGTGGAGAGAATCAAGTTTTGATCTGAGGGTGACATTACCGCTGTTGAACAGACTTATCGGGTCGAGACGGGATGCACTGAATCTTTCATCTACCATCCAGAGGACTGTGATGTCCAACCGGAAAGTAAGCTTTACCTGGCCTCAGCGGGATGACCTTCCGGACACAACGATCCCCAATCAAGCAGCCGATGGGACCATCTTTCCTCTATCCATGGAGCTGAACTACGCGAACGAAGTAGAAGGGGCAGTGCGGGACGTGATGCCGAGAAGAGGCTCCCTCCAAAATTTTGCTTATACGACAACGCCTTTCAAGAGCGATTTCAAAGGGAGCCGCACATATTTGGGGTTAACGTTCTACCTTCCAGGATTTTTCAAGCATGACGCGGTCCGGTTTTCCAGCGCGTTTGAGAGAAAGCGAGATGACGGCTATCCGTTCAGAAGTCTGGTGGAGATACCTCTGGGGCACAGCTACCGTTTCCATCAGCGTGTGACAAGTTTCGAAGGGATTTACAGAGCACCGCTCCTATATCCTGAATCAGGTATTGATCTGGTGCCGTTTCTCAGGTGGCTTCGATTCGGCTATCTCAAGCGTGTTTCCCTCGATCTTCGTGCTCATTGGCTTAGAGGGGAGGAGGAGGAAGGAGAGGCCGACTATTTTACCATTGGTTCGGGAATGACTTTCGATGTGACCGGCTTTCACCTGCCGTTCATTTTACCGGTGACTTTTCTGTATGCTTACCGACCCCTGGAGGGGATCGGTGCCCTGGAAGTTCTTGTCGATTTCTAGCCAATTATGATTAACTCAAACGATTGTGTATATTTCTCGGGCTAGACTGATTGCGTCATGAAACCAAGGATATATCTTGACAATAACGCCACCACGCCGACTGATACAAGGGTGATCGATGCGATGATGCCCTACTACACAGAGAAGTTTGGAAACGCGGCCAGTCGGAATCATTCTTTCGGCTGGGAGGCGGAAGAGGCGGTGGAGAACGCCCGAAAGGCCATAGCGAACGAACTGAACTGCCGGTCTCGGGAGATCGTCTTTACCAGCGGCGCTACAGAGTCGGTGAATCTCGCCATCAAGGGATACTGTGAACGAGATAGGCAGCGTGGTAAGCACATCGTCACGCAGGTGACGGAACATAAGGCAGTATTGGATACCAGTTCTGAGTTAGAAAAGCGTGGTTGGGAGGTCACTTACATGCCTGTTAGGAAGGACGGTCTTGTTGATTTCGATGAGCTCACTTATGTAATTAGAGAGGATACTGTCCTTGTGTCGATCATGCATGCCAACAATGAAATCGGGACTGTCAATGATATCACGGCGATGGGGAAGCTGTGTAGAGACCGGGACGTCCGTTTTTTCGTAGATGCTGCTCAATCCTTTGGGAAGCTTGACGTTGATGTAGACTCCATGAATATTGATATGTTGGCTGCATCTGGGCACAAGATTTATGGACCGAAAGGGATCGGATTTCTTTATGTTCGGCAGCGTAATCCAAAAGTAGAGTTGAAACTCCAGGTGGATGGCGGCGGTCACGAGCGAGGAATGCGCTCCGGAACACTTCCCGTACCACTGATCATTGGCTTGGCCGAAGCGACGCGGCTTTGTGCCGAAGAACGACAATCTGAGACAGAAAGACTAAAGCAAATGAGAGATTCTTTGCTGGAGAAGGTGACTTCAGATCTACCGGACACCATCGTCAACGGCTCTCTTGAGCATCGCCTCCCTCACAATATCAACTTCTCATTTCCAGATGTGGAAGGGGAAGCTCTTCTGATGGAGCTTGAATCCATCGCCTGCTCCTCTGGCTCGGCCTGCACAAGTGCCACACTGAAGCCCAGTTATGTCATGAAGGCGTTGGGGCACAGTGAAGAAGTAGCGCACTCCTCCATACGCATCGCTTTCGGTAGAATGAATCGGGATGAAGATGGGGAGCTTGCAGCTAAGGAAATTATCAATGCTGTTAGATCTCTTAGAGGAAAATCGCCATTTCACCGAATGAAGAGGGTCTAGTTCACATGATGAAAATAAGCTTAACCCTTTCCGATTTTTCCTTAACTTCCGCCTCAGTCTCTTAGCCGACTGACCTAAGTCCGAACAGTTCAGGATACGGTCCGAGGCCGATACGGTTTCGTCGGAAACGACGGAGTCAGCTCCCGATCCCAGATTTAGGGATATACTTGGAAGGAGACACCGCTGAATAGAACAACAGACACTGAAGATACGCAACCGCTATCCGCCGTATCCAACGGTGCTCTCATTGTCGATCACTTCGGTAGGACTTTTGACTATATCCGCATCGCCGTAAACGAACGGTGCAATCTAAGGTGCGTCTATTGTATGCCGGAAGAAGGGGTGGACTTTCTGCCATCAAGTGAACTTCTTACGACTGATGAGACTGCTCGGCTTATCTCAATCTTAGCTCAAAACGGCGTGAGTAAGATACGTTTTACCGGGGGTGAACCGCTGCTACATAAAGAGCTCGTCCAACTTGTTCATTACGCCTCTGAGACCTCTGGTGTTCGCTCTGTTCATCTCACTACTAATGGTCTTTTGCTGCAGGACTTGGCAGTTTCGCTTTTCGAAGCGGGACTGAAAGGAATCAATATTTCTCTAGATACCCTCGATCATCAGAAATTCGTGAAAATCACACGCCGGGAGGGGCTGGAGAAAGTTTTGGATGGGCTTCGAACCGTTCTAGATCTGCCTTTCTCATCGGTGAAACTAAACGTGGTATTCATGAGGGATTTTAATCATACTGAGATTGGCGATTTTATTGAGCTAACGAAGGAGGCACCGCTGACGGTCCGTTTCATCGAACTCATGCCCTTTGACGCTCATCAGATCTGGAAGACGGGGAAGTTCCTCGGCGCCGAACTGATAGAGGAGGAGATTAGGCTTCTCTATCCTGGAGTTGAGCTTGTCTCCGGAACGGCTACTGAGCATAAACTGTTTCGTATTTGTGGATACTCCGGAAGGGTCGGCATCATCCCCGCATTTACACGGAGTTTGTGCGGTAACTGCAATCGAATCCGGCTGACAGCCGATGGAAAAATCAGAAACTGTCTCTATTCGGATGATGAATTTGATCTGAAGGCGCTTATTCGAGATGGCGCATCGGATGGGAAGATCACCCGGGAAATTCATCGTGCGATGTGGCATAAGCCAGAGGATGGTTGGGCTGCGCAGAAATTGGGAGACCAACATCGCAAAAGTATGACACAGATCGGAGGATAAGAGAATTGCTAAATTTGGAGAATATTGATGTGTTTAAGGAAAGAGCTTTAAAGACATTTGGTGACTTGAACCTCGGACCTCTCGAATAGCACTCTTAATGATTGTAAGGTAAAATGAAAAAACTTTCGCATATGGATGAGAAAGGTGATGTCCGAATGGTAGACGTAACAGACAAGCCGGTAACGGAGAGGATTACCAAAGCCGAGGGAACCATTGGCATGAAACCTGAGACTATTCAACTTTTGATGGCTGATGATCTCCCTAAGGGTAATGTCCTAACCACGGCCAAGCTTGCGGGTATTCAGGCCGCGAAAAAGACATCTGATCTAGTCCCCCTTTGCCATCCTTTGAATGTTTCTTGGGTAGACATCGAATTTCAAGTCCATGAGGAGTCAGTGCAAATTTTGGCTGTGGCAAAGACTAAAGAGGCGACGGGAATAGAGATGGAAGCACTAACGGCGGTGAGTGTGGCCGCCCTCACCATTTATGACATGTGTAAGGCAGTTGACAAAACCATGGTCATTTCGAATGTTATGTTGATTGAAAAAAAGGGTGGTAAGAGTGATCATAGCAGTGATTATTCTCCCAAGACTGCTGTCCTTGTTCTCTCACAGTCTGTACACGAAGGAAAAAGTAAGGACATTTCAGGATCAATCCTGAAGGAAGGATTGTCAGCTCATGGGTGCAAGATTGAACAAGATGAAGTAATTCCCGATGACAGCGCACAGCTCAAATTAGTGCTGGAGAGTCTTGTTGCCGATGGCTTAGAATTGGTGGTTACTTCCGGTGGGACTGGCGTCGGCCCCTTTGATATCACCATAGAAACGATACAACCGATGCTGACGCAGCGACTTCCGGGTGTTGAGCAGGCGCTGCACAGTTATGGTCGAAGCAAGACCGTCACAGCCATGCTTTCGCGCCTTCTTGCCGGCAGGATCGGTGACACCTTTGTGATCTGCTTGCCTGGAAGTCCAGGTGCTGCAAAGGATGCCCTTGCTGTCCTGATGCCAAGTTTCCTTCACGTATTTCTCATGGCCGAGGGGAAACGGCACTGAGATGGAACTTCAGATAGGTTTGCTTTTTTCGCTGGCAGTTATTGCTCTGCTATACGGCTCTGTGGGTCACGGCGGTGCGTCCGGCTACCTCGCTGTCCTCTCCCTGTCGGCATTTGCTGCGCAAGGTGCCGTCTGGCTGAAGCCGCACGCGCTTGCACTCAACATTGTGGTGGTGGTGTTAGGCCTATATCACTACGGTCGGCAGGGATATCTCAACCTTCGTCTGATTCTTCCCTTCGCACTCGCGTCTGTACCGTTTTCTTATATCGGGGCATACCTCCTCATCATTGACTGGCTATTTGACACGCTTCTCTCACTGACTCTTCTCTGGGCCGCCTGGAGGCTTTTGAGAAGGTTTGACAGCACGAACAAAGTTTCGGAAACACCGACCAAGGTCGTTGCTCTGGGAACTGGCGCCGGGCTCGGCTTCCTTTCGGGGCTTGTCGGTGTCGGTGGAGGGATATTCCTTTCACCCCTGCTCATTCTCAAAGGGTGGGCTTCAGTCAGAGAGACGGCCGCAGCCAGTTCATTCTTCATTCTTGTGAATTCGTTGGCGGGACTGGCCGGTGCTTTCTCCTCGGGACAGGTACAACTTGAAGGGAATCTGATGATCCAGTTTACCGCGGCAGTTCTCATCGGAGGCTTTCTGGGAACACGACTTGGTGCCAATCACGCTTCGGACCAGACCATTCGCCGACTTCTTGTTCTGGTACTGATTGTGGCGGCACTAAGGAGAGTTCTAGGATTGGTAGGACTATGGCCCTGATTTCAGTTCAAGAAGCTCAAGCAAAGATCCGCCGTTTTGTTCAGGTGGCGGAGTCGGAGAAAGTCCCTCTGAGTGAGGTATCGGGCCGGGTGACCGCAAATGGGATTGTGGCAACTTTCCCGCAGCCCCGCTTCAACAACACTGCTATGGACGGCTTTGCGCTTAGGGCTGCCGATACAATGGAGGCTAGTCAGAACTTTCCCGTACGGCTGGCTCTTAAAGGAACCATCTCTGCGGGAGGTACCTCGGACTTTGAGATTGGTCATGGCGAATGCTGTCAGATTATGACCGGTGCCCCCATGCCTGCGGGAGCCGATGCCGTGGTGAAGGTCGAGGATACGAGTGGTTTCGAGACGACGGAGAATGTGGAAATCTTTGCTGTGGTTGAGGAGGGCCAAAATGTTCGCTACAGCGGGGAAGAGATCTCGAAAGGGCAAATCCTTATTGAGCCGGGAAAGCGCCTCGGCGCAGGTGAGATCGGTGTTGCCGCCACTTTCGGCTATGACAGGGTTGAGGTTTATGGACAGCCTCGTGTTGTCCTTTTTGCCACAGGGGATGAGTTGATTGAGCCGGGAATATCCTTGGGTGACGCTCAGATCTATAATTCAAATCTTTATGTTTTTTCCGAACTGTCAGACCGTGTCGGTGCTGAGGTCTCCGAGCGTGAAGTTTTGAAGGACAGTCGTGAATCGCTCAAATCGTTCCTCAAGGGTGTGATTGGTAAGAGTGATCTTGTTGTCTCTTCGGGAGGTGTTTCGATGGGGAAGCACGATTATGTCCGGGATGTCTTCCTCGAAATTGGTGTGGAAGAACACTTCTGGCGTGTAGCTCAGAAGCCCGGCGGACCGTTCTTCTTCGGCACTGGGGGTGGAACACTGATCTTCGGCCTCCCGGGGAATCCAGTATCGTCCTTTATCTGTTTTATGGAGTATGTCTGGCCGGTGTGTGAGTTGATGTCCGGATTGAAGCCTGCTGAAAAAGTGACAGCAACTTTGGAAACTTCATTCCCCCGGGAACCGGTTAAACACCGATTTCTCCCTGGAACCATCCGAGTAGATGATGGACGACTGAAAGCATCACCGACGGAGAAACTCGGCTCCCACATGTTCAGTTCTTCCCTTGTTACGAACGCGATCCTCGAGGCGGCGCCGGGAAAATCCTTCCTCGAACCGGGAGCTCCGGTTTCGGCACGCCTCTTGCCCTGGTGCGGTCTGAAATGAACATTTCGGCAAGAGAACTGGACAGCCGTTTAACGGATGGTGAGGAACTGTCAGTTATCGATGTTCGGCGGGAGGATCAGAAAAACCGCTGGCCCCTTGCGGGAATCGACGCTGAGTCCGCTGATCTGGAGGATCTCGATTCCCGAACTTTCAAGCGTCCCACAGTACTGATCTGTCAATTCGGGATTATTACACAGCGGTGGTTGGAATTGCGTGACTTGGATGATCTTTACAACCTCATTGGCGGGGCTCAGGCTTGGATTTCCCATCGGGAACATCGCCGCGATCTGTCGCGGTACAGCCGGCAGATGGTGCTCCCTGAGATTGGGGAGGAGGGTCAGCGAAAGCTACTGAACGCGATGGTGACAATTGTAGGTATCGGTGGTCTCGGTTGCCCGGCTTCCCAATACCTAGCCGCCGCAGGTATCGGCAAACTTCGGTTGGTAGATGGCGATGTGGTAGACATCACCAATCTCCACCGCCAACCCCTATTTAGTACTGAGAATGTCGGGCACTCCAAGAGCGAGGCGGCGGCCGAGTCACTTGCTCAACTGAACCCCGATTGCAATATAACAAGTGCAAAAAGTTTTCTGTGTGAGGACAATTGCGAATCGTTGCTGAGTGAAAGTGACGTGGTGGTGGATGCCACCGATACTGTGTCAGCTCGCCGGTTGATGGACAGGTTCTGTGCTTATCATTCTATTCCACTTGTGTACGGTGGCCTCTACCGTTTCGAAGGGCAGGTTTCGGTCTTTCATCTGAATGACGGACCGTCATACAGTGACCTTTTTCCGGTGACTGATTCCAATTCGGGATCCTGTAGTGATGAAGGCGTGCCGGGTATGCTGCCTGGGATAATCGGGAGCATCCAAGCGTTAGAAGCGCTAAAGATTATTCTTGCTATCGAACCGAATCTGTCGGGAAAACTATTGCTCTATGACGGTTTAACCCACGTTGTGGAGCAGATTCAGCTAAAGGGATGAGTATGAAGATAACAATCCGGTGTTTTTCCCATGTCCGACAGGCACTTGGAAAGGAGACCGTAACTCTTAAATTACAAGACGGCACAGACACAACGGAAGTCGAAAGAACGATCCGTGAAATGGCCGGCGAAGCACTGGATGGAATTTCCTTTAGAATCGCTGTGAACCGAAAATATCTCTCCTTTCCGACAGAATTGAAGGATAGCGATGAAATAGCACTGATTCCACCGGTTCAGGGGGGATGACGGAAAGATGATTAAGATCGAAATCGTCCATAATAAAATTGAGCCTTTCAGAAGCAACGACAGCCACAAAGGAGATGGCGCCGAGGTAGTCTTCAACGGCCGTGTCCGGGAGGTGGAGCATGACAAGAAGATCATCGCCTTGGAATATGAGCAGTACGAAGGGATGGCCGAACCGGAGCTTCAATCTCTGGCAGAGGAAACAGTGAAAAAATTTCCCATAAACGATCTCCTGTGCAGTCACCGCGTAGGGGAAGTACCGGTGGGAGAGGCCTCTCTCCATGTTTCCATCTGGTCGCCTCACCGAAAAGAAGCGCTGGCGGCCATCGAGTGGTTCATATCTCAGCTAAAGAAACGGGTCCCCATTTGGAAATGGGCGATCTATGAGGATGGAACTCGTGAAGCGACCAGTCATGAATGCTGAAAGTGGATGGTCACTCTGGCTCTATGTAAATTCCTCCCTGCTTTTCATCAACTAAGTTCAAGGGTATAATAATGAGTAAAAAAACTTTTTCTCCTCCCGAATCATTTTCACCTGGTGCGTACATTGCCTCCATGGAGCAATACAGATCGCTGTACGCCAAATCGATGGCTGATCCCGATGAGTTCTGGGCCGACAAGGCGGAGCGGCTCCAATGGATGGAGAAGTGGAACAAAGTTTGTTCCTACGACTTCGTTGATGGAAAGATTGCCTGGTTCGAGAATGGCAAACTGAATGTAAGCCAGAACTGCCTGGACAGACACGTGGAGGCAGGGCACGGTGATCGCACGGCCATTATTTGGGAAGGGAACGATCCTGCTGAAGACAAGTCATTTACTTACGCTGAGCTACTCGCCGAAGTTCAGCGGTTTGCCAACGTTCTGAAAAACAACGGAATCAAGAAGGGAGATCGGGTCTGTATCTATCTTCAAATGGTGCCTCAGCTTTCTGTCGCCATGCTTGCCTGTGCGAGAATCGGTGCGGTTCACTCAATTGTTTTTGGAGCGTTCAGCGCAGATTCTCTCAGAGACCGCATCAACGACTCGTCATGTAAGATGCTCATTACGCAGGATTCGGGCGTCCGAGGGACCAAGACTGACATTCCCATGAAGGCTAACGCCGACACGGCAGTGGCTCAGACACCTTCCATCGAAACGGTGGTGGTGGTACAACGGACCGGTGCCGAGGTAAATTTAGAAGATGGAAGAGATGTCTGGTGGCATGAAGAGATGGAAAAGGCAGATGCAGACTGCCTGCCTGAGCCAATGGACGCTGAGGATCCCCTATTTATTCTATATACCTCGGGATCAACGGGAAAACCAAAGGGTGTGCTTCATACATCGGGCGGTTACCTCACTTACGCATCCTTTACTCACCAATTGATTTTTGACTATCATGCCGACGATATTTATTGGTGTACAGCA
>DKAH01000014.1:122606-233981 GCA_002448795.1 Fidelibacterota bacterium UBA6931
TATTGGTGTACAGCAGATATTGGCTGGATCACTGGTCATTCATACATTATTTACGGACCGCTCGCCAACTGTGCCACCACGGTAATGTTTGAGGGGGTTCCCAATTATCCCGATTTTGGCCGCTTCTGGGATATTGTCTCCAAACACAACATAAATCTTTTCTACACCGCTCCCACTGCTTTGAGAGCGCTCATGAAAGAGGGCGATGATCATGTCACTTCTCGAGATCTCTCATCCCTACGGCTGTTAGGAACTGTGGGGGAACCGATCAAGGAGCCGGAGTGGATGTGGTACCACAGTGTGGTGGGGCAGGAGAATTGTCCCATCGTGGATACATGGTGGCAGACGGAGACGGGCGGCATCCTCATTACGCCGTTCCCCGGCGCCACGCCCACCAAACCCGGCTCCGCGACGCTTCCCTTCTTTGGTGTGGAGCCTGTCCTACTGACTGAGGAAGGGAAGGAGATAGAAGGGAACGATGTCTCAGGGTTGCTGGCAATCAAGGCGTCATGGCCAGGCCAGATGCGGACTGTCTACGGTGATCATCAGCGCTTCATCGACACCTACTTCAAGATGTATCCGGGTTACTATTTTACCGGTGACGGCGCCCGCCGCGATGCAGATGGCTACTACTGGATCACTGGGAGAGTGGATGACGTGATGAATATCTCAGGCCACCGAATCGGCACGGCGGAGGTGGAGGGAGCCATCGGCAAGGCTGACGGTGTTGCGGAAGCGGCCGTTGTTGGCTTTCCCCACGATATCAAGGGGCAAGGAATTTACGGCTTTGTGACACTCATGACAGGTATTGAGGAGACCGATGACATCCATCACGGCATTCTCAAGAGTGTAACGGCGGAGATCGGGCCCCACGCCAAACCGGACAAAATTCAGTTTACATCGGCACTGCCCAAGACGCGGTCAGGGAAGATCATGAGAAGAATCCTCAGGAAGATTGCTGAAGGGGATGTGGAGAATCTTGGAGACACATCCACGCTTGCCGATCCGAGTGTTGTGAACGCACTCGTTGAAGGGCGACAGTAAGTCCTACATAAATTCCGTCTCAAGACTCAATATAAAGTCGATTACATTCCGAAAGGTCATGTACGCGGGGCATTTCGTCGGATGGTGTTCATAGGCCCGTTTGACCGAATCCATCAAGTCCTCCGAACATTTGAGATGGTAAGTGATGCGAACTTTGGTGATTCTCAGGACGTTGTCTACTGCATCGATATCCCCTTCAACATTTGTCCACAACCGATCCGGGGTGCTTTGTACTCCGCGCGCATCCAGCGCGCCACCAAAGGTGCCGGTTAGTCAGCCGGCGGTGCCGGCAATGATGTAATCGAGTGTGGCGGGGTGCTCCTCCTTCGGCTCTACACCGTAGAAATCCTTAATGTTGGAGTGGACACCAAAAATTGCTGGCTCCTCAAAACCTTCGATGTAGGCACGGCGAACCATGTTTTCATCCCGATAAATCTTTATTTTGCTTGTGTGAATGTGCTCTTGATTGATTGTGCTCATTTCACTTTCTCCTTTGCAATAAATTGCTCCACAGGACTGAAGTTGATGGCTATGCCTGCTCCTCGGGGAGGTTTTCCTCGGAAACCATCGTCCGCATGGGGTGGCCTGTACCTCCGTTTCGGTGCATCACTATTTCGGAGAGGATACTCAGAGCAATCTCCTCAGCAGTCTTTGCTTCGAGGTCGAGTCCTGCAGGGGCGTGAAACCGCTCCAAATCTTCATCGGTAATGCCGTGTTCCCGAAGGTAGTCAGTGATGATTCCCGTCTTCTTTCCACTGGCTACAACCGCCACATAGGTGATACCCCGTTTTAGTGCCTCGCAGGAAATTTTGTCATCATCTCGGTGATGGGTGGCAAGAACAAAATAGTCCACATCGAAGTCGATATCATCCATTTCCAGCGGATCGGTGATAATCATCTCTGCTTCAGGATAACGATTGGCCTCTTCATCGGAGGTTTGAATAACCACTTTGAATTTGAGTCTCTTCGCCATTTTAGATAGTGATTCCACCACACTCCCCATTCCTCGAATAAGGAGGGTCGGTATTTTCAATTGAGGTTCTACAATTACTGACATATATCCTCCACAAGGGATACCCATCCCCATTTCATCGCTGTCTAAATCGATATCTACTGTTTTCGGTTCGCCGTCGCGGATTGCTTCACAGGCCGTGGCAGCCACGCGATTCTCAATGCATCCGCCACCAATATAACCTATGATACGTAGACCATCTTTATCGTAGAGTGCTTTATCACCAACCTTGCCTGAAGATGACCCTTGAACCATGAAAACAGTGGCGATGGCATAGGGGGTTTCATCAACCTCAAGGCGGGCTATAGTGTCAAACAGATCTTTATGCTTTGACATTTATTGCTTCACTCCGCGCTTGGATGTGAAGGTAATCTTCTTTGTTATCACAATCAAGTGTCACTTCATCGGAGTCAACAGTAACTGCCACGGCATCTTCGGGGTACCGCTTCAGTACTTTCTTACATCCCCTGTCTCCTGTTGCCGAGAGAATTTCACCGAAGTATTTTTTTGGAAAGATAACTGGATTCGCCTGCATGCCATCGTAAACGGGATAGACAATCTTGCCGCCGCCCCTGTCGAATTCTTCACAAAGCCGCTTCAACATCTGAACAGACACAAGAGGCATGTCGCCAAGTGCGATGAGATTACCAGTCGTTTCCTCAGGCAGTGTGGACATCCCGGCAAAGATTGAACCTGCCATCCCATCAGCCCAGTTTGAGTTATTGACGATAGAGATTTCGAGACCTGTAAGTGCTTTTTCCAATTTATGTTGTTCAAAACCGGTGACGACTACTACAGGATTGAACTCCGCCAGAAGCACATTTTCGGTTACACGTCTGATCATCGGGGTACCATCGATGGGGAGCAGAAGTTTGTTGACTTCTTCCATCCGAGAGGATTTTCCAGCCGCTAGCACTGTCGCCGAGATTTTCATGCGTAGGCTTCCGGATTGGTAGCGGTCCTCCTCCTGCCCAGATTGCAAAGGACCTTTCCCAAATCCACGAGGCTATTGAGATTATGGATACACAAAAAATCATCAGTATGGGGAAGGAGCGCCTGAACGCCCCTAGTCAGTGGTTGAAAATCTTCGTAGCCGAGGTTGGGGTTCAGCCAAATGAGCCTGTGGCAGCTCCTATGAATACGATCGATTTCCCGCTCAAGTTTCTCTACTTCACCCGTATCCCACCCATCGCTGATTACTAGGACCACAGCGCCGCCGCCGAGAACTCTTCGAGCCCATAGCAGGTTAAATGTCTCAAGCGTTTCTCCGATGCGCGTACCTCCGGACCAGTCGTTAACCGACTCGGATAAAAGGTCCATTGCGTCTTCCACATCTTTTTTCCGAAGATAGTGCGTAATTCGGTTCAGGCGTGTCCCGAAGGTGAAAGCCTCAATCCGTGGATTAATAGCGTGGAGCGTGAAGATAAAGTGCATCAGGATTCTACTATATGTCTCCATGGAGCCGCTGATATCGGACAGGATAATGAGGGGCCGGGGTTTTTGCTTCTGCTCCCGCCAAGCCAGCTCTACAAAGTCCTGAGTTGGAAAAATGTTATTCCTGATGGTGCTTCGAAGATTGAGGCGATATCGTTTCCTTCCGGATCGTAGACGGCGAAGCCGTCGCTCTCCAAACTCCCACCGCCATTTATTGATAAATTCCTTTGCCTCCTACAGTTCTTCATCTGTGTAAGCATCGAAGCGCTTTTCTCGAAGAATTTCCTCAGGAGAGTACATAAATAGATCGTAGGGTGTATCCGACCTCTCATCTTCCGTCTCGCCTTCTCCTCTCGGCTTGAATGACTCTGCCCTCCGAGACTGCACCTTCTCTGCCTGTTGCTTCAGGCTGTCCAAGTCCGCATGAGAGAGACGTGATTCGTACAGTTTTCTGAGGATGTCTGACATGTTTTCAAGCTTATCGGGATTCTGCCAGTATAGATCGAAAAGTTGATCGTAGACAGTGATGAACTTATGGTTGGTGATGAGTGTTGCCCTTAGTGCACTCTTGAAGTCTTCACGCTGTGTAATGTTGATGCATTAGGCTGCCTTGACGGCGTTCATGATCTCGCCTGTTCCTTCTTCACAGCCGGCTTGTCGTACGAACCGATCGAACTAGTTATGGCATCGTGTAATCGGGATTCAAGATTGAATCCCAAACGAGGTCAATAGGCAGATCGATACTGTATTTTCTTTCCAGCTTCAATCAAAGTCTCCTTTAACCCGCGAGATGGAAAAGTTTTATAATCAAGTTGTCCAATGGTAATGATAATCTCTGTAAAAGTCAACAAAAACCGAAACTTTGCATAACAAAAGAGCTTGACTGCCGTCCCATTATTTTCCAGATTCAAGTATGTTGCTACTACTTCAGTGGCCTCTTTAGATAATTGAAATCACAGATAATAAAGTAGTCAGTGCTACCCAATCACTCGCAGAGAAACAGATTTGATATTTTGAGAAAAACCTCACTGCCTGCTATGGTAGTTTTGACCCTCTTATTGAATAGCAGTTGTGAGGACCCCCTCGATTCGGTAGTTACGAAAAAAGATAGTAACGATCTGTTCGAACTGACATTAGAGAGCTCTAACCAGATCGTCACTTCGAAAGGTTCCCTTGACATTACGGCAAGTGTTCGACGGCTTCAGGCTGGTATTGCCGACGTATCCAACAAAGTGCTCGGTGTTTGGAACTTGATCTATGACCAGCCGGACACCATCGATCAGGGCAGTCTTGAAATCGAATATACTTTTAAAAGTGATGGAACAGTGAGCCGTGAAGAGACTTATCGGTTTGCTGAAGTTTTTTCCAAGATTGTTGGGAAGTGGAATATCAGTTCCATCGGTGCTGACACAATTAATTCCGAGCTGTTTGAGATCGAATATGAGTTTGAAGATGACACAACCGTCACAATCGAAGAGACCCACAAGTTTGATGTTTCAAGGCTTGGCTCTCAAGTGCTTGGGCAGTGGGAGGTGACTGAGTCCATCGTCAGCGGTTCGGCCGTTGATCTTAGTGGCAAGACACTCAAGTACACTTTTGAGAATGACAGCAGTGTCACATACGAACGGACGGAAGAGACCTCGGGTGGTATTGATATAGGTTATGCGTCAGTTCCCACCTTCGTGGATATTGACAAAGATGCGGATAAGGATCTTTTCGTTGGCAGCCTTGATGGTACTATTCACTATTTCGAGAATACCGGCACAAGCATGAACGCTGTTTTTAATGAAAAGACCGGAAGCAGCAATCCGCTGAACGGTGTGGTAGTAAACGGAGCGGCAGCTCCAGCTTTCGTTGACATTGACGGAGATGGCGACATGGACCTCTTTATTGGGCAGGAGGATGGCACTATCAGCTATTATGTTAACGGCGGGAGTAGTACAACCGCCTCATTTTCAGAAGCCACCGGAGCCAATAATCCCCTGAATGGTGTGGATATCGGCTATAACGCCATCCCAACTTTTACCGATATTGACGCAGATGGCGATATGGACGCTTTTCTGGGTGAATATGATGGACAGATCAATTATTACGGCAATACGGGTAACAGTACGACCGCTACCTTTGTGGCAGGGGCGGCAACGGACACACTTTTAAAGCACAATTTTGGTACCAATGCTGCGCCGGCGTTTGTGGATGTGGACAAGGACGGGGATATGGACGTATTTGTTGGCGCGGGTGACGGAACTCTCCAGTATTTTACTAATACAGGGACAAGTACGAGCCATTCATTCTCGCATCAAACTGGTGATAGTAACCCTCTCAGCGCTGTGGATGCTGGAGATAACGCTCTGCCGGCATTTGAAGATATCGATGGAGACGGCGATTCCGATGTCTTCATCGGAGAGTATGACGGTAATGTGAATCATTACAGGAACAGTGGCTCAATCGTTGCCGCCGTTTTTACACTTCAGACAGACAAACTCGGCTCCTCTGTCACAGCAACACGCACCGGCGGCTGGAGTTTTGCCAGCGCCACCTCAGTTCTAAAGGTCGCCTACTATGATACCACCGGCGGTTCTGAAGAGTCGGGGTCTGTTTCCTTTGACAGTGATAGCCTTCAGACACCGCTCAGTTCCTTTATGTACTGGACAACAAATAAGAGGACCGTTACCTTTAAGAAAACAGCCCATGTTACTGCTTTTTCCGCACCGGCCGATTCAGTTATTTCTAAGTCGGGTGGGTGGGAATATAATAAAGATGACAACACCCTTTCTGTCACTGTTTACGGAGAGACGGAATCAGGAGATATTGCATTCGATACCAAAGCATCTAAAGTCCCCATCGGTGCTTACATGTACTGGGTCAGCAGCAGTAGGGGAGCCATCACATTTGTAAAAACGTCCAACGTTTCAGGGGCTGATGTCACGCCTGACTCTGTAATTACTTCCGCCGGCGGCTGGAACTGGAACTCAGGCGAGGGAACACTGACGGCAACAATCGGTGGTCAACAACTCTCCGGCAATGTCACTTTTGAAACGCCAGGGTCTGTAGTCCCAATTAACGGTTTTATGTATTGGACAACGAATGAAGAAGGGAGCCTCATCCTAAAGAAAAAATCCAACGTCAGTGGAAGTACCTCATCAATGAAACTCGCCATGGATGCTACGGGCGGTTCTCTGGATATCCATCACGTATCTTCTGCCAGCAACATCACCATCGTCATGGCGGACACCGCCAAAGCCAAGTTTCAGGTTGAAGGACTGTTTGTGCCGAGCAGCAATAAGAAAAATGCACTTATCTCGGCCAAATTTCAGGACCTGTTCTTAAAAATTCCCGTAACCATTGTTGAACGGTGATGAGAGTGAAGAAATTTTTTAGATCCCTTTCCCTGTTTCTTTTGCCCATTTTTCTGTCTGGGCAGTCTATGCGCGACCTCAATTATCAGGTTGTCAAGCTCAGTTACGTTGAAGTTGATCGGGCGCTCGCCATTCTGAAAACTGTTGGTTATACAGTAGTGGAATTCAAGGGAGGAAAGGGGGAACTGTCCGGTGAATATAGTTTTGCTCCGACCGTTGCCGGGACGCTAAACATTAAAGAATTGCCAGCGAAAAGTATATTGCCCATCATTATCAAGGTACCGGACACAGAAACGGTCAGCTTACTTACCCAGGAAAAAGGCAAGTCGGCCAAGGGAAAAAAGGCAGAGTTGGGACTTGACCTCGCCGGGATACCCATGCTTGGCACAACTGCAGGTGCGCCGCAGCAGCAGCTCCTTATCGGCTACAATCCAAACGATTTCGAACCTGTGGCCCGTCTCCTTGATCTCCTCACTAACCGAATAGATATCCCCGCGGCCCAGATTCAAATCGAGGCGCTGGTCATTGAGATCGACTCTGATCGACTCAACTCGTTAGGTATCGATTTCGGTGGGGCACAGGGAGGCATTACAGGAGAGTTTCCGGCACCTGATTCGAGAACCGGTGCGCTCAATCCGTTTACCCTTGTTTTTGACCGCACTGTCCTCGGTACGGCTACGGACTTCACTGCCAAGCTTCAGGCGCTTGTCAGTTCCAGTGCCGCCGAGATCCTATCCAGGCCGTCAGTTCTGGTCTTAGACGGACGGCAGGCTAGGATTCAGGTGGGGCAGCAGATCCCCATCGTGAAGACAACAAGCACCCAGACAGCAGTTTCCAAATCGGTGGACTACATCCCGGTCGGTATCGTGCTCAACCTTCGGCCCCGGGTAAGCGAGGATCAGACGAGAATTACCATTCAAATCGAAACCATTATTACAGAGACCGAAGAGCGGACCGGCGCGCTCGCCGCCACCTCCGGTGTCCAGGAAGCGCCACTTATCAATAACAGGAAGGTTCAGTCATTCGTTCGCGTTGCGAACAATACTCCATTTATTGTCGGCGGATTGATCTCTAAAAAGATAAGTGATGTTCAAGGCGGAGTTCCTTTTTTATCATCAATCCCAATCCTTGGGCGTCTTTTTTCAAGCTCCACAGTGGAGACGCAGCGAAAAGAGGTAATCGTTGTGATCACTCCCCACATTATCACGGAGGAAGGTAGCAACTTTAGCCGTGTTATTCCCCTCGATTCGGAGATATTTAACGCGTTTGGAAACCAACTTTTTCAGAACAGCTACCGTGTGCAGAATGCGGATATATACGACCTAAGCTTTATACACGAAAGTACTGTTTTTCAGGATATGCTCAACCAGATAGGAACAGCAGCTGAAGTGGATAAGACATTGATGGTAACACAACCTTTCAGCGGTCTTCTGGGAGGCGAGATCCCCGGTGAAGAGATTTTGGTGAGAAGGATGCTGTACGATATCATTGAGCGACATGATTACTACAAGTATATCAACCCGGAGAAGGTAATATTCTTTAAGAAGGAACCGCAAGATCCAGCCGGTTTTGAAGTCAATGGTCTTAAGAGATACATCGAGAATATTTCCGGCAATAATGCGCTAAAAATGAGTTATTCAGTATATCAGAAAGCAACGGCGGAAAAGCCATTTGTAAGGCCTACTGCCGATCTGGACTATATCTCATTTGAACGAGACTTCAACTATAAGGGGGAGTTAGAAAAAACGAACATCCATGGCGCCACCATGGAGGAAGATATATTTACCATTATAATAAAGGAAAAGAAACACGAACGCCGCCTTTATGAAGTCCTTATCCTGAAGAAAATTCTTGAGATTAATACTGATCTGAAACAGAATCTCAGGTATTTTCAACCGGGGATCGAGATCCTCTTTCCAGCTCCAGAGGTTCTCGAGAAAAACGTCCATGTGGTGGATCGTGACGTAGCGCGATATTTTTATGAGGTGAATAATTATTACGGCATGTTCGAGAAGGATTTTAACCGAAAAACCGCTGCTGTGGGTCGTCTACTGGAAAAACGTTAAATAATGAAAATGTGATACAAATCATTGACTTTAATCGCAGGAGAGCTTACTTTGGGGTTAAGCTCGAGGCAAGACGCCTCTTTAGAACGTTAACATAGTGAGGGAAAAATCATGAAAATGGTAAAACCATTAATGGCTATCCTTTTTGCATTCGCTCTTGTTATTCCTATACAAGCGAATAATACGGATGGTCATCTTCAATGTGATCCAGACAAAGAATATCCAGAGGCAGCTCCTGGAGAAGGGGAAGGTTGTGGTAATTATCTCGATTGCAATGAAAACGGAGTCTACGATGTAGGTGAACCTTGTGAAGAGGGTGGACAACACGATGGTCCGCCACCGGGTGAAGAGGGTGGACAACACGATGGTCCACCACCGGCAGGTGGGGAATGTCACTGTGGCCATGTATTCGGAGAAAATGATCAACACGGTCACTGTCGCGATTGTGATGAAGCATTGAACGGAGATGCTGATTGGGATGATCACTGTTCAAATAATCCCGATCACTGTGGTCCAAAGCCAGGTGATGAATGTCAATGTGGCCATGTATTTGGTGAAAATGATCAGCACGGTCACTGTCCCACTTGTGATGAAGCATTGAATGGAGATGCTGATTGGGATGATCACTGTTCAAATAATCCCGATCACTGTGGTCCGCCGCCAGGTGGCGATGAAGGTCCGGTCCGTTTTGAAGAAGTTGGAGACGGAGATAATTGTATCAATGATTCCGAGGCTTATGACACATTCGGGCAGGAAGAGACCATGGAAGAGTTCAAGTCTGGTAACGATGAAGACCCTGGTTTTGATTACTGGGCGTCAAAGGACTCAAATGACGACGAGTGTGGTGATGCAGAAGTAAACCGCAAAGAGTTCTTCAAAGCGACCTATAGAGGTTTGAATCAAATGAATGATGAGCAAGATATGGGTATGGGCCAAGCGAGCTTGGCTAACTGCGCAGCTTGGTGTGCCGGCATTCCCAACTATAAGACTAAGGACGAAAATGGTGAATGGTCCGATTCGTTTGCTCGTTATGATGACGAAGGCTGTCCTTGTTATCCTCACGATGGTAATTAAGTTGGACGGATATAGTCGCTAAAGTTCACTCTATTCTTTAGTAACCAAAAACCCCCGCTACGGCGGGGGTTTTTTTATTTATTCTTTGGAACAATAACGGTCCTGATTTGTTTAAATAAATAGATAGTAAACAAAACTTCACGTAGCACATCCCCACAATCCCCTTTTGCTACGTTAGGGCCGTGAGAAATCGCGGCCCTTTTTCTTTTTTCTTATTAAGGTTTCTAGTAATGGTTCTAATGATATGATCAATCTATTTTACAGATGTAATTTCCTCGTTCTCAATCGAACCTATATGAAGCGCTATCTGGTCACTTTAATTCTTTTCTCTGGGCTATATGCTCAACCTTATCGTGCCCCTCTTACATGGGCATGGACCGGTAGAGTCCATCCTGAGCTTGAGTGGTTCACAATTTCAACAGACAACTTCAACGTTCACTATCATGATGGTCTTGAAGAGGTTGCCCGTCGCGGAGCTACAATAGCTGAGAATTCTCTTCCAACATTACTTACACAAATGAACCTTGAGTCAGTACCTACTATCGATGTTGTATTTACATCAGCTGATGAGGTCGCCAATGGTTTCGCTACACCATTCTACAGCACTTGGATATGGGTGGGTCAGAATGATGCTTCTCTAAGAAATGAAGGCAAGGATTGGCTCGAGCATGTAATTCCTCATGAACTTCAGCACATTGTTTTCTTCCATCGAACAAATACATGGCTCCCCACAGGTCTTGATTTTTTTCTATCTGGCACGCCAGGTTGGGTGGTCGAAGGTACCGCAGAATACGAGACTGAGAAGTGGCGCCCATATCGAGCTGATCTACAGCACAAGATGCATGTCCTCCGAAACGAAATGGATGATATGGATCCCCACCACGACGGCTTCTCAAAAATGCTCTACTGGTCTGACCGCTTCGGTGATTCAACGATCGTCCAGACGCTAAGTCATCGTAATTCGCTGAAATTGTTCCGATTTCCTGAAGCATTCAAAAAGGTGACGGGGATTTCTGTAAGTCAGTTCGAGGAAGACTGGCGCCGCCTTATGAATACCTATTACTATGGCGTTCGCGCTCAGAAAGAGCCGATAGAGAAAATTGGGGAAGTGGTAACGCTTCCCATTGAGAGAATGTTTTCTTTCAGGTTTTCCTCGGATTCATCAAAGATTGCCCTTATTGGCCTCGATGACAAGGATCAGCGAGACATGTCCCTGTTTATTGCCCAGCGGGACACCATTGCTGAGCGAGAAGTTCTCAAAGAGGCTGAAGAAGACAGCTCTGATCATGAAGTGAAGCCGAAGGTGATTTGGACGAAGGAAGAGATTGACTTCGGACGGTTTCATCAGATTTTGTCCTGGTCACCGGACGGCAAGAAGATTGCCTATGGAAAATATCATTTTGGGAAGAATCAGGCGTCTATATGGGATGTCAGAGTTTTTGATCTAGAATCGGGAGAGGGCCGGTGGCTGACCCATTCAATGCGAGCCAATTATCCCATCTGGTCTTCTGATGGTGAAACAATCATCTATGTAGCTCACCGGAACGGTGTAGCCAACCTGTATAGGATAGCTCCTGAAGGAGGTGAAGCGGAGAGGATCACATCTTTTACAGGAAATACGCAGATCCTCACACCTGCCTGGTCTCCTGATGGTGAAACAGTCGCTTTTTCAATGGCGAAAGATGAGAAAAATCTTGATCTTTGGTTCTTGAACTTGGAAAGTAGGGATTTAAAGCGCATCACCGATGATCCAGCGGTGGACATTCTCCCCATTTGGGCCGCAGATGGGGAGAGTGTCACTTTCACATCTCACCGGAGCGGCACACCAAACATTCATACAATTCAGTTGAAGGACTCTTCCGTGATTCAAAATACAGACGTGGGTGAAGCTGTATGGGCTCATCAGGACGTGCCCAATGAACCCACGGTTTTTGCTACTACATTGGGAGATGTTGACACCGTCAGGGTTGTAAAGGTTTCCCCAGGCAGAACTATCACCACAGCTCCTCTCTCTATTATGGACAGTTACACAGATTGGAGAAAGGCCGTTCCGGAACACGTCTTGCAGCAAACCGATTTCGGAAAAGATGTTCAGATCAGTGGAGCGCAAAAATACCAATTCACAAAACATTTGAAACACGTTGCAACATGGATTATTCCGGATATACAGTCGCTTGGATTAACTCAATGGATTGATGGGCTCGGCAGGCATCTTTTTACGGCAGCAGCGAGAACGAACTTCAAGTCCACTGATGGTTCCGGACTTTTTCTATCCTATCAGAACGCTCAGCACGGACCACTATGGTCTCTTTCCTATTATTATAACACATTTCCCGTTTACCGTCCCTACGACGGTAGCCGATTTGGTCTCATGGAGTTGAAGAACGGACTGAACTTTAGGGTATTTCACCCATTCAACAGAGGCGAGAACCTTTCATCCAATCACTTACTCTCTGCCTCTGTTTCATTTATTGATCGTCAGCCAACTGTGTCGGACAGCATCGATTGGATGACCGGAGAGTGGTTTCCTCGACAGATGGCATCTTATGGAGCAATGCCGATTCCCGAAACCGGCCGTGAGGCACTTTTTTCTGCAGAATACCGATGGGTCAATCGCCGGCCCCACCGATGGAACTTGCTTCTGCCAAGACAGGGGCGTGGTTTTCTTCTTAAGATGGACAAAGCAACATCTTCCTTCTTCGGTGCGTTCGACTATACAAAATTCACCGCCGATATGTTTATCAATCTCCCCATCGGGAAAACTGCCCTCTATGGGAGAGTAAAGGCTGTGTCTCTTTCAGGCATAGGACCGGTCCAAGATTACGTAGGACTTACCAATGACCCGCCTATCTACTTCTCGATACCGCTTGGAGATCTAGCAACATCCATTTACGAGTTCTTTCCAGAGAACCACAACCCCCGCGGATGGGGTGGAACACGTCTGGGAAACCTTCTCGTTTTCGGGAGTGTGGAATACCGGATTCCTGTGGCACCGAGGTTTCTTTCTCTCTCCCTCATCTCTGATTTCGGGAACGTTTGGAGTGATAAGAAGGCGAATGACAAAATGATTGTTACTACTGGTATTGAGGGCAAGATGTCATTAGGTCCAGTCGTATTGGCTTTTGGAACTGCACGTTTATTAGGCGATGGACCTGATTCTGATGACGAATTCTACTTCAGACTGGCGCTGATTAATCCGTTTTAATAAGTTAGAAATCTCGTTCTAGAGGATCTGAAACCAAGTAACACCCGGCTATTCTGGGTTTAGGGCGAGAATCTCTGTGCAGCGAAATTGAGCTCTAATCCAGTTCTCCAATGGCCCATAGTATTCCCCTTTTCATAATGGTCATTGCTTCGGGAATTTCAAATACTTTGACATTGTGCCCTAGTGAGGAATAAAAGATACGGCCTATACCGTACTTTTTTTTCCATACCACTGGAACGGTAGTGCCCTTAATCCAATAAGCCCCTTCACCACTGAAGGTGGTTTCCGCTAGCACCTGGTTGGCAGGATCAACGTGCATGTAATATTGTTCTGAACGAATGGTGAAGTCGCCTAATCCCCGCGTGATGGGATCTTCATTATCTACAATGTTGACCTCATACTTAACTGTGCCGCCAGGATGGGCCACCCACTGTCCACCAATCATAAAATGGTAGTCAGGATTGTTTCTGAACGCATCAGCCAGTCCGCCGTGCCAGCCTGCCATAGCGACACCTCTGTCTCTCACCGCCATTAATAACATCTTCTCCTGCTCTGGCGAAATCGAAGACATAGTATAAACCTGAATGATTAGATCAACGGAATTCATCAAATCCTCATCAAGATAAGCATCAAGTGAAGGAGTCGCCGTTACGTTGAACCCTTTGCTCTTTAGCCAAGGTACGAACAGATCACGACATTTTTCAGGCTCGTGCCCTTCCCATCCGCCATAAATGAACAGCACCGATTTTTTGTTCTCACCAGGCTGGTTCTGCGCCGTGAGAAGAACTAAAAAAGTACACAGAAAGAGTAGAAGCTGCCGAAACCCCAAAAAATTGTACGTACTTCTTTTTGGAATTGTACTCCCGGTGCTCCTCCTCAGATTAGCGCCGGCAGTTCTGTTTACCACTGGTGTGACTGAAATCGACGATTGACAGAAATCAAGTCGCAATGACCGGCAGTCAGTTCGCCGGCCAGCGTGTGGTGACCTTGCGTAGGTTAGTCCAGAAGGAAAGTCCGCTGGTGCCGGTAATATCGCCATGTCCAAATTTTGACTGGTTCCATCCTCCAAAGCTGAAGGGATCCCGAGGGACCGGCACTCCGATATTGATCCCCACCATGCCGGCGCTGGCATGTTCAGAAACATACCTTGAAACCGCCCCAGATGTTGTGAAGACTGACGCGGCATTCCCGTAGGGCGAACCATTTTCAATCTTCATTGCCTCCTGAAGAGACTCCGTCCTAACAATGGTCAGAACAGGGCCAAAAATTTCTTCCTGAGCACACGTCATTTCCGGTGAAGCGTGATCAATAATTGTAGGCCCGAGCCAGTAACCACCCTCATAATGGTTCGGAACCTGAGGATTACGTCCATCGAGAATTATACTAGCGCCCTGTTCTTCTGCTTTGTCGATCATTCCGATTATTCTTTCTCTGGCGGTGGCACTTATGACTGCACCCATATCTTCCCCAAGCTTCAATTGAGCTGAAGCCTTCACGATGCTATGAATCAGAGCTTGAACCTCTTCTACGCCAACCATGACACTGGCGGCCATGCATCGCTGGCCGGCGCTTCCCATCGATGAACTGATGACACCGTCCACTGTCATTTTCTCTTCGGCATCGGGAACTACTATAAGATGATTCTTTGCCCCGCCGAGACAGAGTGCTCTCTTGGTATTGGCTGTACTCTGGCTGTAGACAATCTCAGCGACTTTAGATGAGCCGACAAAGGCGACAGCGCTAATGTTGGGATGATCCGTGATCGCTTCCACGGAATTCCTTGTGCCGTTAACCACACTGAATACACCGTCCGGCAGGCCTGCCTCGGTAAGAAGTTCCGCAATCTTGAGAGCCGAGAGGGGGGTCTGTTCAGATGGTTTCAGGATAAAACAGTTCCCTGACGTGATGGCGATTGGAATCATCCATAGTGGCACCATGATTGGAAAGTTAAACGGCGTGATTCCCGCAACAACACCCAGCGGTTCATAAAGCGCTTCACAGCTGACTCCGTTTGAGACATTCATCACGTTGCCCCGAAGTACATTTGTGAAAGAAGTCGCGAATTCTACCACATCAATCCCTCGATCTATACTCCCTTTGGCTTCCGGCACAGTCTTGCCATTCTCCAGGGCAACGAGATGGGCGATCTGGTCATAGTCCCGTTCCATGAGTGCTTTGAAGCGAAACATGATCTGGGTCCTATCCCCGACAGGTGTATCCCGCCACTCGGGCCAAGCCGCAGTTGCCGCTTCAACGGCCCCATCCAGCTCCGCTCGACCAGAGAGGGGTATTGTGGCGATGGCTCTCCCCCAGTAAGGTGTTGTAACTTCCAGTTTTTCAACCTTTGACGGGAGGAGTAAAGCACCACCGATCCAGTTTCCCTTGTCACCTAATTCGGTAAATGAAATGGAATTCATTTGGATAATGGAGCTCTATTATTAACGAACGTCAGATCGCTTGGTACCAAGAATGGATGCAAAAGGTTATGTGGCAATTTCGTCGCGGATGATGACAAGAATAGCTGCCTGTGGAACAATGAGATACTTGTTCTCCTCAACATTGATTTCAACGGAGGCTTTTTTAAGGAATAGCGCGTAATCGCCGGTTTCCGCCTGCGGGGGAATGTAGCGGACCGTATCCGACGCTGTTTTCCACGGCTCCTCTTCAACACTATTGGGATCCGAAAGTGGTAACCCGGGACCAACCTCCACCACGACGCCGCCCCAGACATCCTCCTTTTCACGAACAGTGGGGGGCAGGTAAAGCCCCGCGGGAGATTTCTCTGCCGAATCGTCCGGACGGATCAGAACTCGGTCGCCAATGATGATTATTTTTCTTTTTCCTACTCTCATCGTCCATCTCAAAAATAATGATTTCTTCCTAATGAAGTAATAGATTTGTTGCCTATGAGACAGACAAGGAAACTTCTGCAGATACGATTTTTTCAGTCATGGAGGAGTCTGACTCCGTACGGTTGTAAATCCTAGCCGGGGCTTTTTCGATTCTTTCTTATGTTTAAACGTATTATTGCACTGGCAAAGCCCCACTGGCTTCTCCTTAGCGTTTCCATCTTTTCGTCAGTTATTTTTGTTTTTTTCAACTCGCTCTCCATCTGGCTCACCGCTTCTTTCATTACCAATATTCTCACAGATTTCGAAACACTGCTTGCAAGCCAGGAACGGATCCTCATTTCAGCGGAACGAACAGCCAACGAAACACTCAAGATGTGGACCAACCGGCTTATCCTAGGTGCAACACCTCTTGAAACGCTTAAAAGGCTCTGCCTTTCTATCTTAATTGTCTTTGTGTTGAAGAACTTATTCCTATATATGAAAAACTTCTATGCGGGTCTCATGCAGCTTAGGGTAATCACCGATCTGAGAAATAATCTTTTCAATCATCTGACATCCCTCTCTCTTTCGTTTTTCAATCGAACTCGGGCTGGCGACCTCACGTCTATTGTCCTCAATGACGTGGCGACTATGAGGAGAACTTTCTCCGTCAGCTTTCAAAAACTTCTGGTGGAGCCAATCAATATTTTTACGTTCATGACGCTGCTGTTTATGATCAACTGGCGGCTTACCCTTGCGGCCATGCTGATTCTTCCTGCGGCGATGGCACTGATGATATGGGTGGGTGGCAGTATTCGCCGAAAGGCGAAACGGTCATCGATTCAGATTGCGGGCATCGTATCGATCCTTCAGGAAGTCCTTGGCGCCATTCGTGTGGTGAAAGCATTTGTCATGGAACAGGCAGAAAAACTGAAATTTTATCGGGAGACGCTCACCTTCTATCATCTTCAGAAACGGCAGATGAGTCTTCGCCTTGCATCGTCTCCGGTAACGGAAATGATTGGCGTCACTATGGGTGTCATTCTACTCTGGATCGGTGGACAGCATGTACTCATCTATAGCTCCATGGAGCCGGAGGACTTCATTAGGTTTATACTGCTGCTTTTTTCTATCCTTAACCCGATCAAAAGTCTAAATACGGTCAATTCGGAGATTCAGACTGCCCTCGCGTCGGCAGAGCGGGTGTACGAGATCCTAGATACCCGATCGGTCATCATCGACGCCCCTGATGCGGGCGTGATCGAAAGATTCGATAGTGAGGTGTCATTCAAGAATGTCCAATTCTCATACGCTGAAGACGAGCCAAAAGTGTTGAACGGTGTCTCTTTCAAGATAAAGCGTGGCAACGTAGTAGCCGTGGTTGGAGAAAGCGGTGCAGGAAAATCAACAATTGCTGACCTCATTCCAAGGTTCTTTGAGGTTACCAGTGGAGCAGTGGAGATTGATGGTCGAGATATCCGAACGGTACAAAAAAGATCACTGAGAGATTTGATGGGCATTGTGCCGCAGGAGACAATTTTGTTCAATGATACCATCGCCACCAACATTGCTTACGGTCAGAGTGGAATTTCAGAGAAGGACCTCCGTGATGCTGCCAAAGCTGCCAATGCTCTCGATTTTATCAATGAACAGCCTAATGGTTTTGAGACGATCATCGGTGACCGAGGGGTGAAACTCTCGGGCGGTCAGCGTCAGCGACTCGCCATCGCCAGGGCACTGTTAAAAAACCCACCAATTCTCATCATGGATGAGGCCACCTCTTCTCTAGATAGCGAATCAGAGCAAAAGGTTCAGGAAGCGATTGAACACCTCATGAAAGACAGAACAGTTTTTGTAATCGCACACCGACTTTCTACAGTAGTAAAAGCTGATCTGATAATTATGTTGGCGGCCGGTCAAGTGGTAGAGTCCGGCACTCACGATGAACTTATACAGAATGACGGCCATTACTGCCAGTTGTACAATGTTCAATTTGGCAACATCTCTAGCGGTCAATAAAGTGGCCGATTCATTAGAAAAATTTGATCTGATGGTATGTTTCGGTACTCGCCCGGAAGTGATAAAACTAGCACCTGTTATTGATAAGCTATCATCAAGCGAAATTTCCTTCATGACCGTCTTTACAGGTCAGCATGCAAGCCTTTTCGATGATGTCGCTTCACTCATTCCGCCGCCAGATGTTCGTTGTAATATCATGGGGGAAGGGCAGTCACCATCTCATGTCATGAGCCAGATTATATCTGAAATGCCCCCTTATTTTGGTAGGTTTCAACCAAAAATGGTGATTGTACAGGGCGATACCACCACCTCTGCAGCTGTTGCCCTAAGTGCATATTACCACCGTTCTCCATTGGGTCACGTGGAGGCTGGACTTCGAACTCACGATCTTAAGGCTCCTTTTCCCGAGGAACTGAATCGCCAATTGATCTCAAGGATTGCACAACTCAACTGGGCGCCGACATCAACAGCTAGAAAGAATCTTGAGGCGGAAGGATGCGATGGAATCATTGTGACGGGAAACACTGTTATCGACAACTGCCTTCAGCGGAATCATACAGTAAAATATGAAGACAAAGTGCTCGTGACCCTTCACCGCCGCGAAAATTTCGGAAAAAAGATGGCCAGCCTCTTCAGGCAGATCGAACAGTTTGCCCGTGATAACCCTCAGTTAGAGTTTGTATTCCCCATGCATCCAAATCCTGAAGTATTGAAGCATCGGGATCTTCTTAAGGCGGTGGCAGTCGTCGATCCGTTATCCTACGATGATTTTTTGGAACTTTTGAGTAAAGTTCGTTTTGTCATTTCCGATTCTGGAGGAATACAGGAGGAGTGCGCTGCATTTCAAAAAAAAGTACTGGTTTGCCGTGAAAAGACGGAACGACCTGAAGGAGTGGATGCCGGCCTAGCTCGGACCGTTGGCGACGATATTGGAAATAACTTCAAATGGGCGAACGATTATCCGGAATGGACCGGTGAAAATCCATACGGAGATGGAAAGGCAGCTGAGAGGATTGTAAATCATATTAAAGATTATTTGGATCAGAAGTAAACAGTGCTTTAGCAAAAGAAACCGTCAATTATGCGTTATCTTTTGGCATGGAATTAATATAGGTTTCTCGTTCAAAAACTTGAGAGGTTAATAATGGAAATTAAGAGTCCGACAGGAAAGCTTGGCGTATTACTTCCTGGAATGGGAGCTGTAGCAAGCACCTTTATTGCCGGAATTGAAGCAATTAAACTCAACCTAGCGAAGCCTGTTGGAAGTATGACGGAGATGGGTACTATACGTTTGGGAAAAAGAACAGAAGATCGAGTTCCACGCATTAGAGAGTTTGTACCACTGGAAGAACTTGAAAATCTTGTTTTTGGCGGGTGGGATATCAATGAGGAAAATCTTTACGAAATCTGTATTCGTTCAGGCGTCTTGGAAAATTCTCTTGTGGAAATGGTTAGGCCTAAATTGGAATCAATTAAGGTATGGCCAGCTGTTTTCGATAAAAAATTTGTTCGTAGGCTAGAAGGAGATTACGTCAAGTCTGCCAAAAATAAACTTGATTTAGCCGAGCAGATTATCAATGACATTCAAACCTTTATTGATTCAAACAATACTTCATCGAATGTGATGATATGGTGTGGGAGTACAGAGATTTTTTTCGAATCATCTGAAGTCCATTCTACATTAAAAAAGTTTGAAAAGGGTCTTGCCAATAATGATCCTGCTATTTCACCGAGCATGATCTATGCGTATGCCTCACTTAAATCAGGTATTCCTTTTGCTAATGGATCTCCAAATCTCTCTGTTGATATTCCTGCACTTCAAGAGCTTGCTTTAAATACCAGTACCCCAATTGCAGGTAAGGATTTCAAGACAGGGCAAACTTTGATGAAAACAATTCTTGCTCCAGGACTCAAGGCTCGCCAAATAGGTATTAATGGATGGTTCTCTACAAACATTCTTGGAAATCGAGATGGCGAAGTTTTGGATGATCCCGAAGCTTTTAAGACAAAAGAAGAGAGTAAGCTGGGTGCTTTAGATTATATTCTTCAACCTGACTTGTACTCTGATCTTTACAGCGATTATTATCACAAAGTCAGAATCAACTACTACCCTCCGCGAGGTGATAATAAAGAAGGCTGGGACAATATAGATATTTTTGGATGGCTTGGTTACCCTATGCAGATAAAAATTGACTTTTTGTGTAGAGATAGTATCCTCGCCGCACCAATTGTCTTGGATCTTGTTCTATTTCTTGATCTGGCACAAAGGGCAGGTTTGAAGGGGATACAAGAATGGCTATCCTTTTACTTCAAGAGTCCGATGACTTTGCCTGAACTCTATCCGGAACACGACCTATTTGTACAATTGGCAAAACTAAAGAATACATTGCGCCATATGATGGATGAAGAACTAATAACGCATCTAGGCCAAGATTATTACGAGGATCACCTGAATTGAAGATGGTATTTATCGCTGCGGGAAAGGGATCTCGTCTATCATTAGTTACAAATGGTATTCCAAAGACACTAATAAAAGTCTTCGATAGACCGCTGATAGATATTTTGCTCGAAAATTGTTCAAGTGTGGGCATTCAGGATATTGTAATTGTAACAGGTTATGGCCAGGATTATATAACAGATCATTTTAGAGATGTCACCAGTGATCTCAAGGTTGAATTTGTGCATAATCCTGATTGGAATTTGCCCAATGGTCTCAGTGTCTTAGCTGCACAATCGGTAATTCCAGAAGCAGAAGAGTTTATGGTTTCAATGAGCGATCATTTTTATTCTTCTGATTTGCTGGGTGGGGTTATAGACAGCAGCCTTGAATCAACAACCGTAAATGTTGGGATTGATTATAATCTTGAAAGAATTCAGGACATGAATGATGCGATGAAAGTGATAATTAAGAGTGGGGATGACCTAATTACTTCTATGTCAAAAGAATTAACTGATTATAATGCGGTGGACTGTGGCGTATTCAAATGTAGATATGATTTTTTTTCTGTATTGGAATCAGCTAGAAAAAAAGGACATTATTCACTATCTGAAGCTTGCGAAATTCTAATCAGTAAGAATAACCTTGGAGGTGTGGATATAGGTAAAAGTTTTTGGATAGATATTGATACTCCAGAAGCACTAGAATATTGTCGGTTGAATGCTCAAATCTCGAACCCTTTTTAAAATTCTGATCAACCTGGTTTTCTAATTCTAAACCAAAGTATTTAGAGATTGAGGAATGAACATTTACTATTATGCGAATCAGCTTTATGAGTATTCTTTTTCCCGACCAATATATGAACGTTTGGGAGGGACTTTTGTAGTAAATAAATTCAGTAGGGCTCTCCGATTTAAAAGATATCTGCTTAACGCGGACAATTTCCCAGATAGAGATAAGAAATTTTTTAATACCCCGCCTGTCATTCTTCGAGATATAAAGAAGCCGGTTGATCTCGATGGTGTGATTATTTCTCAATCCAACACCACAATTAACTATGATTCCAAGAGGTGTGTCTCAATTTTTATGGGACACGGGGCCGGCGACAAAAAGTATGGAGGGACCCCAGCTCCTCTTGAAACTTATAATTATCACTTCATTTCAGGAAACAAGCATCTTGAAAAATTGAAGGACATTAAAGTTCATATTCCTGAAGAGAGACAAGTAAAAATTGGATATCCTAAGTTTGATGATTATGTCAACGGAAGGATCAATCGGGAAAAACATCTTAAACATCTTGGTGTAAAAGATGTTCAGAGAAAAAATATACTTTATGCACCGACCTGGAAGTGGGGCAACGGAACATTGAGTAAATACGTTTATTCTTTCAGCCGCGAATTGACCAGGGAATTTAATCTGATCATACGCCCACATTTCTTTGAGCGGAAATACATTCCATCTTTAAAACTTTGGACCAAACTGAACAGGATTAATCACGTCTATTTTTCAAATCCCGCTAATCTTTTGCAGAACGGTACCATGAATGACTTTGCCGTGTCCGATGCTCTTATCAGTGATACATCTTCAATTATTTATGAATACCTAATCACCGGTAATCCGATTGTCATCGCGGAATCGGGTTTTTCAGACTCACATAATATGCCCGAAACTCTGGATATTCATAAAGTCGCGGAAACATATACTGACTCATCAAGTTCAGACATTCTAGCTATGGTACAGGAGGCACTAGGTGTACCTGACAAACGTAAAGACTATGAAAGTTTGCTAAATAACTGCTTCTATTTCAATGACGGTTGTTGCACCGATAGGGCAGTTGAATTCCTTTTCTCTCTTGAAAACCGCTGAGTCCTAGCCTGATTATTCTATATGTGTCACTCTTCTCAATTCACAAGATAATCGACTGTTTCATCATTCAGAATTATTTGCGTACGATCTATAAAAACAATTTTGTCCATGGGTAGCATAGTATGCATCGAAGCGTTACAATGTAATTTTCATAGTGACGGTTGATTAAACACCAGCATGGTTCTGACTGTAGATGACCTATTAGGGATGCATTTTAGTCACAGGTTGATTAAATGAAGTCAATTCTATTTGAAACACACCATCTTTACTATGTTCCTAACTTTCTGCCTATCATACAGGAGTTCAGACGACGTGGGGGCTATTCGCTCTCTGCATCCATTCCGCTAACTATCAATGCGCAAGAGCGAAGACAGCTGAAGGAAGCGGTGGAAATGGAACAGTTGGAGTTCATTAATGCCGATAGTGAATCGGAACGTCAAGCAAAACTTCGGCAACGACAGTTTGCCGTTGTGATCGTTGGTATTCCTGGAATGCTTGAGAGAGTGGTATCGCCTGAAACGGTGGCGGTGATGGTCTATCATGGCATCGGACTGAAAGAGAGCTATTATCGTGATGCTTCACCGCGGATTAATATTCGGGCGGTGGAGAGTCAGCCCCGGTTTCAGGAGCTGCGCCGCAGGGGGGAATCCAATCTAATATTGACAGGCTACACCAAAATCGATCCCCTTTCCGAGATCAAACCTAGGCAGAGGGAGACACATCTTCAGGCGCTCGGTCTTCCCAAGTCACGTCCCACAGTACTGTATGCTCCCACTTTCTATCCGTCATCGGTAGAAAAAATGCTACCCCATCTGCCTCGGTTGGCGGAAAGTGCAAACGTGATCATTAAACTCCACGGTTTCAGTTGGAGTCAGCGGCGTTATAGTCATCAGAGCAAGGCAGCCCAGGAAGTTGCGGGTGGTGGAGTCTGTCTCATCCCTAGGGAAGATTACGACATTGTCCCTTTTTACGCCGTTGCGGACCTGCTTATTTCCGATATTTCTTCTACGCTCTTTGAATATCTCGCACTGAATCGGCCTATACTGCAGACCACTTTCAACTCACCGCGTCTGAAACACCGAATCTTCAAATCACGGTTGAGGCGTCGGCTAGATGTCGAACGGTCTGAAGAGATCGATTTCACTCATCGGCTTGACCGCCCTGATAATCTGTCTGCAGTAGTGCATGATATACTGCGAAACAGTGACGAGATGTCGCCGCAGCGACATCTGGCTGCTAAGAGGTTTCTCTTTAGAACGGATGGAAAAGCTTCCGCACGCCTTGTGGATGCCATTGAAGAAAAATTGGACTGATGATTGGCGTATACATGCCCAACTGGATCGGCGATACGGTTATGGCGCTACCTTTTATAGCGACGCTCCGCAAACGGAACAGTGAGAGTCGTATATTGGCTGTCGCTCGAGATTGGGTATCCCCGATCTTGCAATCAAGCCCTCTCGTGGATGAGTTGTTCATCATAGGTGCCGGTAAGGACCGGGGTATGAGCGGTGCCACTACCATCGGCCGCCAATTACAACAATTCAATTTGGAACAGTTTTATCTTTTGTCGGACTCATTGCGGTGTGCCTACCTCGCATGGCAGTCGGGGGCATCAAAACGGATTGGCTATTCGGGGCAGGGAAGATCACTGTTATTGACAGAGGTACTTTCATCAGTTTTTAAGAAATGCCACAGAACAGAGCGGTATCTTGATCTCATAGATATCGATTCTAACGCTGCTGAAGAGGCTGTAATCCATCTAAACAAAGATGAAAAAAAATCGGCATCAGCCTGTTTGGATTCACTCGGACTCAACAGGCCTCTGGCAGTTTTTCCCGGTAGTGCGGCGCAATCCCGTCGGCCTCCAACGGCACTTTGGAAAGGGGTTCTCGAAGCCGCTGTATCATCTGGGAATTCGGTCCTGATGTTGGGCGGAAAGAAAGATGCTTCTGTAGCGGCAGAACTTGAGGTTGCCATCAAAGAAGAACGTGTCACGTCGCTTTGTGGCAAGACTACATTAAGAGAAACAATCGGCCTTATTGCACAATGTTCAGGCGCGATTGCTTCTGATTCGGGACTGGGTCACATTGCTGCGAACCTCGGCCTACCAACGGTTTCACTCTTTGGCGCCGGCGATCCAAAAATCACTGCTCCCATCGGCAAAAGGACAGACGTTGTTTTCACAAATGCCCACTGCAGTCCCTGCCAAAAGAATATCTGTCACAACACGGAGGAACCACTGCTTTGCCTGAATACTATGACGACTGGAGTAATCTGGGAGCGCTACGGCCTGCTGAAAGAAAAAGATTAACAGTTAATGAGTGGGTCTTGTAGTTTAATTAACTTATGAGAGCCATTATTCTTGCTGCGGGCGTAGCTCGTAGACTCTATCCTTTAACCAACGATACACCGAAATGCTTACTGCGGGTGGCAGGACAGCCAATCATCGATTATCAGATGAGAGCGTTAGAAAATGTTGGGGTCACTAATGCCACCGTAGTGGTTGGTTATCACAAACAGATGGTCATCACTCATTTGACTGAGACGTTTAATAACCTCGCATTTGACTTTGTTGACAACCCTCATTTCTTCGAAACGAACACATCTTATTCACTCCAACTGTGTGAAAAAACATTGAGAGAGAATGATTGCCTACTGATGAACGGCGATGTTCTCTATCCAGTAGAACTATTGCGGCGGGTGCTGGAAGACGAACGTGAGAATGTGTTGGCGGTAGAGATCAAGCCGTGCGGTCAAGAGGAGGTGAAGGTAGTTGAGGGATCTGAGCAACGTCTCGTTGCCATCGGGAAAGATCTGATCGAAGAGAACTCACTGGGGGAGTTCATTGGTGTGGCGAAATTCTCCCGTGAATTCAATAGTCGCTTTGCTGACTCACTTTCCAAGCTGATCGCCGCCGGCGGCAAAGCAGACTATTTTGAGGCAGCTATCGATCCGCTACTAGCTGAATCGGAAGTGTGCTATAGCGACGTCTCCCATCTTCCATGTATTGAGATCGATTTTGTGGGAGACCTTGAAAAAGCTGAGGAAATGGCAGATTCGGAGCTATTCCGGAATCAGCGCTAGAATCTGTAATAAAAACTCAGCCTGCCGACCCAGTATGGTTCTAGCATCTCGGTCCCGAAAGAGATATACCTAATATTTGGCGACAGTTGAAATTGAGGGGCTGGAGCGTAACTGACTCCTCCCAAAAACGTGGTCTTTCTCATCTCGGGATGGGAGACTGAAGCGTCGTAAATATCGACACGACCAAGGAATGCAAGCTTCTCAGTCTGGGTTAAGGTGACATAAGTCGCCACAATCCGCTCTTGGTGATCAAGTCCTTCGTCCCGCTCAATTTGAATTTCGCCTCCCAGCCTAACCTTACTATTTGCATAACCAGCAAAACCCCCGTAGCGATAGACTGCGGAAATTTCATCATGGACGGTCGCGTAGGGTTCCACTGACAGAGCACCCCCCGCATTCATTCCGCCATTCGCCGTCAGGTCTTGTTCACCATAGCTCATCAGCAGGCTTACCCGCTTGTACGAATCGTCTTCCGGTTTTTTGAATCCCGTTCCGTTGTAGGCTCCAAAGTGGATCAGTAAACGGTTCCAATTCCTCTTCCACGAAATGCCGAGATCAGCGGTTGCGTCGAAGCCGTAGAGGTTCGCCGCATACTTTTCAACGTATCTGAATCCCCAATTCTTCTGCAAAGCGCCGAAATAGTTTGTTGGCTGGGAGCCTATGATGAACTGGCCAAGCGTTGTTTTCCATATCAATTGGGCAAATTTGATATAGGTATTGACTCGACCATCGGCGATGGAGGTTGATGCATCGGTGGTTACTCGGACGGAAAGGTTGTCTGAAATATCATCTCTGAAATCGAGATAAGCTCGCCGAATTTGAAAGGTGGAGATAGATCTTTCCTGACTGCTTGTGTTCAGATCAAAAAAGATCTGCGAACCGAATTCGGCTGCAATAAGAGGCGTAAACGAAAGATATAGAATAACGGATTTGATCCCGCATTGCTTCAACATAGAACCAAATTTATGATAGAGTTGACATATCATGGGCTTTTCGATTACGCAGAACAACTATAAATTAAAGGATAGCACTAACTGTAAGGATTGATGGAATTTAGTCCTTACCGAAAAGTAACACAGATGACTTCAGCAAAAATAGATTTGAATGGAAAAACGCTGGACCTTCCGGTTATTACCGGATCTGAGGGGGAGAAGGCATTGGATATTACTCATCTCAGGAAGGAGACGGGGTATATTACCTATGATCCCGGTTATGTCAATACCGGCTCTTGCTCCAGCGATATTACATTTATAGATGGAGAGAAGGGAATCCTGCGTTATCGCGGTATACCCATTGAGGAGTTGGCTGTTAGTGCTTCTTTCCTTGATGTCTGCTACCTCCTGATTTATGGAAGGCTACCCTCTGAAACTGAGGTTGGTGAGTTTGCCGAACAAGTGACGCACCATACAATGATTCACGAAGATTTCAAGCGGTTTTTTGATGGTTATCCTATGAATGCTCACCCCATGGGAGTGCTGGCGTCAACGGTGGCTGCTCTCTCCACCTTTTATCCGCAAGGAGGTAATAACGACCTTGACTTGAACATCTTACGCCTTTTGGCAAAGATGAAGACTCTTGCGGCTTTTGCCTATAAAAAGTCTACCGGTCAGCCGTTCATGTACCCTCGGAACGATCTGAATTTTGAGGAGAATTTCCTCTATATGATGTTTGCCGTCCCTGCCGAGTCATACGAGCCCAATAAGGCGATTGTCGACTCCCTTAGACTCCTCTTGATCCTCCATGCTGATCATGAACAAAATTGCTCGACCTCAACTGTCAGGATGGTCGGTTCAAGTGGTGCAAACTTGTTTATCTCTATTGCTGCTGGGATCGCTGCTCTTTCTGGAAGATTGCACGGTGGAGCCAATCAGAAAGTGATTGAAATGCTGGAGATGATCCAAGGCGATAATGGTGATTATGAGAAATACGTAAAGATGGCAAAAGATAGGAAATCAGATTTCCGGCTGTTCGGTTTTGGTCACCGTGTTTACAAAAATTTCGATCCAAGAGCAAAAATATTGAAGGCATCTGCGGACAAAGTACTGAATGAACTCGGAATTGATGACCCTCTTCTGGAGATTGCCAAAGAACTCGAAGAAATTGCATTGAAGGACGAGTTTTTCCTCGAGCGCAACCTTTATCCGAATGTCGACTTTTACTCAGGCATCATCTATCGCGCCCTAGGTATTCCTACGTCCATGTTTACGGTAATGTTTGCCCTTGGGCGGCTTCCGGGGTGGATCGCCCAATGGAAGGAGTTGAGAGAGGACTCCAAATGGCGGATCTACCGTCCCCGCCAAATCTATACAGGCAGGACGCCAGACGATCTCAAAGACGGCGTTTAGAAACCTCTCAGTTCTACCGATCTTGCCACTCGATCGATAGCCACCATAAACGCTGCTGTCCTGAAGGAGACCTTCTTCTCTCGACGCAAAGCACTTACTTCACTGTAGGCTTTAACCATCTTGGCCTCGAGCTTGGTGTTTACTTCCTCTTCCTCCCACCTGAACTGCTGAAGGTTCTGCACCCATTCGAAGTATGAGACAGTAACGCCGCCGGCATTTGTGAGAATGTCCGGAATAACGGGAATAGACTTATCAAAAAGAATTTCATCACCCGGTGGTGTGGTTGGGCCGTTAGCGGCCTCGATAACAAAGCGGCAGTTGAGGCTGTCGGCGTTCATTTTATGGATCACACCTCCCAAGGCTGCTGGGACCATAAAATCGCACTCTAGTGTTAAGAGCTCTTCGTTGCTGACGTTCTTGCCCTGTCCGCAACCCTCAATGACGCGGTGTTCTCTCACATGATCAATGAGGGCAGGTATGTCGAGCCCTGAGGGATCATGAAGTCCGCCTGTAACATCGCTAACAGCGACAACTTTGCATCCCAACTCTTGCAGGAATAGAGCAGCAAAGGAGCCGACATTCCCGAATCCCTGAATCACTGCCGTTGCTTTCGATAAATCCACATCGAATTCCGAAGCAGCCTCCCGAATAGTTAAGAAAACGCCTCTGCCAGTAGCAGCCTCCCTACCGAGGGAACCGCCGAGATCGATAGGCTTGCCCGTAACTATGCCCGGACTGTATCCTTGATTCTGGCTGTATTCATCCATGAACCACGCCATGATCTGGGCGTTGGTGTTTACATCTGGTGCCGGAATGTCTTTGTTTACACCAATTATGGGGCTGATACGCCGGAAGAAGCGACGGGAGAGCTGCTCTAATTCCCTTTCGGAAAGTTCTCTCGGATCAACAGTGATACCTCCCTTTCCACCGCCGTAGGGGATGTCCACCACTGCCGTCTTATAAGTCATAAGGGCAGCAAGGGCACGAACCTCATCCAAATCAACTTCCTGATGGTAGCGGATACCGCCTTTAAAGGGACCTCGTGCATTGTTGTGCTGAATTCGGTAACCTTTGAATACTGCCAGTGAACCGTCGTCCCGGTTTAGAGGGACCTCCACTGCCAGCTCTCGGTCCGGCATCATGAGCGAAGTAGCCAGATTTTT
The DNA here is from genome assembly GCA_002448795.1 of Fidelibacterota bacterium UBA6931. Taxonomy (GTDB): domain Bacteria; phylum Fidelibacterota; class Marinisomatia; order Marinisomatales; family S15-B10; genus S15-B10. Next base: position 151,546 of record DKAH01000014.1, read on the forward strand.
CTCAAGTCCGAGCTTCTCAGCGGCACGCTCAAACTGATCACAGCATGCCTTGAAATTGTTGACTTTTACGTGAGACATGGTTTGTTCTCCATTTCCGTCATCGATTGATAATGACAGAAGTTAGAACGGGCCGCCTCAATTTTCAACGAGAACGATTCGACATTTCATCAATCAATCTTTTCTGAGAAAGGTGTTCACATTAGTTTCTCAGCCATCATGGGTCAAAAAAATCCGCCGAAAATTGCATTTCTCACCGCTGGCGGAATTGCGCCCTGTCTCTCCGCCGCCATCGGTGCTCTGATAGTGGAGTATAAGCACAAAGCTCCTGAGAGCGAAATGATTGGCTACCTCCATGGCTACCGCGGTCTCCTGACAGGCAATTCCATTGACATTAATCGAGAAATCCGTGAGGGTGCCGAACGGCTCTTTGCCTTCGGCGGAAGTCCCATCGGAAACAGCCGCGTAAAGCTGACCAACGCCACTGACTGCATTAATCGGGGCTTTGTGGAAAAGGGTGAAGATCCTGTAGTGGTGGCAGCGCATCAACTACTCAGTGACAAGGTAACAATACTTCATACCATTGGCGGTGATGACACCAACACCATGGCTGCCCAGCTCCTGGAGGCACTTGAAAAAATGGGGGCAGAACTGACGGTGGTAGGGTTACCTAAAACGGTGGATAATGATGTAATACCCATTGTCCAAACCCTCGGTGCTGCCACAGCGGCGGAACAGGGGGCAGTCTTTTTCGAAAACATTGCCAACGAAAATACCACTAGCCGCCGCCAGCTTTTGATCCACGAAGTGATGGGGCGGCACTGCGGCTGGCTCACAGCCGCTACCGCACGATCCTACCGGGATCGACTGGAGGAGCGCAACTTTCTTCCAGAGTTTCTGGTTTCGCGAGAACGATGGGATGTGGATGCCGTTTATGTGCCGGAAGAAGAGATCGATTTTTTCGCCGAGTGTGAGCGGTTGTCCAATCGAATGGATGAGAAAGACGGCGTCAATATCTTCTTGAGTGAAGGAGCGGGCATCGAGACGATTGTAAAGCAGAAAGAAGCTACCGGTGAGAAAGTGGAGCGGGATGCCTTTGGTCATGTGAAGCTGGACCTAATCAATCCCGGACAGTGGTTTGCCGAAAAGTTTGGTGAAAAACTGCAGGCGGATAAAATCCTCGTGCAAAAGAGTGGCTACTTTGCCCGTTCCGCCGCTGCCAATAAAGAAGACCTTGCGCTCATCACTCGAAGCGCCAAATTGGCTGCTGAGAAAGCCATTGCTGGCGAGAGCGGCGTTGTTGGTCTTGATTTGGAAAGTGAGGGTGAACTGAGCATTATCGATTTTAATCGTATTTCCGGCGGTAAGCCATTCAATACAGAAGAGACTTGGTTTTGTGATATGCTAGGCGAAATAGGGCAGGAGTGAGAAATGTGGAATGAGGATTACAAAATATAAACTAATGGGGTGGAGAAACAGTTGACACTTGGTCAACCAGACATTTGTATATATGAACACTTTAAAATAGGAGAATGAGTAATGAATCTTGAACAGTTGGAAATGACGGCACAAGGTATGGCGGCTCCGGGAAGAGGTATCTTGGCTGCTGATGAAAGTACACCTACAATTGGTAAACGTTTCGACACGATTAACACGGAGTCAACGGAGGAAAACCGTCGCGCCTACCGCGACCTGCTTTTAACCGCTTCGGGAATGGAGGAATACATAAGTGGTGTCATTATGTACGATGAGACCATACGTCAATCTTCGGATGATGGGACCCCTTTTCCCCAACTTCTTTCTGATAAAGGTGTTATCCCCGGTATAAAAGTTGACATGGGGGCGAAGGCGCTAGCGGGATTTGATGGAGAGAAGGTGACAGAGGGTCTAGACGGCCTCCGTGAAAGACTGTCTGAATATTACGGCCTTGGCGCCCGTTTCGCTAAGTGGCGTGCCGTCATCACCATCGGTGAAGATCTTCCATCCTACGCCTGTGTGGATGTAAATACCCATGCCCTTGCCCGCTACGCCGCCTTGTGCCAGGAGGCGGACATTGTCCCGATTGTGGAACCGGAAATTCTAATGGATGGAGAGCACACGATCGAGACCAGCTTTGAAACCACAGTCGATGTTCTATCAGCACTCTTTGAAGCATTGGCGGATATGGACGTTTTTTTAGAAGGGACCATCCTGAAACCAAATATGGTTCTTTCCGGTTATGACAGTTCAGATCAAGCTTCAGTTGAAGAAGTAGCGGAGGCGACAGTCACATGCTTCCAGCGGTCTGTTCCGGCGGCGGTGCCGGGAATCTGTTTCCTCTCAGGTGGACAGAGTGACATCCTTGCCACGGAACATCTAAATGCCATGAACCAGCTTGCTACTGAAAAGCCATGGAAGCTCAGTTTCTCTTACGGTCGTGCTCTTCAGGCGGCGGCACTTACAGCGTGGCGCGGAGAGGCAAGCAATGTTGCAGCCGCTCAGTCGGCATTCCTTCATCGTGCCAAATGCAACGGTGCAGCCACCATAGGTGGCTACGCTCCAGAGATGGAATCGGCGTAGACCTTATCAGTGTCGCTGTCTTGATCGGAAAAGGACAGCTATGAGGTGTTCAACAACCTGTCCCTTGAGTGGATAATCGTTACTAGCATCCAGGCCAGAGACACACCAAGCCCCGGATAAAACGGCTCCAAACCAAGGGGATAATTACCGTCCGGCAGACCGAAGATAAGCCAGCTGAAACTGACGGTGGTAGAGAGGAGCATCATTGCAGCAACACCGGGGATGGGGCACTTCAGCCAGAAGGTGGCCAAAAATGGAATGAGCAACCCTGGAATCACCACACTTCCCAATGTATACCATAACTCAACCACTGAAGGTACGAGCCACACCAGCAGGAGCGATAAAACGGCCATAAGTAGAAGCCCCATTTTTGTGGCCGTTACCTCGTTCTTCAGTTTCCCTGTCCGCCAGAGGATGTCCCGCCCGATGGTGATACCGCTGATGAAGCCATAGGAATCGATGGTTGACATGATGGTGGCAAGAAGGCCAGCAAAAAATAGTCCCTTAGCGATGGGCGGTAGGACCACAAGCCCAAGTGACGGAAGCGCCAGGGCCGCTTCAGATCCTTCGGGGAGTAAAATTCTGCTGTAGAGTCCCGCGCAGAGAGTTAGGAAATCAAAGAGTGCCCAGAAGCCGATGGAAACAAGGATGCCTTGTTTCGCGACAGGGGGTGACTCCGCCGCGGCACATCGCTGGTAAAAACCGGGATCAACAAATGTCCAGAGAGCGATGAAGAACCAGACAAGAATGTATTGTGTTGAATTGCCTCCGTGCCAGATGAGGTGAAGTGTTGGGAGTCCAGACTTCATGGCCTGAAGACCTCCTACTTGCAGAAAGCACGTAAAAACCAGGAGTGCAAAGCCGGCGAACATGAGGATGAACTGCAAGATGTCGGTCCGGACCACTGATCGAAATCCGCCGTTATAAACATAGATGAGGCTCACAGCTGTAGCAATTAGCATCGCTGGGAAGAGCGGCATGGTAAAAAGAAATGTGATGAGTAGGGCGCAACTCAAGATGTATGGTGCCGGTGTGGTGAGGATGGCCACCAATCCCGCTCCGATGACTCCGGCGGTCTTTCCGTAGTGGTGACTAAGCCGATCGGGGATGGTGGGAAAGTTTTCATCGCGAATTCTTCCCGCAATGAACAGGGTGAACAGAAGGGCAAAAATGTAGTAGGGGAGGCCGAGGACGACCCAGTTGGAAATGCCATACAGATAGGTGAATTCACCGACTCCGAGAATACCGCCGTACCAGGTGGCTACCAGCGAGGCGGTAAAGGGGACGAGCGTCAGCCGGCGGCCGGCTAAGAGGTAGTCTGTTTGATCCTGCTTCCGCTTTGTATTAAAGAGCCCGAGAGCGAGGAGCCCACCTGAATAAAGCAGGATAATGCCGATATCAACAACGTGAAGCTCTCCGCTCAATCGCCGTGCCTGATGAAGACCAGCACGATCCCGCCAGCCACCTTTACGGAGAATTTGTCTGTCTCAGCGAAATTACTGACGCCGTGGCCGCTGGAGAGTAGGCATTGATCCTGAAGTGGAAAGCGCAATCCGGTGGTGGTGACGGTTGGTTGCCCATGCGCGGTCAGGAGAGATACAGTGGAGTTGGAGATGCAGCTGAAATCTTCTTTATCTGAAACGGGGTGAACAGTGTGATAATCGGTGACGGCCGACAGTTTCATTTTTTTGCTTACTCCAGAAAGAATAGCGAAGTTAGCAAGCATGTGATCCTCTCTCCCTCCTGAGAGTCCCAACAGTGTCGCCGACACAACGCCCTCTTGGATACAAAAGTCCAACGCTTTCTCAAGGTCTGTTGAGTTCTGATCGGTCAGTTCGATGATATCGGTGCCATGTGACAGAGATGCTTTATTGTGAGAGTCCATATCGCCAATGATGAAGTCTGGATGCCGATCAAGCATTTTGGCTTTCTCACCGGCACCATCGGTGCATATAAGCGTGTTGGCAGTCTGAAGGGTGGAAAGGGGTGCCGGATGTGTGGGCGGATTGCCGTCAGCCAAGATGACAACCGGCTCTGGAAGGTTTCTTTTTACTCCTCCCACGCCGTACTGAGCCATGCTTGAAAAAGCCGCTTCTGATCGTTACTGGCGTTCTCTAGTTTCTTAACAGAGAATTTGTCGTAAGGTGGTTCTGAAGCTTTGATTGATACCGTCTGCATCAACCCTTCCCGGGAGACGAGCAGCTCAGCCGTGTCGCCATGCCGAATATCACGCAGTCGTTTGGTTAGCGTCTTGGCCGCAACGCGTGTACCGTTGACGGCGACAATTTCATCATTCACATTCAAACCGCCGGCATAGGCGGGCGTTCCGGCTCTAACCTTATTTACAATGGGATTGCCTTCACCTCTCGTTTCAAATCCAAAGTAAGCTGTTGATTCATCGACGTCTTTTCCGTACTTCCGATTCAGTTCACATCCCACTGTCATCAATGATTCGTTGTAGTCCACTTCATCAGTTGTGTCGGCGTAGCGCCAGACATCATCTAACTTTCGCCCGGCCACTGCTTCGCTGATCTCCCTGAATTCTTTGGATGTGAAACCGGTGGAGGGATCTGCCTTGTACCGCCGATTCAGCTCCCTGAAAACATCATCGATGGATTTCTTTCCGTTTGTAGATGCGTTGATGTTGAGATGAAGCAGGAGTCCCACAACTGCGCCCTTGGAGTAGTAGGAGATCAGAACGTTTGGTGACTCTTCATTTTGTCGGTAATACTTGATCCATGTATCGAAGCTTGATTCAACCACCGATTGAACCTCGCGTCCCGGTGATTTTTCAACACTGCCGATGTCCCGGCCCAGAAACTTGAAATATCCCTTCAGGTCCAGAATTCCGGATCGAAGTAGTAGTAGATTGTCGTAATAGCTGGTTATCCCCTCCGAGATCCACAGGTCCTTCGTGTAGTTCTCTCGCTCATAGTCGAAGGGGCCTAGGGCAATAGGACGAATCCGCTTGATGTTCCATGTGTGAAAATATTCATGGGCCACCGTGGATAGGAAGCGATGGTACCGGTCATCATCGGAGAAGATCCATCTGTCTGCCTGAATAGTGGTGGAGTTGAGGTGCTCCAGACCGCCGCCTAGACCATCGAGAAGGAGGATGTGAAAGACATACCGATCATAGGGCATGCCGCCAAAGATTTTCTGAGTTGTTTCAACGATTTTCTTGAAATCATCCTGCAGCCGTTCCTTATCCACGTTCCCTTCGCCGAAGAGCGCAATCTCATGAGGCTTCCCCTTTACCTTGAAGGTGAGGATGTCATGATTGCCGATGAGAAAAGGGGAGTCCGCAAGGATGTCATAGTTCTCATAGGAGAATGTGTTCCGTCGTCCTTTTACTTTTGGTAGGCCTGTGGAAATTTGTTTCCAGCCACGGAAGGGTGTGACCTTCACCTCGCCCGATTCATTCTCTCGGCCATCTATATAAAGGAAGATGGATGTGCCGTTTAGATAACCGCGGGAATCATTGAGGAAGCTCGTCCGTACTGTTTGTTCGTAGGCGTAGACACGGTATTTAAGCGTGAACTTGGACAGCTTTCCAGCAGATACTTCCCATGTGTTTTTCTTGACCTTCTCAATCTTAAGCTCCTTTAGTCCCGCATAAGCTCTCACCCTTGGGATATGGCGAGCGAACTCCCGAACAAGGTACGATCCCGGCGTCCAGACTGGCATCTTGACCGTCACCTTTTTGTCACTGTTGCCACTTACCGTCAACTCTACATGGTAATAGTGGGTATGGGGTTCAGGCATGGAAAGGTGATATTTGATCTGAGGCTCAGCAGCCATGGCAGCTCCCATAAACAGAATCGAAATGGTGAAAGAAAATTTTTTCATGAGATTTGGCTTTCCTTTCCACAATTAACTGACTATGAAAGATACAAAGCAGTGATGAAAGGGGATAGGTATTCAGATAAAGCAATAACCGAGATTAAAGGTTTTCAGAGGATAGCAAAACTGGTAGACTGAAGATGAAAACAACATAATCTTTTCCAACTTGAAAGTATTTTTCGCCACAAGAATAGAAGAATTTTTAAGATATTCTTGTACCCATATTGCTGACCGTCTTAAACTCATTCAACTTGGATGCCTTACTTCTTTATTTCATAATGAATTATTAATTGAGCCTACAAAAAAGCATGAAGAAAGTTTCAAAGAGAAGAGATTTAATGAATATCATGGTGCTGCTTCTTTTTATTGAAGGCCTCTTAGCTCAGCCAACGGTTCAGGAAGTTATTCAGAAGTTTGAAAGCCAACCAAAACCAAAGGATATTGTTTCCACAATCACCATGACACTCACGAAAAGTGTCCGAGGCAAGGAGAAGAGTCGGATCTGTACTATCAAACGTTTTCAGAAGTTCTACAGAAGCGGTGATTTTTATTCCAAAACACTCATACGTTTTCTAGAACCTTCTGATGTGAAAGGGGTCGGTCTCCTGATTTTGGAGTATCATGATGGTGAAAAGGGTAGTGATCAGTGGCTTTATCTACCAGCGCTTAAGAAGTCAAAAAGAATTGTTTCCAACCAAAAGAATCAAAACTTCATGGGTTCTGATTTTTCGTACGAGGATATGAAAGGGCTTGAGATTAGTGAGAATTCTTACAAACTTCTCGGGGAAGAAAAGGTAATAGGGCAGCTTTGCTATAAAATAGAGACGGTTCCATTTCGGACAGTGAACTATTCGCGGCAAATCGTTTGGGTAGATAAAGACCGAAGTTTGATGCGAAAGGTGGAATTCTACGGTAATAAAAACCGTTTACTTAAAGTGATGACAGTCCCCGAGATTAGAAAGGATGGTGATTATTGGACGGTCCTAAGAATGGAGATGAAAAATATTCAAAAGCCGCATCGCACAACACTGGAAATATTAGATATCGTATACGACTCTGGGATTGAAGAAAACTTTTTCAGTGAGGATTATCTGAAGCGCATCAGGTAGTTCAACACCACGTAATAAGATTACTTTTATAGGGTTGTAGAACTGTTTATTCAGTTCAGTGAAAACGATGATCTATTGCTGGGAATGAATGCTTTTAGGTTTCCTCTGTGGCTCTGAATCCTATACGCTCGAAAGGATTGACTACGCTTGTAATCATATTGTTCAAATGGGCACTGATCCTTTTGAGATAGCGTGCATAGAGTGCCAGCGCGACGGTGTCGCTTGATGAAAGACCGTCAGAACTCCCCTTCACCAGTTCATTAACTATGTTGTCACAGATGCTGCTGACCTCCATCTTGAACGTATCCATCATTTCTTTTGCTTTCGCAACATCCTGATTTTTCAGGACTGAGATCGTTTCTTTAAATCTACTCTTGACCTCCTGTTCAATTCTCTTGAGAGAATCTTCGTAGGTGCCCACCGATAGTCTAGCTGGATGAGCCTCGGCTAGATCGAGAATATTCTTACAGTAATCTCCGATTCGTTCTATGTCGATAACGATGCTGACAAGCACCATCCCTCCCGAAAGTTTTTCCGACCCCTGCATGGTGCAGTGTGTCATCACTTTCCGTCGGACTTCTTCTTCGTACTTGTTTACGTATTTGTCTTTCTGACGGATCTCTCTGTTTACAACGGTGTCGTCGCTCTCGCGAAGAATTCTCACCGCTTCTACGTACATCTCCTGCGCAATCTCGAGCATGTCAAATGACTTATTCCAAGCTTGCTCGAGAAGATCGTCAGAACGCCACAGATTGGTTAATTCCTTCCACATGGGTTACCTCGCATGATTGTGAAATAAATACAGACTGTTGAAGATCTCATCATCTCCCACCAATTATAATGACACTAAGGGGGATGAGAAAAAAGACTATTACGAGATATAGAATAGGCAGATACTTTTTCTTAATGGCCGCCGCCGCAAACCTTTCCGCTAATTTAATCGGGACATTTCTTAAAAAGGGAAAGGGGTAGATTAGGAGAATACCACTAAGGTTGAAGAACAGATGGCTGATGGCGGCTATGAGCGCCGAGACGGTACCGGTGAGAGCGGCGAGCAATGCAGTCACAGTTGTTCCAACATTAGCACCAAGTGTGAAAGGAAAAATTTGCCGGAGGTTCAGAACACCGGCACCGGCTAAAGGTACAACGAGGGAAGTGGTAATGGAAGAACTCTGAACCATAACGGTGAATAGTATTCCAAAAACAAATCCCCTTATTGCTGTCTTGAAGATATACTGATCAAAAAAGACCTCTATTTTCTTTAGAACAAGGCTCCGAAGCAATTTCACCAGCGAATAGAGCATTAGAAAGGTTAAAAGAACACTCAGAACAAGGTAGACCACATCGTTTCCCAATGAAATCCCTTCTACTACCTTGGAGCCCGACTTGATCGCAACTTTGATGGGGCTTGATCCTTGCAGTACTTCGATACTGTGAATCTTGCCGAACATCATTGTGGCGATGGCTTCGGCGCTTTTTTGAATCATGTGAAACCGCTGTTCAAGAGGGAAAAGGATCGCCACTGAAAGGAGATTAAAAAAATCGTGAACGGTTGACGCCTCAAGAGCACGCTGGAATTCTTTGCCCCGATTAATGTGCCCAACTGACACAATAGTGTTGGTAACAGTGGTGCCGATATTGGCACCCATGATCATGGGGATGGCGCCGTTCAACCCCAGAGAACCGCTGCTTACCATCCCAACAATGAGCGACGTAGTTGTAGAAGAACTTTGGAAGAGCACTGTTGCCAAGATTCCTATAAAGAGGGCAACAAACGGTTCGCTAGTGGTGGTGAGGACCGCATTAGCAAACCCTCCGCCCATATGTTTGATGGCGGAGGACATGCCATTGATACCTACAAGAAAGAGGTAAAGAGCTCCTACAACGCCCGATCCTTTTATATAAGGGAGTAACCGATCAGAAATCATTTAAGCCAAAACCTTTTAGGGTAAGCACTTCGTATTATCATTACAATGGCTAGGCAATTTAATATTAATCTTATTGCTAGCAGGGATGAGTTTCAAGCATTAAAACTGCAATTTCATCCAATTCAAAAAAATAGATAATTAATTTAGTGAATTAGTCTCAGCCTAATATTTTGGTATCAAAGAATATATGCAAAGGGTGAATAAATGAATCGAGTAAGAGTTCTTATAATGATGATGTGCGTTATGGTGATTATGTCATTTGGGGCCGATGGGAAGTTTAGCGGAGTGTCATATTACCACTACACGCACAGTTCTGATAAGGATGCCGTCAATGGCTTTGGTTTCAAACGGGTCTACTTTACTTATGAGGAAGAGGTTTCAGATGGTATTTCGTATAAATTCCAGTCCGATCTTGACTATAAAAGTTCCCCGATGAATGTTTATGTGAAGAATGCCAAAGTCGATTGGAAATCTTCTTTCGGCAAGATAATCATCGGCATGCAAGGGATGAATATTTTCAATGTTCAGGAAAAGACATGGGGCTATCGTTTTCTGGAAAAGTCGGCAATGGATCACAGGAAGTTTTCGAGCTCAGCGGATATCGGCCTAGGCTTTTCACGATCACTGACGGCCGCCACAAAGGCAACTCTCCTCGTCACCAATGGAACAGGCTATAAGAAGTCAGAAAACGATTCTCACAAAAGGACTTCTTTCCAACTCGTATACGGTGAAATGAGATTGGATAAGAGAGATGGTTTCAATTTTGGTGGTGTGTTCTCAGTGGAGCCGTATGATGAAGAGACGGTAGTTTATTCAAAAACACTGATCGGCGGTTTTGGAGGCTTTGCCCAAGGCAAATTTCGAGTTGGTGCAGAGTACAATCAGTATGCGAACGCTGGAATTAGCGAAACAGAGCACCTGTCCTCCGGTTACGCTAACTACCGTCTACGCAATAATCTTCAGACCTTTTTCCGGTACGATCTATACTTAGTCGATGCCAGTGGCAGTCGTGGTGACTATTCCTACATTATGGCCGGCGCCGTCTTTTCACCAGGGAAAGGTCTTCTCATCGCGCCAAATGTGCGAATCACCACAACCCCGGGTGAAAAGGACTCAACCATCTTTCTGGTAAGCTTTCAATTCGGATTCTAACGCACTCAGTATACATTCAGTTAGATTACCCTCCAGAAGAGAGAGAACGGAAGGAAATCATTTCGCTCAGTTACTTTCCTGGTTCTCCTCTGAATCGGAGGAAGCAGATTCTCCCTGTTTGTCAACATAGTCTTTCACTGTTTCGGCCACTTTCGGCGCGAGGTCGAACAGTTTCCCCATCACAGTTTCTTCATGCTTGAGTGAGTAGAGCCGAGCCCCCTCTGATCCAACGACAAAGAAGGCGAGGGGTTCAATGCTCCAGCCGCCGCCGACTCCTTCGCCCGTACCCCCTTTTTTGCCATTGTCTGATCCGCCTCCGCCGGCGCCGAAGCCAAAACTCACCTTGGAGACAGGGATGACGGTATAATCGCCGGCATTGATTGGATCACCCACCACTGTCTTAGTCTGCATGAGTGTCTCGAGCTCATCCATTACATTCTTGATTAATTCGGAAACTGCCATCTGTTTTTCCTCCTAACGGTTGAAGCCAAAGTAGACCTTGCCGATGCGCCATGCCAGAACAGCGGGGCAAAGCTGAATAGAAGTGGTTCCGCTGATTCTTACCATCTGCCTGTTAAAATTTGGTTGAAAATTGAAATGAAAGCGGCGGGGAGTCAAGCCATTTCCAATGGCCATAAGAGCTCCGAAAGTCTTTCCTGTCTGCTCCGGACTGTTGAGTCCGAATTCGCCGTTAAGGTTCAATCTTCGCCACTGGATGGAACGGAGAAGAGATGACACTATTGAGGGATAATTCAGCAATCTGCGTTTCTTTTGTTTTGTTAGTCGTTTATCCTTCTTTTTCGCTTTATTTAACCCACCCAGATTGAAGGAAAAGAGTTTGCGCTCTCTTCCTCCGAAAGAAACAGAAAATTTGCGCTGATCCTTCTCCAAGCTAATACCGAACCGTTTGGCGCCTACCAGTCCGTAAACCGAGTATTCAGCCAGTTTCTCATCATAATTCAGCCGTCCTGAAATTGCTACCGTCCATTTGAGGCAGAGCAATAGCAACACAGAAATAAGAATAGCGGTGAATGTTGAGAGGATTGCTAACGTCATGGAGGAAAACTAACTGGAAAAAACGGGCTGACGAAGCCAAAATCGCTTCCAATCGTCTTGTCTCAGATAGACCATCTTTGTACTTTCATCCGTGCTTTTTCGTTCTGTTGCAACTTTTTGCTGATCACTTGAAAAGTGTCGGGGTTATTGACGGGTTCTTTTCTGTGTACATGCTCTTTCGGTCCTATCATACAATCTAATGAAACATCAAATTGAGCTCCAAAATCTTGACCCCGCTGGACTCGCCGGTGTAGGTGATGAAAACCTCAAGATTTTAGAAAACTCATTCGATTGTCAGATTGTACTGAGAGGCTCGACCATTTCTCTCGAAGGTGATGAATCGATTGTTTCCCTTGCTGCTGAAACCCTTGGGGAAATGATGAAAACACTCGGGAGGAAGAACCGATTAACCGCCGATGAGGTGAGGTCTATGGCGGTTATGGTCTCAAATGGAGAGAAAGTTGGTGAACCGATTGACGAGCCGGCGATTCTTCACACGCGCAAAGGACCGGTAACACCGCGGTCTGAGGGACAGAAGCGGTTTTACGACGCGGTGCAGCAAGACGATATGGTTTTCGCTATCGGCCCTGCGGGTACAGGAAAGACATTTCTCGCGGTAACTTTCGCCGTGGCCGCTCATAAGAGCAGACGCGTTGAACGAATAATCTTATCAAGGCCCGCCGTTGAAGCCGGTGAACGGCTTGGCTTCCTGCCGGGAGATCTGAAGGAAAAGATCGATCCTTACCTGACGCCGCTCTATGATGCACTCAATGACCTATTACCAGCGGAAAACCTCAGAGCGCTGCTGTCAAAGCGAGCCGTAGAAGTGATCCCTCTCGCTTACATGAGGGGAAGAACACTGAACAACGCATTCGTTATCTTGGACGAAGCGCAGAATTGCTCTGCCATGCAGATGAAAATGTTTCTGACAAGATTGGGTCCGAACTCTAAGGCCATTATCACAGGAGACAAGACTCAGATGGACATTCCTGACAGGAATGATTCCGGCCTGCTCCAAGCGGAGAAAATTATCAAGGGTATCGATGGAATTGGATTTGTCTATCTGGATCAGACCGATGTTGTTCGGCACCGGTTGGTGAAACAGATTATCAAAGCTTATAGTGATGATGGTAATGAAGACTGAACCAAAGAATGTTGTCATCGCCGGCGCCAGGCGGACGCCCATCGGCGCCTTTCAGGGCAATCTCGCATCAGTAGATGCGCAAAACCTGGGCGCCCTCTGTATCAAAGAATCGCTTACTGCGGTTGGTGCGTCGATCGATGCCGTTGATGAAGTAATCATGGGGAATATTCTCTCCGCGGGGCTAGGTCAGGCTCCGGCGAGGCAGGCGGCCATTTACGCGGGCCTTCCCAATTCGGTGGAGTGTCTTACGATCAATAAGATGTGCGGTTCCGGGCTGAAAGCGGTGATGCTGGCAGCTCAGGCTATTCAGGCAGGGGACGCGGAGCTGATCGTCGCAGGGGGCATGGAGTCCATGTCGCGGGCCCCCTACCTACTGCCGAAGGCGCGGCGCGGTTTTCGCCTCGGACATGGGGAAGTGATCGATTCCGTGATTGTAGACGGCCTATGGGATGTTTATAATGATCGGCATATGGGCACTTGCGCCGATATGTGTGCCGAGAAATACGGCTTCTCGCGGGAAGATCAGGATGCCTTTGCAAAGGAATCCTACACTCGGGCGCAGAAGGCACAGGAGAAGGGCTTCTTCAACGAAGAAATTGTTCCCATAACGGTGAAGGGTCAAGGGCAGGAGACGATGGAGGTGTCAGAGGATGAGGAGCCGTCCCGAGCCAATTTTGATAAAATGGGTCGGCTTAAACCGGCATTCGGAAAAGAAGGTACCGTTACGGCCGCCAATGCTTCGAAGATTAATGATGGGGGTGCCACCATGGTGGTGACGAGTGAAGAAAAAGCCGCCGATCTCGGCATCAAGCCGATGGTGCGAATTGTTGCTCAAGCATCCATTGCTCAGGAGCCGGAGTGGTTTACCACCGCCCCGGTGGGCGCCATCCATAAGGTACTTAAGAAGTCGGGACTCCAACTCGATGATATCGATCTTTTCGAAATCAACGAAGCGTTCGCCAACGTCGCTATGGCGGCGATGACGGAACTCGAATTTGATCACAATTCGGTGAATATCAACGGCGGCGCCGTCGCTTTGGGTCATCCAATCGGTGCTAGCGGAGCACGAATCCTAGTTACACTTATCCACGCCATGAAGCGTCAGAAGGCGAATCTCGGTCTTGCGGCAATCTGTATAGGCGGTGGCGAGGCGTCGGCGCTTATTGTGGAAGCTCTTTAAGATGGACTTCAATTACTCAGAAGAACAGCTTCTTGTTCAGAAAACGGCAATGGACTTTGCCCGGGATCAACTTCTCCCGGGAGCGGCCGAGCGGGATGAGAAGATGGAATTCCCGGCGGATCAAATCAAGATGCTTGGTGAAATGGGATTTATGGGGATGATGGTTCCGGAAGCGTGGGGCGGCTCCGGCTTTGATACCATCAGTTACTGCCTCGCCCTGGAAGAGATTTCTAAAGCCGACGCCTCGACTGCCGTTCCTGTATCAGTGAATAATTCCCTCGTCTGTGCGTTACTCCTAAAGTATGGTGCGAAAGAGCAGAAGGAAAAATATCTCAAGAAACTTTCATCGGGAAAATTGCTTGGTGCGTTCTCCCTCAGTGAACCACAGGCTGGTTCAGACGCTTCCAATCTTCTTACATCTGCGGTCCGAGATGAAGACCACTATATCATTAGCGGAACCAAGAACTGGGTCAGCAGTGGTATTAACAGTGATGTGGTGATGGTTTTTGCGGTCACTGAGAAAGAGGTGGGATATAAGGGAATTTCCGTTTTTGCTGTAGAAAAGGGCAGTGACGGTTTTTCGACAGGTAAGAAAGAAAATAAACTTGGCATACGCGGCTCGGATACATGTGAACTCTACTTTGATGATTGCCGTGTATCCGTAGACAACAGGATTGGCGAGGAAGGCGACGGGTTTTCCATCGCTATGACTGTCCTTGATGGAGGACGGATCGGCATCGCTGCTCAGGCAATAGGAATCGCTCAGGCGGCAATGGAAAAAGCCATTGCTTATGCGAAAGAGCGGAAACAGTTCGGTAAAGCTATCGCTTCTTTTGGATCCGTAAGAGAGAAGATCGCAGAAATGGCGACGGGAATCGCCTCTGCTAGATTACTTACCCACCGTGCCGCTGTGCTGAAGGACCAAGGCAAGCCCTTCTCCAAAGAGGCAGCCATGGCCAAGTATTCTGCTTCTGAAACGGCCATGTCTGTTTCAACTGAGTGTCTACAGATTTTTGGGGGATACGGCTACATCAAAGAATACGGCGTTGAGCGATTAATGCGCGATGCCAAGATTACTCAGATTTACGAAGGAACTACAGAAGTTCAAAAACTGGTGATTGCAAGATCAATGTTGGAGGAGGTATGACCGAAATTGAGACAGTTGAACCCGCAATAGATTGGGATAGTCTGACATTTAGCCTAACGCCCGCAAGGAGTATGTATTTGGCAACATGCGAAAGAGGCGGCGAATGGGAAAAAGGGAGTCTTGTACCTTACGGTAATATTGAATTTTCCCCGGCAGCGGGCGTATTGAATTATGGTCAGGGTGTTTTTGAGGGTACCAAGGCTTTCAAAACAGAAAAGGATAGAATTGTATTATTCCGCCCGGAAATGAACGCACAGCGAATGATCCAGTCTGCGGAACGTCTCTGCATCCCGCTGATTCCCGAAGAGAGTTTTCTTGATGCTGTTGAAAAGACTGTTAGAGACAATGCTGATTACATCCCGCCTTCCGATAAAGGGAGTCTGTACGTACGCCCCATCGTATGGGGAACAGGTCCTGTCTTGGGGGTTCACGAGGCACCTTCTTATATGTTCGTTGTTTTTGTGTCGCCGGTCGGGCCTTACTTCCAGGGTGGCATTCCTTGCCTTCACATTAAAGTTACCAAATTATTTCACAGAGCAGCTCAAAATGGGACGGGCGCTGCCAAGGCTATCGGTAACTATGGCGCTTCTCTCTATCCCCTCAAGCTGGCGAAAGATAGGGGCTTCAACGAAGTGATGTATCTCAATTCGAATGATCAAGAAATGGTGGAAGAGCTTGGCGCCGCCAATGTTTTTGTCCTTAAGGGGAATAAGCTCCTGACGCCACGGCTTGGCGGTACAATCCTGCCCGGTGTAACCAGGGATTCTACCATACAAATCGCGAGGGATATTCTTGACCTCGATGTGCAGGAGACAGATGTATCAGTGGATGATATTTTATCTGCGGACGAACTTTTTTGTGCTGGGACAGCCGTCGTCATTTGCCCAATCGGTAAGGTCACTACCGATGATGATTATGCCGAAATCAGTCATGAGATGGGGCCGGTGACCAAGGAATTGAGGGAGGCGCTAATGGATATCCAGATTGAACGCCGAGAAGATCAGTTCAACTGGCTCTATCCCATTGATATTTTATGATGACTGTTGTTAAGAGTCGGCGGATTGCCAGAGAATTGGTACTTCAAGGCCTATATGCTGAGGAGATGACCCGCGACTCTCCTTGCAAGATAGTCGAGGATTTGAAAAGAAAATCCACCTTTTGTGAAGAATCTTCCACATACTTCGAACGTCTCTTAACCACCACAATTAAACAGCGTGACTGGACAAGTTCATTGATTAAAGAACGACTTGAAAACTGGGATCTCAGCCGTGTGGCCCTTATTGATCGTCTCGTTTTGCAGATGATGATTACCGAAATGGTTTTCTTTGATGATGTCCCGTCGAAAGTCTCCATCGCAGAAGGGGTTGAAATTGTGCGGAAGTTCAGTACCGATGAAAGTAGCCGATTTGTCAACGGCATCCTCGATGCAGTTTTTCATTCTTTGGAAGAATTATCTGTTCCGGCTAACTGAAGAGAGGGTATTTTTTTAGATATCATTAGAACTGAAATATGGCTGTAAGTCTTTTAAAGAAGGTTTTTGGTTCGAAGTCGGATCGTGAGGTGAAGAACCTGTACACGACGGTGGAGGAAATCAATCGCATCTACGATACCCTTGCGGACAGATCTGACGAAGAGCTTGTCAGTCGTACAGGCGAGTTTCGGGAAAAAGTTCGGGAAGTAGCGGAAGCGGTGGAGCAGGAGGCCAAGGAGCAGGGTCTTTCTAAAGAAGCTACGAAAGAAAAGGTTCATGCTGCTGAACAGGTTGTGCTGAATGAAATTCTTCCCGAAGCGTTTGCCATGGTGAAGGATACATGCCGGCGACTGATGGGTGAGGAATGGAAAATCGTTGGTCAACCGGTGAAATGGGACATGATTCCCTATGATGTGCAACTTGTTGGGGCGGTCATACTTCATCGGGGGAAAGTGGCAGAGATGAAGACGGGAGAGGGTAAGACGCTTGTCGCGACTATGCCGATATACCTGAACGCTCTTACAAGCCGGGGAGTCCATGTGGTGACCGTGAATGATTACCTTGCTCAACGGGATGCGGAATGGATGGGGAAAATATATGAGCGACTCGGCCTGACTGTCGGCGCAATGCTGAACAGAATGAACAGTGATGAACGTCGTGAGATTTACAGTCGGGACATTACGTACGGTACAAACAATGAGTTCGGCTTCGATTATCTTCGTGACAACATGGCGCTATCAAGAGAAGATCAAGTACAGCACGGTCACGCCTATGCCATCATTGATGAAGTTGACTCCATACTGATCGACGAAGCGAGGACACCTCTGATTATTTCTGGTGCTGTCGATCATCCAACAGATTCAAAATACAAAGAGCTTCGACCTCTGGTTCAGAAGCTTGTGAGAAAGCAGACATCGCTGGTTAATTCACTTGTGAGCGAGGCGGAAACACTTCTTCAAGATGCGAAAGAACAGGAAGCGGGATTTAAGCTGTTGCAGGCGATGCGTGGTTCACCGAAGAATCGCCGGCTCCAGAAGATTTTCCAGGAGCAAGGGACACGAAAACTTGCCCACAGTGTTGAGTCTGAGCATATGAGAGATAAACGTCTTCATGAGGTGGATGAGGACCTCTATTTCTCCATAGATGAAAAGAGCAATGTTATCGACCTAACCGAGAAGGGCCGGACTGCTTTAGCACCTGAAAATCCTGAGATGTTTGTCATCCCTGACCTTGGTGAAATGCTTCACGAACTTGACACCAATACCGATGAAGATGGACAGAAACGGGCCGAAGCCGCTGAAGAAGCACGACTGCTTCACAGTTCCCGCAGTGAGAAGATTCACAATATCACTCAGCTCCTACGCGCATATTCACTGTATGAGAAGGATGTTGACTATGTGGTTCAGGATGGGAAAGTCTTGATCGTGGATGAATTTACCGGCCGGATCCTCGCGGGCCGACGCTACAGTGAAGGACTGCATCAGGCCCTCGAGGCAAAAGAGAATGTCACCATTGAGAGAGAGACGCAGACACTCGCGACCATTACCATTCAAAACTATTTCAGACTTTACAGCAAACTGGCGGGGATGACGGGTACGGCCGAAACTGAATCAGAAGAACTTCACTCCATTTATAAACTGGATGTCACTGTCATCCCCACGCACCGCCATGTGGTCAGGGATGACAGAGATGATTTGGTATACAAGACCAAACGGGAGAAGTACAATGCCGTGCTCGATGAACTTGCCGAATGTCATGGACGAGGTCAACCTGTTCTTGTCGGTACCATCAGCGTCGAAGTTTCGGAGACGCTGTCGAGGATGTTGAAACGAAAAGGGATTCCTCACAATGTATTGAATGCCAAGCAGCACCAGAGCGAGGCAGAAATCGTGGCATTGGCCGGCAACAAAGGGGCTGTCACAATTGCTACAAACATGGCGGGCCGGGGGACCGACATTAAACTTGACGAAGGTGTGAAAGAGTTGGGAGGGCTCCATATTGTAGGGACGGAAAGACATGAGTCACGGCGGATTGATCTTCAACTTCGTGGCCGATCCGGGCGGCAAGGAGATCCAGGCTCTTCTGTTTTCTATCTCAGTCTTGAAGATGATCTCATGCGACTGTTCAACAGTGAGCGGATCGCCTCCATCATGGACAAACTGGGTGTTGAAGAAGGGGAGGTGATCACCGCTGGCATGGTGACACGATCTATTGAGCGGGCTCAGAAAAAGGTCGAAGCGAGAAACTTCTCAATAAGAAAACGACTTCTAGAATATGACGACGTTATGAACCAGCAGCGTGAGGTGGTTTACGCACGGAGGAATGAAGCGCTCCATGGAGATGATATCCGAGAGGAGATTGAGGCGATACGCGGGGAATATGTAGAGGAGTTGGTGGAGAATGGAACATCCTCGGACGACGATGCTCAGGACTGGAACTGGGAATATCTTGAGAGTGAAATGTCCTCAGTGTTCACCATCGAAGCGGACGATGAAATGAAGTCTCTTGAAGCTGGGAGAAGCCTTGCCAACTCGATTCTTGAAAAGGCGGAAACGATTTATGCTGCCCGGGAAAGCTTCGTTCCGCCTGAAGTTATTCGTGGGTTTGAGCGATACGTAGTTCTTCGGACCATTGATGAAATGTGGAAGGACCACCTTTACAGCATGGACCAGCTGAGAGAAGGCATCAACCTCCGAGCCTATGGCCAGAAGGATCCTCTGCTTGAGTACAAATCAGAAGGGTTCGACATGTTTGTAGAGTTTCTTCGTGACGTGAACAAGAATACTGTTCAGCGTCTTTTTCGCACTCGCCTCCAAGGGATGGAGGAAGCGCCTACTCTCCAAGATAAGAGGCCCACTGCACCTGTCAGGATACAGCATGATGAGGCTATCGGCATGGGATTCGCTGGCGCTCCTGGCAATGGGCAGGATGGACAACAGCAGCAGCCGGCCGTTGCTCGACCCGGTAAGCCTCAGCCTGTCAATGTTGGAGAAAAAGTGGGTCGGAACGAGCCATGTCCTTGCGGAAGTGGTAAGAAGTATAAAAAATGCCACGGTCGATAGTCTTATCGTTTAGAGCCGCGGTGGTGGAATTGGTAGACACGCCAGATTTAGGATCTGGTGCCCTTAGGGTGTGAAGGTTCGACTCCTTTCCGCGGCACTGGCCTCAAAGGTTAATTTATTTTCAAGCCATTGTGTGCTGATTTCTTTTTGCACGCTGTGAGGAAGATTGTAGATTTTTTGTCTAACTTTCCAAGGACTTCGTAAGAATAAATTAAAAATGGCGGTAGAGGCAAAAGAGAAATCTTCAGTAAGGGTTATCATTCACTCTTTCTTTGTGGTTCCTTTTTTGGTGGCCGCGCTTGGCGTGTTGCTCTTTTTTATATGGAGCCTACTTACTTACGAGCCGAAAGGTCCTGAAGAATTTCTTGCTGACGTGAAAATGGGAGGTGCTACCAAGAGATGGCAGTCGGCCTATGAGCTTTCAAAACAACTTGCGGATCCAGACGCCGAACCAGTGTCAGATCGATTCGTAGCCGAAATGGCTTCGACCTATGAATATGCTGTGAACGATCCGAACCCTCGTGTTCGGCAGTATCTTCTTCGCGCCATGGGCCAGACAGGTCACTCATCATTCGTGGCGACGATCAGCAATGCATTGAACGAAACTGATGAAAATGTAGTAGCTGATGCGGTGTACGCCCTCAGTTTTTATGACAACTCGGATAACTCAAGAGTTATTGATCAAATGGCATCCCACGCTTCACCTCTGGTTCGGAACAGAACCGCTATCGCACTGGGAGAAATGCAGTCAGCCAAGGATGAGAACAGTTTGCAGTCACTTCTCTCTGACTCCGAGCCGAACGTTCGATGGAACGCAGCCGTTTCCCTGGCGAAACATGGTGATGCTTCAGGCCGGCATGAACTCCTCAACCTACTAGATAGATCATACTTTTCCCGGTTTGAAGGAATCGATCGTTATGAAAAGGAGCAGGCAATGATGGTTGCTGTTAAGGCTGCCTCTCTGCTGAATGACCATGAAGTTAACCAGGCGTTGAGGCGTCTGAGTGAAGAAGATGAGAACCTGAAATTAAGAGACATGGCAAGAAGAGCTTTGAGTCCAAAGGAGAGATTTGATGCCAGCTGAAGCTGAGAAGCCAATGCAAGAAAAAAAGGTTTCTAAACAGGCAAAAGCGTCTGTTGGTGAAGGAACAATAAAGGAAAAAGTCCAGCGCCGGTCATTTATCTCCTGGCTTGCGGTGGCCTGGGTTGCCTTTGCAGCGGCAACCGGTGGTTTCCTTACCATGATCCTTAGGATCTTTTTCCCCAATGTGCTGTTTGAGCCACCCCAGTCGTTCAAGATTGGACCTCCGGAAGAATATGAAATTGGACTCGTTGATATCCGCTGGCAGGCGAAGTTCGGTACTTGGATCATCAGGGATTCCGAAGGGATTTACGCCCTTTCAACTGTTTGTACTCACCTTGGCTGCACACCGAACTGGCTGGAGAATGAGAGCAAATTCAAGTGTCCCTGTCATGGGAGTGGTTTCAGAAAGTCTGGGATAAATTTTGAAGGCCCGGCGCCCAGGCCTTTGGAAAGATACAAGATTGTAATGGCTGATGATGGACAGATTCTTATAGATAAGAGCAAGAAGTTTCAGTACGAAAAAGGTCAATGGTCTGATCCCGAGGCGTTCCTGGTGGTATAGGATCAGCCGAATCGTAGAGGAGGAAATAAGGTCTGAGACATGAGTGATAAAAAGAACATATTCGAACGTTTTGGGGAGTCGCAGGTTTGGAAATCTATCTTCCGTTCCGGTGTCCCCAGAACGCGCAGACAGAGAATGATGTCTGTCCTGAACAGTGTCTTTCTTCATCTGCACCCTGTCCGGCTTCCTCGTCACGCAGTGAAGCTGAAGTTTACCTGGTGTATGGGGGGGCTTACATTTTTCCTTTTTCTTGTCCTGACCATTTCCGGTATTCTTCTGATGTTCTATTACCGCCCCACTGCTGAGTACGCCTACACCGATATCATTGATCTTCGGGAACAGGTGCCTCTGGGTATCATGAGAGAGATTCATCGCTGGGGGGCCCATGCTATGGTTATTACCACGTGGCTCCACATGTTCCGAGTCTTTATGACAGGTTCATACAAACCGCCTAGAGAATTCAACTGGTCCATCGGTGTTCTTCTTCTTGTTCTTACTCTGCTACTCAGTTTTACGGGTTATCTACTGCCTTGGGATCAGCTGGCGATGTGGGCTATCACTGTGGGAGGAAACATGGCGAGGGCTACGCCTTTCGTAGGGCACGAAGGGCCCGGAGCAGCACTCTTGTCCATTGGAGACATCAACTTTATTAACATGGGTGCCGACGCAAAATTTGCCCTGCTTGGTGGTCGATTTGTAGGCGAGGCAGCTCTTTTAAGGTTTTATGTGCTGCACTGCATCGGTCTTCCATTCGTGGTTATGATACTCATGGCGGTGCACTTTTGGCGTGTCAGAAAAGATGGCGGAATTTCTGGACCAACTTAAATAAATAGAACAAATGGAATCGTTTAAGGACTTTATCGATTTTTTAACTCAGCCTACCCTGATGTTGACCCTTTCCATGGTCACCTTTCCGTTCTTTTTTCCAATTAACGATTGGTTTGAGAAATGGAACCGGCGGCTAAGGCTGAATCTTCTCTGGACCAATGCGGGGCTCGTGGTTGTGATGCTCGGTCTTGCCCTCTTTTTTGTAGTGGGCGTTCAAGATGCCGAATTCCGTCTTATTATGCTCAAACCCGACAATGTTCCCATCGTCGGCCTCATATTTTTGGTATACTTCTTCATGTGGGTCAGCATGAAACAGGCTTCAGATAACGATGCCCGGTTGTCCTCTGGGAAAAAACCGAACGAGTACCACGACCCTGATGAAAAAGTCCTCGTCTGGCCCGATCTTGTCTATGTTGAATTCATCAGTTTGATTCTATGTATGTGCCTTCTCTTGGTTTGGTCCATTGGACTTGAGGCGCCCCTTGAAGAGCCGGCTAATCCAGCCGCTACACCAAACCCTTCCAAGGCACCGTGGTACTTTCTTGGGCTTCAGGAAATGCTTGTCTACTTCGATCCTTGGCTTGCCGGTGTGGTTTTCCCAACTATTATCATTTTTGGGCTAATGGCTATCCCTTATCTCGATAAGAATCCCGAAGGGTCGGGCTATTATCAGTTCAAAAACAGGAGGCTGGCTATTTCCATCTATATGTTCGGGTGGATCATTCTTTGGGTGCTTCTCATAATAATAGGGACATTTCTCAGAGGGCCGAATTGGAACTTTTTCGGTCCCTTCGAGTATTGGGATATCCACAAACTCGAACCGCTAACAAACATTAATCTGTCGGAAATTATCTACATTAAGCTGTTCAATACTGGTCTGCCCAGTAATATCTTTCTGAGGGAGCTTTTTGGATTTATTGTTGTTTTCGGATACTTCCTGGTTTTTCCGCCTCTTCTTGCCAAAACGGTCTTAAAGAGACTGTACCTGCAACTTGGGAATTTTGGCTATGGTGTTTTCGTCTTTCTACTGCTCTGCATGCTTTCACTTCCCATCAAAATGTATCTGAGATGGATCTTTAATCTGAAATACCTGATAGCAATCCCGGAGTACTTCTTCAACATTTAAGGTTCTGGAATGGAGAGGCAGGAGCGACACTATAACATTCTTAGCCTGAACAAGCTGTTCGCCATATCGAGCATCTTTTTCCTAATCTTGCTGATCTGGACTTTTGCGTACGATTACGATAGAAGTTGGAAAGATTACCAGAGAAAATTTCGGCTGATGGATTCGGATCTGACCACGGAATTACGGACCGCAGAACAGGGAAGAGTTGAGGAATCGACTGATTACAAGGCTGCTTCCGCAGAACTTGCAAAGGCGATGGAGATGCTTGAGTCAAGGGCCGAAGATCTGAAGGTTCTGGAAGAACAGCAGAAAAAAATCGAATCAAAATATTATAAGGTTCAGCAAGAATCAGCTTTTGCCAAGTCGCTTTATGATGTGGCCAAATATGAATATGAAGCTGCCGTTTCTCACTATGATGGCCCCGCTGAGAAACAGAAGCGAGAGATGGATGAACTGGGAGCAGATGTTTACCAAAAGATGATGGTTGTTCAGGAAGTGGAGACGGAGCTTGCCCTAAAGAAGAGCGAAATTGCAGAAATGACCTTGGCTGTAGACAAAGCAGAAAAGTCCGTTAACTCACTTGAACGTCAGATTGAACTCTATTCCCGAAAACTTAAGACTATTGATCCCGGCTCTATGACAATCGGAAATCGTATGGCAAATGCGGTTAGAGACCTGCCGGTGATTGATTTCATGAATCCTTATCTTAAGATAAATCAAATTATCATACCTGACATAACAGATGATATGAATATTGTCCAGATGCCGAAAGTGGATCGATGCACTACGTGCCATCTGGGAATTGACAAGCCTGGATTTGAGGATGCCCCTCAGCCGTATTCGAGTCACCCCAATCTGGACCTTTTTCTAGCAAGTTCGTCCGCTCATCCTATGGAAGATTACGGCTGTACGAGCTGCCATGCTGGACGGGGTCGTGGCACCGACTTTGTGACGGCGGCTCATACTCCAAGCTCTCACGAGCAAGAAAAGGAATGGGTGAAGAAATATAACTGGTACGAGATGCACTATTGGGAAACACCTATGTATCCAACCCAGAGCGTAGAGGCGGGGTGTCTTAAGTGTCATGCTAGTCAGCCGTTCATCGAAGGCGCTGATGACTTGAACGTTGGTCTGGCCCTTTTCGAAAAGGCATCTTGCAATGGCTGTCACCTTGTAGAGCGATATGAAGGCAAGTTTCCTCAACGGTTGGCACCCAATCTTTCGCACTTAGCTTCTAAGACGACAAGAGAGTGGGCGTACCGATGGATCGAGGCTCCACGCAATTTCAGACAGAACACCTGGATGCCACATTTTTTTGATGCTGCTGATTGGGATAAAGAAGAAGATCGGTCGAGAACAGATCAGGAAATTCATGCTATTGTTGATTATCTTTTTGACAAGAGTGCTCCATTTGAGCTGTCGGCCATGCCGAGGCTTGGCAATTCAGAGCGGGGCGAATATCTCTTTAATAATCTGGGTTGCAAAGGGTGTCATAAGCTGGAACTAGAACCTGAAAATACTCCTTATACTCTAGCATCTCTCCGGCAGGAGCACGGCCCAAACCTGACTGGTCTCGGTTCGAAGACAACTCAAGAATGGCTCTTCAACTGGGTCAAGGATCCAAAGAAATATCATCCCGAAACACGCATGCCTAACTTGAGATTGTCTGATGTTGAAGCTGCCGACCTTTCGAGCTACCTTTATAGTTTCAGCAATGATCAGTTCATGGCTTCCTCAATTCCTAATGTGAATGAAGAGATGCAGTCGGATATCACATTTGAGTTCCTAATCAAGGCAAATTCTCATAGAGTCGCCAGTGAGACTCTTGCCTCTATGAGTTTGGCTGACATGCTTGACTATAACGGCGAAAAACTCCTTCAGCATTACGGTTGTACGGGATGCCACCTGATTCCCGGTTTCGAAGATGCCAAGCGGATCGGCGTAGCGCTAGATGGTGAAGGAAGTAAACCACTTAATAAACTTGATTTTGGTTATACATCCATTCCTCACACCAAGATTGACTGGTTCATCAATAAGGTAAAAAATCCCCGCGTGTTCGATTTGAATAAGATCACGGGAACATACGATGGATTGAGAATGCCTAACTACGGCTTTACAGATGAAGAAGTAGAGAAAATAGTTACAGTGATTCTTGCATTAAATACCAACGACGGCCGTGAGAAACCTGTCTCAGCATCCAGAAGTTTTATAGAAGAGGGGCAATGGATTATCAAGGATCATAATTGTATGGGCTGTCACCTTATTGAAGATAGGGGTGGCGATATTCTTGTAAATTATTCAGCACCGGAGTATGCGCCTCCTAATTTGAATACAGAAGGTGAAAAAGTACAGCCGCACTGGCTTCTTAGTTTTTTTGAAAACCCGATTACGATCAGGCCTAATATTTTGGTTCGGATGCCTTCATTTCATTTGGGTGAAGAGAAGTGGAATAGCCTCATTAAATATTTTCAATATTATGATAATCAAACCACACCCTACGAAGGTGACTTCTCTCCGCGAGAAAATAGTATAGCTTTTCGTGCTGGAGAAAAAATCCACGAGATGGGTGCCTGTAACAACTGTCACTACTATGGGGTGACTCAACCTCTGCAGGAGCCTCAAACATGGGCTCCCAACCTTGCACTTGCCAAAGAGCGTCTGCGGCCAGACTGGGTCGATGCCTGGATGAACGATCCCCAGAGCATAATGCCCGGAACTAAGATGCCAAGACCGTATATACCATCAGAAGATGAACTTTCGATGGCTGATGCTTCTGAGATTTATGGGACGGATCTTTTGAAGCTGGCAGGCGATGAAGAAACCATGATAAGAGGCTTGACCGACTATATATATGCAATTCCCGGTAAGATCGATATCTCCTTAGAGATTAAAGCATTTTTTGATGAGAACGGTTACAGATTTCTTGAGGGAGAAGAAGAGAGTGAGGATTGGGATGAGGATTGGGATGAGGATTGGGATGAGGAAGAGTGGGAAGAATGAGGAATGGCAGAACTAAGTTTGCTCCCACACACAATAAAGAAGGAGGTTACAACATGCGTTATGTAACTAAGTCAGCTGACTTTTTGTTGCTGTTTCTTTCACTTTCCGGTGCATTGTTTGCCGGCGGAATTAAAGGAACGGTAAAATACGAAGGTAAAGTTCCCAGGATGAAGGCGATCAGAATGGCCGCTGATCCCATTTGTGATGGTAAGCATACCCAGGGTCCTGCGCGCGCTGAGTGGCTGCTGGCGGGCCCGGAAGGTGTCTTGCAAAACGTCTTTGTCTACGTTGAGAAAGGACTTGAAGGCAAGGAGTTCAAAACGCCAGAGACGTCGGCGGTCATAGACCAAAGGGGATGTATTTATGTGCCCCATGTTTCCGGCGTCCAGGTTGGACAGAAGATTGACATTCTCAACAGTGATGGAACTCTGCATAATGTACACGCCATGCCGAAAGTCAAAAAAAATGTGGCCTTTAACGAAGCGATGCCCGGTGCCCGGAAAAAAATCACCAAGCAGTTTGATGAAAAAGAGGTCATGGTACGGATAAAGTGTGATGTTCACCCTTGGATGGGTGCCTTCGTTGGTGTACTAGATCATCCATTCTTTGCTGTAACTGACAAAGCCGGCAACTTTGAAATTAAGGGGCTTCCGGCTGGGACATATACAGTAACGGCTTGGCACGAGCGACTGCCTGCGAAAAGTGCCACTGTGACAGTGAAAGGGGAAGGCGAAGCCACCGCCGATTTCGTCCTAAAGCGGCCCCCCAAAAAGAAAAATTAGGAAAAGCTTTTGAAACGGTAGCCGTCTCAAACTATAGAAGTATGCAAAAAGCTCATCAAGCGTGGTGAGCTTTTTGTTTTTCCGACTGTTCACTCCAAGAGGATACCGCTTGAAAATTTCAAGCTTCTTCAATAATCTCTCGGTACTATGGCACTGAACCTTGTAAATGTAAAGCAGGACGAACGGACACCCGTACTGCTTCTCTTTTTCCAGTTTTTCGCCATTGTAGCCATCAGCATTACCGGAAGCTCTGCTCGGGATGCATTCTTCCTGAATCTCTTCGATCGATCCTATCTGCCCCTGATGTTCTTGGCCATTGCAGTTACGATGGTGGTGGTGATTACAGTCTATAAGAGATTGACGGACGGGCGTGATTCGGTTCAAATTATTACTACTTCTGGACTGTTCTTTGCTGTAACTCTCTATCTGATTCAATTGAAACTGGAGGGGTGGGTGATACCGACTCTCTTTGTCTGGATGGAAGTAATTGTCTCCCTTTCAATACTTCAGTTTTGGATGTTTGCCGGCGAAATCTTCGATCCACGGCAGGCGAAACGGCTCTTCAGTATAATCGGTGCCGGAGGGTCGGTAGCGGGAATTCTCGCGGGCTATTCGCTCAAGCCATTCGTAAAGGTGTTTGGATCTGAGAAACTACTTTACCTCACCATATTCTTTGTTCTGACCTCGGTCATATTTGCCAATTTGGTAACAGCTTACCGAAAAACACCGGATAAAAAGAAGCAGACAATACCGAAACTGAAGAAGAAGGCGGAAGAGAAGAACAAGTTCAAGTTTGACCCATATCTGAAGTCTATTGCTCTTCTAATCGGTCTGGCCGCGTTTATCTCAAAGATTGTTGATTACCAGTTCAAGATGACAGCGGTCCAAACCTACCCCATCCAGGATGACCTCGTTAGCTTCTTCGGCACCTATTATATGGCTACGGGCGGTGCCACACTCCTTATGCAGTTTTTCGTGACTGGGGTGGTTCTGGCCCGCTTCGGAATCCTTGCGGGACTTCTGGTGCTCCCCATCACCCTTGCTCTGGGGTCAACGGGATTTTTTATCTCACCCATATTGATCACAGTCTTCATCGCCAAGTTTTCTGATCAGGTATTCAAGTTCTCAATCAATAACGCTTCCCAGGAAATACTGTGGCTGCCAGTCTCGAAAGAAAAGAAGAAAGAAGCGAAGCCCGTAATTGACAGTGCGGTCAGGGCTATACTGGAGGGTGTCGTTGGAATCCTCATTTTCGTACTGGTGCAGTCTAAACTAGTCCCAGTTGATAGCCTACACCTTCTCAGCATCATCATAATCTTCGGTGTCGCCGCGTGGGTATGGAATAGTTTCCGCTTGAAGAAAGGTTATGTCGAAACGCTCATGAAGGCAATCGAGAAACGGCAGCTTGATCTCGAGGATGTGGAGTTTGATGTGACGGACAATCATATTGTGCAAACCATTCAAAAGACTCTTAAGGATCAAGATGAATTGAAACAGTTATTTGGCATAGACCTGCTCAAAACTATGCCACTTGAGCCGTGGAAAAAGACCCTTGCTGAACTGTTCGAGACGGGCTCGAAGACGGTTCAACGGGAAGTTCTAGAGCTTGCGGGAAAAGATTCATCGGTGCTAAGCGATGAATCAATTGAGTCGATTGCTACCGGAAACACTGATCTGTCACCGAAGGCTATCGCTATTGCGGGAGATAGGGGACTGATGTCGCTTGAGCCTCAACTCGCTTCAAACCTTACGAGTGATAACTTTGAATTACGGGCTGCGTCTGCGATTGCACTTCTTGAAATGGATTGCCGGACAGAGGAATCAGAAAAAGCACTTTCTGACATGCTTCACAGTTCATCTCAAGAGGCGACCATAGCAGCGCTTCATTTCCTTCAAGGACCAATGGGGGTACTCAGTGATGACCTTCTTATACTGTTTCTTGAGCACGATCATTCCAAGATTCGTGAGTCGGCACTGGTCATTGCTATGAACAGGAGTGTGGAGAAGCTGCTTAAGCCGATCATATCGAATCTCGCTTTCCCAAAAACTGCAATGCAGGCAAGGGAGGCCCTGTCAGCCTATGACCTTGATGATGTCTTTGATACCCTCGAATCATCGCTTGAGGACGATGACACAGATTTCTTTCTTCAGCTCGGGATCATCAGGTGCTTAAAGCATTACGGTGACGAGAGAAGTGCCCGAATTCTGGCTTCTCTGCTAAGGCACGACAAACTCCTCTTTC
This sequence comes from Fidelibacterota bacterium UBA6931, assembly GCA_002448795.1. Lineage (GTDB taxonomy): Bacteria > Fidelibacterota > Marinisomatia > Marinisomatales > S15-B10 > S15-B10. Next base: position 180,818 of record DKAH01000014.1, read on the forward strand.
TTTCTGAAACAGTCGATTCCATTCTTGGCGTTGCAAGAAAAACTGATCTATCGGAAGAGCTTCTTAGTGATGTGTCGGGAAATCTTAAAAATCTCTCCAGAAGCGCCTACCAATTGAAACTATTCAGCAGGGTACTCCCTGATGATGAGAACGGCCTACTTTTGCGTGACCATCTCGAGAGTGATATCAAAAGGACGATTGGACTCTTGTTGAAGCTCGGGGTACTAAACTCACCCAACACGCCCATAGAGACTTATATCCAATATCTTGCGAGCAAGGACCCAGAATTAGTCCCCTTTGTGCTGGAGTTCGTCGATACAACTTTTTCGCAGGATGACAGAAAGTATACCCTTCCGCTAATTGACAGCGAGATCGACGTTGTTCAGACCGCTGATGAATTGTTCAACGATCTTGCGACAGAATTCGACGAATTGATTATGCAATGGGTATATACCAACCACCAGTGGAAGACAGCTATTGCGTTAAACTACATTGTTGCTTCAAGAAGAACTGATCTGCTTGATCAAGTTAATTGGAACCAGATAGACGAATCGATTTTCGTAAACCAGCTATTCAAACGAATTGAGGATGATGAAGGCCATCTCAAGAAGATGATTCCGGTCGCGAGGACTACAAGTGAGGGAGAAAAACAGATGTATTCGATTCTCGAAAAAACGATATTGCTTAAGTCGGTTGATCTTTTCAAAAACATTCCAGGCGATGTATTGACGCGTATCGCCCAGATTGCTGAAGAAGAACGACTACTGGCTGACAGCGTCCTATTCAAGGAGGGCGATTTCGGCGATTCGATGTACGTAATCGTTGACGGAAACGTCAAGATTCATAAAGGGGATCAGCACATTGTCTCACTGGGGAAGGGGACATGTCTCGGTGAAATGGCCTTGCTTGATCAGGAGCCGCGATCAGCAGACGTCACCACTGAAGAAGATTCCACGCTACTAAAAATTTCCCAAGACGGGTTCTATGAATTGATGTCAGGCAATTCGGAAATCATGCAGCAGATCATCAAGTTGCTCTCTGGCAGGATCAGAGATACGAATGAGAAACTGCAGGAGCTTCAAGCCCAAAAGTAGTATCCGAACCGGTTACTTCATGCGTTGGGTTGATTCGTTCAGAATGGGGAAAAAAACATCAAATATCTGTTTGCTGCCTGCAGAAGGGTTGGGTAATTTCACGAGTATTGTCGACTGAGAGTAGATCTCGGTGGCTCCCGGCAAGCGAGAGAAAAAAGTCAAGATACTTAAAAGATTACCAGGAGAATTCTGTGACTGATCATCACCACGAAGAACCGTTCTGGCGGAAGTACATCTTTTCTGTAGACCATAAAGTCATCGGCATTCAGTATGCCGTTACAGCGATGATCTTTCTTCTATTTGGTTTTTGTCTGATGCTAATCATGCGTTGGAATCTTGCGTATCCTGGTGAGGTCATACCCATTGTAGGGAAGCTTCTTTCCGAAGATGGCATGCTGACCCCAGATGGCTATAACTCTTTCGGTGCTATGCATGGAACGATTATGGTCTTTCTTGGCGTTGTACCTCTTGCTGTGGGAGGCTTTGGGAACTACGTCCTTCCTCTTCAGGTGGGGGCACCTGATATGGCATTTCCGAAAATTAACATGGCCAGCTACTGGACCTTTTTTCTTGGAGGGGTCTGCATGCTGGCCAGTTTTTTTATGCCGCAGGGAACCGCCAGCTCTGGATGGACCATGTACGCACCTCTCTCTGTGATTGCGACTACAGGCGAAACCATGTGGCTTGTGGGTATGGTTTTTCTGATTACCTCCTCACTGCTGGGTTCGGTGAACTTTATTGTTACGGTGATTCAGTTGAGAGCGAATGGGTTGACATGGATGCGGTTGCCATTTTTCGTTTGGACTCAGTTTGTGACTGCATTTCTATTACTTTTGGCTTTCCCCCCGCTAGAAGCGGCTGCCGTTTTTCAGATCATGGATCGTGTTGCCGGAACAAGTTTCTTTCTCCCTTCCGGTCTATACGTTGGGGGAGAGGTTCTGAATGTGGCTGGTGGCGGAACACCTCTTTTGTGGCAACATCTTTTCTGGTTTCTTGCCCACCCTGAAGTTTACGTTTTGATTCTGCCTGCTATGGGCATTGTGGCTGAGGTGATTGCGAACAATACACGGAAGCCGCTCTGGGGTTATCGGTCCATGGTTTATTCCATCATCTTTCTTGGTTTCATGTCATTCGTAGTCTGGGCGCACCATATGTTTCTGACGGGTATGGGGACTACCATGGCGGCGTTCTTCCAGACGACGACAATGATTATTTCTATTCCATCAGTTATCATCCTCTCTGCTTTGTTCATCTCACTCTGGGGCGGCTCCATAAGATTTACAACACCCATGCTGTTCGCCCTGGGCTTTCTTCCCATGTTTGGAATAGGGGGGTTGACGGGACTGCCTTTGGGACTCGCTTCGGCGGATATTCACCTCCATGACACCTATTATGTCATAGGCCATTTCCACTATGTAGTGGCGCCGGGAACGATATTTGCCCTCTTTGCCGGTATCTACTATTGGTTCCCGAAAGTGACGGGAAAGCGGATGAACGAAGCTTTGGGTAAAACGCACTTTTACGGGTCTTTTATTTGCATCAACGGTGTCTTCATGCCAATGTTTATTCAAGGTTTGGCAGGTGTATCTCGCAGACTTTATGATGGAGGCTCAACATATCTTCATGCTCAACCAGTCCTTCAATGGAATGAGTTTATGACCATTGCAGCCTTGGGGCTCTTTTTCTTTCAGATTTTCTTTATCATAAATCTGATCATCAGTCTTGCAAAAGGGGAGAAGGTTTCAAGTAATGTTTGGGATGCCACTACGCTGGAGTGGGCAGCGGCACCATCCCCACCGCTTCCCCACGTGAACTTTGAGAAAGTTCCCGACGTCTACCATGGTCCTTATGAGTATAGTACCAACAGCGGCGGCAATGGTCAGCCCGATTTCACACCTCAACACAAAAAGATAAATAGTTAGAGTTATGGAAGTTCCATACACCGTTAAACCGCGCCCAGATACAGGACTCTACAATGCCAAGATTGGTGTCTGGCTGTTCCTTGCTTCCGAAGTGATGCTCTTTGGTGCACTCTTTTCTTCTTACATCCTTCTGAGAATGGGAGCAAGCAGTTGGTATGTTGGTTCGGAAGCGTTGAATGTTCCCATTGGCACGTTTAATACCATGGTGCTGATTGTCTCCAGTGTCACGGTGGTAATGGCGTGGGCTTCACTCAGGATGGATGATCTGAAGAAATACAAAATGTATATGGGTATTACCATCCTACTTGGGCTTGTCTTTCTGGTGGTGAAAATTCTTTTCGAATATCTTCCCAAGATTGATCATGGTCACGTTCCAAGCGAACATAATTTTTATGCCATATATTTTGTGCTCACAGGACTTCATGCCCTCCATGTTATTGGTGGTCTTGTCCTTAACGCCTATCTCTGGGGTCCTGGGACGAAAATGTGGGAGACGGAACCGGAGCAGTTCACAAACAGAATTGAAATTGCGGGCCTATACTGGCACTTTGTTGATATCGTATGGATCTTTCTGTTTCCAACAATCTATCTCTTGTGAGGTAATAAATGGATTCAACTCCCGGTATAAAGAAAGAGATTAATCTTTATCTGAAGGTTTTCGGTGCGCTGGCCGGGCTGACAGTCTTAACGGTGGCGGTTGCCTACCTAGATGTAGGAATTGGACTGGCTGTTATCATCGCTATGATCCTAGCTACCACAAAAGGTTCACTGGTCGCGAGTTTTTTCATGCACCTTGCCCATGAGAAAAAACTGATCTATCTGATGCTGGTTATTACACTCGTTTCCCTCTTGGCCCTCTTTTTCATCACTTTTGGTACAATCGGTGATCAAGTAGGAGTAGAAATTGTCCCTGAAGGCGTTTCATCTGGCGTTCATTAGTCTGTCTGTGGTTCTGACTTTCGGTTTTGGAATTTGGACGTTGACAGAAGGGAGTGGTTTGTACACGTTTTACGGACTGTTCTCTTTTATCTCGAGTTTGGCCTTGATTATCTATGTTGTGAAATTTCTCAAAAAATTCCGGGACGTAAGCTATCTATGAAGAGAATCTTTTCCTTAGGCGCCGCAATCGTTATTTTTCTGATTCCACAGGTTTCAAGAGCCTGTTCTGTCTGTTTCGGTATGCCTTCGGAAAAGTCCATCGCTCAGGGTCTCGATCTAGCGATTGTCTTGCTCATCGGGGTTACGGGAACCGTTCTGGGTGGCGTGGCTTCATTCTTCATCTATATGCGCCGACGAAGTAAACGAATACACGAAATAATTAATCTGTACGATTCGTCCAATGGAAACGGGAGAGCACATTAATGCTTGAGTTGCTCAAGAAAGTAGGATTCACGGAGGGCTACTCCGCACAATCTCCAGCCATCGATAGTGTTATGTCATGGGTGCACATTTTGATGCTAATATTGTTTCTGGGATGGGGAGTTTTCTTTCTATACACCTTGGTACGCTTTCGTCAGAAGAAAAATCCAAAGGCTGATCCTGTTGGAGTTACGAACCATTATTCAACATACTCCGAAGCGGCTGTTGCTATTTTCGAGATCATTCTTCTTGTTGCTTTCTCTTTTCCGGTCTGGGCCAGCCGTGTAGAGAACCTCCCGGATAATGGAGATGCAGAGGTGATCCGTGTGATAGGACAGCAGTTTAAATGGAACATTCATTATTCTGGGGAAGATGGTGTTTTCGGTCGCACAGTTGCTGATTCGATCGATGATCAAGCTCTGAATTTTATTGGTTTGGATAGGGAGAATGAGGCGGCGAAGGATGACATTATTCCGACTCAAGGTCATCTTCATCTGCCGGTGGACAGAAATATCATTGTTGAGTTATCAACTCGGGATGTAATCCACAGTTTTGCAATCCCTGTAATGCGTGTTAAGCAGGACGCCATTCCTGGTATTCGGATTCCTACATGGTTTACCCCTACGAAGACTGGTTCTTGGGAGATTGCCTGTGCTCAGCTATGCGGTAACAGCCACTACGAGATGAAGGGATATGTTCATGTTCACACTCAAAAAGGGTATGAAGCTTACATGAAGACGTTATCCGTTATTCATGAAGTGGATGATTATGACTATACCATTAAATCAGAAGAGACATTGAAAAAAGTGCTCGAAGCACTCAAATCCAATGAAGCATTCGATGCAGAAGAATTAGCGCTTCTTGCCCTATCCCAAGCGGAGGCAGCTCAGGCTGAGCAAGAATTGTCCGGAGATGATTACGAATGGGATGAGGAGTAGTGGTAAACCTCAATTAAACCTCCACCTCTATAACGGTGGTGTTCCTCTTTTTTTCAAATAGTAATTCGCAAATATGGCTCAGGCGGTATTCCAAGTTTACCGCCTTTTCTACGCTGGGACTCATTTTCGCCGGTGGAATGGTGACGAGCACCAGCTCGGGACTGGCTGTTCCGGACTGGCCCAACACGTACGGTGAATTCATGTTCACTTTCCCTCTCTCTAAATGGGTGGGAGGAATCTTTTATGAACATTTGCACCGCCTCATTGCCTCTTTCGTTGGTCTCCTGACCCTTGTGCTTGCTTTCTGGCTTTGGCGCAGTGAAAAGCGTCAATGGGTGAAAAACCTTGGCTGGATCGCCTTAACAGCCGTCATCGCACAAGGGATTCTCGGAGGTCTAACAGTTCTATTACTTCTCCCCACTGCCATCTCCATAACCCATGCGGTTCTGGCGCAGACGTTCTTCTGTATCACCATTGCACTTGCCTTTTTCCTCTCCAAAGAGTGGGATTGTTCTGAATCAGAGGACGGGTTAGCCGGAAGAACCTTTGCGAGATGGACTGTGATCCTCACAATTACGATCTACATCCAGCTAATTCTTGGTGCCTTGATGCGTCACACCGGTTCGGGCCTTGCAGTGGTTGATTTTCCGCTGGTGAATGGAGCAGTTTTTCCGGTGCTGAATGAGGCACTTCTATCATCCATGAACTGGGCCCGTTTCGATCTCGGCCTTGAACCGGTGATGCTCAGCCATGTCTTCATTCATCTACTTCACAGATTCGGCGCTGTCATGGTGCTTGGCGCTGCCACTTTTGTCACGCTCCACGCCTCCAAGCATCATCGGTATGAGGATAGACTTTTTCTTCCGGTCCTGTTCATTGATCTTTTGTTGCTTACCCAGATTTTTCTTGCTGCATTAGTGATATGGAGCGCCAAGGCGCCCATCATCACCACCTTCCATGTATGGGTAGGTGCGCTGCTTCTCGGTGCCTCATTCTTCCTATCCCTCCGGACCGTCCGCATGTTGGTGCCGAGTGGTAAGCTGAGGTTTCTGTTTCAGAGGGATCCAGATATGTTTCCCACTGCTGAAGGATGGAGAGGTGTTGCTTCTTCATACTGGGAGTTGACAAAGCCGAGGATCATCTGGCTGGTCTTGGTGGCGACTACAATTGGGTTCTATCTGGGTGCTATGCAAGTGGCCCAATCGATCCTTTCTGAGCCTTGGCCGCTGATCCATACCATTGTGGGTACTCTCCTTGTGGCCTCCGGTGTGGGGGTATTGAATCAATACATTGAACGGGACGCCGACGGCCGGATGAAAAGAACCAAAACACGACCCATCCCCTCGGGCAGAGTTCAGCCTGTGTCAGCACGGAGATTTGGCGTCCTTCTCTCCGCGGCAGGTGTCATTTACCTTCTGACAACGGTGACTGTTCATGTGGCACTGGTGGCATTTCTAACAGTCTTTCTCTACCTAGGTGTTTATACACCACTTAAAAAGAAGACAACTTGGAACACCCTTATCGGTGCCGTGCCTGGAGCCCTTCCTACTCTCGGCGGATGGCTTGCCGCTACCGGGAATCTAGAACTGGGCGGTTGGCTGCTCTTTGGTGTTCTTTTTCTTTGGCAGATTCCTCATTTCTTTGCCATCGCCTGGCTCTACAGGAAAGACTATGCAAGGGCGGGATTCCAGATGCTCCCCGGGGTTGAATCAACGACGATGACCAAGACCTCGCTCTATTGTATCTCGTTTGCAGTTTTGCTTATGATTTGTACAACACTCATTCATCTGCAAGGAATCTCAGGACAAGTTTTCCTCTGGGGATCGCTTCTACTCGGTGGTGTATTCCTAGCATTATCGATGGATGCAGCGAGAGGATGGAATCACGAGAGAGCCCGACGTTTGCTTATGGGCTCCATCATTTATCTTCCTCTTTTACTTCTGATACTGGTAATTGACAGAAGCTTCATATAAGGAATTCATAATTTTTGGGAAATTTTTTGAGGAGATAAGAATATGGCCATATTGAAAGAGAGACGATTTTGGCTTTTTGTAGGTTTCGCAGCCATCATTGTCCTGGTGATGGTGATGAGAGTTGAAGAAGAGGAACAAACTCTCCCTGTCCTGGGTGAATTAACTGAGTTTCAATTAACGGATCAGGATGGTGAACAATTCGGTCGCGAGAACTTGTTGGGGAAGGTTTGGGTGGCCGATTTCATCTTCACCACCTGTGCCGGACCATGTCCTGTAATGTCAAGGCAGTTTACCGAACTCCAATCCCGCTTCGGCAATGCGTCTGATTTCCGCCTTCTATCCATCTCTGTCAATCCTGACTACGATACGCCAGAGGTACTGAAAGAGTATGGAGATCGTTACGGTGCTGACCACGATAGATGGCGCTTCCTAACGGGAAACAAAGATCGAATACACGAACTTGCGGTTGAAGGATTTAAGGTAGGTTCTGTCGAAGATCCCATTTTCCACAGTACTCGATTCATTCTTCTTGACAGTGAGGCGAGGATTAGGGGGTACTATATCAGCTCTGAACTGGAAGAGATGCAGCAGCTCTGGCGGGATGTGGAACTTTTGGCAGAGGTGTCACCCTGAGAATGCTTGCCGTCCGGAGTGATCAGTTTTGGCTGAGGATTATTTACATCCTTTCTGGCGTACTTGCTGCAGCTGTGGCTTTTCTGATCCTCGGTCCGCGGCCCTCCGGCATGGAAGGCGCCATGGACGTTTCCGCACTGCCGACGGTAAATGCAATCCTGAACTCCATAACAACAGTGCTTCTAGTTGTCGCTTATCTGTTGATCCGCAGAAAAAAGATTGAACTTCATAAGAAGATCATGCTTGCCGCATTTGGAACCTCTGCTCTCTTTCTGGTGACTTATGTGATTTATCACTGGTTCAAGAGCGGTCCAACACTCTACACTGGAGAATGGAGTTCGCTTTATTTCTTCATTCTATTTACGCACATTGTGTTAGCGGCGGTGATCCTCCCGCTGGCCATGGTGACCCTTTACCGCGGCTGGACTATGAACGTTCGAAAGCACCGGAAAATAGCCAAGATCGCTCTTCCTCTATGGTTATACGTCAGCGTGACAGGGATTCTGGTGTATGTAATGCTCTATCTTTAAGAAATGGGGATGGTTTATATTGATAGGTCTTAACTAAGATTCAGTTCCCCTATCCTCCTTTCTGCAATTTCAACTTTCCAGCTTTAGATCTCTGTTTAATCGTCTGTCCTTGCTCACTCTCCAGATCTTTTGATCGAGGTAGTAATGGTTGAAGGCAAATCCCCACCAGAATCCAATGGCGAGGTCGGAGACTGAGAATAGACTCCCGAGCGAGAACTCACTTACCACATTCGGTCCGACCCCGAAGGGAACCATGGCACCGATAAAAGTCCAATCAGCGTAGCGATAGACGAGGGTGAACAGAATGCCCGCCAAGTAATAAGTGAGGAAGTTTCTACTGACTTTGCTGGCGAGGCCGAAAGATTGGCCAGACGAATCCCTGCCGTAGCGATTCCTGTTGTAGAACCAGACGATGCCGTGATACTGGACGTTGTGATAAACAGTTACAAAGACGGTAAATAAGCGGATGTCAATCTGAGTTGAAATGTAAGGGTGGAGGAAGATGACCAAATGAAGAGGCATACACGCCAGAAAGAAAAGATTCTTCGGCAGATTCAGCTGTTTTCCGGCACCCAGATCCAGAATCTGCTTTCCGGTATATAGGGTAATAACGACAAAGATGATGCTGTGTATCCCCTTAAGGACGAGCGCTTCCGCAGCCGCTGGATAAACTGAAAGACTCACTTGAGAACGGGCGTCCGGATGCCTCATGATGAATGAGAGAAACGGCGCAAGCATCATAATGTAGAAAAACCAGTAATCGACGAAGTTCTCTTTTCCTGCGGATTCTCCGTTCTTTTTTTGATAAAGCACCATAAAACCGTAATGCTGCCTTACCACATGCCAGTATGCCCACAACTGTGCTAGCGTGAGAAAGATGAAGAAGGGCACTTTTGAGGATGAGGCCATTGAAAGAGTCAATACTATAGGACCAAGCACAAACCACAGTAGACTGCCTAAGAGAAGTGGTCTTCGAGATTGCCATTCCTGGCGATCAAGATAGGTGCGGGAGATTGTGGCAAAAATGTGGGGGCCGTCGAAAGAAACAATCCAAATCCACCAGAGTATCATGGTGGAGACGCCAAGACCAATGTTAAGGTAGATCATGGCGTAGCTCGTTACGCAAGCACCTACGTACCATAGGAGATCATAGTTACGCCGCGTAATCCAATTGGCACTGATAGTTAATGTTCTCATTATAGGAAATGTAATGCTACAGCGTCTCCAAGTCAATCTTGTCACCACTCGGATTTGAAATGAGAGATGAGTTGACTAATTTCATCTATCATGAAGAGATTCTTTAGGGCCGCCGCTTTTATGCTCCTGTCGCAATTTGTATTGAGTGAGGATGTCTATCAGCTCGTCCGTGTATACTACTTTACTCCCGGAGAACTGAGCTCTATCGCGTCCACGGGTGTTCCGCTGGACCATGTCCGCCACAAGCGGGGTGTGTATATTGAGTTGGCGGCTAGCCAGTCGGAGGTGACAGAACTGCAATCGCTGGGTCTAACTGTGGAGGTGATGGAACCGAACCTTCTGCATTTCTATCAGTCCCGCCTAGAAAGGCGGCCACGACGTTATCAGGATTTCAAACTTGGCTCCATGGGGGGCAATTATACTCTCGCGGAACTTGAGGCAGAGCTTGACACACTTCATCTGCTTTATCCCGACTTAGTGTCCGAGAAAATGAGTATAGGGAAATCATTAGAGGGACGGGACATCTGGGCGGTGAAAGTTTCTGACAATGTTGACGTAGACGAAAATGTGAGTGATGAAATCGAACCGCGCGTTCTATATACAGCCCTGACCCATGCAAGGGAGCCGATCAGCATGATGAATCTTATCTATTTCATAAGATATATGTGCGAAAACTTTGGCCTGAAGAAACTCCCCACTGAACTGCTGCAGACGAGGGAGATGTGGTTTATTCTCTGCGTCAATCCTGACGGTTATGTCTACAACGAGTCAATTGCTCCAAACGGGGGCGGCATGCACAGAAAAAACAGGAGAGACACAGGATGTGATTCGGGCACCGCCCACGGTGTGGACCTGAACAGGAACTATGGCTACAGCTGGGGAACCAATAATGAGGGATCGAGTCCTGATCCTTGCGCGAACACGTACCGGGGTGACGCCGCATTTTCTGAGCCGGAAACGGCAGTGGTTCGGGATTTTATGGCAAGCATGGATTTCAGAAATGTACTTCACTACCACACATACACGAACCTCCTGATCCATCCCTATGGCGATGGCTCCTATCCCGACGAGCCTGATTTTTCAACGTTTAAAGAAATCGGCGCCGATATGACCCGTTTCAATCAGTATCACGTTGGTACTGGCATTGAGACAGTTGGATATACAGTCAACGGCGATGCTGTGGATTACTCCTACGTTGAGGAGGGGATGATCGCCTTCACACCGGAAGTGGGGGATTGGGAGGATGGTTTCTGGCCCGCCGTGGATAGGGTCGGTCCCCTTTGCGAAGAAAACCTCTGGCCGAACATGGTCTTCGCTCGCGCCGCCGGGACTGTTCTGAGTGCTCAAATGACCCTGCCCAACGGTAACTACTTCATGCCGGGGGGGGCGCTGGATGTTGAAGCTTCATTCAAGAATGAAGGCTTAAGGCGAAGCCGAGGGGGTGTTGCTGCTAGAGTCACCTCTCTGAATGGTGCAGTAGAGATCGGAGATTCTTTTCTATGGAATCTTGGCACTGTAAAAGAGCGTGAACAGCTGGCGGATTCTGTCAATATTCCGTTGACTGTTGCCTCTGGTGCATCGGGTGGATGTACCGGAGGACTCGTGTTTCATTTCGATGACGGTTACGAGACGACCACCGACACCATTCAGCTAATCATCGGAAAGCCCGAGACGGTTTTTGCCGAAGATGGCGAAGCAAACATGAGCAAGTGGAAAACCTCCGGCTGGGGTATCAGCGGCACTGCTCATACCGGTTCTGGTTCAATCAGTGACAGCCCAAGTGGCAAGTACAGTCCCCAGCAGACGACAGTCCTGACTTTAAGGGATCCTGTGGATCTGTCAAATGTTTCCCATCCCTGGCTGGAATTTTGGGCAAAGTGGGACATTGAAAAGAACTACGACGGCGTCACGATTGAAGCGAGAGCGGATGACGGATCATGGAAATCGCTCCGGGGTCGCTACACTCAGAAGGCTACTGGCGGCGGTAATGGTCAACCAAGAGGTACATTTGTTTACGAAGGGACTCAGACCGAATGGGTGGAGGAGTACATTGACCTGTCACACCTAGTGGGATCGGATGAGGTTTCATTCCGATTTGTGCTCCGGGCGGATGAAGGCGTGGAGGGAAACGGATTCTCGTTTGACGATCTTCGCCTCCTCGCCTATCCCGAAACAGAGCTTTCCGCTGCTGACATTAACGGCGATTGTTTGGTGGACGTAGCCGATGTTCTTCAACTGGTTGATCTTATTATCTGGCCCGGCGGTGGAACAGACGCGTTGAGAGCCCGAGGCGACATGAACAACGATTCACAGCTGAACGTTCTCGACATCGTAAGACTCGTGGATCTTGTACTGGGGATATGAGTGGTCTTATTTGGGATTCAGCGAAGCGTGGCTTAGATTCGCGAAAAATAGGAAGATGCGGCGTCAGACTTAGGAGTGAATTATGAGTGATTTGATGGATGAAGAAGCCCAGCAGATGGACGAAATGGAGTTTGAGCAAGAAAAGGAGATGGAAGAAGCCATTTCTGTTGATGATCCGATAAACGCCTTGACCCTCCAGAAAATGATCATTGTGTCGAAAGGAACCACCATACAGGCAGTTGTTGAAAATTTCCAGGCTGAAGGAGTTGCCTGTGTTTTGATTTGTGACGATTCGCTGGACGGAATCTTTACTGAGAGGGATGTGATTATGAAACTTGCTGGAAAAGGTCTCGATTATCGCAATGAGATTGTCGATGACTATATGACACCTGCTCCTGAGAGCCTTCAAGGTGAAGACAGCATCGCTTTTGCACTTAACAGGATGACGGAGGGCGGCTACCGCCATATCCCTGTGGTCGATTCTGAAGGAAAGCCTATGGGTCTTGTGGGAGTATTAGATATTGTTCGTCATCTTGCAGAATACTTCTCACAGGATGTGTTTAATCTTCCGCCAACTCCTATAAGGAAACAGGTTCGCGCTGAAGGTGGTTAGGATCATTTTGCGTAATATTCGTCTGGCCGTCTCGATTCTCACTGCAATCTTTTACCTCGGTTGTGCAGCACATCCGTCCGTTGCCGATCACACCCTTGAGAAGGGTGAAAAATATGCAGGATATACCCTCTCGACAGAGAATGTTTTTCCTGTCCTGTTCTACAGATATGGCATATCCGATGTGAGCGACATTGGTCTTAGGGTTGGTGTGCCTATTTACGGTTCAGGATTCGATTATTCCCGTACCCTATTCGAACAGGGTAAGAAGAGGGACGTACTGAACCTCGGCTGGAGTTACACTCCGAATTCAAACTATGATTTTACTTACTACAAATTTCGTGACGGAAAGCAAGAAGGAAGTACCATGTACTGGGCTTTTCGGGCGATGCTCATTCCTCAAGGTTCATACGCGGGGAGTGGTCAAAGTACAAGGATTGGTGTTTTAATGGGAATGTTCCTGAAGAGTAAACTTGGTATTGAGGCAGGGTATTTTCACGATTTTGCCAGTATGCCTCTAACCAAGATATATGTTCCTTCCTGGGATGAATATATCAAAAAGGAAGAAAATCAGGCCAAATACGGCCGCTTCACTGTTCCTCACGTTTCACCGGGAGGCTGGCCCACACAGCATTCCCGTCTTGTGGGGCTCTCACTGAGAGTAACGTTTCCCTTCGGTGGGGAAAAAGCTGAAAAAGTTGAGGAGGAGGAATAGGCCTAGGCATCTCCCTTTTTCTCCTTCCCGTGTTTGCAATCTCGCTGAATGCCACCACCTACTGAAACTGTTTCACTGCTATCGTCTCTGCGTCATGGAGATGAAACTGCCATCCAAAAAGCGGTAGATTCAGCAGTTGTCGGCGGCCCAGCACTGAGAGATTTTTTCAACGAGTTGTTCACCTTTTCCGGTGAGTATCACAGGTGCAACTGGTCTTCTGATGGAGTGGTCCATCATCCTCTGATGGAACTCAACGCCCTAAAGAATCTGGCATCTCTTCGACTGGATTCTCCATCCCGCTTGATCGCCGAAGAAGCGGCAACGATTTGCATGAAACTGGATCAGCAGAAGCAAGAGATGAAATTGACAGTTCCGACACCGGAAATGCTGAATCGACCACTTTTTACCCAAGAGTTCATTCAGGCCATCGGTGAAGCTGAGAGGGAGAGAGCGGTACTTGAAGCAGCAAAAATTTCAGCTGTCTCCGATAATCCTGTCTCTGTCATCGAAATTATGATGGAAATTGCCACTTACCACATGGATCGGATTGGTTCGTTTGTTTACGGCATTTTTCGTTCGGCGGTGTTCTCCGGTAGAGATTCTTCGGAAACATTCGTCAAACTGCTTCTCACAGCACTAATGGATGAACCGTGGCTCATGGATGTGGCTGAGGGCAATGCCACAGCGAGTTTAGCCCCTTATCTGCAGGATGCTCTGGCAAAGGACGATCACTCGGTTATCTACCTTTTTGCAGTCGGAGAACGGCTATGGCAGGCTGATAGCGTGCGGCAGCCCGGTTTCCGTAAGGGACTTTCAGTCTGGGCGGCTGACAGATTTGAAGCGTCTGCTGAGCAAGGGAGCAATGACTCCATTGTGAGCTCAACTGAAAAAGCGGACATTCTAACACACTTAGACGATGAAAATGCTATATCGCTTTCGAATGCTATTTCACAGGCAAGAGAGCAGCAGGACTGGTCGTGGCCAGTCTCCATCGCCGAGCGATGGATTCAATCATCCTGCGGAGACAGCTCACAGTTTTTACTCCTCGATTCACTGCAGTCTCTCTTGCGAACGGCCCCGGCTAAACTGATTCCGGTGATTGCAGAACGACTACTCGTCATAGACCGGTTGAACTGATGCGTATCGGGAATTTTGATGTAACCACCCTCATAACGAGTCGATTCGGTCTTGACGGGGGTTCCATGTTTGGTGTCATCCCAAAAAGCATTTGGGACAAGAATGCTGCGGTAGACAGCGATAACAGAATATCACTGGTCACCCGTTCCCTTCTCATACGTGGGGATGGGAGGATCATTCTGGTAGATACCGGGAGTGGTGACAAATGGGATGGCAAGATGAAGAATATACTTGCTATAGATCCAACAGAGACAAACATCACCGATACTTTGGCTCAACATGCTGTTTTGCCCGATGAGGTGACCGATGTGATTTGCACACATCTCCACTTTGATCATTCGGGAGGTAATACCAGAATTGAAGGTGACCAGACAATCCCAACTTTTCCCAACGCTACCTACCATCTCCAAAGAGATAACTGGGAATGGGCAAGCTCTCCGACAGAGAAGGACCGGGGGAGCTATCGATCGGAAAACTGGGAGGCGATTACCGAAAATGGAATGTTCAATCTATTGGAGGCAAAGGAGCCTATTTTTGATAACATTAAACTACACCTGACTCACGGCCACACACCCGGTCAGATGCACCCGATCCTAACAGAAGGAGAGAAGACTCTCTTTTTCGCCGGTGACCTCTTTCCCACTCGTCTTCACTTTCGTCTACCGTGCATCATGGCCTTCGATAACGAACCGCTCAAGACATTGATGGAAAAGAAAGAAGTGTTAAGACGGGCATCGGACGAAGGGTGGATCATTATCCTTGCCCACGATCCGGACTGTGAAGCTGTTAAGGTATATGCCCAAGGAGATCGATTCCAGATAGAAAAGGTTTTTAATCTTGACTAATGAGGAGAAAGTAAATCATCTGTTTGAGGCAGGTCGAAGACTGTTCAACAGCGGAGAATATTTTGACGCCCATGAAGAGTGGGAGGAGATGTGGTCGGAATTCAACCTTCCAGATCGCCTCTTTGTTCAGGGCTTAATCCAGGTGACAGTATCGCTTTATCATCTTTTGACGGGAAACCTTAAAGGTTCAAGAAACCTCATGGGACGAGCCATTGACAAACTAACCAGGCGCGGACCGAACGGCGGGCGATGGAATCCTTCACAGCGCGGAATCAATTCGACCACATTTATTGAAGAGATAGAACGGTGTGCCAAGGAAATCAACAGAATCGATAATCCGGCTGATTTTAATTGGAACCTGGTTCCGCGGCTTCAGTCTGCTGAGAAGAATAGAGAGGAGGAACAACTCTGAAAATGGTCGCCATTATAACTCGCGATTTCCAACTAGGAACGCGGATTGCCGATGCGGTCGCGGCATCAGGAGGCGAAAGTTACTTTCCAGATATGAAGGAGAGAGACAAATTGTTAGCAGATTTGGCAGTTATCGATCTCGATGATGCCAGTCCAGACCCCATTGAATTAATTCAGCAACTCATATCTCAAAACAAAGATTCGGTTGTGGTCGGATGCTCATTCCGAGTCTCCAAGGGACTCAGGGACAGGGCTGTGGCCGCCGGATGCAGTTTGGTCTTTACAAAATCTTCTCTTCCGAAAAACATTTCTTCAGTTCTAGGCAGTATCAGCTGATGGCACGGGAATCGAGACAGTCAAAAAGTGAACGGATGGTGGCGGCCATTGCCCAACTCAGGGAAGACTATCCAGAGGCGAAGTGCAGTCTTGACTATCGTGATGCGCATCAGCTCCTCGTGGCGACCATACTCTCGGCACAGTGCACCGACAAAAGGGTTAATATGGTTACGCCTGGTCTCTTCAAGAAGTACAGATCTGCGGTGGAATTTGCTTATTGCAATGTAAATGAACTGTCTGAAGATATACGTTCAACGGGCTACCACAATCAGAAAGCGCGGTCTATAAAGGGGGCAAGCCTGATCATCATAGATGAATTCGGCGGGCAAGTTCCACAAACTATGGATCAACTTCTGACCCTTCCCGGTGTAGGAAGGAAGACGGCAAATTGTCTACTGGGGACTGCCTTTGGAGTACCTGCCGTTGTTGTAGATACACATATGATACGGATCACGAATCTTTTGGGCTTCACAAACCAGAGAGATCCTATCAAGATAGAATCAGAGATCATGAAGATTACACCAGAAAGTGATTGGGTCATACTGACACATCTTGTCATCGAACACGGCCGGCATGTCTGCATTGCGAGAAGGCCGCAATGTAAAAACTGTTCTCTGAGCGATCTTTGCCCTTCCTCAGTCGTTTAGATGTTTATTCCATGTCGAACTGCTTTTCACTTACTGAAGACTGTCTGTAAATTCGGCGCGAGTCAGTCAACCATTTAGATAAAGTTCACAGGCCCATGCCTTTCCTAACAAAAAAATTCACCTTTTGTGCCGCCCATGAGTACGGTCATGCGGACTGGAGCAGCGAGAAAAATCAGGAAGTGTTTGGCGATGATGCTCGCCTCCACGGCCACAATTATGATCTTGAGGTAACGGTAACCGGCGACATCAATGAAGAGACTGGATTTTTGGTGGACCTCGGGGAACTGAAAATGATTGTTCAGGAAAAAGTGCTTAATCTCATTGATCACTCCACCATTGAAAAAGATATACCGTGGTTCAAAAGTAGGCAGCCGTCAACCGAGTTGATGGTAATCTGGATTTGGGAGCAGATTGAACCAGAGCTGGGCGATGTTCAACTCCACCGAATCCGTCTCAGGGAAACACCCACGATATATACTGATTATTTCGGTCTCGAGGGCGAATGAGCTTCAAAGAGAAGCTATTTCTCTTTCTGAGCGGAATGTTTATCACAGCCCTCGTCCTAGGAAATATAGTCGGCACGACAAAATTTGTTAATGTTCTTGGGCTGACGGTCCCTGCCGGTGTCCTCGCCTATCCTTTCACGTTCCTAGCCACCGATCTTATTTGTGAACTCTACGGAAAGGCCAGAGCTCAAGCGCTTGTCTGGATCGGTTTCGCCATGAATCTCTTCATGCTGGGGCTGATGACTTTAGGGCACCTTTTTCCGGATGCAAGCGGTGTTTCCGGTGCCACCTCGACCTTTGAATCAGTCTACAAGTTTATGCTTGGGAATGTTCTGGCATCAATGTTTGCGTATCTTACTGCCCAGAGCGTGGATGTCCAACTCTTTCACTTCTGGAAACAGCTGACAAAAGGGAAGCACCTCTGGTTGAGAAACAACCTATCTACGACGTTGAGCCAGCTTGTAGACACAACGGCAATCCTGACAATATTGTATTATGCAAATAATTTAGGCGAGAATGTAAATAGTTTTGGTGATCTCCTTCCACTCATTTATTATTCATACTTGTTCAAGTTCTTTTTCGCACTGTTTGATACTCCTCTCATCTATGCAGGTGTCTGGCTGTTAAAACCGAAGATTCATAATGAGCCTGATGAGGTTTGGGGATAAGGATGTTTTTCAGATGAGGTATTATGAACGATATCAGTTTGACAAAGATTGAATCAGTAATTAAGGATCTTTTGGTAGAAATTGGTGAAGATCCTTCAAGGGATGGTTTAGAGAGGACACCAAACCGTGTTGCAAAGTCGTGGTTCACCTTTGCTAAGGGTTACAGACAGACACCGGAGGAAGTTGTCGGTAATGCGGTCTTCACAGAGAAATGTGATGAGATTGTGGCGGTGAAGGATATCGATTTCTTCTCTCTTTGCGAGCATCACCTGCTTCCTTTCAAGGGGCTTGCCCATGTCGGCTATCTCCCTGACGAAAAGATCATTGGACTTTCCAAAATTCCCAGAATTCTCGAAGTTTTTGCTCGGCGACTTCAAGTTCAGGAACGGTTGACTCAGGAGGTCGCCGACGCACTGCAATCCGTTCTTCAGCCAAAGGGGGTTGCCGTTGTAATTGAGGCCGAACACCTCTGCATGCAGATGAGAGGTGTGGAGAAAAAATCTTCTTATATGATCACTTCAGCGGTCCGAGGCGCTTTTCGTGAAAATGAGAAAACGCGAGGAGAATTCCTCGCCGTTATCGGGAAGAGAGGTCTCTAATGGGCTTTCTTGGCGCTCATGTAAGTGCGGCCGGTGGCGTGGAAAATGCGCCTAGTAGAGGAACAGATATTGGTGCTGATGCCATCCAGATATTTACCGCTAACCAAAATCAGTGGTTTCCCAAAGAACCCCAGGAAGAGAACACGACTGGCTACAGGAGTGGCATGGAAGAGGAGCGGCCTCAGATGTGTGTCAGTCACGCTTCCTATCTATTGAATATGGGATCGCCGGAAGAAAAAAAACTGAATATGTCACGGCGGGCGTTTCTCAATGAACTGGATCGGTGTGACGCTTGCGGTATCGAATATGTGGTCTTTCATCCCGGTTCGCACATGAAAGCGGGAGAGGACGAATGTCTTAAACGAATTTCCGATAGTCTCAATTACTGTCTTAACAAACGGTCAGACGGCTGTGTAACAGTACTGCTGGAGAATACAGCCGGGCAGGGGACAAACGTTGGTTACCGTTTCAAACATCTCAAGACGATAATCGATGGTGTGGAGCAGAAGGAGCGGATGGGCGTCTGTTTCGACACCCAACATGGCTTCGCTTCGGGCTACGATATTCGAACAGAGACAGGATGGCGAGATACATTTAAAGAGTTTGACAATGTTGTCGGCTTGGGTTGGCTCAAGTCGTTCCACATCAACGATTCCAAGAAAGAACTCGGTTCCCGCGTTGACCGGCATGAGAGTATCGGAAAAGGGTTACTGACCATGGAGACTTTCTGGTGCATGGTGAACGATGACCGTTTTTCCGATTTGCCAATGCTTCTTGAAACACCTGTGAATGATCCATCGGAATACGCAGTGGAGATTGAACTTTTGAGGAGTCTTGAAGGGGCAAAGAAGCCCGCGGCATAAAACGATGAGCAAGCGGTACAATCTCGCGGTGGTGGGTGGCGGTCCCGGCGGTTATGTGGCAGCCATCAGGGCGGCACAGCTCGGGAAATCTGTGGTGGTGATGGAGAAGGAGGCACTGGGTGGGGTCTGCCTGAATTGGGGCTGCATTCCGACCAAATCACTTCTGAAAGATTCTGAGGCGCTTCATCTGGTCAAGAATGCCGATAAGTATGGAATTAAGGTTGATGGCTATTCCGTTGACTTCGGAGCCACTGTTAAACGAAGCAGGGGAGCAGCAAAGAGGCTGTCAAAAGGGATCGAGTATCTTCTGAAGAAAAACAAGATCGATCACATCGCTGGAATAGCATCGATGAAATCGTCCAACGAGATTGAGGTGATAGACAGCGGAGGGAAGAATACGATTGTAGAGTGTGATCATGCGATAATAGCAACGGGAGCAAGGAACAGAGAGCTTCCCGGCCTCGAGACAGATGGAAAAAGAGTCATTTCATCCAAAGAGGCGATGATGCTTAAGAAGTTGCCGAAAAGTCTGATCGTTATTGGCGGCGGTGCAATCGGAATTGAGTTCGCCAGCTTTTATAACGAGTATGGAACGGAAGTCCATGTTGTGGAAATGCTCCCAGATCTATTGCCGGTTGAGGACAGTGAGGTTTCAGCTCTCCTACGAAAGTTGTTTGAAGATCGGGGAATTGTAGTTCACACCTCTGCAAAAGTTGAAAAGATTAACAGACTGAAAACAAAAGTGAAGGTCCAACTCACTTCGGGAAATAATGGTGAGATTCTTGAAGCGGAGACAGCACTCGTGGCCATTGGTGTGCAGGGCAACGTAGAGGGGCTCAACCTGGAAAATCTGGGGATCGGAGTCCAGGAGAGTTGGATTGAGGTTAACGAATTTTACCAGACCGCGGTGCCAAATATTTATGCTATTGGTGACGTGATTGGTCCGCCGTGGCTTGCCCACGTGGCATCAGCGGAGGGGCGTGTAGCTGCGGAGCATATCGCTGGGAAGACACCGAAACCAATCGATTACGACAACATTCCGGGATGCACCTATTGCCGTCCGCAGGTGGCGTCAATAGGAATGACTGAACGTGCGGTGAAGGAGAAAGGAATTGAAGTAAAAATAGGCTACTTCCCGATTAAGGCAAGCGGAAAGGCGATGGCTATCGGCGAATCGGAAGGGTTTGTGAAGGTGATATTCGATGCCAATTACGGTGAACTTCTCGGCTGCCACCTTATTGGTCCTGATGCGACAGAACTGATATCCGAGGCTGGCATTTCACGCACTCTAGAAACGACTTATGAGGAAATCCTAAATACCGTCCATGCCCATCCAACTATCTCGGAATCTTTTATGGAAGCGGTGGCCGACGCCTATGGTGAGGCGATCCACATCTAGTGATGACCATCAATGTAAAGCCCACTTTGCAATCAGTTGAATCAGACCGAACTTTGGATCTACTCCAGCTGGGACGGCGGGATTACGGTTCCGTGTTGGAACTCCAGAAAAGGCTGGTTGATGAGCGGCGACTCGGAATCATCCCTGACACGCTCATTCTCGTTGAACACTACCCAGTCTATACATTGGGAAAAAATTCAAATGAGAACCATCTTCTCGATTCCAGGGATGGCGATATCCCTGTTTACTGGATTGAGCGGGGCGGGGACGTCACATTTCACGGTCCGGGGCAGCTGGTGGCGTACCCTATCCTTGATCTTCACGATCATCGCAAAAGTGTGAGTTGGTATATGCGTTCTCTTGAGGAAGTTTTGATCCAGACGCTGGCGAACTTTGGGATTGAGGGCCATCGCCGTGAAGGACTCACGGGTGTTTGGGTGGGTGACGAAAAAATTGCCGCCCTCGGTGTTCGGTTGTCCCGGTGGATCTCGATGCACGGTGTGGCCCTGAATGTAAAAACAGACCTCAGTTTCTACGACGGCATTATTCCTTGCGGAATTTTCGAGTACGACGTTACCTCTATGTCTGACCTACTGGGCAGAGAGGTGAACTCTGCCGAGGTCATGACAAGTTTCGCGACTGTATTCCAAGAACAATTTAATTTCGCTTCGGTGGAGGCTCTGAATGCCTAGACTCCACGGATTTACAAAGAAACGACTACTTCACATCTATGAATTGATGGTTCAGTCACGGCGACTGGATGAAAAGATGCTTACACTCCTGAAGCAAGGGAAGAGCTATTTCCACATGGGCTGTTCTGGGCATGAAGCGTCTCAATTGGCTGCTGCCGAGGTGTTTCAGGCGGGAAAGGATTGGGCCTATCCCTATTACCGTGACTCCGCATTCTGTTTAGGGCTGGGGATGACCGGGCGTGAACAACTGCTCTCCTCGCTCTCTAGAGTTGAAGACCCCAACTCCAGTGGTCGACAAATGCCTGGGCACTTTTCTCATAGAAATTACCGCATTGTGACCCAATCAAGCTCTACGGGTACTCAGTATCTTCAAGCCGTCGGTACGGCCATGGCGGTGGCCCTGTCGAGAGAGAATGAGATTGTTTACGTTTCCTCCGGTGAAGGGGCCACAAGCGAGGGCGATTTTCACGAGGCCCTGAACTGGTCAAGCCGCGAACGGCTCCCGGTTATTTTCCATATTCAGGATAACAAATACGCCATCTCGGTGCACATCTCGGAGCAGACTGCCGGATCGGTGTATGAACTTTCAGCAGGATATAACCATCTAGCCCGGTTCCAGGTTGACGGCACTGACTTCTTTGAGAGTCATCTCGCTTTTCAGAAGGCGGTTGATCGCGCCCGAAAAGGTAAGGGGCCCAGTGTGATCGTTTCTGATGTGGTGCGTCTGTTGTCGCACTCTTCTTCAGATGACCAGCGGAAATACAGGAGCGAGGAGGAACTGGAGACAGATCGAGAAAGGGATCCCATCCTTAAGCTAAGGGAAGCCTGCTTCGCCGCTAAAATCGTTAAGTCGGAAGATTTTGACAAGATCAATGAGCGGATGACCCATCAGGTGGGTCAGGATGCTCTATGGGCTGAGAGCCGGCCCCACCCCTTGCCGGAGACAGCTACCGATCACATGTATAGTGACGCTCCACTACCGGTATCTGGGGAAAAGAAAGTAATTGCCGAGAAGATAGTCATGGTGGATGCCATCAATCATGCCCTCCATGAAGAGATGAGCAGAAACGACAAAATGATTATCTACGGTCAAGATGTGGCTGGGGATAAGGGAGGTGTGTTCACCGCAACACGCCGGCTTACAGAAGAATTTGGCCAGACTCGTGTCTTCAATTCCCAACTGGCGGAATCATCTATTGTGGGGACTGCAATTGGAATGGCTTGTGCTGGATGGAAGCCGGTGGTGGAAATACAGTTTGGAGACTATATCTGGTATGCCATGATGCAGATTCGAAACGAACTGGCAGCTATTCGATATCGTTCTACCAGCGACTGGAGCTGCCCTGCTGTGATCAGAGTACCGGTGGGTGGATACATTCATGGAGGACTGTACCACAGTCAGTCAATTGACGGATACTTTTTCCACCTGCCGGGCATTCGAATCGCATATCCTTCTAACGCGGAAGATGCGAAGGGGCTCCTGAAAATGGCGTGTCGAGTGGATGATCCGGTCATGTTCATGGAGCATAAGGGACTCTACCGTTATGCCTCGGCGGCCACAACTGAACCGGATGAAGATTATCTTGTGCCGTTTGGACAGGCCCGTCTGGTAACCGAGGGTGAAGATCTTACCATTATCACTTACGGAATGATGGTCTACAAAAGTCTTGAGGCGGCCAAAACCCTTACTAGTAGCACCGGCGCCCGTGTTGAGATCGTCGATCTTCGAACTTTGAATCCGTTGGACCTGGATACCATCAGCAAATCGATTCAAAAGACAAACAGGGTGCTTGTTGCTTACGAGGATAACCTTACAAACGGCCCGGGGGCTGAGATTTCCGCGTTGATCGCCGACCACTGTTTTGAATACTTAGACAGCCCCGTGAGGCGGGTGGCAGCAAAAGATAGCCACATAGGCTTCAGTCCTTATCTTGAGAATGCGATCCTTCCCCAAAGTGTTGAGATCGTTACGGTAGCGGAGGAATTGCTTGAATATTAACCAAGAGAGTAAACAATGATAGCTGACGTAATCATGCCAAAGCTCGGTGAATCCATCACTGAGGGGACCATTATTCAATGGCGAAAGAAAGTCGGGGAGACAGTGGAGATGGATGAAATACTCCTCGAAATTGGAACAGACAAAGTTGATTCGGAGATTCCTTCTCCCGCTGCCGGAGTGGTGAAGGAGATTCTTGCTCAGCCGAATGATGTTCTTCCTGTGAATGAAGTTATTGCGAGGATCGAAACTGATGCAGAGGTGGCCACCGAAGCTTCTCCGGCTGTTGAAGAAGAGAAGGGTGAGGAAACTCCCAAGGTGGAACCTTCCCCTGAGCCAGTTTCGGCAGTAGTTTCACCTCTGCCCGCACCGGCACCTGAGGCGGCTGGCTCACGAGATGGGAAGAGAATTTTCTATACGCCACTCGTCAGGGCGATTGCACGCCGCGAAGGTGTGTCTGTGGATGAGCTAGCCTCCATTCCCGGCACGGGTCGAGCCGGTCGCGTAACCAAAGGCGACATCTTGGCCTACTTGGAGACAAGGGGAGTCGCTCCAGTTCCCCCGCTCACGGTCGTATCCCAACAACCGGCTACTTTTCAGCCCCAAGCGGTGCCGACGGCCATGGATGATCGTGTGGAAGAGATGGATCGAGTTCGTCAGACGATTTCGGAACATATGCGCCATAGCATCGACACTGCAGCCCATGTCCATCTTGTCTCTGAATGCGACGTGACCAATGTGGTCCACTATGTGAAAGAACATAACGCGGCATTTCTCCTACGGGAAGGCTTCAAGCTGACCTATACGCCCTTCTTTATTTTGGGAGCGGTGAAAGCGATCCAGGCCCATCCAAAGTTCAATGCCTCGCTGGACGGGACAAGCATCATCTTCAAAAAGAATATTAATGTCGGCATGGCGGTGGCCATGGATAAAGGCCTAATGGTGCCGGTGATTGCCAATTGTGAAGAAATGAATTTCCTCGGGCTGTGCCGAAAGGTGAACGACCTCGTTGTCAGGGGAAGAAGCAGTAAAATCTCACCAGATGAACTTCAAGGCTCAACATTTACTGTTTCAAATTTCGGCGTCTTTGGAAACAGCTTTGGAATGCCGATCATCAATCAGCCGAACTCAGCGATCCTGGGTGTGGGTGCGATCAAGAAACAGCCGGTGGTCCGCCAGACACCCCATGGTGATGCCGTCGTAATCCGTTCGATCTGCAATCTTTCAATTGGGATTGATCATCGCATTTTGGATGGTGCCGACGGCGGAAGTTATCTCAAAACACTGGTAACTTTTCTCGAGGAGATCGACGCCTCAACGCTTTTGTAGGAGTTCCATGGCAACATCATTAGCGGAAAAAACAGGCAGGCGGCTGAGGGATAAGAAACCTCCATGGCTGAAGACCACCATTCGGACCGGTGACAACTTCAGAGAGTTGAAAAAAATGGTACGGACGGGGAATCTCCACACCGTTTGCGAAGAGGCGCTCTGTCCCAATATTTATGAGTGCTGGGAAAGGCGATCTGCTACATTGATGATTCTTGGTGATGTCTGCACACGCTCCTGTGGATTTTGCGGTGTTTCCACTGGCAAGCCTGACTGGTATGACCCCGATGAACCGCGAAGGACTGCCCTGGCTGTCCATCAGATGGGTTTGAAGCATTGTGTCATCACTTCGGTAAACAGGGATGAACTTCCCGACAGTGGTGCCGGAATTTGGGCGAAGACGATCAGGGAAATCCATAAGTCAACGCCCCAATGTAGCGTGGAGGTGCTGATCCCCGATATGCGAAACGAAAATGATTCTCTTCGAACGGTCTTTTCTGCGTGGCCGGAGATTTTGGGCCACAATATGGAGACGATTAAGCGTCTTTATTCCGATGTAAGGCCTCAGGCGAAATATGAATGGTCTCTTGATGTTCTCCGCAAATCAAAGTCGTTTGGTCTGCGGACAAAAACAGCGTTCATGCTTGGCATCGGCGAAAAGGCGGAAGAGGTGTTCCTGCTCATGGAAGATATTGCCGCTACGGGATGTGACATATTGGCCATCGGTCAGTATCTCCAGCCGACAAAGCGGCATCAGCCGGTGGATAGGTATGTTCACCCTGACGAGTTTGAGGTTTACCGCAAAGCCGGCCTTGAGATGGGGCTTGGCTGGGTGGAAGCAGGTCCCCTGGTCCGCAGTTCATATCATGCCGATGAGCAGGCAACCATGAATGTCACACCTTTACATGTCTGAGCAGAAACTACTTACTTACGGCGCCATCTTAATCGGTGGTGCGGCCCTGGCATGGATGGTTGCAAGCCTCTCGGGACCAGGTGAAACTTCTGCACCGAATCCATCACTGCCTTCCCCTCCTAATGATGCTCAGAGGACTCAATTTGGCGGGTTATTGGCGGTGGTTGACCCAAACTGGATAAGGGAAACTCCGTCCTCTTCCATGCGCCTTGCCCAATTCCGTCTCCCATCACAGGATGAGGAAGCGGAAGACGCTGAACTGGCGGTCTTTTCCGGCATCGGCGGTTCGGTGCAGGAGAATCTCGATAGGTGGTTCGGTCAATTCAAGCAGCCAGACGGGAGTGATTCCAAATCCAAGGCGAGAGTTCAGACATTCAATGTAGGAGGGATGAATACCACCATTGCGGACTTGACAGGTACGTTTACCGGTGGCGGTATGCCCATGTCGCAACCCGTTGAAAAACCTGAATTCCGTCTTCTTGCTGCGATCGTTGAAGGAACCGCTGAACCATACTATTTTAAGCTCGTGGGACCGAGAATCACCGTGGAACATTGGGCCGAAACCTTCGGCCGATTCATCGGTACTCTCCGTTCAGATTCGAGGTAAAACAGACATATTGGCATAGTTTCATGCCAATTGTTGTCACCTCTACATAGTGGCATACTCTTTGAGCTCCATTCTGCTGGATGTAAATTATGATGAAAGGATTGGACTATGACTGACGAGAAGGAATCCAACGTTCCCGACAATAACGGCTCGGTGGCCAATCCGCCTGAGACGTATCCGGTCATGCCACTGAGGAATACTGTTTTATTCCCTCAGCAGGTGATCCCCACGTATATCGGCAGGGAACGCTCCTTGAAACTGATTGATGACCTCCCGGCGGGGAAGAAGATGATTGTGGTAGTGGCGCAGGAGGACGGAGGTGAGGAGAACCCCTCATCTGATGAGCTCTATTCCTGGGGTACGCTTGCTATGGTGCTCAAAGTTTTCGATATGCCGGATAACAGCAAGTCAGCCATAATTCAGGGCGTTGAACGCGTCAAAGTAGTCTCTTTTATCCAGAATGAACCTTATTTCAAAGCTGTCGTACAGCGAGTGGAGGATGAGGAGCTGGAAGGCATTGAATCGGAAGCGATAGCGAGATCGATCCGGAATAGTTTCGAAGATCTCGTGAAGGTGGCTCCTTATCTTACTGAAGAGCATTCAGGCGTCCTCAGTTCAATTTCCAAGCTTGGGCGTCTCGCGGACAGAGTTATTTCACTGGTGACCATCCCGACGCAAGAGAAACAGGAGATACTCGAGGAAATGGATGTGAAAGAACGTCTCGAAAAAGCGACAGTCCTGTTGAATAGAGAAATTCAGCGTATCAACCTTGGCGAAAAAATTCAGACCGAAGTACAGGATGAAATTTCGAAATCACAGCGCGAATATTATTTGCGCGAACAGATGAAAGCGATCAGAAGAGAGCTCGGAGAGGAAGATGAATCGGCTGAGCTTACCGAGTTAGAGGATAAAATCAAGGCGGCGGAGATGAACGAAGAGGCAGAAAAGGTCGCAATGAAGGAGCTCGATCGTCTTGGCAAGATCCCTCCCCAGTCACCGGAATATTCCGTCTCCCGGACCTACTTGGACTGGCTCCTCGATCTTCCGTGGAGCAAGTCAACCAAGGACAGAGTTGATACTAAAAAGGCAAAGCGTATTCTTGACGACGATCATTACGGTCTGGATGACGTGAAGGAGCGGATCATCGAATACCTCGCTGTGAGAAAACTGAAAGAAGAAAAAACAAAGGACGGCCGTGTGAAGGGACCGATTCTCTGTTTTGTCGGTCCTCCGGGCGTAGGAAAGACTTCTCTCGGCCGTTCCATTGCCCGCTCCATGGGTAGGGAATTTGTGCGGATTTCTCTTGGTGGCGTCCGGGATGAAGCCGAAATACGGGGTCATCGCCGAACTTACATCGGCGCTCTACCGGGACGGATTATCCAAAGTTTGAAAAAGGCGGGAACAAACAATCCACTCTTTATGCTTGATGAGATTGATAAAGTGGGGGCTGACTTCAGAGGAGATCCCTCATCGGCGCTCCTGGAAGTGCTCGATCCTGAACAGAACTTTTCATTCAGCGATCACTATCTGGAAGTCCCCTTCGATCTGAGTAATGTCATGTTTATTTCCACAGCAAACCTTCAGGATCCCATCGTTCCTGCCCTTCGTGACAGAATGGAGATTCTCGAATTCTCCGGCTACATTGAGCAGGAAAAGATCAAGATTGCACGTCAGTACCTCATCCCGAAGCAGCTAGAGGAAAATGCTCTCACCAAGAAAGACTGTTCTTTTACGGAGGCGGGTATCAAGGAGCTGATTCGGTCTTACACCCGGGAAGCGGGGGTAAGGAGTTTAGAGAGGGAAATTTCCAATGTTCTGAGGAAAGTGGCCCGGGAACGGGCAGAGGGGGAGACTGCTTCTGCGAAAATCACCAAGGAAGCGGTGGGAAAATATCTTGGCGCCCCGAGATTTTATGCCGAAATGGCGGAGCGGATGAAAAAAGCCGGCGTCGTCATAGGGCTGGCGTGGACTTCAGTCGGCGGTGATATTCTATTTATTGAGGCGTCCCGAATGCCCGGTAAGGGGAGACTTACCCTCACCGGTAAATTGGGCGACGTAATGAAGGAGTCCGCCACGGCGGCCCTATCTTATGTGCGGGCCAACGCGGAGAAGCTCGGTATTGAGCCGAACTTACATGAGAATACTGATATTCATGTTCACGTCCCTGCAGGCGCCATCCCTAAGGACGGCCCTTCGGCCGGAACAGCAATTTTCATAGCCATCGTTTCACTGCTGACGAAACAGCCGGTGAAGAATACTCTTGCGATGACCGGGGAAATTACCCTTCGGGGAGCTGTGCTTCCCGTCGGCGGTATTCGTGAAAAAGTGACGGCGGCCCATCGCTCCGGGGTTCGTGAAGTGATCCTTCCTCACTTCAATCAGAAAGATCTGGAAGAAATTCCAGAAAAGGTGGTGAAAGATATGACGTTCCACTTCGTTAAAGAGCTGAGCGAAGTGATTAATTACGCTTTTGCTGAAAATCCCAAGAAACCAAAAAAGAAGAAATCTACTACGACTTCAGCCCGCATTGCCGAAGCCTAGTGTTGGACGCTTAGCTCAGCTGGTTCAGAGCATCGCCCTTACAAGGCGGGGGTCATAGGTTCGAATCCTATAGCGTCCACCCCAAACCTGAGAAACACAAGAAAAAAGGGCGACAACAGCCGCCCTTTTTCATAAACAAACTCATATAGAGAGGAGTCTATCCGCCTCGGCCATCACCATCTTCTCCCCGGGGACCATGTCGGTGGTGCCAACGTATCTGAAGATAGCTGTGGATTTTCATGATTTCAATCTGGGATTCCTTCAGAATCTCAGCTGACTTATCCTTCTGGTCTTTCCAGATCTCTTTCATCGCCTCGCCAGCTTCTTGTTTTGTCATTTCACCGGAATCAACTTTTGCTTTCAATGATTCTAGAACTCTTTTAGCCTCAGCTCTTGCTGCCTCGAGGGCAGCAAGTTGCTCGTCAGTCAGGCCCAGTACTTCGATTTTGGCTGCCTCAACCGCTTCGACAAATTCCTTCTTCCTCGCTTCATACTCCTCCTTCATCTGCTCGAGTTCTGCCTTCTGTTCATCGGTGAGGAGTTTGTCTAGGGCTTCCTTCAGTGATTCGTGGAGTAATTTCATCGCATCACCGGCTTCTTGTTTTGTCATTTCACCGGCCTTCGCGCTTTCGTGAATAGCGGCCATCTGTGTCCGGAAATCTGTCATAATCTCATCAAAAGTGACCTTCTGCTCATCCGTCAATACAGAGAGAATAGCCCGGAAAGCACCTGCACCATCTTTGCCTTTGTCGTGTCCCCGTGCTTCGTTACCCTTGCCGTCCTTATCGTTCTTGCCGCGCTCCTTCATCCGTTGCATGCGGGCAAAGATTTTCTCCTTCTCTTCATCGGATAATTTCTCATGCAGTTCGGCGGCAAGTTTCCATAGGAATCCCGGATCATTATTCCAACGTCCGCCATTGCCGTGACGGTTTAGGGCAGAGCGCAGTATGTTGGCACTTGTGCCTGAAAGTCCCAGATCGGTCTCAAGATCGGACGAAAAGAGTTCGAGCTCTTCCGCATCAAGCTGAACTTCATCGTTACTGTTAAATGGGTTTTCGCATCCAGCGATAAAAATCGCCAGCGTCATAATAAGGGGAGTGAGTAGAAGTTTACGTTTCATGACTATTCCTTTCACTGTGTGCCCTTTTAGACGTCTGTACTTTCATAATGGTTAAATATACAACCACTTCAGGATGATGGAAAGGCTTGCTTATGACGCAGAACTCAATGTACTCTCGACCGTTTGGAATCAGGGGATACTGCTAAGATGATCATATAAGGGGTTAAGGATTCCCATCTGTCTGACGGAGTTTCAAGATAAGGAGTGCCCATGAACTTCACATGCTCAAACCGGTTTTTTCCCATTCTCTCACAAATCTTGCTGTTTGTTGCTATAGAGCAGACGGCATTGCTTCGTGCTCAGGATGTACAGGAGTACAGGACACCACCAGACAAGATTAAATGGCTGGTCAGTTCACCACTTGCGCCCGTTATGATGCTGAGCCCATCGAAAGAGAAGACGCTTTTTATGGAGAGTCCGGCAATGTCGGGTATTGATGAATTGTCCCAACCCGAACTGCGTATTGCAGGGCTGAGGATCAATCCTGTGACGAACGGTCGCAGCCGGCGGAGTCACTACAGTTCCCTCACCCTTCGACCGGTCTCGGGTGGGAAAGAGGTAAAAGTATCCGGTCTTCCGGCAAACCCGAAAATCTCCAGCATTGCCTGGTCTCCCAATGGAAAACAGCTTGCCTTAGCCGTTACCTCCATGGACAACATTACACTATGGATCGTCGATACGAAACGGGGGAGAGCGAAGCAAGTAATGAAAAATTCACTGAACGGAGCCTACGGCACCCCCTATGAGTGGCTGTCAGATAGCAACGGGATTATCGCTCTCACTGTTCCCACCGGGAGAGGCGAAGCACCAGCGGAGAGTCGAGTTCCAAAGGGACCTGTCATTCAAGAGAATAGCGGAGGCGAGGCGCCGGCACGAACCTATCAGGACCTGTTGACTTCGCCACATGACGAGGCGCTTTTTGATTACTTCCTCACATCACAGATTGTTCATGTAACATTGCAGGGGAAGGTAACAAAGATAGGGAAACCCGCCATCTACGCCCGGGCGGAACCTTCGCCAAATGGGCAGATGCTTCTGGTGGAGACAGTCCATCGCCCTTATTCTTACCTCGTCCCTGTTTACCGTTTTCCCAGGCTAGTAGAGGTATGGGACCTGAAAGGGAAGGTCGTCCACACGGCGACTGACATGCCGCTGGGTGAACAGCTTCCTCTCGGTTTTGGCGCGGTGCCGACAGGGCCCCGCTCCTTCGGCTGGCGGTCCGATTCAAACGCCACGCTATATTGGATAGAAGCCCAGGACGGTGGTGATCCCAAAGCTGAAGCAGAGGTCAGAGACCGACTTTTCGTCCACACCGCGCCATTCACAGGAGCATCTTCCGCCTTCATTGATCTTCCTCTCAGATTCAGCTATGTTCAATGGGGAAGCGACGACCTCGCCCTTGTCACCACTAGAGAGTGGAGCACGCGGAAGACACAGACGTGGGCCGTTTCGCCTGGCAATCCCAAAGGTCCTCCAAAGCTTGTTTTCGATCGCCTTTATGAAGATCGATATAGCGATCCGGGTTATCCCATGACTAAAATGAATGACAACGGTGCCTCGGTCCTGCTGACGGGGAGCGGTGCAAAATCCATCTTTCTATCCGGCACCGGTGCATCTCCCGAAGGGGACCGTCCGTTTCTGGATGAACTCAACATAGAGACGGGCAATAAGACAAGGTTGTTCCGCTCCGAAGCTCCCGCTTATGAACGCCCCACGGCGGTGCTGGACGTAGACAAGTCGGTCATCATCACCTCTCGTGAAACGAGGGACGAACAGCCGAACTATTTCATTCGGTATCTCAAGAACGGCAAGATGAAACAGATGACTTCATTTCCACATCCCTATCCCCAGATGAAGGGTGTTTATACAGAAATGGTAAAATACAAGCGGGCTGATGGTATTGATTTAACGGCAACGCTCTATCTTCCGCCGGGGCACAAACCGGCGGATGGCACAATCCCAATGATTGTCTGGGCTTATCCCCGGGAGTTCAAGACATCCACGGCGGCATCTCAGGTGATCGGTTCGCCCCATCGGTTTCTCCGGATCAGTCCAACCTCTAGTTCCACGTCGGCCCTTTCAATGCTGATTCACGGCTACGGCGTTCTCCTGAATGCCACCATGCCCATCGTGGGGGAAGACAATGCCCAGCCCAACGACACTTATGTGGATCAGTTGGTGGCCAGCGCCCAGGCGGCTGTGGATTATATGGTGGAAAGGGGTGTTGCCGACAGAAAGAAGGTAGCCATCGCAGGCCACTCCTACGGCGCTTTCATGACAGCGAACCTGTTGGCTCACTCGGATATTTTTGCCACGGGGATCGCCCGGAGCGGCGCCTACAACCGATCGCTGACCCCATTTGGCTTTCAGGCCGAGGAGAGGACTTTCTGGGAAGCACCCGGAATCTACTTCGCCATGTCTCCCTTCATGCACGCCCAGAAGGTGAACGAACCACTGCTGATGCTCCATGGAGAGGCGGATAACAATTCAGGTACGTTTCCAGTACAGAGCAAACGGTTCTACCACGCCCTTAAAGGGCACGGTGCCACGGTACGATTGGTGATGCTTCCCCATGAGAGTCACGGCTATCGCGCCCGGGAGTCAGTGATGCACTCTCTCTGGGAAACCGCCAACTGGCTTGACAAATATCTCAAGGGAAGCAAGCAATAAAACGTGAGCTATGCCATGACCTCCCGGAAAGCGCGGACGAAGAGAGACATCTGCTCAGGTTTGACAAGGCTAAGACGGCACCAGTCAAGGTAAGGAGGGAAGGGCCGGCCGACTCGAACGCCACGTTTCTGCATCTCGGCCTGAAACTGTTCGATGGGTTTGCCGGTGTGGAAGAAGATAAAGTTGGTCTCTGACGGGGCATATTGCCTTCCCATTTCGTCCAACAGATCTGTGACGACCTTTCTGGCTTCATTATTTTTCCTCAAGCAGAATACTTGATGATCGGTGTCCTGATAACTTGCCAACGCGGCCCGGAGTCCAACAATGTTGTTTAGACTCATGGCGGTCATATACGGTTCCAGCTCCGAAACAATCTCTGGCTTGGCGATACCAAAACCGATCCGCATGCCGGCAAGACCGTGAATTTTTGACGCCGTCCTTGATACAAGCACATTCTTTCCCGCCTTTACCATGTCAATCAGGGATTTGTAACGGCGATCCCTTACATATTCGTGATACGCCTCATCCACGAAGGCCAGCGCTTTTTTCGTAGCTTCTTCGCAAAAGGAGCGAAGTTTTCTATCAGGCGTAATATTCCCCGTGGGATTGTTGGGATTGCAAACATAGATCAGTTTCGTCTTGCGGCTCATGGCTCGCCGTAAGGCAGGAATGTCCATCTCGAAATCATCTCTAAGAGGGACTTTTTTTAATGAGGCACCGATAGTTTTCCCATAGACATGAATCGATTCAAAAGTGGGATCGGAGGTGAGGATTTCACCACCGTTCTTTCCATAAATGAACGCGGCGGCATTGAGGATCTCTGTGGAGCCTACACCGACGAAGATGTGTTTCGGTGTCAGGCCGAACTGCTTGGCGATGAGCGCCTTCAGCTCGGGCAGAGCGATATCCATATTGTAAAGGTTGGCCTTGGCCAGGGATTTGCGCATAGCACGCCGCGCTGATGCCGAGGGGGTCATAAGGATTTTCGTTATACATCATTCGCGCCGGTTCAGCTTGAGGGAATCTTGTCGAGGCGACTGCGGGCATTGGTAAAAAGCTTGTTCCGGCAAGGGCCGCACCTCCACCAAGCTTCAGTCCTGTAGAGAGCCACTCTCTTCTTGTGAATGTTTCGTTCATCGTCTTGTCTCCTTCAAATAGATGTATACATACTGTGTAAGTGACAGATTAGAGATCACTGCCAAAACAGTTAACCAAAACTTATGGGTGTATGAGGGTTTCTGAACTAGCTAGAGAAGTTCCATTGTGATTGGTTTGCCATGGTGCATCAAATGTTACTTTCTACTCATGTTCTAAATGTGCGATTTTGCCCTTTAACGCCGTCAAATTGTTCCCTTAGTTCCTTCATATCCTTCACCATATCGCCTGAAGGGTGGAACGGTTCAAGGAGGTTGAAACAGCGGTTTCCATAATCGAACTGAATGGGAAGAATGGGCAGGTCTAGCTTTTGGCTCAAAACATAGAATCCCGATTTGAACCTCTCTGTCGCTTCCATGCCTCCCTCCGGTGCCAACATGAGAATAACATGGTTGAATTGATCAATCGATTTTGCAAGCTGATCTACCGTCCCTTGTGGGGAATACCGGTAGACCGGGATACCGCCAAGTCGCTTAACGATAATCTTCTGAAGCCATCCCAGGGGCCACCGTATACCGTAAATGTCTGGATTATCAGTGTTCCCGTTGAGCCTGTCCAGTATGGGGAGACGTGAAAAAATCCAGACAGCACCAAGGAACTTGACCTTTATATCGATTGCCCAGACAGCGAGAAGGACATAATAGGCGTCCAGTAGCGAAGAATGGGGAGCGCCGATGACAATCAATTTATCGAACTGAGGTACAACTCCATTAACGCGCCAGTTGGAAACATAGAGAAGAAATCTTCCCAACCGTGAAAGAAACCACCTATGGGCACGATGAACTGGCGGAACCGCTGATGATGAAACTGACATAATCATTATTCAAGATCCCCCTTAACGAATAATAAGCCGAAGTTGTGAAATTTCAAACCTTGTACCAACTGCTTGTCTTCGCATGAATGAAGGATTACATTCGTGATCATGAGTTGTTTTCAAACAGCTATTCAGACCGATCGTGAATGGAAAAAAGTACTGTTGGTAACATCGGTCACATTTTTATTGCTCTCTCCAGCTGTTTGTCAGCAAAAATCAGTGGATAAAGGCGGAAAATCAACAAAGAGTGAACAATACACACACATTGTGTATTGTGCTGACCGATGGTTTTCACAGGATAAGATTTATCACTTTATGGCCGGTTTTCTTGGAACAACGGCCATATCCGGGGCACTGAATGCAAGCCTTGATACACCTCGTAAAGATTCAGCAATCATGGCTTCGCCAGCGATTTTTTCTATTGGTCTGTTGAAAGAGGCTTATGACAGAAAACAATGGAACAACCACTTCTGCTGGAAGGACCTCACTGCTAATGTTCTCGGAATTGTACTAGGCGCCTGCTTCTGGCTGAGCATCACCGGAGATGAAATGGGAAAAATATGATGAAAATAAACAAAGTATGTACATATTATATTTATAATTTAGGCGGTATTTTTTTCTTTGACTAAGGCGGGGAATTGTAGCCCTTATCTGCCTCTATTTGCAGATCCCACCGATTGGTAATAAGACAGAAAATGGCTCTTCGTACGGATCCATTACTTTCATCGGCTGATCCCAATGCTTAAGGGTGATCTCCCACATCCGTTTTTCAGCTGCAACATATTCCTCCATATTGTTACCGAACAGTTTACGAATGATATCCGCCCGTCCGAGTGGTGCCTTTTTTGCCTCTGTAGATGTTCTATAACAACGCGGCAAAATCGAAATTGGGCTGTATTGCGTGTGATCCGGCGGCAAAGAATTTCATTTCTGTAACTTCTTCATACTCCAAACGATACTCCATAATTGGGAGATGCCACTTTTTGAACAGCGCCAGCCATTCATCATGCTTCCCCGGTGCAATCTTTTAATAATGAAAAGAGTAGTTTTCATAACAGTCGCCCCGACCTTTTCCTCCCTGTGGAAAAACCGGCTGATAAATTGCTGCGAGAATGACAGCAATCAGATAAGTGTTGATATATTTATTCATTTGGGCACTCCTTATGTTCGGTTATTGAGAGGAACTTGAGTTAGAGCAACACTCACAATAAAAATTAACGTACCGGTTCCATGAGAGCAAAAAAATCCAGCCGAATGACAATAGTCAGTTGATCTCACTCTTAATGAAAACACTCCAATATGAAGAAAAGATAGAAACCTAAATTGAAACATTCAGTTGACAGTCTCATTGAGAGTATAGAAATTGACCATCATTGCATCTAACTGATTAGAAGTTTCTAAAGAAAAAGTTTTGCAATTCGAAACTCAAAGTGAAGGAGTGAAAAGTCATCATTATGAGAGTTAGCAGAAGAAAGTTTTTGAAAGAGACAGCCGTTGCTGGCACAGCTGCGGCGATTCTTCCGAGTACAATACTCGCTACTGGTCGGATGAGTGACAGGATAAGGATCGGCGTTATTGGCACAGGATTGAGGGGACAGGGGCTCATCGGACTGGTATTGAGAAGGGATGATGTGGAAATACCGGCCATTTGTGACATTGATGAGCGTATGCTTGAGATGACTCTTGCAAGATTTGATGAAGCCGACCGCCGTTCCCCGAAGATTTACAGTGCCGGTGAGAAGGATTACCTCAACCTCCTTGATAAAGAGAACCTTGACGGTGTTATCATCACCACACCTTGGCGCTGGCACACCCCTATGGCTATCGCCGCCATGGAATCGGGAAAGCATGTAGGGGTGGAGGTGCCTGCCTGCTTGACCGTTGATGAGTGCTGGAATCTGGTACGAATGTCTGAAAAGACGGAGAAATTTTGCATGATTCTCGAAAACGTCTGTTACAGGCGCGATGTCATGGCAGTTTTGAACATGGTGAGAGAAGGGCTTTTCGGTGAGTTACTCCACTGTCAGGGCGGATACCAGCACGACCTTCGTCGTGTCAAGTTTAACGATGGCGAAAACCCTTACGGTGGGGGTGTAGAGTACGGCGAGAAAGGTTTCAGCGAAGCGCGATGGCGTACACAGCATTCCGTAGATCGTAACGGTGACCTTTATCCCACTCATGGTGGTGGTCCCGTCGCACAAATGCTCGACATCAATCGAGGAAACCGGTTTGTCCACCTAACATCAACGGCGACCCAGTCAAGGGGGCTTCACCAGTATATTGTGGCTCAAGCCGGCCCAGATCACCCCAACGCCAAGGTAAAATTCAAACTGGGGGATATTGTGACTACAGTCATCAAGTGCGCCAAAGGGGAAACGGTAGTGCTGAGTCACGACACCAATTCTCCGAGACCTTATTCACTTAACTTTTGTGTGCAGGGGACCCGTGGCCTCTGGATGAAGGATAACAACTCCATTTACATCGAAGGGTTGAGTCCTGAAGATCACAAGTGGGAGCCTGATGAACCTTATCTCAAGAAGTATGACCACCCTCTCTGGAAGCGGTTTGAGTCTAAGGCGGCGGGGGCGGGCCACGGCGGCATGGATTTCTTTATCGTCCGGGCATTCCTTGAGTCAATCAAGCGTGACGTTTCACCGCCCCTCGATGTTTATGACGCTGCCTCCATGAGTGTCATCAGTCCCCTATCGGAACAATCCATCGCAAACGGTAGCGCCCCTATGAAGTTCCCCGATTTTACCAGAGGCAAGTGGAAGACGAATAAACCTATTTTCGCCCTGAACGACGTGTATTAAACTGTCGTCGAAATAACTTCGGAGAGTCATGCTTCTATCCTCGCTGGATTGGTCATTTATTGCCATCTATTTTGCTTTGAGCATTGCCATCGGGGCTGCCGTTACACGGCGGGCCGGGCAGAGTTCCACTGAATTCTTCGCCGCTGGAAAACAGATGCCATGGTGGCTCCTCGGTGTCTCCATGGTGGCGACCACCTTCTCCACCGATACACCGAATCTCGTCACAGACATTGTTCGCCGGGATGGTGTGGCCGGGAACTGGGTCTGGTGGGCTTTTCTTTTAACGGGAATGCTGACTGTTTTCGTCTATGCTCGACTCTGGAAAAGATCTGGTGTGCTCACCGATATTGAATTTTACGAACTGAGGTACAGCGGCAAGCCGGCGGCCTTCCTCCGAGGCTTTCGCGCGGTTTATCTTGGATTTTTCTTCAATATCGTGATCATGGCGTCCGTCTCGCTAGCGGCCATCAAGATCGGCGGCGTGCTTCTCGGTCTGACACCCATTCAGACAATTCTTGTGGCTGGGACCGTCACCGTCATTTACAGCTCACTCGGCGGACTTAGGGGTGTGCTCATCACGGACCTGATACAGTTCGGCATGGCGATGATCGGCGGTATCAGCGCTGCGGTGGTGGCACTTCGTCTGCCCGAAGTGGGAGGGCTCACCGGTCTTCTCTCCCATGAGAATGTGGTGGGCAAACTGAATCTTCTCCCAGACTTTTCAGATCCATCCCACGCCATGGCTGTCTTTATTATTCCCATCGCTGTTCAGTGGTGGAGCGTCTGGTACCCCGGGGCCGAACCAGGAGGTGGAGGATACATCGCGCAGCGAATGCTTGCCGCAAAGGATGAGGATAATGCTGTGGGGGCTGTCTTCCTTTTCAACGCCGCACACTACGCCCTTCGGCCGTGGCCGTGGATTATCGTTGCCCTTAGCTCCCTTATCATTTTTCCAGAGTTGGACGATCTTCGAGCCGCCTTCCCAGAGGCCGCTGACATTGTAAATCACGATCTCGGCTATCCGGCCATGCTCACTTTTCTACCGGCGGGGCTGCTCGGTCTCGTGGTCTCCTCCCTCATTGCCGCTTATATGTCCACCATTTCGACGCATCTGAACTGGGGAGCCTCCTATCTCGTCCATGATGTGTACAAACGTTTTGTCAACCCGGAAGCCGAGGAATCTCTGCTGGTCCTTACTGGACGTATATCTACCGTTGTCCTTATGATCTTCGCCGGGGCATTGGCACTGTGGCTGGAGACGGCACTGGAAAGCTTCTGGATTATGCTTCAGATCGGTGCGGGAACGGGACTCCTATTCATTCTTCGGTGGTTCTGGTGGCGAATCAATGCAATGAGCGAAATTGTCGCCATGACGGCGTCTTTCCTGATCGCTGTTTATTTCCGGCTTTTTCATGAATCCCTTGGATTCACCCCTCTGGGTGACGGGCAGCAGTTGGTGGCTGGGGTCTGCATCACCACCATTGCTTGGGTAATGGCCACAATACTGTCACAGCCCACTGAAGAAAGTGTTTTGAAAAGTTTTGTCGAGAAGATCAATCCCGGCGGGCCTGGCTGGGGTAGGTTTCAGGGAAGCGAAAGTGGCGACTGGTCGGTACCAAAGGGAATTCTGATGATGGTCCTTGGTTGTCTCGCTGTCTATGCATTCCTTTTCGGCGTTGGCTACCTTATTTACGGAAATCTGGCTCTCGCCATGACCATACTTGCCATCGGCACTGCCGCCTCTTTCGGGCTGTTTAAAACTTGGAAAAGTTGACCCCGGAGTTGGGAAGAGTGAAAGTATTGATTGACTCCGTGCCTCCAGCGCCTCTGCGACTTCTCACATGATCGTTTCTTCCCCAGGCCGAATCTGTCTTTTTGGCGAACACCAGGACTACCTCGGCCTTCCGGTTATCGCCGCCGCAATTTCTCTCCGCCTAACCATCAAAGCGGAGAAACGGGATGATCTCTCAGTCACCGTCAAACTTCCCGATGTGGGGGAAGAGGATTCTTTCTCAATGGAGGGAGACCTCCCCTACACGAAGCCGGCGGACTATTTCAAGAGCGGTATCAACACAATGAGGAAAGACGGTTTCACCTTTTCCGGCGGATTGGACGCTACCATCACGGGTGAGATTCCCATTCAGGCGGGAACGTCTAGCTCCTCAGCCATGGTGGTGTCGTGGATCAATCTACTTGTGCAGATGAGCGATCAGAAGGCAGAGCTGACACCGGAGCAGACCGCCGATCTCGCCTATCGCGCCGAAGTGAAGGAATTCAATGAGGCGGGAGGAATAATGGACCAATACACCAGTGCATTGGGCGGTGTCAATTATGTGGAATCGGAGCCAGAGATCAAGGTGGAACAACTTCCCTGCAATCTCGGCTCTTTTGTTATCGGTGATTCGCGTCAAACCAAGGATACACAGGCGGTCCTTGCCCTGACGAAGGATCGGGTTCTGGACCTGGTGGCACGAGTTCAACGGGAAAGAAGCAAATTTTCGCTTCAGGAGACCACGGCTGATGATGTGGCGGAAATCGAACATCTCGAAGATGAGGAGAAACAATTACTTTTCGAGACGATTGCAAACAGGGATATTACATTTCAGGGATTAACATTGCTTGAGGAAGAAGAGGTGGACAGCAAAAAGCTAGGGACTCTCCTGAACCGTCAGCACGCCATCTTGCGCGACGCTCTGGGTGTATCGACACAAAAGATTGATATGATGCTTGATGCGGCCATGGACGCCGGCGCAACAGGCGGGAAGATCAATGGCTCCGGTGGAGGCGGATGTATGTTCGCATACGCTCCGGACAGTGCTGAGGAAGTTCTGGAGGCGATTGAAAGGGCCGGCGGTAAAGGATATATTGTTCATGTGGACAGAGGATCATCGAAGGATGAATAGCAATCTGATGATCATGGCGGCGGGCGTCTCCTCACGCATGAAACGCTCGGCCGAAATTGACGGCTCTTCCCATGCAGCGATAGAAGCGCTCTCGAAGCCGAAAATGATGCTCAACGTAGGTGGCAGGCCCTTTCTCGATTACCTCCTGTTCAACGCCCGGGATGCCGGCTACAGCGACATCCTATTCATCGTCAGTGACAGAGACGACACCATCCGCAATTATTACACGGAGAATGCCGGTGACGAACAGTTCACCAGTCTGACCTTTTCGTTTGCAGAGCAGACGATTCCCAAAGGGCATTCCAAGCCGCTGGGGACTGCCGACGCCGCCCTCTCCGGTCTCGAGTTTCGCCCTGATTGGGCAGGCCAGAAGTTTACCGTCTGCAACAGCGACAACCTCTATTCAGTTGGAGCATTATCAGATCTCAAACGTGATGATCACCTATCGGCCCTCATCGACTACGATCGGGACGCCCTCGGTGTGGAGCCGGAGAGGGTAAACGCTTTCGCTGTCATCTGGAAAAATGGAGACGGTTTCCTCGCTGATATCGTGGAAAAGCCTGACGCTCAGCAGGTTGAGAAGGCGACGGATGGGGATGGCCGTGTCGGCGTCAGTATGAATGTGTTCAGACTCGATTACAATACCATTCTCCCGTTACTGAAGGAAACACCGCTCCACCCTGAGCGTGAGGAAAAGGAGCTGACCGAAACAGTCCGCATGCTTGTCAAACGGGTACCGAGCGGCATGTATGCCATACCTCTCTCTGAGCCGGTCCCGGACTTGACTACCATCGGCGACATCGGGCAAGTGGGCTCCTTCATTTCATCAAGTTCTTGAACCGAATCATCCCGTTTCTTTTTCTCGCGTTGGTCGGCTGTGAAACCGGTGGGCAGGCCGGCGAAATCGCAGTCGCCATGTCCACTCTCGATGGCGACACGTATTTTTTCTACAAGGAAAAAAAAGTGTTCCATGCGGCCAGTACAATGAAGACCGCCGTCATGCTTGAACTTTATCGAATGAGGGACAGGAGTGAGCTTTCACTTAAAGACTCACTTTTGGTGGTGAACCAATTCAACAGCATTGTGGACGGTTCCACATACAGTATGGAGCTAACCGAGAGCGAAGAGGGGGCGGTCATGGCGCGGTTGGGGGAAAAAATGTCGTTGAAGGATCTTAATGAAGCGATGATCACTACCAGCAGCAATTTGGCCACCAACATTCTCTTGAATATGGTAAAGCCGGAACAGGTCATGAAAACCGTGAGCGAGGTGGGGGCGGAAGGGGTGCTTGTTCTCCGGGGATTGGAAGATTTGAAGGCGTACGAAAGGGGCCTTAGCAATCGTACCGATGCCCACGGTATGATGATGCTCATGAGAGCGGTGGTAGAATCTCCCGTTGTATCAGATGATTCCCGGGATGCGATGTTGAGAATCCTTGGTCGTCAGGAGTTCAATGAAATGATTCCCGTCGGCCTCCCTGCCGGAACCGAAGTTGCGCACAAGACCGGAAGGATTACATCTATCTGCCACGATGCCGCAATTGTCTTTCCACCTCTTCAGGAGCCGTTCATTTTGGTCATCCTGACCAGAGGATTCGAGAATCATGCTCAGGCGACGGCGGCAGGAGTGGCTGTAACAAAGTCCGTCTACAGTTATTATGGAGGGGACTTAAGTGTGTCTCTATTGAAGGATACTATCATAAGGTTGGAGAAAGAGGGACCGGCAGGTTAGAATCGGGGCGAAAGACAGATTAAATGGGGGAATTACAGTACTTTGTGAATGAGCGCCATGTCGGAGGTCCTCTGGACACCGGAATCGGATCGCTCATATAAGGGATTTGTAGCACGGTTGGGAATGTCCCACTTTGAGCGATTTGACAGAATGGGGTTGAAATACAGGCGGTTGGATGCCGACGATCGTTTTATAGAGAGTT
The DNA here is from genome assembly GCA_002448795.1 of Fidelibacterota bacterium UBA6931. Taxonomy (GTDB): domain Bacteria; phylum Fidelibacterota; class Marinisomatia; order Marinisomatales; family S15-B10; genus S15-B10. Next base: position 223,047 of record DKAH01000014.1, read on the forward strand.
CCACAAACTAGAGGTGAAAATAATGAGAAAGACCATTCTATTGGCTTCGGTGCTACTTCTTCTCGGGGGGTGCGTCCCACCAGCAGATGCCACTGTTGAAACAATCCCTTCATATGATGTAATCATCCGAAACGGGACGGTCTACGACGGTACCGGTTCCGAGGGTAAACTCTCAGATCTTGCCGTTTCGGGAGATCGGATCTCAAAGATCGGGCCCCGTCTTTCGGGAAAAGGAAAAACAGAGATTGATGCCACGGGGATGGCGGTAACGCCGGGCTTTATCAATATGCTTAGCTGGGCTACGGAATCGCTAATAATTGATGGTAAATCACAGAGTGACATTCGTCAGGGGGTTACCCTTGAGGTTTTCGGTGAAGGCGGCTCCATGGGACCTTTGAGCGAGGAGATGAAGGCAGAATATGACGATTCCCCTTCCTGGACCACTCTTGGTGAATACCTCGAATTCCTCGAAAATAAGGGCGTGTCTCCGAATGTAACCTCATTCATCGGTGCCACCACACTGAGAATTCATCAAATCGGGTATGAGGACCGGCCTCCCACTGATGAAGAGATGGGAAAAATGCGTGCTCTCGTCAGGGAAGGGATGGAAGAGGGAGCCGTGGGTATCGGCTCTTCACTCATCTATGCGCCGGCGTTCTATTCTTCAACGGAAGAGCTTATAGAGCTGTGCAAGGTCGCATCCGAATATGGCGGCATGTACATCTCGCACATGCGGAGCGAGAGTAACCGTCTCCTTCAGGCATTAGATGAACTGATCTTCATCGCCGATGAGGCGGTAATTCCTGCGCAGGTTTACCATCTTAAAGCGGGGGGTAAGAAGAATCACTACAAAATGGATCTTGCCATCGCCAAGATGGATTCGGCTCGCGCCGCCGGCCTTCACATTACCGCCGACATGTACACCTACACCGCTGGTGCAACCGGGCTGAACGCCTCCATGCCACCCTGGGTTCAGGAAGGGGGTTATGAGCAATGGGCCGAGCGTCTTCAAGATCCTGAAATTCGCGCTCGCGTCAAGATAGAGATGCAGGAAGATACGGACGAGTGGGAGAATCTTGGTCTTCTGGCCGGTTATGATAAAGTTCTTATGAGCAGTTTCCGAAATCCTGATCTCCGGCAGTATATTGGGAAAACACTTGTTGAAGTTTCAGAGATGCGCGGTACGCCACCGGAAGATACCGCCATGGACCTAGTGGTAGAGGATGGCAGTCGCGTCGGGGTTGTTTATTTTCTCATGTCGGAGGAAAATATAAAAAAGCAGATCAAGGTCCCTTATGTCAGTTTCGATTCGGACGCCGGTTCCCTGGCGCCTGAAGGTGATTTTCTTAATTCCAATCCTCACCCTCGAGCTTACGGCAACTTTGCCCGCCTCTTGGGAAAATACGTACGAGACGAAAAGGTGATACCGCTGAATGAAGCGATCTATCGGTTATCAGGGCTACCAGCGACGAACCTAAAGATTCAAGAGCGTGGCTTTTTGAAGGAAGGGTACTATGCTGATGTGGTGGTGTTCGATCCCGAAACGATACAGGATCATGCAACCTTTGAGAAACCACACCAGTACTCCACCGGTGTTCACCACGTTTTTGTGAATGGGGGACATGTCCTCAAAGATGGCGAGCACACCGGCGCCACACCAGGGCGGGTCGTTCGTGGGCCGGGATGGAAAGGGTGGAAAAAAGAATAATCCTCTTTAAGCCAAGAGGATATCAGGCTCTGGCTATAGCGTCCAGTAGTCTATCGATCTCCGCTCTGTTATTATAGATGTGAGTTGATATCCGGATTGCATTATGGCCATCCCGCTGGTGTTCATCAATGTGTGTGCCAATTCTCTCTTCCATCATCGGTACTGAAGCCATGGCATCTAATCCCTCTTTTTCAAAGATGGTTGAGCCCGGCGCTGAGATGTCAGACATCTGACCGCTCAGGAGTTTTACACCTTTTATCTCTTCCAGCCCTGATTTCAAATAGTCCGAAAGAAATCGGCACCGTTTCTCAATGTTTTCCACCCCAAGGGTGTTGACAAAGTCCAGAGCCGTCCCTATAGCCGCCCGGACCGGAAAATCCTTTGTCCCTGGTGGATCGAAATCGGGTGCTTTTTCGATAATAGGATTAGGAGCAAAGATTGACCGGATCTTCTCCCTAGAGTCTTTCCGAACGTAGAGAAAACCGGTCCCAGCCGGTGCCAGCATCCACTTGTGAAGACTTACTGCGTAAGTATCACAGCCGAGATCTTTAAGATCGATCGGAAACTGACCCGCCGCCTGTGCACCGTCCACTAACGTAACCAATCCGTGGTCACGGGCCATGGAGGCCAATTTCTTAACTGGATAGTGATGTCCACCTCGCGTAACATGACAGAAACTGATGGCTCGCGTTCTTTTGGTAATTGCGTCTTCAAACCGCTCCATAACATCATCCGCGCTTTCTAGCGGGCTGGGTATGAACACTTCTTTAACGACGATTCCATCTCTTTTTTGACGAAACATCCAAGGTCGCTGACCGGCGGGATGTTCCTGAGTAGTAATAATAACTTCATCTCCTTGTTTCAATTTGAGTCCCGCTGCCTGCATATGAAGTGCCTCTGATGCATTCCGCGTGAGGATAACTTCATCCCGTTCAGCTCCAAAGGTCTTGGCCAGATTGGGAACTGTTTCGCTTAAGATTTTTTCCTGAAGGCCATGTTTGCCATGAAGTGGCTCCTTAGAGATTGTCTCATAGCCTTCACAGACAGCTTCAGCCACAATTGCCGGGGGCATTCCGAGGCTGGCGTTGTTCATATAAGTGACACCCCGTTTAAGTATAAACTGGGAACGAATGTTTTTCCACGAACGATCCGATACACCAACCGGCCGTTTCAATCCTTTCCTGACTCTTAAGTCCACTCGCGACTCGCAACCAGACAGAAGAGCGATCACTCCGGTGGCAAGACCGCCTTTTAATAAAGATCGTCGGGGGATTGTCGAATTTTCATTCTCATATAACAAGTTTTGCACTGGTTTCTCCTTTAGTTCGATCAGATACTTCAATCTAGCCTGCACAAGGCTCATTCACGAATTGAACCAAAATTCAGATTAGCACGTATCGTCAATTAAGATGAAAGGATATATGGATTTTCAGATTTAAAATTATAAAATAAATAGGCCGGCTCCGGCCTGTGGGACTCTGCTCGCGGGGAGAAGTCTTTAGGCACGAAAGCCGGCCTGGGGTGTCAAGGCGCGAGGAGGGGGAACGCCTTGATCTTATTATTCTTCTTCTTCGGTGGTTTTGGTTTCCGGTTTTTGTTTAGCCTCTACTGTATCCACCACGGCCAACTCATCGCCTGCGACAGTGTCGGTGGCAAGTGTCACTAACTCTTCAGCATATAAGGTGGTGAAGTTCCGACCGTTCCAGATGAAGATCTTTCCCGGCCCCAGTTTTGTCCGTGCTTCAGCAAAAGCTTCCGGAAATGTCCAACTAACAGCTCCTTGACCGTTGTACTCTAATGGAAGAGGATCACTGAACTCTTCTGTCTCTGCAACTGTTTCAGATGGCTGGAAGGCGGGATGTTCTTCAAAAGCAGGATCTTTTTGAGCGATGAGGACACTCTCAATTTTTGGTGAGGTGTCGACAGGCTTATTCGCTGTTTTCAACATTTCACTTTTTCGGGAGTGATTTCGGCTGATGCCGATGCCGACAGCGGCAACAGCAACAGCGGTGACTGTGATGAGGGTGATGATCTCTTTCTTTTCCATGTTTGATCTCCTTGATCTGGTTTTCATTTGGGCGAAAAAAAAGGAGGAAATGTCGTGTGACATTGCCTCCTCTCACAAATTCGCCGGAGATTCTACTTTCTGTGAATCTCTCTTGTTCAATCTTAATACGCTATGAAACAAAGGAATTTTCCATCCTCTAAGAGAATTGTCTCAGTAGAATAGTTTCAATAGATTCAGATTAGAATGAATCCAGATCAAATTATCAATGCGAAATAGGCATTGCTCGACACAATGGACAGTCACAAGACGGATATTATTCAAATAATTCTTATATCAATCTTTAGTCCAGTGCTACTTATGGCCGGCGATTTAGTTTTGGACAAAAACGCTCTGTCACAATATCAAACAGATAACTTCCTTCGATTTGACCCCTTTGATTTTGATAACATTTTCGAAAGCACGTACTTTTCTTCCAAGATAACGAATGATACCATCGATGTGTCAAATAAAGGAATTATTTTAGGATCAACCTTTACTCAGGAACTTCGAATATTTACTAGTCAAAAAGGCAAAAAAGATCAATTGCTGATCGGTGACATATTTTCAGATTCGAAGGATAGACCACCTACAATATTTCTAGCAAATTACGGGACAGGTATTTGGTATGGTTTTGGCACTGGCTCAAATTATAAATATATCAAAGCTGACGAAGTTTTCGCCACAAAGGGTTGGTATCATATAGCTGTTACATTTGATGGAACAAATTACAAATTGTTCATAAATGGGGAAGAGGTGCTGAGTAGTATTAGAAATAAAGACTTAACCCCAGCAAATACTTCAATTAAAACTATTGGTGTACACTTTTTTGGAGACATGGATGAGGTTCGAATGTGGGATGTTGCCAGAACTGAGTCCGAGATCAAAGATAACATGAATGTTCGCTTAACAGGCTCTGAATCGAACCTTGTGGCCTATTATCCGATGGATGTCAATAGTGATTATAAGTTAATTGATCTTACCTCAAATCAGAACCACGGTGTTATAAAAAATGTTGATATTATACAGAAATTTTCATCCAGTGAATGTGATTCTCCAGATGGGACTGAGAGTTGTCCTTATCCTACCATCAATAGTGCTCTTGATGGTGCCCAACCCGGCGATCGTGTTCTTATTAAAGAAGGTCACTATCCAGAGTATATCAAAAGATTTGAGTTGAACAATGTTAAGATAGAAGGATACTCCGGTCACAATGTTACGATTGATGGGACTATCTCTTTGGATGCCCAATGGGAGCCCTATAATCATAATGGTCATGATATTTATAAGGCTGTTTTAGATCTTGGCTCAATTTCTCAAAGAAACCTTATGCCAGTGGATTCTATTTATAGTGTATTTGTAAATGACCGTTATATGATCATGTCAATGCCGGTTAATTTCAAGAATCCAACAGATCCAACAACGGGTAACCCATTGAATCCTGAACCCGGAACAGTTTTTGATAAAGCCGTTTATTCCCCTGTAAGAAATGATTTGGGATATCAACCTGGTACGCTTGCGGACTTGGATACTTTAGAGGAATGGTCATTCGATCCAAGTACGGCTACGTTATACCTTTATCCGAGCCCCAATAACATTCCTACTTCCACTAATGTGAGGGTCAGAACCAGAAAAGTTATGATCTCATTGAAAGACTGCAATCAGATGGAGTTTAGAAATCTCCATTTTTTTTCTGGTTCAATCAATACAATCCAATGTGATCACTTTGTTGTAGAGGACTCTAAGTTTTCCTTTAGTGTTGATATGAAGGCCAATGAAGGGAACAAAATATATAGAGGTGAATACGGTGTTCTTAGGAATTGTGTTTTTGAAAATATGAACAATAGTTCGCCTTGGACATTTCATGCTAACATGTATCCGCTCGTTGAAAATGTGCTATTTCAAAACACCGACTGGTTCAGAGGTACCGCCAATTATCCTAGCACCGCTGCGAACTTTCGGGGGTCTTATAGTGGGGGAGATTTAATACACGGGAGTAGTGTGTGGCGTTATGTAACTGTGAAGGATGTCTTTGGCGCTGGGATCACCCCAGGATATCGATCTTTGGTGGAGTATAGCAGACTAGAGAACTTATATGAATTAATAGATGGCAGTGGTGTCCAAAGAAATGGTGCAAGCGCAGAATATTCTACGACCAGATATACATGGATAATTAATGGACCTGACCTAAATGGTGTTCGATGGAACAGTATGTGCGGTGGCACTTATGCCGATGCCCATCATGTTGTTTCTATAGGAAACCGAAGGGGATTCCGATTGAAAGGGGATTATCATGATGCCATACATCTTTTGGCATATGATAATAGTAATCAAGATATAAGTCTTACTGGAATAAAATATTGCGGACCTGATAGAACGGGGCCTTTTGAGCCAGGAAATGTCAACTCAAAACTTTTGAATACTGTTTCTGAGAATGGAATGGACTGCAACAATGTAGCGGCTTGTAAAGATGTAAAGAAGCAACTTACAGTAGCAGATTCATTGGTTTCAGCTGGTAATTGGATTGCCTGGGGTTTTCGGCATGGAGGTGGATTCAATTGGAGTCATGCGACACACAATTTAGCGGATCCCTGGTTAAAAGAACGTGCCAAGTCTGAACAAACTTTATTGAGCTCCTTTGGTGAAAATCCATGGAAAAACAATATTCAGAATTATGATTTTCGTCCTAAGAAAGGCTCAGCTCTGATTGATGGTGGTGTTGTCTTACCCGGTATCAATGACGGCCAAGATATAGACTTCAATCATCCTCCTTCATATCCAGGCCAGAACCGAAAATATATCGGCGGAGCGCCAGATATAGGTGCCTATGAGTATGGGGATTCTGTGTACTGGATACCGGGTTATCGCTATCCTTATCCCAGTGTACCCATACCCAGCAGTGGCACAGTTGATCTACCCATGGAATATGGCTTGGCCTGGAATTATCCTTACAAAAAAGATTACTCTGATGTAAGTGCGGAAGTTACAATAAGTGGTCCAGGTATAAATAAAATCGAAACTTTTCAATACCCAAATAACGTGCTTTTTGAAACGTTTGAGCCAGGGGGGACTTATAACTGGTCTGTTTCAGTGGACGGTGTTAATGGTGGAACCTGGACATTTACTGTTGATAATAAGATTTATCCATTGAATGATAGGTCTGTTGATACCACAGCTAATTCAAGATTACCTGCACACCTATACAAAGATTTGGTGGTTTCCAATAATCGCCTTGTTTTTCTGCGTTTTGATATTCCATCATCAGTCAATAGAAGCTATAGAATTAATCTTAATCTTGTTCCTGAAAAAGTTCACTCTCTCAATAGCGGGGTGATATTATACAAATATGATTACAAAGGATGGAATGAATCGTTAGGTCAACAGAATATTGGTGTAGTTGATAAAAGTTTACTTACTCCAATTGACACTCTTTTCTCTCTTATTCCAGAATCGGGTTTGTCAATAGACCTAAGCGATTTTATCGAATCAAGCGGAGAGCATTCTTTTGCACTGGGTATATCGAGTGTGGGAGACAGTGTCTCTTTTTATAGTAAAGAAAAGTTCCTATTTGATGGATTGGGTGGCTATGTAAAGCAAATGAGTGTCTGGCCCAGCCTTTCATTTACTCAGGACAGTTTGTCTGTTTCTTATGATGTATCGTTAAATGAGGGTTGGAACCTGATTTCTGTTCCTTTTGACGGTGTAAGATCTCGACCGAAAGATATATTGGGTACTTTAATCAATAACAATCAGTTATTGTATGTATCCAATCCGAAGGGTTATTACAGTCCTGATGATCCTTATTCCACACTGGGTACTCTAAACAGCAAGGATGGTTACTATGTAAAGGTTGGAAAGTCTGCCGATAAAATATACTTCAGGGGAAAGGTATTATCTGATGCATCAGTCTCATTATCAGCAGGTTGGAACCTGATTTCTTACTACCCTGATTACGAATTAAACATAGAAGATGCTTTTGCCGCTCTGATGTCTTCCAACAACCTTCAATATGTTATTGGTTTTGATGAGGGTGCGTTGGTTTATGACCCAAACGCGACAAGTAGCAATACCTTGAATATCCTCAAGCCTACCAGAGGGTACTGGGTGAAGGTCAATGAAGCTGTTTCGAGTTTTTCATTTCCTTCTCAATCTCAGTCTTCTGGTAAACTGGCTATAAACCATCCTATTAGACATTCAGAGGTTAAGCCGACACCGTCCTTTATGTTTTTAAAGGGTAAGATAACAGGGAAGTACAGTGTGGGGGATGTGGTGAAGGTAATTTCAGATGAAGGGAAAACGGTTGGTGCGATTGGAATAACTTCAGGTGGAGTTCTACGTAATTCCCCTGTTTATGGTGATGACTTTACCACAGAGGAAATAGATGGTTTAAAAGTGGGTGAACAATTAACATTTGTTTATGATGGTGACACACTTTCATCAGAGATACAGTTTAACTCAATGTCACACAGGGATATTGCACTGGAATTTGAGGCGCCTTTGCCGTCTTCATTTGCCCTTCATCAGAACTATCCCAACCCGTTTAATCCGGTAACGACTATTAGATATGATGTTCCAGATGATGGCTTGGTTAGGATAATTATTTACGATCTAATGGGAAGAAAGATAAAAACACTGGTTGATGGTGTTTCAACTCCGGGTCGATATTCTATTACCTGGAATGGTACTGATGACTTTGGGAAGCCTGTATCCTCTGGGATGTATTTTTATCGGATGAAGTCAACTGCTTTCCAATCAGTCAAAAAACTGATGCTCCTGAAATAATGATTAGAAAATCTTTAATGCTCTTTTATTTGCCTTTAATGCTGATGGCCGGCGATTTGGTTGTGGACAAAAATGCTTTCTCTGAGTACCAAAGAGACAACTACTATCTCAAATTTGATCCATTCAAATATGATCTTCATTATGAAGGTGGATCAGAAACAAGGGAAACTACGCCCGATAACATTGATCTATCTGACAATGCGGTTATTCTAGGAAATTCATTTACACAGGAAGTATGGATAAAACCGCTTCAAAAAGGAAATAGAGTTCAAGAAATAATAGGATACACTCCATCAGATAACAATAATAGATCACCTACTATTTGGACAACTGGTTATGGTACGGTCATCAAATATGGGTTTGGAACTGGATCTGAATTTTATGCATCTTCAATAAAAAATAGTGTTACTGAAACTCCAGAATGGTACCATGTAGCTGTTACTTTTGATGGTACAAATTACAAGCTCTTTATTAATGGTGATGAAGTTAATAATAATTCAGAGGCAGCTGAAAAGACTCCTGTAAATACGCCTGTAAAATTTATAGGTAAAAAATTTAATGGGAAAATAGATGAGATTCGCATGTGGGATGTTGCCAGGACTCAATCCCAGATAAAAGACAATATGAATATTCGATTAACGGGTTCTGAATCGAACCTTGTGGCCTATTATCCTATGGATATTAACATTAATTATAAACTGGTGGATCTCAGTTCCAACCAAAACCATGGCACTATAAACAATGTTGATATAAGGCGGAGATTTACATCAAGTGAATGTGATTCTCCAGATGGGACTGAGAGTTGTCCTTATCCTACCATCAATAGTGCTCTTGATGAAGCAAAACCTGGCGACCGAGTTCTTATAAAAGAAGGACGATATTCTGAATACATCAAGAAATATCAATATCACGATGTTAAGATTGAAGGATATCCTGGTCACAATGCCGTTATAGATGGGACAATCCCATTGGAGGCAAAGTGGGAGCCATACAATCATAATGGTCATAGTATATATAAAGCTGTTTTAGATCTTGACTCACTTTCTTTTAATAACTTTCTGCCAGTGGATTCTATTTATAGTTTATTTGTAAATGACCGTTATATGATCATGTCAATGCCGGTTAATTTTAAGAATCCAACTGACCCAACCAGTGGAAATCCCCAAAACCCTGAACCGGGAACACTTTTTTCATTAAAGATAAGATCCCCAATAGCTTACGATGGGTCAACTGCTGAATTAGTTAGTGAAGGATATCAGCCGGGAGAACTTGCGAACTTGGATACTTTAGAGGAATGGTCATTCGATCCAGCAACAAGCACCTTATATCTTTATCCCAGCCCAAATAACATTCCTAATTCCACAAATGTCAGGGTTAGGACCGGAGTTATTATGTTAAACTTCCGATCCTCTGACAATTTACATTTTAAAAATCTTCATTTTTATTCAGGTTCACTTAAAGGTTATGACTGTGACCACTTCATTGTCGAAGATTCTAAGTTTTCTTTTAGCGTTGACATGAGAGCAAGAGAATATAATGGTCTTGTATATGGTGAATACAGCATAGTCCGTAACTGTATCTTTGAGAAAATGAACAATGGCCCACCTTGGATGCAGCAGCGGACCATGTACCCAAAATTTGAAAATGTCTTATTCAGAAACCATGATTGGTTTTTTAATAGTGGAAGATATGCTGTCAGCGATAGGAATTACAGAGGATCAAAGGGTGCTGGTAACTTAGTACATGGTGGTAGTGTTTGGCGCTATGTAACTGTTGAGAACTCCATAAGTGCTGGCATCTTTCCAGGATATAGATCGCTAGTAGAGTATTGCAGATTTGAGAATCTTTATGATAGCATAGATGGTTCCGGAATCCAAAGAAATGGTGCAAACTCGGAATACTCTACCACCAGGTATACATGGATACTTAATGCGCCAGGATTGAATGGTATGAGATGGGACAGCGCATGTAGTGGAATTCAAGCTGATGCCCATCATGTTGTCTCAGCAGGTAATGGCCGCGGTTTTCGATTGAAGGGGGATTTACACGATGCTTTCCATCTCTTAGCATATGATATTAATCGGATGGATATAAGTCTTCCAAGTTATAAGTATTGTGGGCCTGATAGATGGGGTGATCCAGAACCGGGAAATGTAAACTCGTCACTTTTGAATAGCATCGCTGAAAATAGTCTCGAATGTAATGCACCTCAGTGCGAGGATAAGTATAATCCAACGTTTATGGATTCAGTTGGTAATTGGTATGGTCAGACTTATCCATATGACGCTATTTTTAAACGCTGGAGTCATGTAGCGCACAATTTAGTGGACCCATGGATACAAAAACGTAATAAGTCTGAGGAAATTTTATTGAGAAACTTTGGTGAAAATCCATGGAAAAA
>DKAH01000017.1:0-1276 GCA_002448795.1 Fidelibacterota bacterium UBA6931
ACCATCTGAGTTCAGGGAGACTGACCCGCCTGAATAGTCACCCGCCGCTTCACCATCAATATCACTGCCCAGCTGGCTCCAGCTGCCGCTGCTGTACTCATATATCCTCACATGACCGGCATCAGTACCGGTGCCATCATTGAGTTCGGCCCCAATGGCGACCCGGTCACCATCTGAGTTCAGGGAGACTGAAGTGCCAAAAAAGTTTTGTGGCTCCTCACCATCAATATCACTGCCCAGCTGGCTCCAGCTGCCGCTGCTGTACTCATATATCCTCACAAGACCGGTACTAATATAATTGGCGCCAGGTGCCCCAATGACCACACGGTCACCGTCTGAGTCCAGGGAGACTGAAAAGCCTGATTGGTCACCCGCCGCTTCACCATCAATATCACTGCCCAGCTGACTCCAGCTGCCGCTGCTGTACTCATATATCCTCACATGACCGGCATTAGTACCGGTGCCATCATTGTAAAATGCCCCAATGGCGACCCGGTCACCATCTGAGTTCAGGGAGACTGACCAGCCTGAATAGTCACCTGCCGCTTCACCATCAATATCACTGCCCAGCTGGCTCCAGCTGCCACTGCTGTACTCATATATCCTCGCAGTGCCGGCATCAGTACCGGTGCCATCATCGCGATAGTCCCCAATGGCGACCCGGTCACCGTCTGAGTCCAGGGAGACTACTAAGCCTCCACCGTGACCCCTTGTTCCTATAACATCGCCCAGCTGGGTTTGAGCTGTAATTACTGAACTGATGAGTACCAGGAAAGCCGGAACAATGTAGAGTCGGTCCGAAACTGAGCAGGATTTAACCGATAGAAGACTGGTTAATTTTGCAAGAGTACCAAGCCCAAAAATATAGCCCATTATTCTCAATACTTCCATTTTATAGGTCCTTTATTACTAGTGTTAATAATTAATAACTTGCAAGAAATAATCTACCCATCAGGTTATGAGCCCGACATAAATACCCAAAAATTATATCAGAATGGGTGTCGGTCTTATACATCGCACGGTACCCCCATCGATTTCAGGTTGCGGTTCGGTTTTTAGGTTGAAAAGCATAATGTTGAATTGAGGCGTTGCTACATCTGTTGCTACACCGTTGCTACATAAAGCGTTGCTACATAGGGGGAGTATCTGTCTGATGATGACGGCATTTTCCGAAGTTAACAACAGGGATGGTTAATAAAAAGCTACTGAGGGGTAGAAAAGAAAAACCCGCCATTACTGACGGGCTTTCCAAGGGTCGGAGCGGGGAGATTTGAAC
>DKAH01000017.1:1605-22684 GCA_002448795.1 Fidelibacterota bacterium UBA6931
CCTGCTCCCAAAGCAGGTGCGCTACCGGACTGCGCCACGCTCCGAAGACATCATTGAGTTATTGGGTAAACAGATACCTATATCACTGAGTCACCGTTTACTGTTCTGACGCGAACTTGATTGAACAGCCGAGCGCCTTGGTAGAAGTGGTCTTAATTTGCTTCCCGGCAATCATGGCATCGATGGCGTCCATCAAATACGCGCTCTCCACTTTTCTTGGTCTGCGGGCATTATCATCGATGGCACCGCGGTAGACCAGCGTCCCCTTCTTATTGAAGAGATAGATGTGAGGTGTCCGTGTGGCGCCGAAGGCAGAAGCAAGCTTTGATTCTTCGTCGACAGTGTAGTAGAAGTCGTACTTCGCCTTTTTTGCACGAGCTTTCATATCGTCCATACTGTCGCCCTTTTTGCGGCTCGCTTCATTGGGATTAACGGCAATCATGCCGACACCCTTTTTCTGGTATTTCTTTGAGACCTTGACGTACCGGTCCTCCCAAGCGTCTACCCAGGGGCAGGTGTTGCAGGAAAAAACAACCAGAAGGCCGTTTTCGCCCATCGCGTCATTCAGGCTCACTTTTTTTCCGCTCACATCAGCCATCTTAACATCGGCCAGCGGAAGGTCTGCACCGATTTCAAGTTCTCCGGCAACAGCCGATGCCACCAGTAGAAGCGGAAGAGCAAGCATCAGGGTTCTTTTCATGACATTTCTCCGTCTTTTATTGCTTTTTCAAGTGCGTTCACAAATCTTTCTTCGGACCGTTTTCTCTCCCAGAAATCTACAACATTTCCCGATTTTTTTCCGTATACGATAGTGAAGGGGAGGGCGCCGGACCAATCCTTGTGAATGCCGTTGATAAATTCGTTATCTTTTTGATTCTGGATGAAGGAAAGACCATCTACGCCGCGCTCTTTCAGATAATTTCTGGCCCGTTCTTTGTAATCGAGCCAGTCACCGGAAACAAAAAGGACCTTCACATGATCAGCATACTCTTCAGACAAATCCACGATCATAGGGAACTCTTCAATACACGGGACGCACCAGGTGGCCCAGAAGTTCACGAGCACCGCCTTTTCACCCCTGTATTCGGCCACCGCCGAAAGGATATCTTCCGCCGTTGCTTCACGGAAATCGAGGTTGTCTCCGGAACAGGAGATCGTCAGAGCCATCAGAAAGGAGGTTATCCCTAGCTTAAAATTTCTATGCAGTTTCATTCACAGACTTCCTTTTCAGGTTGTAGCCGGTCATACATTCGGGGCAGTGGAGCCGCCGCTCAGCTTCATTTGCAAGGGCCGTGAGATCGAGGCCGAGGAACGGTCCGTCCCACAATACGATCTTGGACCACCCTTTCATGAGGTTTCCCCGGGCGCCCCGTTCCTTTCCCAGACCGACGCAGTGAAGGGCTGCCGCGATTTGGATAAGTCCCCGAAGAAGTATTTCCCAGTCGTCAGACGTTTTATGCCCAAGCTCCTGCCAGATTTCTTCCCACGATTCGTGGGCGTCCCAGTATTTACCGGCGTTGAACAGATCGATGCCATTTTGGAATCGAACTTCATTCTCGTTGGAAAGTTCCGGCTCGGCAAGAGCAAGCGGTTCGTCGGTTATCCGCTTTCGCGGCGCCACTATTGCTTCACTGTTTCAGTTTCTTCTTCAGAGGGAGGCGGTTCTTCGATCAACCCCTGTGCCATAAGTGTCCATTCGCTTCTGTCAGGCGTTCTGCCGAGCTCCATGCGATAGAGCTTGCCGGTGGCCGTATCCATCATATAATGCCAGTGAGTCCTGTCGATGTTGAAGGACTGAAGCTGAAACCGCCCAGCCGTGGTGCTTTTGCTCATTTCACCGCGGAGGAACTGTTCGAGTTGACTCATATAGACTTTGATGGAATCTGCCTGCGGGGTCGATGCAGTGGTGACCACGGTGAGGCAGATCGCTACCAGAGCGCCGGTGAGGATTCCCCATGTGTACCGTTTCATCTTATCTCTCCTTATCTTGATGTTAGCGTGATCTTTCATACTCGTCCATCCTTCTGACAAAATCGTCTTCATCTGCTGCCTTAAGGAGAGGACTCATTTCAATATTTTCTTTCAAAGGAATTTTCTGGACAGGGCCGTAGTCATGGCCAGGGTAAATAACGGTATTTTCCGGAAGTGTCAACAGTTTTTTTGTAATGGAGCGGTATAGCTGGCGCGTGTCACTGCGGCCAGAAATGGTCCGCCCCGTCCGGCCGACGAAGATAGTGTCGCCGCTGAAGAGGGCGTCCTCCACGAGAAAGCAGGTGCTGTCCTGTGTATGCCCCGGTGTGTGGAGGGCCGTCACGGTGAGGTTGCCGACTTTAATGGTATCACCATCAGCGAGTGACCGATTATTGGACCACTGGCCACTGCCATTCATGATGCACACCTCCGTCTTCGGGAAGGCTGCCGCGTATTCATCCAAGTGTGCGATGTGATCGAAATGGGTGTGGGTCACCAAAAGCTTAGAAGGCAAAAGGTTCTTTTCCTCAACCGTCGGCAAAAGGACGCTGAGCGGCACGGCAGCATCCACGATTGCTGCTTCAGAACCATTGCCGTCAGAAAATAGATAGGTGAGATTTTCATCAAATCCGCCTTCAAATGTCCATATTTTCACTGGTCAGTCCTCGGTTGTGGTTTCGGAAAATGTACGATGATGTCGAGTCGGAGTGAATTAATTTCTTTTGTGGTTCGGTTCTCCAGTTCAACAACAATATAAGACATGACTAACCAGAGTAAAATTATCGGCAAAATCCTCGCCCCTCTTGTAGAAGAGGGGGTCGATGTTTCGAGAATCGATCTTGGCGGTTTGGAGCTCGATCGAGAGGCAGCACTAGCGCTCCATCGGGAAGTTCGCATGATGGTGATGCGTGGATATCACACCACGGTTGATCTGGATGGTGTAACCATTCCCCTGAGCCCGGGAGAGATAAACGAAATGCTGAAGGAGATACTGGTTCCGTATCAGAAGGAAGGAGACGAAGAATGAGGACAGCGGGAATTTTCATGGTGATTGGCGGTGTGGTAATTATCGTGGTATACATCGTCTACAAACTGCTGGAGGCGATTGTGCTGATACCAAGCGAGGTAAAAATTGCCGTTGCCCTTATTGTTGTGGGGGGACTCTTGATGCTAGCAAGCATGATCAAAGAACGGATTTCCGATTCAAAGGATGAATCATTTCAAGGAGTAAAATCATGATATTGACGACCTCATCGACCATCCCGGGTCAGACCATCACCGAAGTGAAAGGGCTTGTTAAAGGGAGTACCATCCGGGCCCGGCATGTCGGTAAGGATATCATCGCTGGCTTAAGGACGGTTATCGGCGGCGAAATCAAGGAGTATACTGAGATGATGGCCGAATCTAGGGAGGAGGCTCAGCAGCGAATGATCGAACGGGCTGAGGAAATGGGAGCCAACGCCATTACGGACGTCCGTTTTACAACCTCCATGGTAATGTCGAATACATCTGAAATACTGGCTTATGGGACGGCCGTCACTGCCCTTCACTCCTAGCGTTTAACGCTATACCTTAAACGTTAGCCATTCCTCGGTTTCATTTTTTCCACGGCGGCTTTGATCTTTTCTTGAGTCTCCGGTGTTTTCCACTGCCGGATGAATTCTTCCGCTGAGTTGCCTTCCGCATTTAACTGTTCAAGTACTGGGGCATAGAGGCGTTTCTTCAACCGCTGGAAAGGGGAAAGGGAATCCGCCAGCGATGCCGCCAGTTTCACCGCCTCTTTTTCGGCGTTTTCGCTAATCTCATTGACAAGTCCCATGGTTACCGCATTGTCCGGTGAATAGAACCGGCTGAGTGTGGCGATCTCGAACCGATGGTGATTCGGGACACATTTCCGCACCACGGCAAGGCCGATGGGTGGGAGGTCAAGTCCAAGTACCAGTTCGTTTAGTCCCATCTTGTAGTTACCGGGAACGCCGATACGGTGATCGCATGCAAGGGCAAGGAGACAGCCACCAGCAACGGCGTGACCATCCACGGCCGCCACCACTGGGCCGGGGAATGTCATAATATTCGTCACTGCGCGCTCCAGGGTGTCAACAATTTCCATGGCGGAGCTGGCGTCCCCTTCCGCAAGGGTGACAATATTGAGACCTGCGCTGAAGAAACGGCCGTTTCCGGTCAGAACCACACCGTCAAAACTGTCGTCTGGCGTAAAAGCGCCGGCCAGTGCTGTAAGTAAGGGGAGGTCCATAGCGTTGGCGGAACCGTACCCCATCCTGAATATCTTGATTCTTCCTTCTGTCGATGTATCAATCATTACTTTCTCCAAAGCTGTTGAAAAGCGATTTGATGTCGCTGGACACCCTCGTATTTTCCATCTGCCCGCCCGGCTTATCAACGGGTAATTCGCGATGATTAATCTCCACCAATCCACTATGGACGCTGCTGACAGGATCCATAGATTTATTCGTGAGACTCGAGTGGTGCGGAGTGACTGGCTGAGTGATCAGACAGGGGCTGATGTGTGGTTCAAATGTGAGAACCTTCAGCATACGGGCTCTTTCAAGTTCCGCGGCGCGGTGAATAAGCTTCTTTCACTCACCGCTGATGAGCGGTCCACCGGTGTGGTGGCTGCTTCCACTGGGAATCATGGTGCCGCTGTGGCTCGGGCCATGTCCCTGCTTCAAACACCGGGCGTTATTTTTGTGCCGAAAAATGCGGTCCCAACCAAGCTTGAAGCCATTCAAGGCTACGGTGCCGAGATCAGGAAAGAGGGAGATGATTGCGTCGTTGCCGAGGCGGTAGCCCGAGGCTATGCGGCTGAGAATAAAATGACCTATGTATCGCCCTATAATGATCCTGAAGTGGTGGCGGGGCAGGGGACGGTGGGCGTGGAATTGCGCTGCCTGTTCCCGGATCTGAAAGCGGTTTTCGTTGCTCTCGGTGGCGGTGGACTCATCTCGGGTATCGCCAGCGCCCTGAAGGGTGAGAACGGAAAGACAATGGTGATTGCATGCTCGCCAGAAAATTCACCGGTGATGCACAGGTCCGTGGAGGCGGGGAGAATCCTAGAGCTCGATTCCAAGCCGACTCTCTCTGACGGAACGGCAGGGGGTGTAGAGGATGGGTCCATCACATTTGAGCTTTGCCAAAAACTTGTGGACGATTATGTTTTACTTGCGGAGGATGAGATTGCAGCATCTCTACGCATGTTTATGCAGAAAGAGGAAATGACAATTGAAGGGTCAGCGGCGGTAGCTATTGCCGGCTTTATGAAGCAAAGCGACAGGTGGGCCGAAAAACAGGTGGTGATCGTTCTGTGCGGCGGCAATATCAGTCCTGAGACCTTGGAATCGGTACAGTGAAAACATACTCACTCAACGAGATCAAATCTGCGCTGGAAGGCGTTGACTTAATCCACTTAATCGAGAAGGGGTTTATAGCCTATTCGGAAGGACGGTCGGTGGTGCCACCAGTGGGAGAACTCGTGTTCAAAGATCCTCCTGGCGATGTTCATATCAAATACGGCTACATAAAAGGTGATGACTACTACTGCATCAAAATCGCTTCAGGCTTTCATTGTAACGAGGATTTGGGCATTCCGGGAGGGAGCGGCATGATGCTACTTTTCCGGCAGAAGACGGGGGAATCGGTCTGCGTACTACACGATGAGGCATACCTGACTGATGTTCGGACAGCGGTGGCCGGCGCTATTGCGGCCAGGTATCTCGCACCCAAAGAGGTGTCGGCCATTGGGGTGATAGGCACAGGAAGACAGGCACGCATGCAGGTGGAATATCTTGAAGGCGTGGTGGATTGTAAGGATGTGGCGGTGTGGGGGCGGACGCTGGAAAAGGTGGATCGGTACCAAAACGATATGATCACAAAAGGGTACGCTGTGACTGTCTGTGATTCGCCCTCCGAAGTGGCGGAACGGAGTAACCTCATCATTACCGCTACCAATGCCACCGAACCGCTCCTTTCAGCAGATGATATTCCCTCTGGCAGACACTTTACTGCCATGGGATCAGACACTCACGAAAAAAGAGAACTTGAAGGTGGCATTCTGGCGAGAGCTGATCTCTTGGTGGCGGACAGCATTCCGCAGTGCATTGAGCGCGGAGAGATTGCCTGGTGCCTTCGGGAAGGGGTGATTTCTGAACAAGATATTGTAGAGTTGGGGAACGTTATCAACGGGAAGTCTCCGGGCCGCGATTCCGAAAATCAGATCACCGTGGCTGATCTCACTGGTGTGGCGGTTCAGGATATTCAGATTGCCACAGCTGTTTATACGGCACTGGAGAATGAAACCGTAGAAGGAGAATAGAATGAAATTCAAAACTTTTGAACTTGAGCGGAACATGTCGGTTTGGGAGCACGCTGTGAATTACAATCTTTCGGAGAGCGGGGTCCATCCGCTGGCGCTGAAGGAGGTGCTTACTCCGGAGGAGCTGGAAGAGGTAAGTGAACTGGTGCTCTACTACACTGAGGCAAACGGCACAGCGGAACTTCGTGAGCTTGTGGCGGCCATGTATCCCGGCGCCACGCCGGATCATGTCCTCATCACAAACGGCTCAGCCGAGGCGAACTTTCTCTGCACCATGGCTTTACTGGAGCCCGGGGACGAGTTAATCTATATGGTCCCCAACTATCTTCAGATCGGCACACTGGCTGAAAGTATCGGTGTGACAGTGAAACCGATCCGTCTTCGCCCTGAACAGAACTGGCAGATGGATCTCGATGAATTGAACGGACTGGTAAACCCAAAGACCAAAATGATCGCAGTCTGTACTCCCAACAATCCTACCGGCGCCATCATGTCACCGGAAGTGATGGCGGAGGTTCGCCGCATTGCCGATGAACATGACCTTTACCTTTTATCTGACGAAGTTTACCGTGGCGCAGAACTATCTGGCGTGGAATCTCCCACCGTCTACTCCGGAAGAAAGAAGGATATTGTGAACTCAGGACTGTCCAAGGCGTACCGCCTGCCGGGGCTCCGCCTTGGCTGGAGTGTCACCGATCCCGATACCATATGGGAACTCTGGACGCTCCACGACTACACCACCATATCTCTAGGGATTATCAGTGATACTGTCGCCTCAAAAGTCCTGCAACCTGACAGGCGGAAAGACTTACTGGGAGGTACTACCGAATTCCTTCGAAACAACCTTGCCATTCTAACGGAATGGATCAAAAGTCAAAACGGCCTTTTTTCCTTTATCCCTCCGGAAGCCGCGGCCATTGCGTTCCCGGAGTACCATTTGGACATTCCATCTGTGGAGCTCATCGAAAAAGTGAGAGACGAGAAGAGTGTCCTCATCATGCCCGGGGACTGGTTCGGTGTTGAGAAGCATGTTCGGATCGGCTACGGGACACCGAGAGACTTTCTGCGTAAAGGACTGTCCCTCATGGAGGAGACCCTCGCTTCGCTCAGATAGCCAGTACCGGCTTAGAGACTGTTCAAAGTCAACTGAAGCGCCGCAAGTATGACCGAGATGACAACAATAATTTTATAAGGTTTCTCGGGAATTTTCTTGACGAGCCAGACGCCGGTGAAAGCGCCTAGCACAATTGCTGGGATCAACATCGCATCGAAATAAAAAGTGGAGGCGTCTATGGTTCTCCAGACGAAAATATGAAAGGGTAGCTTGAATAGGTTGACCAGAAGGAAAAACCAGGCGCCCGTTCCGATAAAACGGTTTTTGTCCAGTCCCATAGAGAGAAAGTAGATGGACATGATCGGTCCCGCCGAGTTACCGATCATGGTTGAAAAGCCGGCGAAAATGCCTGTAATTAAGGAGAGCAGCGGACTGGATTTGATGTTGAGGTTTTGATTCAGGTTGGCCCCTATGATTAGAGCTCCAAGGATTAGCACCCCAGCAAGCAGAAGTGTGAACTGGGCATCGCTTGCCCTGTCGCCGATGACGATTCCCAGTCCTATTCCGAGAATGGTGCTGGGAGATAGCCTCAGGATCATCTTCATATTAGCGTGGCGATGATAGAACCAGACCCCGAAAAAGTCGGCGAAAATGAGAAGGATAAGGACAATGCCGGTGGAAGCCCGCGCTTCGAAAATTCCTGCCATGATGGGTACGGCGAGGAAGCCCATGCCGTGGAGCCCCGTCTTCGCCATGCCGATTCCTACGGCACTGAGGAATATGAGCAGCAGCTCAGGTGCCTGGAGATTGTAGGTTTGGATAATTTCCGGTATGATGGTGACGTCCAAAGGTTAAGGCTCTCTACAAGATGACTCGTTTCGATTGGGTGTATTAACTTAACGCCGGCTTTACATTAGACATAAGGGGTATCAAATGGTTGAAAAGATTATCTGGGACAATGTGGAGGAAGAACAGGTGAATCCGTCCATGAAACGGCGCATGGTTTACGGGAAGAACATTATGATCACCAAAATGCGTTTCAAGAACGGTTTTGTCGTTCCTCTTCATCACCACGAAAACGAGCAGGTTACGGAAGTACTTTCGGGAACGATCAGGTTCTGGTTCGGGGAAAACAAGGAGCAGACCATGGATCTGAACGCCGGCGAGACTGTAGTGATTCCATCAAACCTTCCCCACGAAGCGCTCATGGTAGGGGATGTGGAGGAGGTGGATACCTTCTCACCGCCCCGGCAGGATTGGATTGACGGCTCAGACGACTATTTAAGGGAATAGACATGGAACTCGGTCTCAAGAATAAGGTGGCACTTGTGCTGGCGTCGAGTCAGGGCCTCGGAAAGAGTGTGGCTCGCGTATTGGCCGGTGAAGGGGCGAGGGTTATCATCTGCGGGCGCAATGAAGAAACTCTGGGCGCCACGGCGGAGGAGATCTGCAACGCTACGGGTGCCGAAGTGCTTCCGATCCAGTGCGACCTTTCGGTGGCGGATGAGAGGGAAAGTCTAGTCGGTTCAGCACTTGAGAAGTGGGGGAGGATTGATATACTTGTAACAAATACCGGCGGCCCGCCCCCGGGACAGTTTGAGGAGTTTGATCTTGATGACTGGGAGGCGGTATTCAATCAACTGTTTCTGAGCGCTGCCGATGTCATCAGGCGCGTGCTTCCGGGAATGAAAGAAAACGGTGGCGGGAGAATCCTTACCATTACATCCGTGGCGGTGAAACAGCCGGTGGACAACCTGATGACGTCCAACGCCATACGCGCAGGTATACTTGGTTTTATGAAAAGCCTCTCCAACGAGGTGGCGGCCGATGGCATCACAGTCAACAATATTATGCCGGGCTTTACCCTGACGGAGCGGCTAAAGCAGCTGGTGGAAAAGAATCCCGACTTCGGGAAAGTTGAAGATACCATCCCCATGGGACGGTTCGGCACACCGGAAGAATTCGCTGCCGCCGCTGTCTTTCTTGTCAGCGAACCGGCGGGCTACATCACCGGCGTATCACTGCCGGTGGACGGCGGCTGGATCAAGGGTACTTAATCTGATAGCCTCTTTAATGATGAATGTTTCTGAGTACAAAGCGTTCTTTTTTCTCACGAAACCAAGCCGGTCCATCCTATTGATTGCCCTATTAGCGACAGTTACTATATCATGTGATCCTGATCTCTCTCCGCCAGAGACGATTATTGATGATCGGGTTGAGCAGATGCATGGTGTGCCGATCCCCGACCCCTATCATTGGTTGGAAGACAGAACTTCCACCGAAACTCAGGATTGGATTAATCAACAGAATGAATATGCTGAACAGGTTGTTGGCAATAGTCCCGTTAGGACTCAAATTGAAGAAAGACTGAAAGAACTTAATGACATAGCCATTTCTCCATCTCCAAGAGAAGCTGGAGATTATCACTATTTTTCACTTCGACTCCCTGGTAAAGATTTGCCTGTCATTTATAGGACAAAACTTCAGGAGAATGAAAAAGCTGATTCATCTCCAATCGACCCTTTCGGGAAATTCGAGACTGTATTGGACCCTCATGGGCTCAGCCCGGAAAACACCACCCGTTTTTCCATAATTGATTTTAATAAAGAGGGCAATCTGATGTTATACAGTGTTCGGGATGGTGGTGAGGATGAAATACGGATACGCACCAGGAACGTTTTGACATCAACAGATTTGCCTGACAGCATGCCGCGTTCCTTGTACGGAACCGTGTTTTTTTCGCATGATCAAAAAGGTATTTACTATGTCAAGCGTTCGCGGACAATAGGGCCAAGAGTAATGTACCATGCACTCGGCACAGAAATTTCTGAAGACCAGCTCATTTTCGGACAAGACTGCGTTGCTGAACAGTTCATAAATGTGAAAGAAGTGAACGATGGCCGACATCTTTTATTTACAGTGCAACACGGCTGGGCAAAGTCGGAGGTGCATTTCATGCATATGGCAAAAGATAAAGCTGTCAGCGCCATAGTAGATGATATTGATGCCCGTTTCTATACAAGTTTTATTGATGGTGAGTTGTTTATGCGAACGGACTACGGTGCTGATAACAATCGTCTTTTGGCTGTCGATCTTGAGAATCCTGGCAGGTCAAACTGGCGGGAGGTGATTCCTGAAAAAAAACATGTCATGGAGAGCTTTGTAAAGATTGAAGACAAGTTTTACGTCACTTATCTGAATAATGGAAGCAATGAAATAAAGGTATTTGATGAACAGGGCGACTCAGTAGGAGAAATATCTGTCCCCTCCTTTCACCGGGCATCCATAAAGGCCAAAGGAGAGAAGAAGGCTCAGCTGACAGTTGAATCTTTCTTGACACCATCAACTATATACAGCATTGATCTTGCATCCGGTGAAAGATCACTCTGGAGCAGGCGTGAAGTAAACTGGTCTCCAGACAATTATGTCGTGGAGCAGGTTTGGCGAAAATCTAAAGATGGAACTTCACTTCCGATGTGGATTGTTAGACATAAAGATCACAAGTTGAATGGGAAGAACCCCACTTGGCTGTCAGGTTACGGCGGATTCTATGTAGCTAGAAAACCGGGCTTTAGTGCGACCGTAGCGTTGTGGCTGGAACTGGGGGGTGTCTATGCTGTTGCGACTCTCAGGGGTGGAAACGAATACGGCGAATCTTGGCATAAAGCCGGTATGCTTTTAAATAAGCAAAATGTGTTCGATGATTTTATTTCCGCCGCTGAATTACTAATCGACCAGGGATATACCAACAGTGACAGGCTCTTGATTCAGGGCGGGAGTAATGGTGGGCTCCTGGTTGGCGCCGCACTAACGCAGCGACCTGAACTGTTCAGGGCCGTATTGTGCGGGTTCCCAGATGTTGATATTCTTCGATTCCCCTGGTATATGAAAAGTAATAATGCACCCGCGTTATTGGAATATGGCGATTCCAGGATACCGGAGCATTTTCAGGCCATCCGGGAGTATTCCCCATACCAAAACGTTGTTTCTGATACCGACTATCCTGCTGTAATGTTGACGACAGGGAATCTCGATACCAGAGTGCCCCCTTCAGCCGCTCTGAAAATGACTGCGAGACTTCAGGCTTCTACTACATCGGGGTATCCTATAATTCTTCGCTATCATGAAAAAGCCGGACATGCTGCCGGCCGCGGTTTATCATTTAACCGGCGAATTGTTGATACTGCAATGGAGTTGACATTTGCAGTCCAGGAACTTGGGGTTCGGATAAACAAAGATCGGACAAATTAATTCAATGGATTTTATCTCATTAGTGCCAAGGGAGGTTGCAACCTGTGAAATCTGCTAATTATTTTCTTGGAATTTCTTCATTGTTAATGATGCTATTTCTTTTTTCTTGCAACAGGGAATCAAGCTCACATGTACCCGCTCTAACAGTAAATGATTATTCCCGCGCCGAACAATTCCTTCCCTGGAATACCTATAACATGGTTTTTGGTGATAAAGTTACTCCGAGGTTCCTGAATGACCATGAGTTCTGGTTTCGGAGCCACAAGGAGTCAGGGTACGAATTCGTAATTGTAGATGCTATAGAGAAAAGCAGAGAACCTGTTTTTGATCATAATCGGTTAGCTTCAACTTTGTCGGTTTTAATGGATACGACTATTGAGGGTTACAAGCTACCTTTTCACGAATTCAAATTCTTAGAAAGGAATGAGGCCATACAATTCTTTGTGTCCGATTCTATCCGTTGGGAGTGTGACATTCTGAGCTACAATTGTACTGGTCCCGATACAGTTTTTAAGCGCAAGGATTGGGAGAGGCCTTCTCCCGATAGGAGATGGTTAGCATTTGAGCGAGATGAGAATCTCTGGGTGCGGAACATTATTAATAACCAAGAAAAACAACTCAGTTTTGATGGTATAAAGGATCATGGTTACGCTGTTGTTCCTGAAGGCTGTTGCCGCGAGATTACTGATCGTCGAAGTGGAAACAGAATAATCCCCCCACTCAAATGGTCTCCTGATTCACGTAAAATTATTACTCATCGCTATGATGAAAGAAATGTTAAGAGTTTACATCTATTAGAGGCCGATGATGGAAGGCCCATTTTGCATTCCTACAAATACGCCATGCCTGGAGATTCAGTTATTCCTACATCAGAAGCCTGGGTATTTGATGTGGAGGATGGGACATCAACAAAGGTAAGGGTTAATCCTCAGCCAGGAGGTTCTTACGGCCGAGATACAGTTTATACAAATGTGCAGTGGACTGCAAACTCAAATAATATTTTTTATACAACGAGAAGCAGAAATTACAAGAATTATAGCCTTTTTGACGTAGATGCTTCAACAGGTCAGGCAACAGAAATCTTGGAAGAGAAAGGTGCTACTTTTGTTGAATTAAATCAATTTACCCGATATCGTCCTGCCTGGAGAGTTATTGGTAATGGTGAGGAATTTATTTGGTGGTCAGAGCGTGATGGCTGGGGGCATCTATATTTATATGATGGCTCTGGCAAATTGAAAAATAGAATTACTTCTGGTGCATGGGTTGTCACTGATGTGATTTATGTTGATCTTGAAGAACGTAAAGTCTATTTCACAGCAACCGGCAAAGAAGAAAATGTTAATCCATATTACCAATTATTCTATAGAGCCAATTTAGATGGGTCGAATTTGGAATTATTATCTAATGAAAAAGCTTCTCATAAGATAATACCTTTCCCATCTGGAAAATTTTTCATTGATCAGTATTCCACGCCAGATATTCCCCCTATTTCTTTAGTAAGGTCGTCAAACGGCGAAATTATATTTGAATTTGAATCAAGTGATATATCTCGCTTAATCGATGCGGGATGGAAACCACCACTAACCTTTGATGTTAAAGGTAGAGATGGTATTACAGATTTATATGGTTTGCTATGGTTTCCATCCAATTTTGATCCTGACAGAAGTTATCCAGTAATTGACTATATATACCCCGGTCCGCAAGTTGGTTCGGTTACACTCTACACATTTTCAGCAAATGGGCGTGGGAATGCAAGAGCATTATCTGAATTGGGTTTTATAGTTTTTGCCATAGATGCATTTGGTACACCAATGCGATCTAAATCATTTCACGATGCATATTACGAAAATATGGGGGATAATGGTCTTCCTGATCATATATCGGGAATTAAACAATTAGCGCTTAAGTATCCTCAAATTGACTTAAACCATGTGGGAATTTATGGTCACTCTGGAGGAGGATTTTCTTCTACGGATGCAATTCTCCGACATCCTGATTTTTTTAAAGTAGCCGTATCGGGTGCTGGGAATCACGATAATCGAGGTTATCATTTCTCGTGGGGAGAGAAATATCAAGGTTTGCTGGTAAGTGAGAGTGATAGCACAGACAATTATGACAATCAGGCAAATCAAAATATTGCTCATAATCTAAAGGGGAAACTGTTACTTCACTATGGGACGCTAGATGATAATGTACATCCCAATATGACCCATAGAGTTATTGAAGAACTGATCAAATCGAACAAAGATTTTGAATTGATTGTGTTACCCAATCGTAATCATTCCTATGGGAATGAGCCTTACATCATTCGTAGAACATGGGATTATTTTGTTGAGCATTTGTTAAACGTTGAACCACCATTTGAATTTCAGATATCTGAACCAAATGAAGAGTATAAGATGGAAAGATCACGCCGTTAATTCAATTATTCCCGTTTCCCCTTGTGCCTACCGTTTCCAAGGACATGTTCGCGTTTGATCAAAAGTAAGTTATCAGTTTAAGGGGTCTCCAAGCGTCAGTAAATTTTATTGATGCCCCGGTAGCTCAGCTGGATAGAGCAACGGACTTCTAATCCGTAGGCCACAGGTTCGAATCCTGTCCGGGGTACTTATCTAGTTATGGTTACTAGAGTTGGGTTTTTCCCCTCTTATTTATATACTGATGAGGCAAAAGGAGACAATGATGTTGACCGGACCGATTTTAATAAGAATTTTATTGAGCACTTTTCTGGTCACACTGTTTCCCGCGGTGGCGGTAGCCCAGTGGACAAGCCCGAGAGAGGCAGAGAAGCTGTTAGGGCAGGGCCCCAATCCTGCTCCTGATAGAAGCAGTGAGGAAGGGCAGGGCCCTTTTGAACGACTGATCATTCGCGGCGGGACGCTTATCGATGGCACTGGCTCACCGCCAAGAGGGCCGGTGGACATCGTGATTGAAAACAACAGGATAGTCCGCGTTGCCTCCGTGGGCACGCCATTTATCACCATTGATGAAGACAGTCGCCCCGAGGACGCGACTTATGAACTGGACGCTGAAGGGATGTACATACTTCCGGGGTTCGTGGACCTTCATATTCATAGTGGGAACCAGTTCAAGGCTCCAGACGCCGAATACACTTATAAGCTATGGATGGCACACGGCATCACGTCTATTCGCGGAGTGGCGCTAGGCCCCATGGAATGGAGCCTCAAGGAGCGAGATCGAAGCGCGAAGAACGAAATTGTTGCACCGAGAATGTTCATTTACGAGCGCCCCGGAAACGGTCAGGATTGGAAGGGCGGGGCTGTCAATGATCCTGAGACGGCCCGGAAGTGGGTCCGCTATGCAGCAAGAAAAGGGGTGGATGGGATGAAGCTCGGCGCTTTCCCGCCAGATATTATGACAGCCCTTCTGGATGAAGGAAAAAAGCTGAATCTCGGTTCCACGGCACACTTAGCACAGACAGGTGTCGCCCAGATGAATGCTCTTGACGCCGCCCGCCTCGGCCTTGGCGCCATGACACATTTCTATGGTCTCTTCGAGGCACTCTATAAACATCAAGATGTACAGCCGTGGCCCGTGGGAATGAATTACAATGATGAGCAGTTTCGGTTCGGGCAGGTTGCGCGCCAGTGGAACCTGATCCATGAGCGGGGCAGTCGTGAGTGGAAGGCGCTTCTGAAAGAATTTAAAGAACTCGATTTCATTCTTGATCCCACAATGACGGCTTACCTTGCCAGCCGTGACGTCATGCGGGCCCGGAACGCCGACTGGCATGAAAAATATACCCTTCCGTCCCAATGGGAGTTTTATCAACCGAGTAGAGTCTATCACGGATCCTATTACTATGACTGGACGACGTGGGATGAGGTAGCATGGAAAAACTTTTTTCGTGTCTGGATGTCGTTCCTAAACGATTACAAGAACATGGGCGGCCGTGTAACAGTCAGTTCAGACGCCGGTTATATCTATAACCTATACGGCTTTTCCACCATCGAAGAAATGGAGTTGCTTCAGGAGGCGGGGTTCCATCCACTTGAAATTTTCCGGGGCGCTACCCTGCACGGCGCCGAGGCGATCGTCGAACCAAAGAGGGAAAAGATTCAGTTCGGTGTAGTCCGGCCCGGAACGCTTGCTGATCTTGTTATTGTTGGTGAGAACCCCATTCAAAATCTTAAGGTACTCTATGGAACGGGCGCCGTACGGCTGAATGATGAGACTGGCCAGCCCGAACGTGTCGGCGGTGTTCTCTACACCATTAAGGATGGAATTGTCTACGATGCGAAACAACTGCTGGCGGATGTTGCCCGAATGGTGAAAGAACAGAAGCAAGATCGTGGCATTGAAGAGCTGTGGTAATATTTTGTTCCACTGAGAATTAGGGAAAGATGAGAATTCGAAGCGTCTGTCTCCTTGTCGTGATGGTTGTTATCACAGGTTGTGATAGTACTCCGGAGGTTGCTATTGATAGCCCAGCACCGGCTGATACAGTCGCTGAAGCGGTTGCCATAGCCGTAACGGCCACTGATAACGATTCGGTGTCTTACGTGGAACTTTGGGTAGACGGCGACTCCACCGGGTTAATGGACGACACCGAACCGTTTACATTCCGCTGGAACAGTGTCGACCACGGTGGGATTTCTGATCACGCTTTGGTGGCTGTGGCCGTAGATATCGATGGAAACCGTGGTACAGACACAGTCGCAGTGACGGTTAATAACAGACTATCCTATCCCGCGCATAGACCTGTTGACAGCACGTCCTTTGTGAACGGAAACTACTCATTGAACTGGGCCATGTCTCAAGATGGCGACTTTGCCTCTTATCGAGTTGAGCGATCGGCAATGTCGGCCATGACAGAGGCCGATACCATATTCACCTCCCCCCGCCGTTCCGACACCACATTTACCGATCGGAACATGGATTTTCTACTGCACAATTATTACAGAATAGTGGTGACGGACACTCTTGGTTTTGAGAGCCCGGGACCGGTCTTCCGATCGGACCTATATCCGCCTCCCATCGCCGCAGATGTAACAGCTATAGATTATGATCTTGATTCAATGACCGTCGCGTGGACGCGAAGTAACGAAGAAAACTTTGTTGAATACCGACTTCTGACGGCATCATCTGAAGCAGGATCAAGAAGAGTCCTCACTACAATTGATGAACCAGCCATAACTTCCTATATATTCGACCAGTTTGATCCCACGCGGGAAAACTGGTTCTGGGTTTCAACACGAAATGTTTTTGAACAAACCACGATTGGCACCGGCATAACCCACGTCCGCGATGCCCTTCCCACGCCTCTAGCTGTAACCGCGGTCAATTTTAATCTGAAGCAACTGTCGGTAGAGTGGGAGTCATCTCCCGACAACGATTTCAGGAGAAATGAGCTCCTCTACAGTGAAAGAGAGAATGGGATCAGGAGTGTGATTGCTACGTTCGACAATCCTGAAGCAACGCGGCATCGGATTACAGACTTCGATCCAACTCATGAAAACTGGTTTTGGGTAAGGACCGCTGATCACTGGGGCCAGCGCTCAATCGGTTCTCACATGACGCATAAGCCAGACGCACCGCCGGGCCCCATTGCAGTTCGATCCGTGAGTTACGATCTTAACGCTATGACAGTGAAATGGCAGCAGTCGAAGGACAGGGATTTCTTGTCCTATGAAGTTCTATGGTCTGAAAGTGAAATGGGAGAGAAAGAGCTTATTGAGATCATCACGAACCGAAGGCGGACAAGCCACAAAATAAAGAGATTCAATCCCGGCAGTGAAAACTGGTTCTGGGTTAGAGTGACTGACTACTGGGGACAGACTTATCTTGGGGCTGGAAAGACTCACACTATTGATTCTCCTCCAGTGCCGTCTGATGTTGATTCTGTTTGGTATGATGAGGGTCAGATGACGGTCAGCTGGAATACTTCTCAGGAGGAAGACTTTTCAAAATATCAGCTCTATGTAGCGGACACGGAATTTGGTACCCGCCGACAGATTGTAAAGATCGGTTCGGCCGATCGCAACAGTTATACCCTTCGTCATTTTGATCCAACCAAAGAAAATTGGTTTACCGTTGATGTCATTGACAAGTGGGGACTCACAACTCGAGGGAATGGAGCGACCAATGTGGCCAATACTCCGCCGGAGGCAATTCGGATTTTGGCGGTGGACTACGATTTTGATCAGTTCAATATCAATTGGCGCAAGACTGGTCAAACTGATTTCGCTTTCTATGATCTTCTAGTGTCGGAGTCGCGCGACGGCGTTCAGCGAAGACTTGTAACCCATGCATCTCCAGACGACACGACATATACGATTGCCGGACGAGGCGTATTCGATCCGTCCCGGGAACAGTGGTTTTTTATAAGGACGGGAGATATTTGGGGACAAGAAACCACGGGTCCAGGATTTAGAGTGCTCGACAATCCTCCCTTGATGTCCAGCGTCCGACCTGTGGAGTATAGAAAAGGGAAGTTCATCTTGCGATGGAGTGGCAACTATGAACAGGATTTTCGCCGTTACACCCTATATGAGTCGCTCACAGCTGACATGTTGAGTTCAGTAAAGGTCTACTCTTCTGAGGAGCGTGGAGACACTTCGGCGGTATTGAATGGTATAGATCCTTGGGAGTTGCGATACTATATCTTGGAAGTGGAAGATGTTTGGGGTTTAAAGACTGTGAGCAGCGTTGTGGAAGGGAGTTCAGAGAGCTGGTTCATCACTGCTTTTGGCGATGAAGCGTACGATGAAGGGCGAGCTGTTGGCGAAACTGCCGATGGGGGCTTTATCGCGGCTGGCCACACCTACGGAGATGGAGATGACGGAGATGTCTGGTTAGTGAAGACCGATCCCAAGGGCAATATGGACTGGTCGAAAACCTACGGTGGAGATGGTGATGACCATGCCTATTCAGTCCAGGTGACTTCAGATGGCGGCTATATTATGGCCGGTTTCTCAGAGGCCCTCGCAGAAAAGTGGAGTGATGCGTGGGTCATTAAGACTGATGAAGACGGGCGAGTGGAGTGGAACCGTACCTACGGCGGCTTTCGGTGGGACAAGGCCCACGATGCTAAGCAAACCGCAGATGGCGGCTACATTATTACCGGTTACACATTTTCTCACGGTAGGGGCAGCGCCGACATCTGGCTTATAAAGGCGGACGCAAGCGGTTATCCCATCTGGACCAAGACATTTGGCGGGCCTGACTGGGAATACGGTTACGTAGTTGAGGAAACTGATGACAAAGGTTACATCATCACCGGATTCACCGAAACGGAAGACAAGAAATCGAGCAGAATATGGTTGGTGAAAACAGATCTTAACGGTGAAGAAGAGTGGACACAGACATTCGGAAGCCGTGATCAGAACGAAGGGTACTCGGTGCAGCAGACATCAGATGGTGGTTTTGTTGTTGCGGGGATGAGTCAAGCTTTTTTCCCCAACTACGAAGATGTAGCTCTATTACGGATCGACGCCGGCGGAGAGGTAATCTGGGAGAGGATTTTCGGAGGACAGAGTTGGGATCGGCCCGCAGCTGTTAGACAGACCCCCGATGGTGGATTTCTAATGGCCGGATCGTCGCGGCTGAAGGAAGAAGGGAACTCAGATGTCTGGCTCATGAAGGTTGACGCTAATGGGAACCCACTCTGGGAGCGGCTCTTTGATAGTGCAACCAGGGATGTTGTCCATGGGCTTCAAATTACTACTGACGGAGGCTGCCTCATGGTTGGTGCGGCGACTCCTCTTGATGGCGGCCCGGCAGATATGCTCATCATCAAGACTGATGCCCGTGGCAATGTGCCCGATTCCCCTGTCCGATTGAGTGGACAGTTGAAGTAGGAGATCTTCAACCCTCAGAAATGTTAACTCTTTCCCGATGTAACAACATCGCTGACCTGAGGAGGCTCGCCAAGCGGCGCCTCCCTCGATCCATGTTCCATTACATTGATGGTGGGGCAGACGACGAGATTACGCTCCGCAGAAACACCGAGGCCTTTGAAGACTACGAGATTAAGCCGCGCTTTCTCAGGCCCGTGGAGGAGATCGACACTTCCATCACCATTTTGGGTAAGAGACTGGACGTCCCTTTCTTCATCGCTCCTACCGGTATGTCGCGCCTGTTCCACCACGATAAGGAGAACGCTGTGGCCCGCGCAGCCGCTAAGTTCCGGACACTGTATACCCTCTCCACCCTTGGCACGGTTAGTCTGGAGGAAATTGCTGAAGCGAGCAATGGTCCAAAGATGTTTCAAATTTATATTTTGAAAGATCGTGATTTAACAAAAGAGTTTGTGGAGAGGTGCAAGGCGGCCAACTATGACGCACTCTGTCTGACCATAGACGTACCGCTTGCAGGCAATCGGGAGCGGGACAGGGTAACCGGTATGACCATGCCGCCCCGGTTTACAATGAAGAGTATTTTAAGCTTTGTCACTCACCCTTATTGGTCATTTAATTATCTACTTCATCCAGATTTTCGCCTCGCCAATGTTGTTCATCGTGTGGATGCGCTTGGGAAAGGCGCCATGGGATTGATCGATTATGTGAACAGCCAGTTCGACCGGACTGTGACTTGGGATGACGCCGCGCACATTGTGGAGCAGTGGGGCGGGCCGTTTGTCATTAAAGGGATTCTCACAGCGGAGGATGCGGTTCGGGCTCGGGAGATAGGGGCAACGTCTATCATGATTTCCAATCACGGTGGGCGACAGATGGATGGTGTTCCTGCTCCTATCGACTGCCTTCGTTCCATTCGCGACGCAGTAGGTTGTGGATTAGAACTGATCGTGGACGGCGGAATACGGCGGGGGACACACATCCTTAAGGCGATGGCTCTGGGTGCTGACGCTGTATCCATCGGAAAGGCGTACCTTTACGGTCTTGCAGCCGGCGGGCAGAAAGGTGTGGAGATGACATTTCAAATCTTAAAGAATGAACTTGAACGTGATATGGCTCTTATGGGGTGCAGAGAAATGAATGAAATAACCGGCGAATTCGTACATCGTCGACGAGGAGAAATATGAGATGAAGATCATTAGAGGTCTCTTGGTACTCATCACGCTTGTTTCTGCTCAATCAGATGCAGACAGGCGGTTCGAAAGGCTGGCTGAAGAATATCTCGACCAGTTCCCGGTGCTGAGCCCGGTGAGTGCCACATCGCTGGGAGATCACCGCTACGACCACCTTGTGAATGAAGTGAGCGCCCAAGCACGGGCCGAAGGGGTGGCGTTCAATCGAAAGTTTCTCGTTCGGCTTGAAGCGATTTCTTGGGGAGATTTGTCAAGGGCACACCAGGTGGATGCCGCCCTGCTTCAGAACAGTCTTCGATCGGGAATCTGGTGGACGGAGGTATTGAAGGAGTGGTCATGGAACCCGCTGCACTACACGGGTTTGGCCGGCGGTGCCATCTACAGCCTCATGGCACGGGAATTTGCGCCCGTTGAAGAACGACTCCTCCGTGTGGCCGATCGGCTGGAGCAGTACCCCCGCCTT
>DKAH01000017.1:22978-50448 GCA_002448795.1 Fidelibacterota bacterium UBA6931
CGGCTGGAGCAGTCCCCCCGCCTTTATATTCAGATTCGTGAGACGCTTGTTCCGGAACGGGTGCCGAAGATCCATGCTCAGACTGCGGTGAAACAGAACAGAGGCGTTCAATCGATCCTGGATAACCTTGTGGTCCCACACGTCAATAAGTTAAAGAAGCGGGACCGAAAGCGGTTGAATCAAGCCATGGCTGTGGCGAGGGAGGAAAATGAAAAACATCAGCAGTGGCTGGAGAAGGAACTGCTGCCCCGAGCCGCGGGACAGTTTCGGATTGGAGCCGAGATGTATGACAAGAAACTGGCCTTCACACTGCAGACACCCTTAACTCGCCAGCAGATTATGGCGAAAGCTGAATCAGAACTGGTGAAGACTCGCCATCATATGTATGAAATTTCCATGGGAGTCTACAGGGAATTGCACCCCTATACCGAGTTTTCCGATGCCCCGTCGGAAGCTTATCAGCAGGCAGTGATTCGAGCCGCTCTGGAGGAGGCATACCGGGAGATTCCTGAGAAGGACGGGATTATCGACTTTGCAAGATCGTCAATCAAGATCGCTGAGGACTTTGTGCTGAAAGCGGAGATTCTAACCTTGCCCCCCGATCCGGTGGAAATTATCGTCATGCCCGAATTTCGGAGAGGCGTGACACTCGCCTACTGCGACTCTCCCGGTCCTCTTGAAACAGGTCTCAAGACATTTTATGCGGTCTCTCCATTGCCGGCGGAGTGGACTGAAAAACAGGTTCATTCTTACCTCAGGGAGTATAATCAACGCTCGGTGCACAACCTCACCATTCACGAAGCGATGCCGGGGCATTTCGTCCAGCTAGCCCATTCCAACCGGTATACTTCCACGCTGAGGTCGGTTCTTTCTTCAGGCGTCTTTATTGAAGGATGGGCGGTGTATGTAGAGAGAGTTTTTCTTGAGGAAGGATTTCTCAATCACGATCCCCTCATGCAACTGATCATCCTGAAGTGGTATCTTCGAGCTATTGCCAATGCCATGATGGATCAGAAGATCCATGCTGGGGAGATGAGCTATGAAGAGGCGATGGAACTGATGATCGAAGATACCTTCCAGGAAGAGCGTGAGGCGGCGGCAAAATGGGTTCGTGCACAGCTTACATCTGCCCAACTTTCTACATACTTTGTTGGTTTTCTCGAGCACTACAGCCTCAGGCAGGAGGTGGAAAAACGGCGAGGTCAGAAATTTGTGCTTAAAGATTACCATGATGAAGAGTTGTCTTTCGGCTCGCCGCCCGTTCAATATGTCAGGGCGCTGATGCTTGATGAGCCGATTCCGAAAAGAAAATGATTGATTTTAGGCGGCTTATACTGGTAACTCTCCCCAGGTGGTGTCTTGGCGGATTCGTTCTTTTCATGGTGGTCGCCATGTGGAACTACCCCGGCGGCACCTACCGGGATGCCACCACGAAGGGGTACCTCTTATCCCAAAACTTTCTCAGCGATCTCGGACGGTGGTCAGCTTGGAACGGAGATCAGAACTTTTACTCTTCCTTTTTCTTTGGAATGGCTTTTGTTGGTGTGGGTGTTGTGTGCACTCTTTTTTTCCTCAATCTCCCCTATCTGTTTAGCACTGAAAAGAGAAATCATTCTGTTAGCAGAATCGGTTCCGCCGCCGGCGTAGTGGGTGCGGTTTTTCTTGCCGGCGTTGGATTCACTCCCGGCGATATTGCTTTCGATGCGCACATCTTCTTTGCTAACTGGTTTATTAGGTTCTTCCTTGCTGCGGCATTTTTTTATACCATTGTTTTTTACCGGTCAGAGATAATTGAGGCAAGGTACGCCTCAGGTTACGCTCTTTTTGCTCTATTAATAGCGATCTATATTTTGATTCTTGAGTTTGGGCCAAATATTCAGCAGAGTCTATGGGCGCTAAAAGTTCAGGTTATCGCACAGAAAATTATCTGCTTCACTTTTATTTTTTCCGTCGCATTTCAGACTGTCGGGAATGCCAAGGCGATGACACAGGACTCAGATTAGAGACGGCATTTTTTCAATAGCGCATCCTGTAATAAATTCAGGCTTGACATTACATTTGAAAAAATAGTGAATAGATATATTAGAGTTGGGCTCATGGGTTTTGGACGCATCGGGCGAAATATATTTCGTCTTGGTTACGATAATCCAGCCTTCCAGTTTGTCGCTATAAGCGATATGGGGCAGCCTGGGACATTGCAGTATCTGCTAAACCGTGACTCCGTCCATGGTCTTTTCGATGTGGCCGTATCCTTCGATAATAATTATCTCAATGTCAGTGATCAGTCTGTAAGACTTCTTCCGGGAGGTAAGCCGTCGGAAATTCCTTGGGATATGCTGGAAGTTGATGTTGTAATTGACTCCACCGGTGTTCTATGGTCATCTGAAGAGATGAATGCATACCGGAGCCAACCAATGCGAACCATTATTACGAATCCTCAATCACCACTGATGGACAGGATTGTGGTGATGGGTGTTAATGAAGAAGAGATTTCTATCGAAGACAAGGTTATTTCACCGTCTTCATCAACCACACAGGTGCTGGCGCTGATGCTCAAGATTTTGGATGAACAGTTTGGTGTGGAGAATGCCATGATGACCACAGTCCATGCCTACACCTCTGATCAACCACTGGCTGATAATACACAGGTTCGACGCCGGCGTAGTCGGTCAGCTGTTGAGAATATCATTCCCAACAATACAATTTCGCCTAAGTTGGTGGAAGCGATGTTTCCTCATCTTAAGGGGAAGGTGGCGGGGACCGCTTTCAATGTTCCTGTGCCCAACGGTTCCTGTGTTGACCTAACAACAGAGTTGAAAAAGATGCCGACGGTGGAAGAGGCGAATCGCGCTGTCCACGAATATGCTGAGGATGATCTTTCAAACATTGTAGGATATACAGAAGACCCTATCGTTTCCAGCGATGTTATCGGTAGTGGAGAGTCGATGATATTTGATGCAAAAGCGACCATGATCGCTTCGGGCCAGTTCCTTAAGACTGTTTGCTGGTACGACAATGGTTGGGGATACTCAAAGAGAATTCTCGAACTGGTAACCTCTTATGCGAAGAAGGGAGAAAGGTAGTGAGAATCGCTATCAACGGCTTTGGTCGAATCGGGCGGTCCGTCTTCCGAATTCTCAATGACCGATCTGACATTCAGGTTTTGGCTATCAATGATTTATCAGAGCGGCAGGCGTTGGTTTATCTATTGAAATATGACACCGTCATGGGAAGATTCCCTGATAAGGCGGAACTCAAAGATGACACCCTAAAAACTTCAAAGCATTCCATACGTCTTATTTCTTCTCCTGATCCAGCGGACCTTCCGTGGGCGGAGCTCGGTATCGATGTGGTGGTGGAAGCGACAGGTGTTTTTAGGGAGAACGCTCAACTTAAGAATCACATTTCCGCAGGCGCCGGACGGGTGATACTCACCGTTCCGGCCAAGGATGAGATTGACTACACGGTGGTCATTGGCGTCAATGATGATGGACTTCAGCCTGAGCACCGAATTATATCCAACGCAAGCTGTACCACAAACTGCCTTGCCCCCATTGCAAAAGTGCTGAATGATGCATTCGGCATTGAATCCGGCGTTATCAATACGGTGCACGCCTACACGAATGACCAGCGGTTGGCAGATGTGCCTCACAAGGACTGGCGCCGGAGCCGCGCCGCCGCGGAAAATGTGATCCCAACCACTACCGGTGCGGCACGGGCAGTAGGAAAGGTACTCCCTGACCTGGAAGGCAAACTGGACGGCATTGCCATGCGAGTCCCTGTTCCTGATGGATCAGTGGTTGATCTGGTTGCCCGCTTGGAAAGAGAAACAACTGCGGAAGAGATCAAGAGCGCAGTCCGCACAGCAGCCGAAACCGATCGGCTCAGCAGAATAATGGAATATCAGGATGAGCCCATCGTCTCAACAGATATTATTGGAAACAGCCACTCATCCATTTTCGATGCACCCTTTACACAGGTGATTGATGGCTCCCTCATAAAGACACTCCACTGGTACGATAATGAATGGGGATATTCCAATCGGGTAGTAGACCTGGTTTCCATTCTATCCAATCTCGGCACACCACCAGTCTGAACAGCGGTCGGAAAGTAGCCACCTTCATTGCCCTATTTTGGGGCTTGTTCCTACGTTCGCTGTAATCCCGGCTTTACATGATGCGTTGTTTGATCACCGTTTCAATTGCATTGTTTATTCTTACTTGTGTTGCAGATCCTGAGGTGGTGACGGAGACATATCCCAGTGGCCGGATGAAAAAGAAAGGTGGTTCGCTGAATGGCAAAAGAGAGGGGCCATGGATTTGGTGGTACTCATCTGGCCAGAAGCGTGGTCAAGTGAATTATTATCGCGGCAAGCAGAACGGTTCCGCCGCATACTGGTTCGAGAACGGGAACCGGGATCGGCAGGGCCAGTTTAGAAGAGGGAAACTCCACGAGGATTGGAGATTCTGGTATCCGAGTGGTATCAAGCGTTCTGAAGCGACCTATCGAAATGGACACTTCCACGGTCCTTACCGGAAGTGGTATAAAAATGGGCAGATGGAAATTGAGGGTGACTACCACCGCGGAGAGCGAACTGGGCAATGGCAATGGTGGTACGAGTCAGGATCGATACGGACACAGGGCGCCTATGACAAAGGAGAGCGGATAGGAGAATGGATTTTTTGGGAGCATGAGGGGAATGTGGTCGACCTAATCAATTATGATACTCTTAGTTGACATAAACATTTAAACTTCTGTAACATAGGTTATGGCGGAAGCGAGGAACAGTCTTGAGCGCTAGTTCGATCGGCACAACCACACGATGGAGTTACTGAGAACAGTGGTTGCATTTATTGTTCTCGCTCTTCAGATCATCATTCTCGTCAGGCTCCTCGGCTACTGAAGTTCCCTATGGCACCGCACCCCATTTCTACCGGCATTTTCATTTTTAACGATGTGGAGGTGCTGGACTTCACAGGTCCATTCGAAGTTTTTTCCACAACTCGACGAGAGAGCAACGATGGCGAGGAGTTTTTGTACCGTGTTCATCTCATTTCGCCTACGGATGCATCCATCATCACCCGAGGTGGCATGGAAGTGAAACCACACTGCTCCATGAAATCTCACCCCGATCTGGACATGCTCATCGTACCCGGGGGATGTGGCACGCGGCCACTTATGCATGATGGGAAAGTGATCGACTGGCTCCATTCATTAGATACCAATAAAACGCGTCTTGCATCTGTCTGCACCGGCAGTCTACTCTTGGCCGCCGCAGGTCACCTTGACGGCAGACGCGCCACAACACACTGGACTGTTCTGGACATGATGGAAAAAACTTTTCCGAAAGTGGATGTGGATCGGGAGAGACATGTAATCGTTGATGAAGCTGTCTTCACCTCAGCGGGGATTTCGGCGGGGATCGATTTGGCCCTTCAAATGGTCCGCCTCGATTTTGGTGATGCGCAGGCGGAATGGACCGCCCGGCATATGGAATACAGCTTCGTCCCGGACGACTTCACAAGACGACTCGATCTTTCACGCAATTAGAGCTTCTCTCAGCTTCCTCTATGAATTCTCTTCCTGATTTCATCCTCCAAATTCCGTAAACTCCCGCTTCTTCCTTTTGAGACAGAAATAAATAAGGAGCAGTTGAAATGAATCTCCGACGTTTTGCGACGTTTGCACTTATCACGCTCATAGGTTGCACAACGCCCCCATCCGCTACAGTGCCGACCGAGGCCACCGTCAATGCAATCTCAACATTAGATGCCGCATTTGATGCTGAAGCTCAACGTAAACTGGAGCAGCAGTTTGATTCTTACCTCAATTCCGAAAACCTCAGGGACTGGATGAAGCACATGTCTTCCAGACCGCACCATGTCGGTTCGCCCTGGAGCAAGCAGAATGCTGAGTTTGCTGCTGCCAAGTTTAAAGAGTGGGGTTACGAGGCAAAGGTCGAACAGTTCGATGTCCTTTTGCCGATCCCAAAAGTGCGAGTGCTGGAAATGGTGGCACCCGAAAAGTTCGCAGCTACCCTGAAAGAACCAGTGTTGGAAGAGGACGCTTCCTCTGGTCTCAGGGAGGATCTTCTTCCGGGGTACAATGCCTTTTCGGCCGATGGTGATGTGACCGCTGAGTTGGTCTATGTGAATTACGGTATCCCTGGCGATTATGAGGTGTTGGAACGTCATGGCATAGATGTGGAAGGGAAAATTGTCATCGCCCGTTACGGTGGTTCATGGCGGGGGATCAAGCCAAAAGTGGCATATGAGAAAGGGGCTATCGGTTGCATCATCTATTCCGATCCCAGAGATGACGGTTTCTTCCGTGGAGATGTTTATCCCAAGGGGCCTTACCGAATGGCACACGGTGTCCAACGGGGATCGGTGGTAGACATGCCCATGTATCCCGGGGATCCTCTCACACCGGGCTATGGTGCTGTGGACGGTGCCGAGCGCCTCGACATTGAAGACGCCCCCACCATTATGAA
Source organism: Fidelibacterota bacterium UBA6931 (assembly GCA_002448795.1). GTDB lineage: Bacteria > Fidelibacterota > Marinisomatia > Marinisomatales > S15-B10 > S15-B10. Next base: position 29,472 of record DKAH01000017.1, read on the forward strand.
GATTCCTGTTCTCCCCATATCCTATGCTGACGCCCAGCCTCTGTTGGAGGCGATGGAAGGACCGGTGGCACCCGACCACTGGAAAGGAGCTCTGCCTATAACCTATCACATAGGACCGGGACCAGCGAAGGTGCATTTGAGGCTTGAGTTTGAATGGAAGTTGAGGACCGCGTACAATCCCGTAGGCCGAATGGAAGGGAGCGAATTCCCCGATGAGTGGATCATGCGGGGGAATCACCACGATGGCTGGGCTTTCGGTGCTGCTGATCCCATCAGCGGAATGGTCTCTCTCATGGAAGAGGCCCGCGCCATCGGTGAACTCGCCAAGACAGGATGGCGCCCCAAGCGGACGATCATTTATGCAGGCTGGGACGCTGAAGAGCCGGGTCTCCTCGGCTCCACAGAATGGGTGGAGCACCACAAGAAAGAACTCGATGAAAAGATGGTGGTCTACATTAATACTGACGGCACTACACGGGGATTCCTTGGAGTCGGCGGATCACATACATTGGAGAAGTTTGTGAACGAAGTGAGGAGCGAAGTGAAAGATCCTCTCGTAAATGTTTCCCTTCAGGATCGACTCCGGGCAAGGATAAGAGTTGACGGAAATAAGTATGCGGAGCGAGAGGACATTCCCATCGGAGCCCTAGGCTCAGGTTCGGACTATACCGCTTTCATTCATCATGTGGGAATCTCATCACTGAACATGGGGATGAGCGGAGAAGCCGGCGGCGGCTCCTACCACTCCATCTACGACACTTTCGATCACTACACTCGATTCATGGACCCCGATTTTGTTTATGGCGTAACACTCTCCAAAGCGACAGGACGAACGACCCTCCGTCTTGCTGATGCGACCGTACTTCCATTCCGATTTACGAATTTTGTTGACCATGTGAAGGTTTACGTCGATCAGCTGAAAGAGATGGCAAAAAAGGTGAAGGAAGAGACGGAGCGGACCAACAGGCTTATAGAGAAGAACGCTTATTCTCTTTCCGCCCATCCTGACAGACAATACGTTCCGCCCGTCAAGCTCGGTTCTGTGCCGGATTTCGATTTTTCACCGGTCGATAACGCAGTCTCACGCCTGAGGACAAGTGCCGAAAAGTATGAGATGGCCCTCACCAAAAGTGTAACAGAGAACGGTCGCCCTGCCGGCGCCACCGCACGGAATTTGAACCAGATCCTCATGAAAGTGGAACGGGCCATGACAAGAGATGACGGACTTCCAAGGCGCCCGTGGTTCAAGCACATGATCTATGCACCCGGTTTCTACACAGGCTACGGTGTAAAGACCCTTCCGGGAATTCGCGAAGGGTTGGAACAAAGGAAGTGGGAAGAGGTCAATCTTTTTGTCGGTGAGGTGGCAGCGGTACTGAACCGTGTGGCTGATGAAGTGGATGGCGCCTCTTTGCTCTTGAAATGAGAGGAGTATTATTATGAAACGAACAATCTTGGTGTTCCTATTTGTTGTATCTCTGGCTTACGCGGTTTCAGATAAGATTGCTATTGTCAATGGACGGCTAATCGATGGTAAAGAAGACGCCGTTCGTGATCAGATCACGGTTTTGATCTCGGATGGAAAGATTGAGTCCATCAAGAAGAACGGCCGTGTGCCGGCTGGCTACGAAACAGTAGACCTCAGAGGAGGCACATTGCTTCCGGGGTTCATAGATGCTCACACGCATATCAGGTCCGTTTCTTCCGCAAAGCGTGCGTTGGAATCGGGGGTAACCACCGTCAGGAGCGCCAGTACGCCGAACTTTCAGGATGTTGGCCTCCGCGAACTGGTGAAATCGGGTGCTATCGCCGGTCCTGACATGGTGGCGGCAGGGGTGTTTGTTACACCCAATCTTGGGGAGTCGGTGCTCGCCGACCCCCGTTTTGGAGCGTTGATGGATGGTGTCAACAGTGAAGAAGAGCTACGGACTCTCGTCAGAATCAATGCTGATCGTGGCGTGGATGTGATCAAGACACGGGGGACCGAACGGGCAGGCCTCCCTCAAACCGATCCTCGAAAACAGACGTACACGCAGGCGCAACTCTCGGCTATTGTTGATGAAGCGGCCAGGCACAACATTCCGGTGATGGCGCATGCCCACGGAGATGAAGGAGGTTATGCTGCAGTGGCGGCTGGTGTTCGGAGCATTGAGCACGGGACTTATCTCAGTGACCGAACCTTGAAGCTGATGAAAAAGAATGAGACGTTCCTCGTGCCGACATTCACGACAGTCGTTGACCTTACCGAACCGGGAGGAGATTACGACAATCCAGTGCTGTTCATCCGGGGGCAGCACATGCTTCCAGCGCTGGAAAGAACTGTCAAACAGGCCTACAAGATGGGTATCAAGATCGTCACAGGTGCCGATACCTATTATGGTTCGGAGAGTGTTACACGTGTCGGAATGGAGATTACCAACTTCGTAAGGCTAGGAATGACTCCCATGGACGCCATCCGATCTGCCACAAGTGTGGGAGCGGAATTGCTTCAGATCTCTGATAGAACAGGAACTGTTGCAGTAGGAAAAGAGGCTGATCTCATCGCCGTCCCAGACAATCCTCTGGAGGATATACGTGCGGTTCAGGATGTGGTGCTGGTCATAAGCAACGGTGTGATTGCCCTTAACCGACTCCCCTTTCAAAAGGGATAAGTGATGAAATTCATTCGGTCTTCGCTTGTGTTTCTAACCATCTTTTCACATTTGGCATCCGCTCCGCTGAAGCAGTTGAAGATTTTTATCTCCGTGGATATGGAAGGGATCGGTGGTATAGGCACGGGCGAGTTGACTCGTTACGGTGGTAAAGACTATGAAACAGGCCGCCACCTGATGACGGCAGAGGTGAATGCCGTTGTGAAAGAGATATTTGAAAACGGTCCTGCGGAGATTCTTATAAATGATTCCCACGGTGACATGCAGAACTTGATACATCAGAACCTTGATCCGAGGGTCACTTACATTCAGGGGAACATCAAGCCGCTAGGAATGGTGCAGGGATTAGACGCATCTTTCGATGCTGCCATATTTATAGGCTACCACGCCCGGGCTGGAACCCCTCGAGGATTCCTCGCCCATACCGGTTCGGGAGCTGTGAAAGGACTTTGGTTGAATGGGGTCGAAGTAGGGGAAGGGGGGCTGAACGCTCACTACGCCGGTGAACAGGGCGTCCCGGTGATCCTGGCGGCGGGAGACGATGTCTTTACCGAACAGTTTGGGGAACTGATAAAATGTGAACTGGTAACCACCAAGTGGGCCGAGTCACCCAAGGTGGCACGGCTGAAGCACGGCGAGGTGGTGCGAAAGGAATTGAGCGAAGCGACGGCAAAAGCACTGGCGAGCCTTAAAGGAGCGACACGGCTGAAGGTGAGAAAACCGGTAGCAATTAAGATGAAATTTTCCGGGACGACACAGCCCGAAGTTCTCCTTGCAATCCCGGGGATGAAGCAGGAGGATGGCACGACTGTCTCCTATGAGGCAAAAAATATGGAAGAGGCTTATCCTCTCATCCGCCTCATGTATAAATACGTCAAACCTTAAGATTTGAAGTGGTGAATACCACGCCTACGCTGAAAAGGACACTCGGTGTTTTTGACGGTATCGGTCTCCTAGTTGGGATCACCATCGGCGCCGGCATCTATTCCACACCGCAGATTATTGCCGGCTATCTTAACTCTTTCTCCATAGTGCTGATGCTCTGGATAGGGGTAGCGGTTTTTGTCTATGTTGGGAGCCTCATCTACGCGGAACTGGGTAGCCGATTTCCCGAGACCGGTGGGGAGTATGTTTACATCCAGAAGGCATTCGGTCCTTTCTGGGGGTTTCTCTTTGGATGGGCTCAGCTGTTCATTATTCGCACTTCGCCGGCGGCGGGACTGTCTCTGGTGACAGCGAACTATATCGGCTACTTCGTGGATCTGAATCAGTCAGAAAAGATTATTGTCGCTCTTGTGGTGCTGGCCCTTTTTGGAGCACTGAATGTGGTAGGTGTGACACGAGCAAGTTTCTACAACAAACTTTCATCTGTAGTCAAGATCGGCGGGCTCGCACTGCTTGCCGTGATTGGCATCGTTCTGCTGGGAGACGAGGGCGATCTGCTTGGCCGGACCGCTACCCCCACTGCAACTCTCGGTCCCATTGGGAATGTAGTGGCTGCACTGATGCTCGTCCTCTTTTCATATATCGGGTGGGACCGTGTGGGCTATGTGGCGGGAGAGATGAAAAACCCGCGAAAAGTGATTCCTTTCAGTATGTTTATCGGCATGGGAATCATTATTGCACTCTATCTCCTGATGAATACACTTTATCACTCAACGCTGGGAATTGAGGCCATGAGAGGAAGCACCATTGTTGCATCCGAAGCGGCTGTGAAGATACTCGGCTCGGCAGGGGCCGGTGTAATTTCTTTGCTGGTGATCGTCTCCGCGACTGGGAGCATAAACGGAACTATCATGTCAGCGAGTCGCGTCTATTATGCCATGGCCCAGGACGGTCTTATCTTCAAGTGGCTCGACTATATACATCCCAAGTACCAGACGCCGACTCATGCCATCATTGCCCACTGTGTCTGGGGTGCCATGATTCTCATTATTCGAGGAACATTTGAGACTATCGCGGCAGGGATGGTATTCGCCATACTCATATTCTACACATTCACCACCGTGGCTCTGTTCAAATTCAGGAGGGAGAAGGTTGGTTCTGCCGACGCTTATGAAATTCCCGGATTCCCTCTGCTGCCGGCCATTTACCTTTTGGGTATCGTCACGCTCGTATGTCTGCGTGGATACTATGAATGGGAAAAATCGGCCCAGGACCTCGCTTTCGTGTTAACGGGGATTCCGGTATATTTTCTCTGGTTCAAAGCCAGGAGCAGCACTTGAATACCGAATTTCAGAAATGGGAGCGATGAAGCGTAATCATTCATAGCGGCGCCGACACCTGCGCTGCTTCTGGAATGGTGGATAAAACGGCAATTGATTTTCAAATGAGCTAACATGGAGAATAGATGAAAGTAAAATTGCGACATTTTATCGGACTATTTTTTTTCCTGCTCACATTGATGCTGGCTAAGGAGGAGGAACCCGATAGTCTAGGCAACGCCCTCCCAATGGAGCCTACGAGGACAGTAGCCTTCACCACCGATGAAGGAACATGGTTGTCATTGGACGTTTCCCCAGACGGAAAAACAATTATTTTCGAACTCTTAGGTGATTTATATACACTTCCCTATCTCGGCGGCAAGGCGACGAGAATCACATCCGGCATGGCCTTCGATTCACAGCCGTCCTATTCACCCGATGGTGAATGGATTGCTTTCTTGAGTGACCGTGATGGGGCCGAGAATATCTGGATTGCGAAAGCTGACGGCAGTGAGCCAAAGCAGCTTAGCAAGGATGGCAACAAATCCTTCGCCTCTCCCGCTTGGACGCCAGATGGAGACTATGTGGTGGTTTCCCGCTCCGGCTGGGGAACCTTTGAACTGTGGATGTATCACGTGAAGGGCGGTTCAGGTGTTCAGATCACCAAATCGAGACCGAGTAGCGACACGCCGAGAAACCGCCAGCACAACGCCCTTGGCGCTACCTTTTCACCAGACGGCAAGTTTATCTATTACGCCCGTAAGTTTGGCGGTTTTTCCTACAACGCCCAGTTTCCTATGTGGCAGATTGCTCGCCGGAATATGGTGACAGGAGACGAGGATATTTTGACGCGAAGCGAAGGGAGCGGCATCCGTCCAGCCATTTCTCCGGATGGGAAGACACTGGTCTACGCCACACGCTATCAGACAAGGACTGGCCTTCGAATCCGAGACCTTGAATCGGCAAAGGACGAGTGGCTCATTTACCCTGTTCAACGGGACGATCAGGAATCACGCTTTACCAGAGACCTTCTACCAGGCTATACCTTCCACCCTAGCGGACGGGAAGTTATACTCAGTTACGGTGGACAGATTAACCGTGTGAATGTCCGGAACGGTAAGTCTCGACGAATTCCTTTTGAGGCAGAGGTGGAACAGGAGCTGGGCCCTGACCTCAACTTCCCATACCGAGTATCGGAGGATGCTGTACGCTCTCGAATTATCATGGATCCAGCCCAGTCACCGGATGGAAAGCATGTTGCCTTTTCCACATTCACCCATCTCTATACCATGGCTTTGCCGGATGGACCCCCCCAACGTGTCACCTCCAAGGATGTGGGTGAGTTCCAGCCCTCGTGGTCGCCTGATGGTCGTTGGCTCGCTTTTGTGACCTGGACCCACGCAGGTGGGCACATTTGGAAAGTCCGGGCCCGAGGTGGCAGTCCGGTGAAATTAACAAAAACGGCAGCCTTCTACGCCGAACCGGTCTGGACGCCTGACGGGGAAACTATCGTGGTTCTGAGGGGATCGGCCTATCAGCGGATCAAGTCGCCCAGCGAATTCGGCGGACCGAACACGCCTATGGATCTCATCTCTATCAACGCCAATGGTGGCGATGCGAAACTTATACTGCCAGCCCGGGGACTGGGTAAGCCCCACTTCATCGATGGTGAGAAGGATCGAATTTACCTTTACAGCCGCGGTGGTGGAATCGTTTCTGTCCGCTTCGACGGCACAGACCGGCGACAGCACTTGAGCGTTAAGGGAAAGGGGAATTATGCTTCTACCGAGCCAGTCCCAGCCCGTGACGCCCGGCTGAGTCCTGATGGCAAGTGGGCACTCGCTTCGGTGCAGAACCAGCTCTACTTATTAGCAGTGCCGTACATCGGCGGTTCAGCGCCGATGGTAAATGTAAGTTCTCCCTCTGTCCCAGTTAAGAAACTGACCAATATCGGTGCTGATTATTTCGGCTGGTCTGATGGCGGTAAGACGGTGACTTGGGCCATCGGCGCCACTTATCATCGGATGCCTATCGATTCTCTATCTTTCGAACCTTCGAAGGAAGAAGCGAAAGATGAGGAGAATGGTAATTCCGAAAATGGTGAAGAGAAAGCTGAAAATGAGAAAAAACCTTTTCTTGAGGAAGCGATATTTATTGAAAAGATTAAGGTTGTGGTGGAGAAGCCTCGGTACGTACCCCAAGGCACCATCATTCTTACAGGCGGTAGTATCATCACCATGGATGGGAAGCTTGTCATTGAGGATGGGGAGATTGTAGTGACAGGCAACCGTATTTCTCAGGTAGGCCGTCGCGGGACATCACGAATTCCGGAAGATACTTACGTTGTTGATATCTCGGGCAAGACAGTCATTCCCGGCTTAATTGATACTCACGCTCACTGGATGGAGGTGAGGAAAGGTATCCTTGATCTCCAGAACTGGAGCTTTCTCGCCAATGTTGCCTACGGTGTAACGGCGGGTCTCGACGTGCAGACATCCACCAACGATGTTTTTGCTTATCAGGATTTAGTGGAAACGGGACAGATTATCGGCCCGAGGGCGTTTAACACAGGGCCAGGGATTTTTTCCAACAACAACTTTCAAAGCATGGAAGAGGCCAAGGGCGTTATCAAACGGTATCGGGATCACTACCGCACGAAGAATCTCAAGTCATACTTGGTGGGAAACAGAAAGCAAAGACAATTCGTCGCCATGGCAGCGTACGAATTGGGGATGATGCCTACGACCGAGGGGGCACTTGATCTGAAGCTCGATATCACTCACGCTATTGACGGATTCCACGGTAACGAGCACGCCTTGCCTATCGTGCCGCTTTATAGGGATGTAGTGGAGCTTCTGGCCAGGGGAGGCATGACCTACACACCAACCCTTCTCGTCGCCTACGGTGGGCCGTGGGCGGAGAACTATTTCTACACCACCACAGAGGTTCATGACAGCCCCAAGGTTCAGCGATTCATTCCCGACAACATCATCCAGTCTAAAACGCGCCGTCGGCCATGGTTCAGGGAAGATGAGCACGTTTTTTCCAAACTCGCCGAAGAAGCAACGAAAGTCGCCCGTGCCGGAGGTCGCGTTGGTGTAGGCGCCCATGGCCAACTTCAGGGGATTGGTTACCACTGGGAATTGTGGGCGCTTCAGAGCGGCGGTATGTCCGAGATGGAAGCACTCCTCTCTGCCACCCTTCACGGTGCCGAGATCATCGGTGTGGGACAGGATCTGGGATCCATAGAAGAAGGTAAACTGGCTGACCTTGTTGTGCTTGATAAAAACCCTCTGGATAATATTCGGAATACCAACACCGTCAGATACGTCATGGCAAATGGCGAACTGTTTGAGGGAGACACAATGAACAAGCTGTGGCCGAGCGAGAAAGAGTTAGAGCCGCTATGGTGGTGGGATGACGGACCCGATGGAAGATGAACAAGGGCACCTCTGGTTTCCTTTTTCTACTCCTCTGGGGTTGCGGTGAAGACGGTACCCTTTGTGACACCACAGCGACCCTCGAGGACTATACAGGATTTGACGGCTGCGGATTCGTTCTTGTGCTGGAGGACGGACAGGTCCTTGAGATGGGCGGTTTTGATGAAGAGCCGGACTTTACCTTCAAAGGAGGAATGAAAGTGGGAATCTCTTATACAGAAATGACCGAAATGGTGAGCATCTGTATGGTCGGCCTTATCGTGAGGGTGACTTGTATGGAGAAGAGATAATTCCATGGGTGAAATTCTATTTTCAGATTCATGGGTGAAAGGCTGGGGTGAAAAACTCTCCATCAGCGACGTCTACCGCGCTACCGCCTCGAAATGGGAAGGAGATATTGTGCTGGTCATGGAGCCAGATGAGAGACTGGGAGTGACTGAACGGCAAACCGTCTATCTTGATCTCTGGCACGGCGACTGCCGTGACACGAGAGTGGCTACGGAAGAGGATGAGCGAGAAGCGGCGTATGTAATTTCAGCCTCGGCCCACTCCTGGAAGACAATTCTTGAAGGCTCACTGGATCCTATCATGGCGCTCATGCGGGGGCGGCTTACACTAAAGAAGGGGAGCCTCGCCAGTCTGCTTCCCTACACTTCCGCGGCGAAAGAGCTGGTAGTCTCGGCCCGGGAAGTGGAGACGATCTTTCCTGAAGAATGGAGTAAGTGATGAGAGAAAACTTTCAGACAATTTCATATGGTTTGAACCGGGATCATGTCATGTTCCGCCTCTGGGAAAAGGCAAAACGATTGGGGATCTGGAATCCAACAGACATTGACTTTGCGCAAGACGTAGACGATTGGAAAGACGCTAGTGATGCCGAGCGCGACCTGACGCTGCACGTCACCACACTTTTTCTGTCAGGTGAAGAAGCGGTGACACTTGATCTGCTACCGCTCATCGGTGTCATCACCCGAGAGGGGAAGCTGGAGGAAGAGATGTATCTCACTTCATTCCTCTGGGAAGAGGCGAAGCATGTGGACTTTTTCCGTCGCTATCTCGATGAGGTGATGACGAACAGAGGCGACCTTAACCGCTATCACGGCGACAATTATAAAACTATTTTCTATGACAAACTTCCCGCCGCCATGAGTAGGCTGAGAGAAGACGATTCGCCGCTGGCTCAAGTTGAGGCTGCTGTCACATACAACATGGTTGTGGAAGGAATTTTGGCAGAGACGGGGTACCACGGCTGGTACCAAATTCTTGAACAGACTAAGCTCATGCCGGGAATGTCCCAGGGGATCGGCCTCGTACAAAAGGATGAGTCGCGCCACCTTCGATTTGGTGTCTACCTCATTTCACGATTGGTGGCGGAGTTCGGCGATTCGGTCTGGGAGGCAGTGGAAAATAAAATGAGTGGTCTTCTCGTGCCCGCTATCGGTATCATCAATGAACTATTCGATTATCAGGAAGCGCTTCACGGCAAGGTTGCTTTCGATCTCAAACGGGACGACTTTGTGGAGTATGCCATGGTGCAGTTCCAGAAGCGGATGGACCGTATTGAAAAAGCCCGTAGCCAGACAATAGAAGAAATCCTTTTCAAAGAAATCCCTGATGAGGATTGACTCAGCGCCCGCATACTTGAAACATCGAACGCCCCGACACCCCATTTTAACAGCTGAAAACTCTTTCCCACAATCACGTTAGGACGAACGGTCTCACTCTCCACACCGTTCAGGCTGGGCCGAAGGGAGGACCCCTGCTTATTCTCCTCCACGGCTTTCCTGAGTTCTGGCAATGTTGGGAGCAACAGATTGATTTCTTTGCGGAGAAGGGATTTCGTGTAGTCGTCCCCGACCAACGAGGTTACAACACTTCGTCCAAACCGTCTAGTGTCTCATCATATCGTGCTGAACCAATCGCCAGAGATGTCCTTGGACTTGTGGAATCACTGGGGCGTAGGAAGGCACACATTGTTGGTCACGACTGGGGAGGATTTGTGGCATGGTATTTGGGAAATCGCTTTCCTCAATGGGTTGAGAAACTGGCTGTACTCAACTGTCCCCATCCCAGGGTCATGCGGCAGCATCTGCTGACCAATCGGGCCCAGCAGAAAAAGAGCTGGTACATTTTCTATTATCAGCTGCCATGGCTGCCGGAATGGAGTATGAGCCGGAACAACTGGGAGTTTGCTAAGAAGGGACTTCAGACCACTTCCGTTCGGGGGACATTCAGTGATGAGGAGATGGCGCAATATGTGGAAGCTTGGTCTCAGCCCGGCGCCCTCACCGCCATGATCAGGTGGTATCGGGCAGGACTGCTGATGATGAAACCCCAAAGGAGTGAAAGCCTTGCACCACGCAAGATCGAAGTGCCGACACTTCTATTATGGGGCGTGAAGGACCGCTTTCTCAGCAAGGAAATGGCTCAACCGAGCATCGACTTCTGTTCAGAAGGGAAGCTCATTTTCCTCAAGAAGGCGACCCACTGGCTCCAGCATGAGGAACCGGAAAAAGTCAACTCTCTGCTTTTGGATTTCCTGTCTTGATTATTACTCCCACCATAAGGGCGGCCGTGCTACCTCTTCCGGAAATAGTTGGTTCATGTTAGCGGCATCATAAAGCCGGCCATTGATCATCACTAGTTCCACTGAGTCCGTATTCCTGATGTTCTCCAGTGGATTTTTATCCAAGATAATAAGATCGGCTAATTTGCCCTTCTCAAGGCTGCCGATATCATCGTCAAGTCCGATATACTCTGCGCCGTTGAGAGTCCCCGCCCGCAACACCTCCATAGACTTCATCCCTCCTTGGGCAAGCATCCACATCTCCCAGTGAGCCGCTAACCCTTGTCTCTGTCCATGAGCTCCCACGTTGACTTTGACACCGGCATCCGAGAGTGCTTTTGTCGCCTTCGCCACAACAATATGATTAAAGTCATCCTCTTCAACCTTTAACCGGCGGCGGGCGCGCCTGTCCAGAATCTCCCGTGGTGTGAATGCCAGGAGCCGCCGATGGTCAAACACACGATCGTGTTGATACCAGTAATACTCTCCAGAAAGGCCGCCGAAGGATACCACTAATGTTGGTGTATAGCCTACACTACTGGCACCGTATAGCGTAAGCACATCATCGTAAAGTGGGGAGACTGGAATATTGTGCTCTATGCCTGTGTGTCCGTCTAAAATCATCGTCATGTCATACTGAAAAGTGGAACCCCCTTCAATTACTACATTCATCTCTAATTCCCTTGCCGCCTTAAGAATCTGCTGTCGCTTGCTTCGACTCAACTGATTATAGGATTTGACTGAGAATGCACCGAACGCCTTCAGTCTCTTGAGGTGAGAGAGCGCGTCATCAACCGAATGGACTTCAGATGTGAAGCCTGTTACAGCACCGTATAAAATGGTCCCGGTGGAAAAAAGCCGCGGCCCGACAATTTTCCCTGCTTTCTGTAGCTCCGAGTTGGCAAAGAAAGTTTCCGTATCCTTGGAAGGGTCGTGATTGGTGGTCACGCCGAAAGCGAGATTGGCGAGGAAATTCCAGTTCTGTTCAGCGGTCAGGCCGTCGCCGCTCATTCCAACATGGGCGTGGACATCAATGAAACCAGGGAGAATCGTTTTTCCTGAAACATTCATTGTCTTTGCATTCCTCGGGACGTTAAGATCATCGGCGGAGCCGACAGCAACAATTCTATTGTCTTTGATTAAGATAGTGCCGTTTTCGATTACCTCATCGCCTTTCATAGTAATGATTCGACCTCCGATGAGCGCCATACTCCCGGTTGGGATGTCGCTGTTTTCCGTCCAACCGAGATTGACACCGACCGCCGGTGAATCTGGAAGCTCTTCAGGCGCCCCTTCCGTGAAGGCAAAAGAGTTGGACAGTTCCCTGGAGAACAGTTCTGATCCTAACGTCCAGTGAAGTGTCCTACTATGGGCGGACCAATGGGCTTCAAAGCCTGAATCCTTCGTCATTCTCACCACAGGGAAGGAGCTCATCTTGGGACTCAGATCGATCGTCTTACCTGTCTTGGGCAGGGGTGCTACGTAAACATGGAATCTCTCAGTGAAGGCGATCCACTGACCGTTGGGTGATATGTCGAACCTCTTACCGAATTTGGAGGTGGCAATAATACGGCGGTCACCGCCGGAAAGATTCACACTGATGAGCGCGTTCTTATCATCTTCCCGGGAATGGAGTAATAACCGATCTCCGTTCTGGTTGAAGACAGGCCGGTGGCCCTCTTCTGTGATGAATCGCGGCTCTCCCCCTCTGGCGGGGACCACATAGATGCCCGACTCCACCGAGTGGTTTCGACCTCGGATCAGATTACCCATTCCTTTCTGATAAACGATGATGGTGCCGTCCGGTGACCATGTTGGATTGAAATAGTGCCCTCTGGGGATAACAAGCCGCCGGGCCTTCCCGCCGTTAGCATTGACAACGGAAATACCCCCACCAACTCGATCGCTCCACGTAGTGAAGGCAACCTCTTTTCCGTCCGGCGACCATACCGGCTGAGCCTCGAATCCGCCACCGCCGGATGTAAGAAGCTTTTGGCTTTTACCATTACTTGTGGCGCTGTAAAGTCGTCCGAGGGCCTCGAACACTACTCGCTTCCCATCGGGACTCACACGAGCACCCCGGACCGTCTTAACATCGAAGGTGCTTTTGCCGATTGGCGTTTTGAATCGGACCGCTTCAGTCAATTGCTGTGTCAACTCGGCGGTGAAGTGGATTTCTGAAGCCTTTCCATCGGCTGAACGTACGCGCCATAGCTTACCCTCGGCTGTGATCACAATGGCTTTGCCGTCCGGTGTCCAGCTGTAGCTGGGATGTGGACCGAAAACTGACCAGGCCTCTTGGGAATCCCTATCGAGGCGGTCGAAGATAGGACGTTCCATACCGGTCGCTAGCTCTCTTACGAATAGAACAGTCTTAGTACCGACCCGCCGGACAAAGGCGAGCATCTTTCCATTAGGAGAAATTTGAGGTGTCACGCTCCCGCCCACGCCGCCGGTAACCGTCTTCTTCTCCCCGGATTCTAGGTCAATACTATGGATGGCATATATACCATAGTTAGGGTTCCGGTTGTATTGAAACATGTTACCGGGACTTACATCTTGGGAATAGAAAAGCGTTTTTCCATCGGGACTGATCTCAGGCTCGCCAGCATCATGCTGCCAGTTTCGGCGGTCTGTCACTGCCGTTCCCATACCTTCGCCAGAAACATGGTATATCCACATCTCGCCAGCGCCGAGGGAACGGGTATCCACAAAATGTTTCCTGGCGATGATGTATTGATCGTCAGCGGTGAAAACGGGGTTGTTCAGGAGCCGAAATTTTTCGTTCGTTACTTGTCTTGGCTCAGAACCATCCCGCTCCATGATCCAGATATTATCTGCCCCTGAACGGTCGGATGTAAAAGCGATAAACTGGCCATCATTGCTAAATGTTGGCTGTATCTCCCAGGCTGGTCCCGAAGTGAGTGGCGTCGCTTTTCCACCGACCATGGGAATGATATAGATGTCACCTAAAAGATCGAAGACGATATGTCTGCCGTCTGGCGAAACATCACAACTCATCCAGGTTCCTTCCGTCGTTGTGAAATTGATTGTTTCCGTGGGCCCAAAACCCGCCGTAACGTCCCAACCATTCTTATCCTCGGACGAAAGGATGACTGATAGCATCATTAGCGTTGCTAGAGGTTTCATTGTTAAGTCCTTCCTATAAATTCTTTACTGTATTAGATAATAGATCATTAAGCTTGGGAATCTAAGTCATTGGGCTGCTTCTGTTCAAATATCAGTGGCGGAAGGGCCAATGAATTGTAAGTTCAGAGGAAAGACACTCAAAACCAATCGCACGGAAACTTTATGGAAGATACGTACCACAGACGAAGCTCATTCTTTGGATTTAAAAAAGAGTACATCGCCGAATTTGTATATGGTGGTATAGACGGCACCGTCACCACATTCGCTATTGTTGCGGGCTCAGCGGGCGCCGAGCTTGCCCTCCCAATCGTCCTTATTCTCGGTTTCGCAAACCTTATTGCCGATGGTTTCGCCATGTCGGTGGGTAGTTATTTCTCTGCCAAGGCGGAACACGATTCCTTTGAAAAGCACAAGGCAGTAGAGGAATGGGAGGTAGAAAACCTGAGGGAAAAAGAGGTAGAGGAGATTAGAGAAATATACGAGGCGAAGGGGTTCACGGGTGATCTACTCAGGCAGGTGGTGGATGTTATCACTTCTGATGAGGAGGTCTGGGTTGACACCATGATGAAGGAAGAACTGGAGATGATAAAGGACAATCGCCCTCCATGGAAACGAGGGCTGGTCACATTTCTTGCTTTTAATGTTATGGGGTTTATTCCTCTGGCTGCTTACGTTATGTCAGGTATCACCCGGGCTGGTGGTGCGGGACTCTTCACCACATCGTGTCTCTTTACCGCTGTTGCTCTCATCCTAATCGGACTTCTCAAGAGTGCAGTAACGGAACAAAACCCTTGGAGAGGAATGGCTGAAACGGTCTTGTTGGGTGGCGCTGCTGCCACCATCGCCTACTTCGTCGGTGATATCCTGGAGAAACTTCTCTGACTCTGGTTCTTCAGCGTCAGGTGTCTTATTTTTGGTTATGGTGGAAGCAGTAACAAATGGGATTCGCATTGGTGTCAAAACAGAATTTGTTCCGGAACGGTCCGATCCCGACCGGCCGCTGTTCTTCTTTGCCTATCACATCACCATCACCAATGAAGGCGAGACCCCTCAGACTTTGGTCACCAGATACTGGCATATCACCGACTCTATAGGGCAGGTGGAGGAGGTCCGAGGACCCGGTGTGGTGGGATATCAGCCTAGACTGGAAAAAGATCAGTCGTTCCAATACACCAGCTACTGTCCTCTCCGTACCGAATTCGGAACCATGAAGGGGACTTATCAGATGGTGGATGATGACGGTGAAATGTTCGATGCTGAAATTCCGCCTTTCAGGCTGGCGACCCCTCACTCTGTCAACTGACGCCGAAATCTTGGACCAAAACTACAAACACATCATCTGGGACTGGAACGGGACCCTTCTCGATGACGCCTGGCTCTGTGTCGACATCATGGATGGGATGTTGGCCAAAAGAGGGATGAAGCGATTGACGCTGGAGCGTTACCAGCGCCTCTTTGATTTTCCCGTTATCGATTACTACCGCAGGCTCGGTTTTGATTTCAAGAAAGAATCTTTTGAAGTGAGTGGCACTGAATTCATCAACATATATGAGAAACGGCGGGGTGAGGTCTCTTTGAAAGAAGATGCGGTGGCGATGATCGAACGGGTGAGAGATATGGGTATGACCCAATCTCTTCTTTCGGCGTATCAGCAGAGTACCCTCGAACAGCTGACAGCGGATCTAGGTATTCAACACTACTTCGAAAGAGTCATTGGCCTCGATAATCACTACGCTTTTGGAAAGATTGAAAATGGGAAAATGTGGCTTGAGGAGATGACTCATGATCCTCAAGAAGTTCTTCTCATCGGTGACACCGTTCACGATCATGTAGTGGCCAGTGAGTTGAATATCGATTGTCTTCTCATCCCAAGCGGACACCATTCTGAAGAAAAACTGGCACGGTGCGGATCACCCCTCGTCCAATCTCTGAGCCACATCGAAAACTTTATTGAAAAGGAGGTCACTGCTTGAAACGCTGAAGGATAACACTACTGACCATCATCCTCAGGCATATCCCTCTGGAGTGAATGCTGTTATAGTGAACGGAGAGATTGTTCTTGACGGTGATAATCGAACAGAAACGCGTCCAGGCCAGCTGGCCAATAGTGATTGAGAAGATCATTATTTTATCAAAAATGCAAATTCTTCTGTTTCTTAAAAGAGATAACAGCACTCTACCGGGGAAAGTTGGCTAGCCTAAACTAGGAGATTAGTTTTCGCTTCAAAGAATCCGGGTACCGGTGCGATCAACCCGACTCACTATGGATTGACATTGGAAACCACCTTTTTCGAATTCCTTTACCATTGCATTCCTAATCGTTTCTCCCTCTTTCACCGTTCCGTTGGAGAAAGCGCAAAGGGTCGGTCCCGATCCCGAAATGACGAGTCCGTCTGCGCCGGCCGAGAGAGCTGCTTGCTTTACCTGGTCAAAGTGTGGAATGAGTCCCTTCCTCTGCGGTTCAGCGATAACATCCAACAAACTACTCACCATAAGATCGTAATCGTCTCTCATGAATGCCGCGGTTATTGCTGAGGTATTAGCCATGGCGGTTACAGTGTCTTTAAGGGAGAGTTGATTAGGCAGCAGCTTTCGTGCCTCTTTTGTAAATATTTCAATTCTCGGTGTCACCAGAATCAGTTTGAGTGATGTAATCGCTCCCAGTTCAATGACAGTTAAGGGAGAAACAGACTTAACAAGGATGGCTCCTCCCAGCAATGATGGAGCCGTGTTATCCGCATGTCGAGCGGAGACAACCTCTTCCGCACGGGTGGCTGCATCGATAAGTTGTTCGGGGGCCAAATGACTTCCATACAGAAAGTTGGCGGAAAAGGCGCCCGCCGCTGCTGAGGCCGCACTGGAGCCAAGGCCCGAACCGTTGGGAAGGCCCTTTTTTATTCGCAATTGGACTCCGCCGGGATTGCCCAGTTTTTTCAGCACCTCCATCGCTGCAAGGGAGGCGGTGTTTGACTTTGCATCTGAGGGAATAGGATAGTCCGAAATGACCTTAACGATGGAAACATCACTTTCTGACCGGTTTGCTTCCACCGTGTCTCCCCACCCCTCCACAGCCATGCCGAGGACATCTAATCCCGGTCCCAGATTGGCCACAGTGGCAGGGGCGAATACCTTAATCCAGTTCATGGTTGATCGAGAAGATATTGCCGAAATTGTTCATAATCGCAGCTCAATCTATCGCTTGAAGGGGGCCGTTTCATCATATGCACCAGAGAGGGTGGGGCCTCAACGCTTTGCCCGAGAATTGACGAGACGGTGTCCGGAAACTTTCCTGGGTGGGCTGTCTCCAAAACAATCGCCTGACCCTTGAACCCTTTTTCCCGGTATCGCTGAAGAGCCGCTAGCCCGACAGCTCCATGAGGATCGAGCATAATATTATACTGTTCAAAAGTTCGGGTAATTGTCCGACGTGTCTCTTCATCAGAGATAGAGGCAGACCAGAGATTCTCCTTCATGGCAGACAGTTCAGGCGTTTGCCCCACAGTTCCATCGGGGAATAGGTGACCCTCGTAGAGATCGAAGTATCGGGCGAGGTTGCTAGGATTGCCCACGTTCATGGCGTTCGAGATGCACTGGCGGGACGGGGAGAGGGAAATATAAGCTCCTGAAGACAGAAATTGAGGAAATTCGTCGTTATCATTTACGGCGAGGATAAGTCTCTCAACGGGGAGTCCCATCCGTCGGGCAAACTCACACCCGAGGGAGTTCCCAAAATTGCCTGAAGGGACTGAAAAAATAAGTTGATCTCCCTCCCGGGCTAAGTTCGCCCAACCAAAAAAGTAGTAGACAATTTGTGGGAGAATTCTCCCCACATTGATGGAATTGGAAGAGGTCAGATTGAGGCTGGCAAGATTCTGATCAAGAAAGGCCTGTTTCACTAATCTTTGGCAGTCGTCGAACTGTCCATCAACTCGAAGCGTTTGGACATTCTCACCAATCCTTTCGAGTTGCGCCCGCTGTATATGGGAAACCTCTTGCTCCGGATAGAGAATTACAACACGAAAGCCTTCCATGCCACAAAATGCTTCTCCCACAGCACTTCCCGTATCGCCGCTTGTTGCCACAAGAACGGTGATTAGTTCATCCTTCTCTTTCATAGCATTCATGGTCAGCGCCATGAACCGGGCCGCAAAATCTTTGAAAGAAGCAGTTGGCCCACGATCGAGATAGAGTAGAGAAGTTTCTCTATCTAGAGTTTCAATCAGGATTGGAAAGTCGTAAGCTGCGGCACAGATTTCCTCCAATACTTCTAGCGCAAGTTCTTCAGCTAGGAACTTGGTGAGAATTCGAAAGGCAACTTCGGAATAGGAGAGACCGGAAAACTGCACGATTTCATCACTAGAGAGGGTAGGAGCTGTCGTCGGCATGTAGAGACCACCATCAGGTGCTAACCCATCGAACAAAGCTTGCCTGAACGACACCTCCTCGCTGAAGCCCGTACCGGGTAGATGACGGTTTGTGCTGATATATCGAATGTGTTCGATCGATTGCACTCCTTACTTGAGTAGCACAAACTGTTGGCTTGAAACTCCGCCGGGCCATGACAGCACTGCCGTGTAGACACCAGAAGATGCGGGGTGATAGCCAAAAACCTCAAGCAACGGCCCGGGGAATCTCCTCTGAAGCGGAGCGGGGAGGCGGATAGAAGTATCGGGAGCGGCTGTATAAATTTCACGGAAAAACTCATGTTGCTGCTGGTGAATAGAGACTGGAATCTGTGACCGCAGGAGAAGAGGAATAGTAAACATAAAAAGTGAAAAGAAGCGGCTATGAAGCATTCCACTCCGTATGCGAGAATAAATCTTGTATTTTTTCTCTCTGACGGATGAGCCGGGATTCCCCATTTAACAGAAGTACTTCCGCTGGACGGGGGCGTGTATTGTATTGGCTTGCCATGCTGAAACCGTACGCTCCCACATCCATGATCGCCACAAGATCGCCTTCTTTCACATTGGGGAATGACCGGTCGGTGGCAAGACGGTCAGTGTTTTCACAGATTCCTCCCGTAAAGTCGGCTACAATCTCATGGGGTGCTTTCGGATCACCAACCTTGAAAATTTTATGATACGTCTTATAGAGAGCGGGGCGGAGAAAGGTGTTCATCCCAGCATCGAGGCCCACGAATGTTTTGTAACTCTCCTTAATGCCGGACACCCGGGCCAGCAGGAAAGCCGAATCAGCGATAACGATCTTTCCCGGCTCAATGACAAACCGAGGTGAAGCTCCATTAGACGGATCGTAGAATGAACGGAAAGTAGCACCAAGTTTGCCGAACATTTCATTCACATCGAGAGGTTTCTCATCATTCCTATAAGGAACACCGTAGCCGCCACCTAGACTGATGAACGAAAATGTGAATCCGAGTTCACTTTCAAGCTTTCTCGCACAAGTAAGAATGGCGGTCAGCAATCGGACAAAATAGTCGCCATCCAAATTGCCCGACCCGCTCATACACTGAATGCCAAATCTCTTGACTCCGCTCTCTTTCGCACGCCGATAGATTTCGGCGATCTTCACTTCCTGAATACCAAACTTCGCCTCTTTCCCTGATGTGACAACTTCTGGAAAACTCCCGCTACCAAAACCGGGATTCAGGCGAAATGAAATCTCGTCAGGGATACGGATTTTCATCAGCCTGTCAAAGGAGGTAATATCATCAAGATTGAGGTGACCTGCTGAGGCAAGTGCCAGATTTAGCTCCTCCGTGGTCTCGTAGTTTCCCGTATAGAGCCGCCGCTTATTGTCAATCCCAACCTGCTCAGCGATGTAAAGTTCTCCAGGAGAGGAACAGTCAGCGCCCAGCGATGGGAGTGATTCTTTCATGATGGAAAGCAGGTGCGGGTTCGTGTTCGCTTTCAAGGCGAAACAGATCTGATAATCGGAAAATGCGGAAGCAAGCGCTGCATCGAGGTGCTGAAGGTTAGATATAAGACGGTCCCCATCGTAAACGTAGAGCGGTGTTCCGTATTGTTGAGCCAGTTCATTTACCGCATCTCGATCGGAAATGAGATAGCGGAGTGGATGTTGAGAGTCAGTTTTGGGCATGAATCGGTTCAGATTATCCGCCGAAAATAGGACGTTGAAGGGAGCAACTCAACCTGTTTGCGTAAACCATCATTTCAATGCGCTGTCGTTTCTATTGTCTAAATTCGCCAACGGCATGAAAGCAGAAGAGGTACAGGATCTCATTCAAAAGGGTCTCGAAGGGGCCACAGCTGAGGTAACGGATCTTCAAGGGACAGGCGATCACTTTTCTGCCAGCGTAATCTGGAGCGGTTTCGAGGGGTTGACACTGATTCAGCAGCACCAGGCTGTTTACCAAACACTCGGCACTTTTCTGACCAATGATATTCACGCTCTTCAGCTTAAAACTTCAACAGAATAGAGGGGAAACAATATGGACTATAAAGAACAGATTCACAAAACTATTGATGAGAACATGGTCGTTCTCTACATGAAAGGGACAAAGGAGATGCCCATGTGTGGATTCTCCAATGCTGTTGTTCAGGTGATGAATAGTTACGGCATACCCTATGTTGATGTCAATATTCTGACAGATCCCGAAATCAGGGTAAAGCTTTCAGAGATCAGCAACTGGCCAACTATCCCTCAGCTCTTTATAGATGGGGAACTTGTAGGTGGCTGCGACATTACCCTGGAACTTCATCAATCAGGTGAGCTTAAGAAACTACTGGATGCAGCCGAGCAGAAGGCGGTTTCTGATGCGACTTGAAGGTGCTTCACCTTTGTTCTCCCGTTAATGACAACTTAAATTCGACTCGTTTCTTCACGGAACCCAGGTGGATAACGGTTACCCCGAAATTTTTGGGATAGGTTTTCAACTGGTATAGGTTGCAAGGATTTTTGATACTGTTGTGATTTCTGGCCCCTTCGTCTAGTGGTTAGGACTCCAGGTTTTCGACCTGGCAACAGGGGTTCGACTCCCCT
>DKAH01000017.1:50711-143439 GCA_002448795.1 Fidelibacterota bacterium UBA6931
TTCGTCTAGTGGTTAGGACTCCAGGTTTTCGACCTGGCAACAGGGGTTCGACTCCCCTAGGGGTCACAGCAAAATAAAGTATGAACGCACTGATGGGAAAGCTCCTCATTTTGAGGGGCTTTTTTGTTCTCCGATGGACTAAATTCTTTCTCCGTTGAATTATGAGTATTCTAATCACAGGATCTTCCGGTTACATCGGCACTGAGCTTTGCCGGCGCTTTCAGTCGGACTCGTCAGTTGATAAAATCATCGGTTTGGATATGGTGTCACCGAAGGAAGAGTTTCAGAAGGTGACCTTTCACCAAAGGGACTGCTGCAGCGATATATCGGACATCTTTGCCAATAATATGATCGAAACTGTCGTTCATCTCGTATTCGTGCTTGATCCTCTTCACGATATTGAGAAGATGTACAGAATTAATGTTGAGAGTCTGGAGAACGTACTTGGTTATGTGAAAGAGTTCAGCATTCCCCGTCTAGTGGTGACGAGTTCGGGTACAGCTTACGGTGCCTATGCTGACAATCCTGACAGACTTACGGAAGAGATGCCAATCCGCGGACACGACTTTCAGTACGCCAATGATAAACGAATTGTGGAGGAAAGGCTAGTCGAGTTTCAGGAACAGCATCCTCAAACTGACGTAGTCATTGCTCGTCCAGCAGTGGTATGCGGGGCTCATATCGGTAACTTCATTTCCCGATACGTCTCCAAACCTTGGGTTCCTCTGGTAAAAGATTCAACCGCTAAAGTTCAGCTCCTTCACGAGGAGGACGCTGCCAGCGCACTTTACTCACTCGTGAAAGAAGCCAAGCGCGGTGCTTACAATCTCGGCCCCAAAGAGACTATTACTCAGGATGAACTCGTAGGTATTGCCGGTGGAAGAGTATTGCGTTTTGGACCGCGAACCCTTCGTTGGCTAACAGCGGTTGGCTGGAACCTTCGGTTGAAATTCCTGACAGAAGTACCGAGTTCGATGCTGGACTACATCGAATTCACTTGGGTCGTAGACGGAACTAAGATTGAACAGGAGACCTCGTTCAGGTATCGCTATTCCTCAGAGGAAGCGTTGCGGGGATTTATCGAAGCTGCATAGGTACAGCCGATGGGGGAAATCCATCCGTTTGTCACTCATTTTCCTATCGTTCTGATTCTTACGGCGACGCTTTTTCAGCTGACCTATATTTTTCAACCGTCTTGGATGGACCGACGAACCCCTCTGTGGCTTTTCGGCCTGAGCGTTATTCCGGCAATCCTTTCTATGATGTCAGGGCAGGAAGCAGCCACCGCCGTTCAAGATCTGCACAGTTCTGCCCGATCACTGATGGAACAGCATGAAGATACGGCCTCCTTTACAGTATGGACCTCCATCATCCTCTTTCTTGGATGGATTTGGTTCTACCTTCGTTTTCCCGATGATCGCCGTGTCGACATGATCGTGGCGGCGTTTCTGCTTCTCCTTTCTGTCAGTGTCGCCATCGCCGGATACCTGGGCGGTCTTCTGGTGATGCGCCATGGAGTCGGAGTCGGCCTTTTGTGAACCGGCGCAGCTTTCTCACCACTTTTGCAGGAGGTGCAACCTACTTGGCTATTCCGCCGATTTATTCCCATTCTCAGAAAGAAGTTGTTCACTATCCTGAGCAACCTATCAAAGATGTTCATATCCACCTGTTGGGGAGCAGTTCAAAGAACGGGTGCTTCCTCAGCGATCGGTTTCAGAACTCGTTTGCCGTACGGTTTTCCCGCCTTTTTACGGACTTGGGTGACGGTGACACCCCTGAGGCACGGATCGAGCTTATGTCGATCGGATGCTCAAGTTGATATCCGAACTCCCGGACAACTGGCGGGGAATCCTTATTCCTATGGATGGTATTTACGACTCTTCCGGTGAACGGCACCTGAACAGTGCACTATTCCTGATTCCCAACGATTATGCAATGTCAATAGCCACCGAAAGTGAAAAACTTTTCCCTGCTTCATCTATTAATCCAGGCAGGAAGGATGCCATCGATGAGCTCGAGCGTGTTGCCGATTCTGGCGCCGTCGTCGTGAAGTGGATACCCAATACAATGGGGATCGACCCTTCGGATAAATCGATCCTTCCATTTTATCGGAAAATGAAAGAGTTCAGTTTGACGCTTCTGTCTCACACTGGCACGGATTATGCCGTTGGCGGAGCCGTGGATCAGACGCTGGGTAATCCCCAGCTGTTACGCCTTCCGCTCGAGGAGGGACTCAATATCATCGCCGCTCACTGCGCATCAGGAGGAGGCGATGCCAACGGTTCCTATATTAGCCAGTTTCTCGGCATGGTTGACGATTTTCCCAATCTTTACGGTGACATTTCGGGACTCTCTATGCTCCACAAAGTATCAAGCCTGAGGCATTTGATCAGGAATCCTCATTACTTCGACAAGCTTTGTTACGGCAGCGATTTTCCTCTCTATTACACTCCGGCCACCAGTCCTTTCTATTTTCTGGGACTCCTCTCCATCTCAACAGCCATAGCACTTGAAAAAATAGACAACGATCTTCAGAGAGATATTGCCACACTGACTACTCTTTCAGCTCCGGCACATTTTTTCGGCCGTGGTTACTACATCGTCAGCGGACTCGAGCAGGTTGGGTGATGCGTCGATTCTGGAAGCTGATGACCATCGTCCTGAACGTAGTTCCTAATCCGGCGGCACGGCTCATGAAACTGTTCCGGCAGGAGCCTTCGATTGAAACCACTTCCTATACAACGACAGAAGGGACTGTCGTCCCAATGCGGATTCATCATCCTCCCGGCGACGCTCCGGCCCCTACGCTCATCATCTATCCCGGTGTCTCGCCTGCCGGCGAAGAGCACGAAGCAGTCAATGTTCTGGCACGGGCTCTTGCTTTCGCGGGTATTCGAACTTTCTTCCCGCGCATTCCAGACCTGAAGGAGGTTCTCGTAAGGGAAGAATCGGTGGAGCATATGATCAATGTCTATCTTGCTGTTGAAGCGAGAGAAGATGTCGATCCGGCGAAGATTGTCGGAAGTGGCGTCAGTTTTGGCGGAAGTCTTTTCATTAAGGCGTGCCTGGATGACAGATTGAGAGGCAAGCCAGCGGCGGTGCTCTCTTACGGAAGCTTCTTCAATTTCCGTGATGGGCTCAATTTCTCAATGACAGGCGTTTGTTCGGATGGAGAGAAAGAGTATCACATCGAACCGCACGATTGGGGGCGAATTGCCTTTTTCCACAACTACCTCGAGTATCTTGATGAGCCACATAACCCCGAAAAGGTTCGTCAATATCTTCTCGATAAGGTGGCCAATGATGGTCAGAATGGCGATGCTCTTTATGAATCTTTTTCAGAAGAAGACAGAATCCTTATCGACAAGATCGTTGCAGATCAAAGCCAGGAAGCGGTCGCCATGGCCGAGAAAGTCTTGAAAAAAATAGAGCCGTTGGTGGAACGGCTTTCTCCGTCAAACTTTTTAGATGAGATTGACTTCCCTATCTATCTCATGCACGGAGCAAACGACAATATGATTCCTTTCACAGAGACCGTAAGATTCACAAAAGCGCTGACTGAAAGCGGCAGAGAAGTTAAAAGTTTCGTCAGTTATCTCTATTCTCATTCGGAAACCAAGGGTCACGACCGTGGTCTCTTTGGTTTTTTATTGGAATTGTGGCGGATAGGGCGGTTCCTTGGATCGTTGCTCAAACCGGTTCTTTAAGGCCAGTTTTTTCCCAACAATCTCTCGTCGGTGCTCTCGTCGAAAAAACTTGACATTACCGACGAGAAAGTGATAAACTTTCCGTCGAGAAGAGTTTTAAAATTTCTCTAACTAAAAAAGAAGGAGAGAATCATGTCTGAAGTGGTCTCAAGAACAGGTGTTTCGAAAGAATCCGGTTATCTGTACTACCTCGGAAAGGACGGCAATGTGTGGCGTTCTAAGATGGCACGTGCAGGAAAAGGTGGTGGCAATGCGGAAAAAGTCGCCGATGCCGGTGTATCGCGGGAGTCAGGCTATCTATACTACATCGATAAGAATGGCGATGTTTCCAGATCTCCCATGGCGAGAGGTCGTTAATAGCTGATTCTATCTGTCGACTAAAAAACCCTCGGTCTCGGCCGGGGGTTTTTTGTATTGGGGTGAATCAAATTGCGCCGCTTAAATTAATCGGAGAATATCTTGGTCACCTAGTGTGAGAGATTGATGAAAATCATCTTAAGAATCCTGATCATTATTTCACTTTCTTACGGGCAAGTTGACTACAGTTCTCAGGTCCAGCCCATATTCAATCAGGATTGTACCAGCTGTCACGGGGGTAGTGGAGGTCTAACTCTTAACTCTTATGAGGAGCTTATGAAGGGAGGGAATAGTGGAGCAGTCATTGTGGCTGGGAACGCTACCAGCAGTCTTCTGGTGCAACGCCTCGATGGGTCTGTTACACCGAAGATGCCTCAGGGAGGCTCACTTCCAGATTCGACCATCGATCTCATCAAGCAGTGGATCAATGAGGGAGCCATAGAGGCTGTGTCTATCACCGAAGAAGAACTACTGCCTTTGCTGTTTGAGGTTGATGGGAATTTTCCTAATCCATTCAACCCCCTTACCAGAATTGTGATCAGTTCCAGGACCAAAGTCGAAGGGAGGGCGATGATTACCACAGCATCGGGAACAGCTGTTTTCGACTTCGGCACGGTTCAGATGCACCCCGGAACGAATAGCCTCGTCTGGAATGGCGAAGACAATACCGGCCGGCGACTTGCATCCGGACCTTATCTCTTTATCTTTAAGAACTCTGACCTCATCCTTTCGCACAGGATGATACTCTTGAAATAGGTTTAGGATTTCCTTAACGCTAGTCTACATATGAAAACCGAGGTTCGGTTCTTTTCCGCTCTGGTCAGTCTAATAATTATGTTTGGATGTATTGATATGGGAAGTGAGCCGAAAGAGGTCCCTCCTGATGGCTCTTCGGTTTTTGCGGATGACATTCAGCCCATTTTTGATATCAGTTGTGCCCTTTCGGGGTGTCATGTCTCGAGTGCCTTGAGACCGCCTGACTTGAGGGATGGGCAAAGCTATTTAGAGATTGTCGATGTTGAGTCGTCAGGTTTTGCGCCGCTTAAGCTCGTCAAACCAACGAAGCCTGAAGAATCGGTTATCTACTTGAAAATTTTAGGCGATCAATCTACCGGTTCACGAATGCCTCCTGGCGGGACACTAAGTGATGCGAGCATTCTTGCCATACGCACGTGGATAGAGGCAGGGGCAAAGAACAATTGACGACGAACCGAAAACTGTTTTATTTAATCTTCGCAACCACGATTTCGTTCGAAATTTTGATAGCTATACCCCGGTTTGCCATCAAGGAAGGGTCGTGTAACACGTGCCATGTCAATCCCACCGGCGGTGCCCTCAGGAACGATTATGCCAATCTTGTTATATCCCCCGATGAGATTGCCATGCCTAAGACCGCCTCACTTGTTCAACTCAGCGATCCCGGGCAGCTGACTGATCATCTCCGAATAGGCGCCGACCTTAGAGCCCAGTTTATTTCAGACAGTGAAGAAGCGTCGTTTTTTCCCATGCAGGCAGATTTTTACGCCCATTATGATGTTGCTGGTTTTGCTGGAATCTATGTCGAATCTGAAGCTTTGCTTGGCACCACAGAATACTGGTCGAATGTTTTTTTGCCGTTCTTGAACAGTTTTGTGAAAGTGGGGAAATTGCGTCCCTATTATGGACTGGGATTGGACGACCACACCTCATTTATTCGTGGAGGCAATATTAAGAGGACTAAGGGCCTGGTGAAGGAAGGACTTCCGTTCTCACCGATGCGCCCGCCGATAAACGGAGCCGAAATCGGATTCTTTGGTATGAACTACAGTGTGACGGGAAGCATCTCAAACGGTTTTCTATCCGGAGAATCTGCTGAGGCGGCTTTTCTCGGGCCACCGGGCAACAGAACTGTGGTTTTAAGAGGAGAACGGTCGATCTCTAGGGGCGAGATAGACGGATTTGTCGGGGCATCTTACCTGTCCGAAGGAGAGACGTTACTGCGGGGTATTTTCGGAGGCGTTGCCAGAGGCCCTTTACTGTGGATGGGTGAAGTGGATTTAATGACCGGTTGGAGCGGCAATGTAACAGGGATGGCATCTTACAGCGAATTTGCTTGGATTGTGAGGCAAGGCGTTCACCTGCTGGCAAAATATGATTTCATTGATGAAGACATCGAAGTGCTGGAAAATGCGCTTTCAAGATTCTCACTTGGTGTTGAACTTTATCCCTTCAGTTTTTTGGAGTTCAAGCTTCAAATAAGAAAGACTACGGTGGCTGGCGGGGGAACTTCTCCGGCCGAATTTCTCTTTCAAACTCATGCATGGTTCTAAGGAGGCAGACGTATGAAAAAGTTTCTTATTGTTATGGTCGCAGTGACTGCCGTTCAATCAATTCGAGCGCAGAATGTGAAAAACCTTAAAGTTCTCTCCTTCAAAACAAAGAAGGAGACCATGGATTATATGAAGAAGACCATCGCGCCGTCTCTAGGGGTGAAATGTTCCTACTGCCACAATGTTCGCGATTTCCCATCAGATGGAAATAAATACAAAGAAATCACGAGAGAGATGATACTTATGACTGAGTGGATCAACAAGAATACGATCAAGTCGCTAAAGTATGAACCTGTTACCTGCTGGACGTGTCATCAGGGGAACATCTATCCACCGCGTTACAAGGGCGACAAGGGTGAAGGGGACAAAGATTGAGTATGGAGTCTATGTTTCCTGAAAAAGCGATACTGTATGCAGAGGAGAACAGCGGTCGTTTCCTTCAGGAGCTGAAGGAACTGGTTGCGATCCCTAGCGTGTCCAGTGACTCGAACCATCTTGGCGATATGAAAGTTTGCGCCGATTTTGTGGAGGGTGCCATTTCAAGCATCGGATTTGATCGAGTGCAAATGGTGGAAACGAAAAAACATCCCATCGTTTACGGTGAGTGGCTCGGCGCCCCAGGCGCCACAACCGTCCTACTTTACGGCCATTACGATGTCCAGCCCGTTGATCCACTTGAGCTCTGGGAGACACCGCCTTTTGAAGCTTCAGAGCGGGACGGCCGTCTTTACGGTCGAGGTACAGTAGACGACAAGGGGCAGTTTTACCTTCATCTTAAGGCGATGGAGTCGTGGATGCGGTCGGCTGGTAGTCTCCCGGTAAACATGAAAGTGATCATTGAAGGTGAGGAAGAGGTCGGTAGCGAAAGCCTCGAACCGTTTCTTGATGAAAATCGAGAAATGCTAGCGGCGGACGTGGCGGTCATTTCCGACACAAGCATGATCAAGAAGGGGTGGCCGTCCATCACCTATGGTCTCAGAGGGATCGCTTATTTCCAGATCGGTCTGAAAGGGCCTTCTCAGGATCTTCACTCCGGTATTTTTGGTGGTGCGGTGAAAAATCCCATTCACGCCCTGATAGAAATCATTGGCCAACTTAAGGATAAGAACGGCCGCATTGCTATTCCCGGAGTCTATGATGATGTTGTTGAACTTACATCTGAAGAACGCAGGGTTATGGCCGAGCTCCCTTTTGAAGAGGAGTTATTTCTCGATGAGGTGGGCGCTCCTAAGTTAAGTTGGGAAGATGGTTACACTCCCCTGGAGAGTTTATGGTGCCGCCCTGCCTTGGATGTAAACGGGATTTGGGGAGGGTTTTCTGGAGAGGGTTCCAAGACAGTGATCCCCTCAGAAGCCCACGCCAAGGTGAGTATTCGGCTGGTCCCGAATCAAGAGCCGGACATCGTCGGAAATCTACTAGAGACATATGTTCAGGAGATCGTTCCGCCTGAAGTGGAGGTTACGATACAGAGAATGCACGGCGGCCGCCCTTTTCTTGGAGATCTTTCTAACCCTGCCTTTTCCGCGGCGGGGAGAGCTCTGGAAAAAGGATTTGGCGCAAAGGCGGTCTATATTCGGGAAGGAGGCTCAATCCCATTCGTTCGGAATATGACAGAAACACTTGACTTGCCTTGTCTACTGCTCGGATTTGGCCTTCCCGGAGAAAACGCTCATGCCCCGAATGAATGGATCGACCTTGAAAACTACGCCCTCGGGACACAGAGCGCTATTCATCTTTACCACGAATTGAGTTTGATGTAAGAGAGGTCTGAAAATCTTCAGCGGTGTTTTCCGTTTTCATTTAATCTTTTTTCTCGGCTCTATTCTCTGGCCTGAATTCGATGTCCGATCCCAACCGGTGGTAAGTACAATTACCATCGAAGGGAATCACATCACTAAAGAATACATTATTCGAAGAGAAATTCAGCACCAATTGGATGTTCCCTTGGATTCGACCATGGTCAAAGCGGATCGGGATCGAATAGATAATCTGTCAATCTTCACCAGTGTAAAGTGGGAAGCTGAATTACTGGATGACGGGTCCGTGGAGCTGGTTTTTGTTGTTATAGAAACCTGGCGGATTTGGCCAGGCGCAGCTCCTATGTATTGGGAAGATAAAGGTTGGTCCTTCTTCGGCGCGGTGCGTGTGCTCAACTTCAGAGGTCGAAACCAAGCATTCGCCATGGGTGGCGCGGTTGGGGCATTGGATATGTTTGGATTCCAGTTTTCCGATCCATGGTTCGCAGGTGATCACATCTCATTTTCGGGCGATATAGGTCGGGTGATTTTCCAGCACCCTTTCCTGCCTTACGTCCAGATCACAGATTCATTCGAAGCGATTCTTGGCAGATGGTTTGGCTACAAATGGAAAGTGCGGGTAGGGTTCGAACTTGAACGTAAACAGTTCGAGGGTGAAACCGATACGCTCACATACAGTTATGTGGCACCCCAGGGGTCTGTTGCCTACGATACAAGAGATATCTACCGAGATCCGTCAGAGGGTATCTCTGTTCTTCAGCAGTTCTATGTCATGTTCCACAGTTCGGATTCAAATCGGAACCGATTGGTCTGGACACAAACTGTTGGTAGCTACTGGTCACCAGTTAAAGGGAAGAATAAACTGACTCTTGGATTGGGACTGATGTCCATTGCCACTTTCGGCGCCCTTGATGAGGTCTGGATCAATTATTTTGGTGGTAGCTACAGTATCAGAGGTTGGTCAGTTCCATCTCGGGAGGATTTTCTAGACCCTGGCCACTCATTCCGTTTCGGAAACCAGGAATTGGTGTTTTCCGCGGAGGCACGAAAGACGATTGTATCTTCCTCCTCAGTTTCAGCTCTTTCATTAAATGCTGAGTACGGCCTGGCAGTCGTCGGATTTATCGATGTGGGGGTTACTTCCTTAGAGCTTTCAGATCTTTTTGTGAGTGATCCGCTAATAGGAATGGGTTTCGGAATCCGCGTCCCCGTATTTGGGAGTTTTCTTCGCATAGATTATGGTTGGGCCTATTATGGCGGGAAAGCGTACGGAACTTCATTGAATATCGGTTCTGGACAGAAGTTTTAACTTTCTTCACAGAATTCGCAGGTTAGCTGTCTCTGGGCTACCTCCGTCTAAAGACCAATACTCTTTCAAATCTCTTTTCGTTTCCACGGCGGAGGCGAGCAATATTATCTCGGTGTTTGAAGATGACAAAGAGAGGTACCACAAGTGTAAAGATCACAAACGATTGAGGTGCAGGTGTCAGTCCGGCCAATGGAAGCAGCAAGACTGAAATAGGTAAGGTTACGGCGGCAGTAATCGAGCTGAGTGAAACATAGCCCCAGATTCCGAAAGTTACACTGAACATTAAGAAGGATATGAATACCGCTGCCGGATAAAGTGCAGTCATCATGCCGGCGAGGGTAGCAATCCCTTTCCCACCACGGAATCGGGCGAAGATGGTGTAACTGTGGCCCAAGACAGCCGCACCGCCAGCAGCGATTTTAATAATTGTGATGTCTGTACCATCGCAGTTGCCTATGATGAGAGTCGGAACCCAAGCCGTCGCCAGCCAACCTTTCATGACGTCCACTACACCGACAAAGATACCCGCTTTTAAACCGATCACACGGATAACATTGGACATGCCGGCATTTCCACTTCCGTGTTCACGGATGTCGACTTTTCCGACTTTTTTCGCAACAATAATGCTCATTGGCAGGGATCCAACTACATAGCTAATGATTATAATGATAAAAACTATCATGCAATAGTACGTAAAATATATTGTTTGTTATCTACTTTTTTTGATATTTTACGAGGAGTTTAAATACTAAATCGGTTCGGAAGATCTGTCTCACCCTCCTTAACCCCACGTTTCTTTCGGACTGATTCTTATTTTGGAAGGCTGGTAATTTCGTTTTCTTTAGGTGCCAGCATTCCCCCTGAAATAATCATCTTTAATCCTTCCTCAACAGTGAGTTTCGAATCGATGGCGTCTCCCCGTGGAATCATAACCATAACTCCAGAAGTTGGGTTTGGTGTGGTTGGAACGAACAGGTGGTAATAAGCTGTGCCATTTGCATCTTTGGATTCCCCGGTGACAAAGGCAATGGTCCAGATCCCGACACGGGGGTAGCTGATGAGCACTGCTTTCTGAAAGGCCCGGTTTGAAGCGCCGGTGATTGATTGAGTAATCTGCTTTGCTGTGCCATAAATGGTGTTTGCAAGTGGGATACGACGAAGAAGAGACTCGCCGATGATGACCAGTTTTCTTCCGAGAAAGTTCGTTACGAAGATTCCGAGGAGATACATAAAAAGGAGTCCGATAATGACGCCTAGCCCAGGAATGTGGAAGGGGAGTAAAGGGTCCAGAATGGGTGCGGCGAAACTATCGAAAAAGTTGAAAAGGACTTTCAGTATCCAAATGGTAGCAAGGATAGGAGCAACAGTGACCAGTCCAGCCACTATCTTTCCACGGAGGTGTTTCAGTACGTGTGCCATTGTCGTTTGTTTAAGTTAATCAGTTGATCCGAATCGATCAATCGGAATGGGAGAGAGGGGACCTCTCATGTTTGAGGAGCCACTTTTTCATCGGCAATCCACCGCCGAAGCCACCAAGGGTGCCGTCGTGAGCGATAACACGGTGGCACGGTATAACAATTGGAACGGGGTTTCTACCGTTGGCACTTCCCACTGCCCGGACCGCCTTGGCATTGTTCATCCGCTCCGCAATCTCTTTGTAAGAAGCTGTCTTTCCGAAAGGAATCTCCGCTACCTTCTTGAGCGCTTTTTCTTGAAACTGTGTCGTTCTAAGATCAATGGGAAAAGTGAAATTCTCACGAACACCGTCAAAGTATTCCCGAAGCTCGTTCAGTTCATCTTGAAGGGCGTTGCTGTTTTCGACCATCTCTTCTTTGGGGAAGATATCCAAAATCCACTGGAAAAAAGTGCTATCGTTTTCAGACTGCAGACTGATCTTACATACGCCCAGGGATGTCTTGGCAATGAGAAGTTTTCCGATGGGGGTATCTAGAGAGGCGTAAGTGATCACGCCCGGAGGTCTTCCGGCCGTATGGGGAGCTTTCGAATACGCTTACCGGTCGCGTCGAAGATGGCGTTTGCCACTGAAGGGGCGACGGGGGGGAGTCCCGGCTCACCAGCACCGCTGGGTGGTTCATCACTCGCGACAATATGAATCTCCATCTCTGGTGATTCATCGATTCGTAGCAATTCAAAATCGTGGAAATTTGACTGTTCCACGGCACCTTTCTTAATAGTAATCTCACCCTTGAGTGTGGAGGTGAGGCCGTAGACGATGCCGCTTTCCATCTGCATTCTGATGCCGTCCGGGTGGACTGGAAGGCCGCAGTCGATTGCGCCCACAATTCTATCCACGGTGAAAGAACCGTCACTCTTTACTGTAACTTCAGCGACGTGGGCGGCCCAGGAGCCGAATGATTCATGAACAGCGATTCCTCGTCCCCGGCCTTTTCCAAGTTTTGTACCCCAGCCCGATTTCTCGGCGGCAACATTCAGGACACCGAGATGGCGAGGTGAATTCTTGAGTAATTTAACTCGAAAGTGGTAGGGGTCTTCGTCAGCTAGATGGGCCAGCTCATCCACAAAGCCTTCGTTGGCAAAGCCGTTCTGGGAGTTGTATACCGCGCGCCACCACCCCACAGGCACCTTAGTGTTCGTCATTATATAGTCTATATGAAGATTAGGAATTTCATAAGGTAGGTTCCTAGCACCACTGACGGCGCTTTTGTCTAACTCTCCTTTTGTGAATTTTTGCGGGCTGCGTTGAGCTGAAATAGACGGTGCGATGATTCGATGAGACCAGCTTTTCGCTTGATTCTTTTTTGTCAAGGCTGCGGAAAGTTTGTGAATACTCGTAGGACGAAAAAAATCATGCGCCATATCTTCTTCTCGCGTCCACAGCATTTTCACAGGCTTGCCTATTTTCTGAGAAATCTCCAATGCATCAGTAACGTAATCAGCAAATAACCTCCTCCCAAAACCGCCTCCAAGGAGGGTGACATGTACTTTCACTTGCTCTAGAGGGATACCGAGATGCTCAGCTGCTTTAGTCTGGACACGCTGAGGAACCTGCGTAGGAACCCAAATTTCGCATTTGCCATTACCGACATGCGCCACACAGTTCATCGGCTCCATCGTTGCATGATGGGTAAAAGGCACTTCATACTGCACCTCAAAAACAGAGGCCGCTTTCTTGTGAGCTGTTGTAACGTCGCCCTCTTTGCGGGCTATAACAGCTTTGCCACTGCCGCCCTTCTTTTCCATGAATGATTTGATCCGGTTACTATCCCAATTTGCGAAATCACCGTGATCCCATTCAATGTCCAATGCACGTTGTCCCTGGATTACTGACCAGGTGTTATTTCCTACGATAGCGACACCTTCTTCTATGGCAAAAATATCGGTGACTCCAGGGATACCCTTAGCTGAATTAGAATTGAAAGATTTTGCCTTTCCTCCAAATGTGGGACAGTGGATAACTGTGGCGTAGAGCATGTCCGGAATTCGAATATCGATTCCGAACTGTGCTTTGCCATTCGCCCTGGAGGGGGTATCCTTTCCAGGCATAGATTTTCCTATAAAATTGAAGTCTTCAGGATCTTTTAGTTTTGGATTGGTCGAAAGTGAATAACTTGAAGCCATTTCAGCTAATTCTCCAAAAGTAAACTGACGCTTAGTCGGGAGATGAATAATTTTACCTTTTGTAGCTATACATTCCTCAATAGTAACCCCCCATTTTTTTGCTCCCGCTTTTATCAATACTTCTTTAGCCGCGGCGCCAGTTTTTCTTAAAATAGTAAATGATTCTCTGATCGAACCACTGCCTCCGGTACCTTGATTTCCATATTTTTGTTCATTAGCATCTGCTTGAAGTACGGTTATTTGGCTCCAATCAGCTTCGAGCTCGTCTCCTAGTATCATTGGAAGAGAGGTTCTAACATGCTGGCCCATCTCAGACTTTGCTACTGTAATGACAACGCTATTGTCAGGGTGAATGGCGAGAAACGCGTTTGGTTCGAACGGCTGGGAAGGTGCAAGCCCTGCTGCCACGAGGCGTTCTTTCGCCGGTAGGAATACGCCAATCATCAACCCGACTCCGGCAGTTGAAGAAACCTTCAGAAAATCACGGCGGCTAACGGAAGATTCAGGCATCATATTTCCTTTGCTGCTCTATGGATCGCCTTCCGAATCCGCTGGTAGGTGCCACAGCGGCAAAGGTTCATCTTCATGGCGGTGTTAATATCCTCGTCCGAGGGGTCGGAATTTTTTTCCAACAGTGCCGCTGCTGTCATAATCTGACCAGACTGACAGTAGCCGCACTGGGGGACCTCTTCGGCAATCCACGCTTGCTGAAGAGGGTGAGAAAGATCAGTGGAGAGACCTTCGATGGTAGTAATCTCCGAGCCGTCGACGTATTCCACTGACGTCATGCATGCCCGTGTCGGTTCGCCATCAAGGTGAATTGTACAGGTACCGCAAAGCCCACGGCCGCATCCAAACTTGGTTCCGGTGAGTCCCAACTCATCCCTGAGCACCCAGAGCAATGGCATATCTTCAGCAACATTGACGTTCTGCTTCTTGCCATTGATTGTTATTGAGTACCGCGCCATGAAAGTTCTTGAATCTAAGTCTCCACTGCATCTTTATCAAGGTATCGGTAAGACTAATTGCTAAATCCTCTCCCGACCCGGGGCCTGTCTAGAGTGAATGAGATAAACACTAAAAAGCACCAACATCCCGCCGCCGAACAGTTCAACACCGTAAGTTTCTCCGAGAAAAATCCACCCAACTGTCGCCGCAATAACAGGCGGCAAGAGACCAAATGTCGAAATTTGGTTTACTGAAAGGTGATTGTAAAGCCAGAAGTAGATCGTCCATGTAATCACCGTACCGAAAACCGCAAGGTAAGCGAGAGCCAGTATGCTCGTGCTGTTCCAAACAGTGGCAGACGGTTCTTCCAGCATATAAGCCAGGGGTATAAGCACGATCGCGGCGATGGACTGAGCTATCACATTAACATGGAGAGGATCGACCTCCTTCTGGTGTTTCTTAAGATAAATATTGGGTCCAGAAGCCAGCATCACCGCGGCGAGGATTGCCAAGACTCCAACAAAATGAGTCTCGCCTGCTCCGCTCTGGAACGCTACAATCAGCGATACACCGGAAAGCCCCAGAAGGCCTCCAGTGAATCTTCGGAGTGTGAGCGGTTCGGACGGGAGCTTAAAGTGGGCTGTAATGGAGACAAAGATGGGAAGTGTTGCCCATATGATAGCCGCGAGGCTTGAGTATATATACTGTGCGCCCCAATAAGTGAGGGAGTAGGCTGACACAAAACTGAGCAGAGAAAAACTTAGGTAAACCTTCAGCGCGGTGGATGAATAGCTGATTCTTGGCTTCTTTAAGAGGAGCAGTGGCCACAGGATAATGGCAGAAAAGGTAAATCTTAGACCCAGCCCGAATATGGGTGGAATGTATTCGAGGCTGATCTTGAGCGCCAGCCAGGTTGAGCCCCAGATAAAGTTTAGGATAATGTAAAGAATAAAGACTTTCGGTGTCACGACTTAGACCGGAAAGATCGTATGTTGAAGGTAAGCTGGTGGTTCGGCACTAAGCGGAGGAACGCTGCTGCCACAGCACCACCACAGGACTCGCCACGTAGATAGACGAATATGTACCGACAAGGACGCCCACAATCATGGCGAAGGAAAAATAGCGGATAACTTCGCCTCCGGCAATGTATAGAACAAAAACAACCGCAAAAGTTGTGAGCGATGTAATAATCGTCCTTGAGAGAGATTCATTGATACTCGTGTTAAAGATGGAGAAATGATCCTGGTTTTTCAATCGTTTCATATTTTCTCGCACCCTGTCAAAGACGACAATTGTGTCGTTGAGGGAATAACCGACGATGGTGAGAAATGCAGCAATAATCGCAAGCGAAATTTCGTAGTTGAGAATAGAGAATATGCCTAGTGTAATGAGTACATCATGAACAAGGGCGGCAATGGCGCCAATGGCAAACTTGAATTCGAACCGTATTGAGATATAGATCAGAATTCCGATTATTGCCGTAATAATTGCGAAGAGAGCTTTTCCTTTCAGTTCAGAGCCTATCTTCGGTCCAACATTCTCCATGCGCCTGAAGTCAAGGTTCTGTCCGGGGAACTGATCTTGAAGCGCCTTTTTCAGTTCTAAGGCCATTTCACCAACTCCCGGGCTCAACTGAAGCCGAATTAGAATTTCGTTGGGGGCGCCGAATGTCTGAACCTCACCAACCCCGACATCGAGAGTCTCCAGAGCGCTCCTTACTCTGGAGATATCCGGTGGCTCTTCAAACTGAACCTGTGCAAGTGTCCCACCCGTAAAGTCTATGCTCAGTACAGGGCCACCGTTAAGTACGAGTGATACGAGTCCCGCAAGGATAAAGGAACCGGAAATGATAAATCCGAACTTTCGCATGCTTAGGAAATCGATGTTTGTCTGCTTTATAAATCTCATATACTCAAGACTTTCAGTTCGCGTTTTGCGGTAAACACATTGAAGATAGTGCGCGTGGTGAAAATGGCTGTGAACATACTGGTCAAGATGCCCCAGAAGAGAACGACGGCAAATCCACGGATCGGTCCCGTGCCGAACTGCATCAGAACGAGTGCCGCCAGAATGGTCGTAACATTGGCATCAATTATAGTGGTGATGGCTCGGGCATATCCGCTGTCAATGGCGGACCGGGGTGTTTTCCCTTTAGCCAATTCTTCCCTAATTCGTTCGAAAATTATCACATTGGCGTCCACGGCCATGCCTACGGTAAGGATTAGTCCGGCAATGCCCGGAAGAGTGAGAGCAGCCTTGAAAGCGGCGAGAACAGCAAGGACAAGAATAAGATTCCACATCAGTGCGAAAGAGGCGATGAATCCTGCACCCTTGTAGTAGAAGGCCATGAAAGCAAGGACAAGCAGAAGGCCTGTAATTATGGATCTCGTTCCTTGATCGATTGAATCCTGACCTAATGAAGGGCCGACTGTTCGTTCTTCAATAATATCTACTGGGGCTGGGAGGGCGCCCGCTCTCAAAACGATAGCGATATCTTTAGCTTCATTCATGTTGGCGAACCCTTCCACCTGCGTCTGTCCATCCGAAATCTTTGTCCGTATTACCGGCGCCATGTGAACTTTCCCATCGAGAAGAATTGCGAGCCGCCGCCCGACGTTGGCGCCCGTAAGGCGAGACCATGTTTTGGCTCCTTCAGAGTTCATGCCCAATGTGACGATTGGTTGACCGTTGTAGAGTGTTGCCTGCGCTTCTTCGATAACACCACCCGTTAGACCGGCATCAGATTCAAGGTGGTACATACGGTAAAAAGACTCATTGCCTCCTTCCGGAAGTGTCCATGTCTCAATCTCTTTAGTTAGGGATAAACGTCCCTCGCCAGCGTCAAGGAAATTTTGAACTTCCTCTTTTTCAATAATTCTATTCACCGCCCTCAGATTCTGCTCCGGGACGCCGAGGTCGTCTCCAATCTGACGGAGCAGCGAAGAAAAGGGCCGTTGCTCAAAAAGATCCCTGTCAACAAGAACTTCAGAGGTATCCTCGGAAACAGTGTCTTCCTCTGTCGTCCCAAACAGTTCTGTGAGTGACACCTCTTGCTCGTCCGCGATGCGGGCTTCCGTCTCTTCCTTTGCGGGTGTTTTTTCAGACTCCAGCAGTTCTTCCAGTTCGTCACTACCTTTCAGAACTCTGTCGATTCGTGTCAGGAGGTTTTGCGTTACTGCTCCATCCTTCAGGAGAGCGAATTCCAGAAGGGCGGTGCTTTGAAGAAGGGACCTTGCACGGTCGGGGTCCTGGATTCCTGCTAATTCCACAATCACGCGGCGGTTCCCCTGTTTTTGAATTGTAGGTTCTGAAACACCGAATTCGTCCACCCTGTTCTGGAAGATTTCCAGTGCCCTGTTGATGGCGTCAGTCGCTTCATCTTCAAGAGCAGTCTGAATAGCCATTGGGTCGTTGCCGTAATCCATGAAATATCTGGAGAGCCGTAGCTTCTGTGTCTGCGCCTCGGCCATAAATCGCTCGATAAAGTTCTCCGTCGAAATTTGATCTTCAGCTTTTACTTTTTCAAACACACTGTAAAAACGATCATTCCGGTTCGAAGCGAGATTTTCGACCAGTGTTGGGATATCGACCTCCAGCACAATGTGCATACCACCCTGAAGATCGAGTCCTTGTCGAATGCTCCTCTTTTCAAGCTCCTCCAAGGTGCCTGCCTCGTTCATGGCCGCCTTCTCATCGGCCGAGAGTGAGTTGAATTTAAAGGTGGGAAAGAGGGCGTAAAGCGCCAACATCAGTACAACACCGATAACGATTAATCTGGGCGTATTATTCTTAAACATTTTGTGGCGTCTCCGGAATATTTTGTCTGCCGGAAAAGCTGGCGAATTTAGCTTGAGCCTCTATCGACACCAACGGCTTTTTGATTCTGGTTGCCAGCGGTACAATCTAATACCCTATTGTCTTGCGTGAAGAGAGAGGACAAGATTTCTGCCTGGCCCGTTCATGCCTGAACCGTGCTCGCGGTAATTGCGGTCGAGCATATTCTGAAGAGAAAGTTGCAGAATAACACTTTTGCCGATTGTAACGCCCCCTCGGACATTGACGGTAAACCATCCGGGAGTCCCACCGGCAGGTATCCGGGGATCGTCGAGATCATCGGAAGACAATCTTTCCTGTCGTGAAGCGAAGCGAACAAAACCATCAACAAAGAGCCCCCCTCTGTTCCACCGTATGCCCGCGAGTCCGAATAGAGGAGGGATACCGCCCACCGGCTCGTTCAGTGTAATGTTCTCACCGGTGGTAGAAGTAAGATTAGCACGGAATGTCAGAGGGTCCGTCAGTGAATAGTCTAAGGCGAATTCCGCGCCACGGATTACCGCCTCACCGAAGTTCCGTTTCGTCTTAACCTTGAATACATCGCCATTGATCACCACCGTATCGGTGCCGGCGTATATGGCGTCATAACTGGTGAGGATATCGGTGATGTCGGACCGGTAGAGTGTTGCGCTTAGTCTGAGGTTCTGTGAAGAAACCTTAAGTCCAAGATCTGTGTTGAGCAGTTGCTCTGGTTTCAATCGACTGTTGGGAACTTCATAGATATCTCCCTTGGACTCTCCCAGCTTCGCCATATCGCTCAGGTTCGGTGCCCGGAAGGCCTGAGCAACATTGAGGTTGAGAGAAAGGAACCGAGACAGCTTGAAGACGGCGCCGACCGCTCCTGTTCCGGCGGTAAATGTTTGGGAAAATGGGGAAACTGTGCCTTCAATGTCCGTTAAATTAAATTCAGTTGAGTAGCTGCTGTATCGAAATCCGATTTTTGTCAGGAGTCGATTATTTATTCTTAACTCATCCTGCAAGTAGATTCCGATGCTCTGGTATGATGCACCGTCGGGATAACGTCCTCGGAGGTCGCGATCTTCATCACCCGACTGAGCATCGACAAAATGTCGTTTGCTTGAGACACGGTCCCGATACACTTCTCCGCCAGCGACCAGAAGGTGACGGCCCAGTTCCTTAACACCGCTCAAGCTCACCCCCTGCGAGTTTACATGGTCCAGTTCCTTCTTAAAGGAAGACGTCTCTTCCTTCTGACTTTCGCGTCCTTCCCGCTGAATGTGGAGCGAGATATTGGTTCTCAGAGCATCAAACAGTTTTAACCCTCCGGTCTTCTCATAAATAGCATAAGTGAGAGCCCGTTTCTGGGGATGGTAAACCCAGCGGTGATAGCCGCTGTAGTGATATTTATCGTATCGGGGAACGTTTGTCTGACTGCTGGACTGATGTGCGACCGTGACCTTCTGTTCCTTGCTAAGCTGAGAAGTCAACTTTACATCAATATCGATGGCGTCAAACCCGCTAGGCGACTGCACCAGATCATGCCCGGAGATCTCCGGATCGTCCCCGTTGCTTCCGCGCCGAAGGTGGCCGAATTGCTTCAGGCTAAAGGCACTGCTGAGGAGCAGTCGGTTATTCCCGGTGGTTGCTTCGCCTCTCACCGTCTTTTCCTGATCGGCCGTGGCGTAACGAAGAAACGATTTCAAATCGAAAGTCTTGTCTTGATTAATTCGCCTCGGTTTTTTAGTGATCAGATTGATGGTACCGCCAAGGGCGTCACTGCCGTAAAGCACGGACGTAGGGCCGCGGACGACCTCCATCCGTTCGATCATTTGATTATCTACCGTTGTTAGGTATTGATGATTTCCCAATCGGTATACGGAATTGTTCAGCCGAATCCCATCCACCAGAAGTAAGATCTGGTTGGAACTCAGGCCGCGAATGATGGCGGAACCTCCACCGTGATTTGTTTTTTGAATAAAAACCCCCGGTTCCTCATGGAGAGCTTCCGCTGATGTTTTTGAGTTTCGCTCCCTGATTTCTCGAAAAGAGACGAGGCTAACCGACTCGGGGACATCCACCACATCACGCTCCGCACGGCTTGCAGTCACCACCACATCTTCGAGGTCTAGAACATCATACTGAAGAATCACGGGAGGGAGAAAGACATTTTTCTCTGAAAGTGTGACTTCCTGAACTAAGTGAAAGAAACCGATATGCTGGAACAAAAGAGTGTAACTGCCCGGTAAGACATTTTCGAAATTGAAAGCTCCATCGCTATCGGTGTAGAGGGTAAAGAATCCCGGTGTTAGAGTAATGTGGACTTCAGAGATTGGTTCGCCCTGAGGGTCCGCCACGGAACCGGCGATCGTATAATTCTGACCCATAGTAGCCAATGGAAAAAAGTTGAGCAGAATGGGTAGACACCGCATTGTAAGCATCCATTAATTTACGACAATACCAAAGGTACGGTAGGTCAGAAAATGGACGTGGTCGCTGTGGCTACTCAGTTTTCCTTAGTCCCGAAGAGACTTCTTGAACCGCTCGCCGAGGCCTGTCAGCCTATCCACAGGTTCATTGGAAAAGACGATACGAACAAATCGTTTGGTGTTTTTACTCCCCCAGTTAATCATGGAGGTAGCGGCGATCTTTCCCTTATCCAAAAGACGTTTGGAAGCAGTTGGGCCGTCCATGCCGAGGGACGAGACATCCACAAGGAAAGACCACCCTCCGTCTGGCGGAATGACATTGAACTCTTTCAACTCCTCCAAGGCAGTATCCCGCCGGCGTTTCCATTCCGCTACTGCTTGCTCGATACCGTCATGGGAATCTTCGATAGCCACAGCTGCGGCGCCCATGGCAATGCCCGTCTGACACACCACATTGCTAATACTTACCCGCATCACATCGGCTATGATCTCCGCCGGTCCCACAGCCCACCCCACACGCCAGCCGATCATTCGGTATTCCTTGGTCACCGCCCCGCATGTGATCACCTTTTCTCGCATTTCCGGGAATGAGGCGGGATGGATTACCGGCCCTCCGTTATATAGTATTCGTTCCATGGCAGTGTCATCAATGAGCCAGCAGTCTGCCTCTTTGCAGAAGTCGGTCAACGCTTCCCATTCCCCTTTGGTGAAGACACATCCCGTTGGCATGCCCGGACTCATGAGCATCGCCGCCGCTACAGGCTCAGGATCGATTTCTTTCAGCGCATCCGTATCCAGGCGCCAACCTTCAGATGACGGTATGAGCGGTACAAACCTTGGCACTCCGCCGGCAAGATGGACTCTGTTGATCAACCCCACGTAAATGGGATCGGTGAGCAGTACCTCATCGCCGGGTTCTAGTGTGGCCAGAAGTACATTGAGTATTCCCGACATGCCACCGGCCCCGATGACGCACTCTCTTTCCCAGTCGTACTTCTGCCCGGACTGACGCTCTACAAGAGCTGTAGCTGCCTTCCTAAGTGGATTAAGACCGAAAAAGGGGAGATAGCTGTTGGCATCGTCGTTATCAACAGCCCGCTTGGTAAAATCAATGGCGGATTGTGGCGGGCGGACATCGGTGTCGAGATTCTCAAGACGCAATACTTCGGGATCCGAAAGCTTATCGGCGAGGTCGCCCATCACCTCTACGCCGATCTTGGTGATATGTTTTAAACGTGATACCGACATCAGCCGCTCTGTTCCGGGTAATTCAATTCATAAGCTTTCTTGAACCCGTCACGTTCTTTGAGATCAATAAGGTAGCGACTGCAGTTTTGCGGTACCATTACGGGGGTTTCGAGGACAAGGTTTAGTGCGAATTGCAGACAGGTCGCCATCAAAATATCTGCAACGGAGAAGGTATCGTTAACCAGATAGACTTTTCCGTCCTCCAGTTCATCGTCCAGTTTGACAATCTGGGTCTCAAATCCCTCTCTTGCACACTTCGCCGCAACTTCCGATTCACCGTAAACCTTTGCCAGTTTACCGCCATGCTTGAACAGTGTGTAGAGCGTATGGGCATCGAGTTCGGTCATTGCGAAAAGGCTCCACTGATAAATCTTTGCTCTGTTCATGGAGTCAACCGTTTCTTTAGAACTGCCGAGGCCGTACCGTTCCGCCAGATAAAGACAGATGGCAGCGCTTTCACTGAGGGCAGTCTTGCCAATTGTGATAGAAGGTACTTTGCCCGATGGGTTGATTTCTTTATACTCATCACTTAACGCAAATTCACTGCGGGGACGAACCTCCTCAGTTCGATATGGGAGAGACAATTCATTCAAGACCCAGTGGACTCTCAATGTTCTTGTGGTACCGACTCCGTAGACTACAATGTTGTTATCTGTTTCCATTTTGACTCCGTTCTTTGGTTTCCATTTCCTTGTCTCTGTTCACTGTGTCGGGAGAAAAAGCTGGTAAACAGATAGCTATATATTCTGCCCCTTCAGGAGTGGGTGTGCTGTACTTTATCCATTCATTTGGTTCAGTTACAACAGTTTGCCCACTTTTCACCTTTAGAACACCTTTTTGGTATTCTACATGAAGCTCTCCTGAAATAACATAAGTTATCTCTTTAAACTCTGGAGTTTGACCGGGCTCGATCCATCCAGCAGGCGACGTCATTTTGGCAACACTTATATCTGATGTTTTTGTATTCGCGTTGCCCACGTATTCTTCAATTTTTTTTGGTTTGTTTCCGACTGACTCAATCACGGTTGCTTCTGATATTAACTTTGGCATTCTTTCTCCTTGTTGAAATACTTTGTCTAAAGGACCTTCGACTGAGCGTCAGGTCCTGGTTTCTGATTTGTTCTCCCAACTTTATAGCTTGAATTGTCATACCCACAAGTCCATTCATTTGTCAGGCAGATTGGAGGTTGGGTTGGATTGTTTTCAATCAAATGATGAATCCAATTCTTCTCGTAATTTATATGGTGATGGTATGGTGAAAAAAGATTCATTCCTTTCTGCGGTTTTACTCCTGCTATGGTGCCAGAGTCTTTTCGCTCAGGTCAAATATACTCAAACTGTAGTCTCCTATAACGTCTTGAACTATCGCGGTACCAGCGTCGCCGACAATGATAGAGAGGATGACTTCAGACTGGTGATCTCTGAGACTGATCCCGATCTTATCGTGGCGCAGGAATTGGAAAACACCACAGGCTACACCCACTTTCTCAACGATGTGCTCAACCACGATGAGGCGGGCCGCTACGAAGGGGCCTCCTTTTCTGATCAGTCCAATACCGATATCGATATCGCTCTCTATTTCAGGAGTGGAGTTTATAGGGTAATCTCCACCGGCACGGTGAACACAACCTCAAGCTGGGGACACAGGGACGCAGTGGAGTTTGTGGTACGGCACCTTCCATCCGATCAAGAGCTGCGGCTTTACGGCGTCCACCTGAAAGCGGGATCTAGTGCCAGCAATGCCGCCGACCGGCAGTCGGAGGCGTCCAAACTGAGAGCCTATCTTAACGATCTCGAAGCCGACAGCCACTTTCTCGTCCTGGGCGATTTCAATGTGTATGATGGAGACGAGGCTGGCTTTCAGAGGCTGGTGGAATCGCAAGATGACAACGACGGCCGGCTGTTTGATCCTATTAATCAGATCGGTGCTTGGCACAACAACTCTTCGTTTGCTTCCATTCATACGCAGGCGACTCGTGCCACTTTCGGTGGAATGGACGATCGTTTCGACTTCATTCTTGCCTCCGAAGCGGTTCTGAATGCATCGTCAGTGAACTTTGTTGAGGATTCATACACCGCCTTTGGAAATGATGGGACGCGGTGTTGTAATGAGGCGATTAACAGCGGCACCAACGGGGTTGTTTCGGCTAATGTGGCCGATGCCCTCCACGACGCATCAGACCATCTCCCGGTGGTGATGAAAATTGAATTCATCGGGGCCGAAGCGAGTGACCACACCATCGTCATCAACGAAATTATGAAGGACCCCTCGGCGGTAAGCGACGCCAGCGGAGAATGGTTCGAGCTCTATAACGCCGGGGAGACCGCTGTCGACCTGTGCGGCTGGACACTGAAGGACAACGACAATGATGAAT
Organism: Fidelibacterota bacterium UBA6931; assembly: GCA_002448795.1. Taxonomy (GTDB): domain Bacteria; phylum Fidelibacterota; class Marinisomatia; order Marinisomatales; family S15-B10; genus S15-B10. Next base: position 74,543 of record DKAH01000017.1, read on the forward strand.
TTATCATCACGTGTGATGACAGTTTTGTAATTGCAGCAGGCGAATACGTGGTACTGGCGCCCAACGGTGATTCTGCGTCCAACGGTGGTCTCTCTGTCAATTATACCTACATCTACGGCAGTTTCAAACTGGCAAACGCCAACGATGAAATTATTCTAATTGATGCCAGCGGCGGAGAGGCGGACAGGGTGGAATACGATACCTCTTTTCCTGATCCTACCGGCGCGTCCATGGCCCTCACCGATCCATCTGCAGATAACAGTGATGGTGCCAACTGGAATGTTTCCACGCTGGTTTATGGCGCCGGCGACAAAGGAACACCGGGTCAGAATAACAGCGGTATCACTGTCACTACCTCAAAACCGCTGCCTAAGGAATTCGAGCTACACCAGAATTATCCCAACCCGTTTAATGCCATCACCACAGTCCCGTTCACCATGGCCGAACGCGGTGAGGTCCACGTCTCCATTTTTAACCTTCATGGAAAGGAGATGGCGGTGCTGATGAGTGGATCCGCGAGGGCCGGAGAACAAAGGGTCAAGTGGGACGCCTCTCAGTTTTCTAGCGGTCTCTATATCTGTCGGCTCGAAGTGACGGGTAAGAGTATTACGCGGAAGCTCCTCTTGCTGAAATAGCTACTCGTCCGGAATAATGTTCTCATCCACAGTGTTGGAGAGACGGTACCGGACAATCCGCGAATTCACCGTATCACAGATGTAAATAATTCCCCGCTCATCTACTGCCAGTCCCCTTGGAGCGTCAAGAATGCCCGGTCGTTCCACCGTGAGGAAGGTATCCACCAGGGCAGAATCACCATCGGAGTAAACCCAGATAGTGGTATCAACGAGGGCCTCCTTAACCCCTGCCTTCATGAAAAAACTTCCATTAGAGTTGAAAATCTGAATCTCATCGGCGAGAGTGTTGGCAACGTAAACCTGCTGTTTCTGATCCACCGCTATATCCGCCGGTTTTAAGAACCGCCACAGATCCATGATGTCATGAGATCCCTGTTGGAAGACAGAAGGGTAGGTGGTGTATCCACCCGCGGAGACAGGGCGGATTTTGTGTACTGAAAAGAATTCCCCCGCCTGGACGTAATAGATGTTGCCGGCAAAATCGACATCAAGAGCGGAAGGCCTATTCACCGTGCCTGCTCCCGTGCCGTAGCCCGTCACCGTGTGGCCGAAAACACCTCTGTGGGTCCACACCTCCTCGCCAGTGGTTAGACGAATAAGTTGCGACCGTTCAAAGTTGATCCGGACGATGCGGTTGAGTGCGTTGTCCGTGACGTATATGTAGTCGCCGTCCGCCGCGGAAATTCCTGAATAGAGGGATTGGCTACTGCTGTAATAGACATCCTTTAAGGACGTCGCATTCACGCCGGCGTCAAAGAAGAGATGTGGGCTGGAAAGAGAATCGATAAGGGGCTGTTGCGACGACCAGACAGCGTCACCCATCTGCCATTCACCCCCATGAAGCTTTACATACCAGTCGGAAGTCCCGGCAGATACGGACACCTCCTTTCCTGATGCGATATTTACGAACGTGGCACCGGTCATCACTTCCGCAATTTTATTCTGCCGCCAGAGCTGGTTCCACCGTATGACACGGCTGGAGCCGTCGATCATGAAGATATTCATTTTCTGGTCTATGTCCATATCGATGGGAGCAAAGGAATCGCCGGAGTGGTCTTTTATGTTCACGAGGTCATCAAAACCGCTCAGGACAGTCCCATCCTGCTTCAAGACAAAAACCGATCGTGCCGCCGAGTCGGCTACAAAGAGGCGTCCATCCGGTGCGATGGAGATCTCAACAGGAGAGGAAAAACCCAGGCTGGCATCCCATATGGGATTCATAATCAGATAGGTTGTGTCTCCGGCAGCAAATTCAACGTTCTCATTGATGGTGGCCGGAAGAGGCATTTTCTCCACACAGCCGCTGACAATTATCAGAAAACAGCCCGCTATAGTCAAAAGCCAGTTTCTCATCAGAACTCCACCGCCAGGCTGAGGCGAGTTGGATCAGAAAGGTGGATCATGTTAGTGTAAGCAAAATCTACCCGCAGCTTGGCAGGGCCCACAGGAATGTAGAATCCGGCACCGATAGAAAAATCTTCCTCTTCCACATTGATCTTATACCCGCCGCGAAGGGCCAGTGTGTTGAGGAATATATATTCCCCTCCCGCCACAATATTCTCTGCGTTATCCACTGGATGGTTGAGCTGAAGGGATACGGTTAACGAGTGATTTTGAGATTTCACAATCTCCATAGCGCTCCCCACCCGGAAAATGGTTGGCGGTGAGAACAGCTCAAATTCCGAATCGATGATTACTTCATCGCCAGTCTCGCGATCAAGGATGAACCGCTCGTAACTTCCTTCGGGCCTTGCCTGTGGACCGAAATTGGAGAGGACTGCCGAGAACCGCAGTGTCCGAAAGCCTGTCCAGTAGAAGGTTCCCACATCAAGGAGCATGGAACGCATTCGATGGTCGGCAAGGTTCTCCTCTACATGCTTGAGCGTAAGGCCAAAGCTGAAACGGTCCGACATTCTTACGCTGTAGCTTAGGCCGACAAACCGATCCTGAAAAATGAAATAGTTTCCCGTGCCGTGGGGCATGTATTCGGTGGTCTCCTGCATGGGCGCCATGTGGAGAATCCCAGCTGATATACCCAGGTAATGGCTTCCGGCCAATTGACGCGACATACCCAGAAAATCGTAGGTGATGTCAGCAGGCCATTGAATACGGGAGCTGGACACCTGTGTTCCGGAAAGCTGGCCGATAGCAGCGGGATTGTAGACCAGGGAAGATGCATCCTGATTCAGTGCTACAACTGCTTCGGCCATTCCCGCCGCTCTGGCGCTGGCACCAATCTTCAAAAAGGTAAAGACTGACGTTCCCACCCGCTGACCGCCTAGGATGGGAAAGAAATTCTGCTGTCCGGAGAGAGCCAGAGGGAACAGTGTGAGGATGAGGATTTTCCGATAATGTTGATTCATCAGAACATCACCTGAAGTCCGACGCTGGCCGTTCGGGGCGTTCGAAAACGTGATGGATCAATATTCGGGTTGGGTGTCTCGATCATACTGTATGGGATGATGACGCCTGGATTATAACCTCTGCCGGTGAAAGGATTTATTCGGCGGGGAATGCGCTGATCCAGAAGGTTCTCCACTTCCGCCAACCACCGGAGATTGACACCACCGACAGTCATCTTCTTGTATAGTTTTAGGTCCACGTTTGAGACCGGGTCCTTAGCAAGATAAAAGTAGGGCTTGTCATCTTCAACGGTACCGATGTAGTAGGCGACGCCGTCCACCTCGATGAGGCCATCGGGATATTCACGGGTGCCGGGAATAGACCGCGTGTAGCGTCGCCCGCTTTCGAACTCAAACCGCCATGACATTCCCCAGCCGGAGGGATGATCGTATGAGATATTGGCGAAAGTCTGAAGTGGCTTGTCCCATTGGAGGAAAACCTCATCCAGAGGCTTCTCCCGAAGCTGGCCCGACTGAACAAGGAGGTTATCATCAGGATTGGAGCTTTTCCCGGTGGCAATGGAATAGTTGAAGTTTACATCGGCGTACCAGTTGGCCAGCAGCCGGCTCCTCAGAATCATTTCGATTCCTCGGGCTCTGGCATAATCAGCATTGAGGTACATGAGGAATCGGAGGTGGGCATATTTCGGATTTGAAGGTGTGATGCTCTGGGAAGTCTCGTAGTCGAACATGTCTTTCCAATAAGCTTTCAGTTCAAGCACCTGGTCTTCGCTAAAACGGTGTTTCAGCCCGATTTCATACTGAACTGTTGTTTTCGGGCTCAAGTTTGGATTCCCAAAAACCTGGTAGGTGGAAGGGGCTATAGTGTTCAGTTTTGCGTAGACGTACTGAAATGAAGGAAGCTGAGAAAAGTGACCGTAATAGAAATAGAGTACGTCATTGTCTGTTACAGGATGGGAGATGCCGACTCGCGGAGAAAGCCTTGCTTTTCCACGATAGCCCATGAATTCAAATGTCTCTTCCATGAACAGTTCCCGAGCCTCGTCCGTGATAGTAACAGCATCTGGATTGGCGATAGCCTCTTCCACATATTTTCCGGGAAACCAGTAGTCGTAGCGGAGCCCGAGGTTTGCTGTCATCCCTTCAAAAACGATCCTGTCCTGAACGTAGAAGGCACCGAATAGTGTTCTTGCGCGGTAGGCATCGTAGTTAATGCCGAAGCCTGTTGTACCGGTCCACGGCTCATCGATATCCACCACTTGAATTTCTGTGGATGTGGCCTCCACCCCTGCTTTAATCTTGTGTCGATTCAGGGTCTGGTAAGTCCAGTCGAAATCAAGGCGTGTGTTGTCACTGGAAAGATCATACCACTCCGGCGAAAAGCCCGTGTCGTAAAACTCGTCTCCGTAAGTGATGCGCACATTCCCGTCCCTGTCGCGGATGATGTAGTTGACAGGCTCGATGTCAAGACGCTCTCTGTAGTCGGTCCAGTGGAGGTCCTGAACCGCACTATGTTCCAATGTGAGGAATTGCCCGATGGTCAATTCATAAAAGTTTCGGGGACTGAGGGTGTGAGTCCAGTTAATCTTCACGAGACGAGATTCCCGGGTGATGGTGTTATAATTGTCAAGAATCTGACTGTAGGCGTAAGGGAAATAGGTGGTGGAAAAAGCCCTAGGCATGAAGAAGCCCTGATTGATATTCAGTGAAATGTCGTAGGAAGCCGACAGCTTCTTCAACTCGTCTGGTTGCCACGACAGTTTGTAGAGAGCGTGCCAGTCATTGTTCTCCCGGGGAGCCAGGTTACCAAGCAGGGTGTCCGCTCTTTTTGCGGACAGTCCCGCCGGCAGACGCCAGTTCCGGTGGGGATAGAGCTGCATGGCTGTTGGGAGGTGTGAATCAGTGATCTTGCCGTAGGCGTTGGCGAAGAAGGAGAACTTGCCCGGAATGTCGAGACCCAACCGTGGTGCCATCAATTCGAGGAGTGGCGAAGGGCCTCCGAGGTTCACCTCGAGTCTGTCGCTATTGAAGTGATCAAAAGCTCCGGGAGCCGCTCCCCAATGATCACTCAGGTATTTCAGACTCCCTTCAAATTTGTCCCGCCCTTCCTTGAGCCGAATGTTGATGACCCCGGACATAGCCTGGCCGTACTCGGCATTGTAGCCACCGGTGATAATTTCCAAGTCTTGGATGCTCTCTGGGTTGATAAACAGGTTTCCTGAGTAGCCTGAGAGAGGATCCTTAATTGAGAGTCCATCGATGACGTACAGGCTCTCATCAATCCGGCCGCCGCGAATGTGGATTTCGTTGTTAACCTTCGTAACCCCTACCTGATCGGCGAGAATGTCCTCCACACTGTTGACAATTCTGTCCTCAATGTCATCGCTGGTAAGTTTGGTGATAGAGGCAGTTTCATCAACATCAAAGAGCGGTTTCTTACCGAGGACCACCAACTCTTCACCCAATGCGAGGACCGTTTGTTCCAGCTCGAAATCTACAGTGGTGGTTCGCTCCGCTTCCACCGTTACGCCTGTTCTGAGGATCACTTTGTAGCCGATCATGGAGACTTCCATATCGTAGCTACCTGCTGAAACATCTGTTATACGATAAAGGCCGTTACCATCGGAAGCGGCGCCGTAATAGGTCCCCTTTACCATCACGTTGACACCGGGAAGAGGCTCTCCAGTTTCACTGTCCGACAGCAGGCCGGTGATTGTCCCTTTCTCCTGCGCTGAGAGGGGAAGTACTAGCAGAAGTATCGTCAATAGCATACGCTTCAAGGTTGGAATTCCTCCCGCCAGAGATAACTGATAAATCTTGATGCCGAACCGGTTCCTTCCATGAGCGGTTCGGAGCCGTTGTGGAGTGGAAGCGTCATGAATACAGCCTTCCCGGAGAGAGTGGTAGAATTGACTCTAAACTGATTTATGGCACAAACGTTGGGCATTCCGAGCCAGCTGTATGTATCTCCCGGTTCCTGAAGTTTGTAAAGACTCTTTACATAAGGGGCATTTGTTGAATCTATTTCGAAAGCGCGGACGCGAATAGCGATCAGTTTGGAAAGTGAGAGGTCAAATGATGAATCCCACTGAGCGTGAAGCTCAGTCCCTTTCAACAATCTCCCGGAAGGATTGAGGGTATAGGCGGAATCGATGGGAAACCAGGCTAAGGTGGTGTCTTTGAGCTCCGCGGTGTTTAGAAAAAGATTACCACCGTTGGCAAGAAAATTGGCAATGTTTGCCCCGGCCTCACTGTAGGTCTCCGGTCCGGTGTAAGCGGTGTACCAGAGAATCTTGTCAAAATAGTTCAGGTTTGCATTAATGTCAGCATTGGAGTAGGGGAGTTTGTCACCAATCTCCCAGACCGAATAGTCACCATCCTCCGCCAGTGTGTCGAGGATACTTTTGTACCACTCCTGAGCGCGATTGTAGCGATCTTGAGGGAAGTCATCCACAAGTAGCGTTTTGCCCAAAACGGGCATCACTTCCCAATGGTTTGCTGTGCTAAGGTCATCCGGATCGGGAAACTGAATGGTGTTGCTCTCTGCGCCGGCGATGTCTCTCGCCTTTGCGTAGAAGATGTGGGGTCCCGGTTCGAGACCGGTTACCGTTACACTGGAGTTCAGCGCCGCATCGAGTTGGTGCCAGCAGGTGGTGCAGGTATCATCCACTGCATAAAAGATATCGGGAACGGTCTCGATACCGTCCTCGTCCTCAATGTCCCAGACAAACGTCCGAGTTGGGAAAGTGAAATTGGTGTCGCCGGGATCGTTCACTAACGGATTGCTCCTGTACCTGAAACCGATCTTCGGCGCTGAATTCCTGACGGGGATGACCACTTTTGCCGTGGTAGAATCTATGAGACTGTCATTATCTACTGCCGCTACCTGAAAAGTGAAAACGTCCATGTCCGTTTTCAGAGGGAGGAAAAAGAGGCCTGATTCCTTGGTTGTAAAGGTCCATCCATCGTCCACGTTCCACCTGTAGCGATACCCCACCACGTGACCATCGGAATCTTCACCCCACCAGTTGAGACGCTGCTTGCTTGTAGTGATGGTGGTGAAAGCGTTACTGAGGGTGTCCCAGAGATAATCCGGATTCGGTTCTTCATCAACCGTATAGATCCACGATGTATCGAGATAGCTCTCGCCGGTAACGGGGTCAGTCTTTTGCTGAACGGACTCGATTCGGGAGTAGAGTGTTTCCGCCGCCGCAAGCGTTAGGTATGTTTCCGGTGCACGGTTTGATATGGGTGCTGATGGATCAGCGTACTCCCAGAGATCGCAACTCAGCATCAGAGCAGCGACTACAAGAATCGGCGAGGGGTTTTTCAAGTTACATAGCAGATGTGGAGCCCCGAAGATCGGGGCCCCGCACAGCTTACTTTATCTAACCAGCGTCATCTTTTTGTGATCAATGAATTCGCCAGCTTTAACACGGTACATATAAACGCCTGAACTAACAAGTTGACCGTGATCATCCGTACCATCCCAGTTCATTACATGGAAACCGGCATTGAGTGTCTCTTTTGAAAGAGTCCGAACCTTGAAGCCGCGGATGTCATAGATCACAACATCCACCTGCTGCCGTTCCGCAATCTCGAACCGGATCCGTGTGGACGGGTTGAACGGGTTAGGAAAGTTCTGGTATAGCCTGTAGGTGTACGGTGTGATGTCCTGTTCAACGCCAGCCGTTACCACTCCAAGATCAGCTTCGTCTCTCACCTGGATCTTGTAGGTTCCGAAACTAAAGTTGAACACTCCGGCCACATAGTCCACCTGCTGGAACTGCTCCAGTGCCTCTAACTCGGCATCCCCGGCTGGGGTTGCCATATCGTCATCCATCAGACATAGACCTTCTGTCTCATCCCATATTGACCAGTCATACTGGTTGATGGAGACAACCATGGGATCTTCCACGGTGACGACAACACCTTCGTAGGACTCAACTTCATCAGCGTCCTGCGAAAGATCGGCACTTTTCACAAGGAGGGATGTGATGGTGTGTCCCGAAGAGATTTTCGTCACTTTAGTCGCTTCGATCATGGTGTTGTTGTCATACTTGAAGTGCCAGGAAGGGTTGTACTCTTCAACTGTCCCAGTCACACTAATGCTGTCGCCTCTTGTGAGGACTTCAGTATCATCGTAGTTGAATACGATTCCGTTCCACGGCGCGCTCGTCGCCTGCATGGCGTAACCTCCATACCCAGCGTTATTCTGAGAAGTATCCGCGGTCACGATACCGTTAACTGTTACTTCACAACCGTCAAAAGGAGAATCGCCGCCGGACCATTTTGTATACTGAAGGTCGTAAATGGTCAGGTTACCCGTCTTGGTAATATAGCTGTACTGTTGTACTTCTGTATCACTGGGAAGCGTGGCTGACATGGCCGAGTTCTGGCCATCGCCATCATCCGTGGCCTTCACATAGTAATGAACCCTGGCCCCATCTGTGCTTGTGGCAGGGATGGTTCCTGCATATGTGGTTCCGGATGTGTTTGTCATGGTCACAGATTGATACGAGCCAGCATCAACTGCGTAGTAGATCTCTGCTGATGCGATGGTCGAGTTATCGCTGATTGTGACCGTCAGAGTGACGGACGAATCCGGTTTCGGCACGCAGGGTGAACGGCTGTAGTCCTTGATCACGGGAGGACCACCGCTGATAACAATATCGTCAGGATAGAGCGGCTCGAGCTTATAAGACGTGGAATCACCGTAGCTGCCATAGTGGTGGTAAACCCACCCTTGGATAGAATCCACTAGTGTGCCTACGGGTGGCCTTCCGTTCTCTTCCTGCCAGTCAGCGATTTCACCCGAATCGTCATCAATTTTCACGGAACCAGAGCCGTCATCCACAGCCCATTCACCGTAAGCAAGGTCGTTGGCAGTCACCGTTGCATTCTTCACACGGACCATCACTGTACCCCACTGTTCGGCCTCGGTGGGCCATCTGAGGTCGCCAGTGTTCACTACTTCGACAGGCGGTGTGTCCAGTCCCGTATCCAGAATTTCGATGGGCTCTGTAACGAATAGTTCAGTCATATTTGCCGGACCGGTGGAATATTCAGCGATATATCCCGTTGCCCGGATATGATCCCCTTCGTAGAGTACTGGGAATGCCGTGCTGTCGGGATCATAGGAAAGAATAGAACTCCACGGTCCGCCATTAACATCCTGATAGATGAACTTCACGCCGGCACCAGCATAGCTGAGTCCTGTGGGCATAGTGACGATCCCTTCAATGCTTAATGTGTCCCCAGTCATATATGAAATATCTGATTCTTCATCATCACCAGTTTCTATGAGATCACTGTATAGGACCTGCTGTACACGCTGAATCCGTGTCATATCAAATTCCACTACGTCATTGGCGAGACGGGGCAGAATCTTGAAATTGTCGTAACTGTAATCGAGAACGCCGACAACTTCAGCCAGATTATGACCAATGATAGGCGTGTAATAGTAAGCCATTACATCGTCTACTCTGACAATTCCTGAACTGTCGGCCACTGACCACTCACCGTAACCAAGATCAGCAGAATCGACAGCGACATCAACTATGCGTACCAAGACACCTTCATACTGTTCAGCTGTGGCCGAGCCAGTATTGATTACCGAGGCCAACACATCGATGGGTTCCACTTCGTGGCCGCTACTGTGTATAGTCACCGCGGTAACATCAACGATCTGTGTCTTGCCATAGTACTCGTCTACTGTTCCAGTGACAGAGACGCTATCGCCTCTGGCCAAGGAGTTTGTCGTTGAACCATCTTCTGCCGTAATTGAGAAGGTGTCCCAGCCGTCATGGTTATAGACCATGATTCCACTCCATGCGGAATCGGCATCCTGAACAAAAAACGTCCGCTTGTTATAACTCCCCCAGAACTCGGCTGTCACAATCCCTGAGATTGTAACAGTTTCTCCATCCTTAGGAGAATCACCGGAAGCGTCACTGGTTTTCTGAATATCCGCAATAGACGTTTGCGCTACAACCGCGAAGGGTAAAGTCAGTGCTAACGTATACAGGGATATTGACTTTAGCATTTTGCTCATTTTTTGTTGCTCCTTTTTTCTGTCATTTGATAATCAGGAATTTCCCTTCCTTGATTTTACCAAAAGAAGAGCTTTTTTCATCCTGATTTTGTACTGTAAAAAGGTAGAGTCCCGAAGCGAGGGCCTGATCATGTTCGGTGATCAGATCCCAGGCGTGTTCCCCTCCTCCAAAGCTTGGTGATTTGTGCTGATCAATATTTTCAATATCCGCGCCGGCATAGTTGGGGGAATCGTGTTGAATTACATCCACGAGGTCGCCGGCCAGTGTAAATATTCTTATTTCCGCCATCCGCGGAAGATTCGTAAACCAGATCATCCGTTCCCTATTGCCGTACCCTTCCCACACGGCCTGACCCCTGTACGGGTTGGGATAAACACCTGGCTCGGCTGTCCATTCGTTTGTTGCTGTCTTCGAACCGGGGTAAACATAGATACGGTTGGAATAATATGAACTTTCGAGACTTCCAAGGTTGGCCTGCGGATCACCCCTGTCGTAGGCAGTGACGGCGTAGTAGTTGAGCCAGCCGTTCTTCACATCGTTGTTTGTAAAACTGTAGTGATAATAACGGCCATTTATCTCGACGCTGTCTGGAGCGCCGTACTGATTCTTGATTCTTACCGCATCGAATCCGCTGTTGTAACCGATGTGTCGATAAGCGGAGTCAGCCCGGTCGAATTCCGCCAGCAGAGTAAATTCCGCCATTTCATCTCCTGCTGTTTTCCGGGCGCCGTAAATCCGGTACCCTTCAAAATCCTTCTGCCGGCTGACCGGATCGATAAAGGCCTCAGCGTTATTGGCCCAGAAGACAGTCACCTTCTCATCACCTACATCCACCGTTACATCAGGAACGGGTGGTGGTGCCGGCAGGATATACCTGTCAATTTCTCCATCGAAATCAATATCTTCATCTTCGTCGAGTTTGTTATTCCTGTTTTTGTCTTCACCATCGTAAGCCCGCTGCGCCCAATCGCCATTAATGTGGAGGTTCGCTCGCCGGGCATGGGAATCTTCGCCGCCGCCGTGCCATCTCGCAGCCACAGTGGCAAAGATGATATTGACTGACTCCCCTGGAGGGAGCTGCCATTTGGAAGAATCGGCCGTCATTGGTACTGTGCCCAGCGGACCAGCCGACACCATGAAAAGCCAGCTGTTGGCATTGGAAGGATATCCCGCCTCCGTGTAGCCTTCGCCAGAACCGCGGCGGACAGTAGTACTCAACTGCTTGTACCTTTCGCTGTCGTTCAGCGGCATCCCGAAATCAGGATAATCGGTGTTTGTGCTCGTGGTCCAGACCCACTGATTGTAATTGGTTCTTAAGTAAGGGCGGCGGACAGTGCTACCCAAAACTTTCAGGCCAATATACGATTCAGCCCATCCATCGTCACCATCGAGATCATATTGATAACCGATGTCTCGATTAAAACCGGCACCGTCCACCGATCTATCAAAGCCGTCCAGATTGTCGTACCACGTAAAGCCACCGCCAGGCTCGTATCTGCTGGTATAATTCATGTTGGCAACAGAAGCATCTGTCCATATTCCGCTGTAGATGTTTTCTATAGTCTCCTCCGATTCATTTGTAAAAGTATAGTTGAGCAGAACGAAAGCGTCGGCAAATGTGAAATTCCAGGCGTACGCTTCCAGATGGATGGAAATGCCAAGAGGAGTATGGTTGGGGATGCCGAAATTGTCCAACGTGTTTTCACCGTAATCCTTGAAATCCGTGATAAGGTCTTGATGTGATACCGCGTACGGTGAATAATACTGTGCCATTGAATCTTGTGAGGTGGAAGAGATGGAAGACTTGATTTCCATACCGGAAGTCGCAACGAGCTCGAACCCTTCCTGTCCCGATTCAAAAACGCCATCCACGATAGCGGTAGAAACTCTCCGCTCACCGTTGACAATACCGCCGATCCAGAGCCCCGCGTAGGAGAAATGTTCAACCTGTTCACGCAGATTCTCCGTATGTTGCTTATACTGACAGGAAGGTAGAATTCTACCGTTGATTCTGTTCCATCCGTTGCCAAGAACCCCAAAGTTGGTGACTGTCATACCCAACTGCCCCACAGAGGAATATTTGTCAAAAACGTCAGCAGTACCCTGAGACAGAGCCGACTCGGCAAAAATCAGCATGAAAATAATAGTAGAAATCCGAGGTTTTGGCGGAGATAAAATTTGTATAGACTGCATCATTTGTGCACTTTCTCAATCCATTAAATAATACTCTCACCCAAGCCGATAGAGTAGAAGGAAATTACCAATCGGCAGGAGAGGAATCAACTTCATTAGCGCCACGTTTCAACTTTGTTCACTGTAGCGGTGTGTGTAGTTTGTAATTCATGGGAATATTCAAACATCTCTTCCTGACGGCGGTGGTAACCATTGTACTTGGCGCTCCTCAGGAGGTCTCCTACATCCGTTATTTTCAAACGGAGGACGACCTTCTTCGAGGTGTCGAGATGAAACCTGTCGAGGCAAGGAATGCTCCCCATATTGAAGCGCTCTATAACCACCTTGATCAGTTGGTGAACAAGATCACCTTAGGCAATGATGAAATGATAACTGAGCAGGAAATGTATGAGTATCGTGAAAACGGTACACTTTGGAAGCGGGTCATTGCCGATGGAGATGGGAACATCAAGCGAATGTTTGTCTATGGAGATGAAGAGATGTCCGCTGTTTTCATCAGCCTGGTTTTTCCCCACCGGAACAGCGCCGATTTTGATGAACGGACAACGATCTACGAATACAACAGTGACGGCAGAGTGTGGCGCTATCAGTTTCTTTCTCTCGATCACACCGCCTTGGGTCAGATCGAATTCGACTTCTTTGAAGAAGGGCTTGTAAAAGAAGAGAGGTGGACCGACCTGCTGGCTGGGCAGACGGTTCGCCTGTTCACCTACCGGTTCAATCCAATCTCCCGTGACTATACCATGATTGAGCGAGATGTACGGGGTCAGGAAGTAAGTACCGTCGGGATCAAACTACCGCAAAATTTTCTCACTTCCGGCACGGCCGGCGGCGTGGAAGAAATCGGGTTTGGAAACCGATTGGAAGAGAGTTCTGAAATTATCGAAGATATTCTTTTGAAGAAGGCGGAAGGGTGGAGTCCATCTGATGCAATCGGACATCTTGCAGATCCAAAACTTTTCTCATCTCCCGACCTCATCTATATGAAAACAGGAGATATACTTAAGGTAACTCTCATTGCTGTTACGGAGGAATATGTCCGGTTTCTTTTTACTGGCGATCGTGATGTTCTGACCCTTCCGCTGACTGGCGTCAGTGAGATTGAGCGGCGCGACGGTGAGGTAATTTACCCCGTTATATACCGCTGACGCCTCCCTTGCCTTAGAAGGCGAGGGAGGGTTATATTCACTAGGACATGCGTCACACCTCGGCGGCAATCCTTACTCTCGCGGTCTCTCTTTCAGCGCAGGACTACCCTCCACCAACAAATCTTGTTACCATTCCCACTGCCGGCGGCCTTGTCCGTGGAGCATTTTCTGCCCATATGCATATGCAGCGGGAAGGAGGCCTCACGACAGCTCTCGCTGTGGGAATTTCGGATCGATTCATGTTCGGGCTCTCCTATGGTGCCAGCAAACTGATCGGTGATGGTGAACCGACCCCCTATCCGCGGCCCGAAGTGATATTCAAATACCGCATTGTAGATGAATCGATGGTGTTTCCGGGGATCGCCATCGGCATTGATACACAGGGGTTTGGCAATTATAACGAAGCGGATTTCCTCCAGAGATATGATATTAAAGGTTTTGGCACCTACATCGCAGCAAGCAAGAACTGGAGAACACCCTTGGGAAATCTTGGCGCACACTTGGGAGTTAACCAGAACTTTACAGAAACAACTGATGGTGACGAAGATATTAACCTATTCACAGGGTTCGACCTTGAGTTCAATCCTGAATTTTCATTCCTCGCTGAATACAACGCCGCCCTGAATCAGAACAATATGACAGCCGAATCGATCGCCCTCAGTCGTGGTGGCTATCTGAACGCCGGACTTCGGTGGTCGCTATTTCAAAATTTCCACATTGAGTTCCATTTCAAGAATCTGCTCTTTGATGAAGAAAAAGTGAGTTACTTTAATCGGGAGCTGAAAGTCAACTATATAGAATATTTCTAGGTTGGATTTCGTTCGGTTCCTACCACTTCCCACTATTCATGAAAGAACTTACTGAATCGAAACTTAGCTCAAAGCAGGTGTTCAGCGGTCGCCTTCTTGACGTTAGAAGCGATGAAGTGTCTCTCCCCGATGGCGCTGTTTCTACGAGGGAATATATTCGCCATCCCGGAGCGGTAGTGATCGTCCCTGTTCTCCCCAGCGAGGAGATTCTTCTTATACACCAGTTTCGGTATCCCATGGGCATATCTGAGATCGAGATTCCTGCTGGAAAGATTGATCAGGGAGAACGACCGGAAGAGACACTTCACCGTGAGTTGAAAGAGGAGACCGGATACCGGGCGGAACGAACCACATTCCTTACGGAGATTCACCCCTGCATCGGTTACAGTGATGAGAAGATGTGGCTCTATCTCGCTGAGGATTTAAAGGAGGGCACTTCGGGAGGAGATGAAGATGAGTTCATCGAGTTGATGCCAACGCCCCTGGAGGAGGCGCTGAAGATGATCATGTACGGCCAGATTACCGATGTGAAAGCGATCATCGGCCTTTTTTGGGTTGACAAAGTACGAAGGGGAGAATGGCAACCGCGGGATCTATAAGAGAACTGACGGAAAAGATCCGGCATCGAGCCGTTGAACTGGGTTTTCAGAAGGTCGGTTTTGCCGATGCGCTTTACTCACAGAGAGATGAAGCTCGTCTTTTAGAATGGCTTGCACTCGGCTATCACGCTACCATGGGGTGGATGTTCAATCGGAAGAATGAAAGAGGGGATATCAAGGAGTACTTTCCAGAAGCTCGATCGGTCGTTGCTGTCGGTATGAATTACTTTCATGGTGAAGCGAGCGGCGAAATGAAAATTTCGAATTACGCCTGGGGCGATGACTACCATGATGTCCTAAAAGAAAGACTACGGGAACTCCTAAACTTTGTTCAGGAGCAGAGTCCCGGTGTTCGCGGTCTGACATCTGTCGATTCCTCACCTGTAATGGAGAAGTCGTGGGCCCAGCGTGCTGGATTGGGATGGATAGGAAAGCACACCAATCTGATCAGTAGAGATTTTGGATCTTGGTTATTTTTGGGAGAACTGATTCTTGATTGCGAACTGGAATTTGATGCCCCCTTTGAAGAAGATCTGTGTGGCTCATGCACCGCCTGTATCGACGCATGCCCCACCGGTGCCATCGCAGATGAATATCTTCTTGATGCAAACCGATGCATTTCTTACCTCACCATTGAACACCGCGGAGATTTGCCTTTCGAATTTGAGGATCAGCTCCATGGCTGGATATACGGTTGTGATATTTGCCAGGAAGTGTGTCCCTGGAACGAGAAGTTCGCTGTTACTAGCAAGGAGGAAGCCTTTGCGCCACGGAAAGAAATTTTTGAACGGTCAGGCGAGTCTTGGCGTTACCTTTCCGAGGATGATTACCAAAAACAATTTAAAGGAAGCGCCGTGAAACGGACCAAGTATAAAGGGCTCAGACGCAACATTGCGGCCAACTTATGACTAATTGGACGAAACTTACTGACTGCCGAAATCTTCCCGTTCAGCAGGGACGAGTTGTCGTTGTGAATGAGAAGCCTATTGCCGTCTTCAATATTGACGGTGAATTTACGGCCATGGATAACCGGTGTCCCCACAGGGGAGGCTCGTTGGGCGACGGTGAAATAGAGGGAGAAATTGTCACCTGCCCGTGGCACGGATGGCAGTTCAACTGTCGAACCGGGCGTGCGGTAGAGAACAGCTCAATTACTGTGCCGACCTTTCCCGTTGATGTTCGTCCGGATGGGCTTTTTGTGAGGATTGACTGAGATGGAACTGTTGGAAGACCGGCTCAAGGATTTTACGGGAACCGCACCTATTTTCCCACTGCCGAACGTGGTTTTCTTTCCAAAAACCTTCCTGCCTCTTTATATCTATGAACCTCGGTACCGCCAGATGGTCACCGATGCAGAAAACGGTAAAAAGCTGATCTGCATAACCTTACTTAAACCAGGCTGGGAAGAGGACTATGAAGGCACCCCGCCGATTGAGACAATGGGTACGCTCGGCTACATGGAATTCAAGAATGACCGGTCTGATGGCACCTCTAACATTCTTATTGCCGGGCTCACGAAGGTAATCATCAATGAGGTTGAGACGGACGGACCCTATCGCATAGGTGAACTTGAGCCGATTCCCGAGTCAAGAGGGGAGGAAGATATTGAGCTTCTGAAGCAGAAAGTGTTCAGAGGATTTGAACGAATGTCAGCGGGGAGCGGTTTTCCTAAGATTCCGCAGCAGTTCAGGGAGGCCATCGATTTTGAAATGGCGGTAAACTTTCTGGCAGCGCATCTTCCTATCGATATGGAGGAGAAACAGAAACTGCTGGAGCTGAAAAATGTTTCGCTTAGAGCGAGAATACTGGTTCAGTTCATGGAAAGTGGTATAGGAATGGAAGAGATGGGAGGTTTCGGTTCCGTCTCTCCCGGTGATCCAAGAATGAACTGACCCCCTCACACTGAGGCGGTTTCTCCTTCAAGCCCAAGATCTTCAGCTTTTTCCCTCAACGCTTCGATGACGAACTGGATATGTTCTTCTAAAGATACGCCCAGCTCTTCCGGCCCCTTGTAGACTTCCTCCCGGTTTACCGACGCGGCAAAACTTTTCTGCTTCAGTTTTTTCTTTACCGATTTCACTTTCACATCATGGATGGATTTTGATGGCCGGACATAGGTAACAGCAAAGATGAAACCGCTGATCTCATCAGCGGCGTAGAGTGACTTTGCCAAAAGGCTTTCCCGGGCGACGCCGGTGTAGTTAGCGTGTCCCATAATGGCGGTGGTAACTGTTTCCGGATAGCCTTGTTCGTTTAGAATTTTGTTGCCCACATAAGGGTGTTCATCCGCGGTGGGATACTTCTCATAATCGAAATCGTGGAGCAGTCCAGTCATACCCCATAACTCCTCATCTTCGCCGTACTTTCGGGCCAGGCACCTCATCACCTGTTCCACCGCCAGAGCGTGGCGTTTGAGGGAATCAGACTCGGTATATTCACACAGTAGTTCCCAGGCGTCTTCACGTGAGGGCATATCTCATTCTCCTTCGATTAATCTTTCAGGATTGAAAGTTTACGGACGGCGTTGTGCCACGCCGAAATCTTTTTCTCTCTTGCTGATGCGGGCATTATAGGATGAAAAACTTTGTCTCTTGATGTGACAGCATCTAACGGTTGACCCAGAGCCGAATGCGCCGCGAGACGGGCGACGCCCAGGGCGGTCATGTCTTTTCCCTGTGTGGTGTGCAGATCTGTATCGAGCAAATCGGAAATGAACTGGAGCAATGGAGTTCGGGACGATCCGCCGGAGGCGACAATATCTCCAGTCTCAATGCCTGCCTCCTCTTTCATTACATGGCAGATATCATGGACAAGGAATCCGATGGATTCCATGGCGGCCCGAATAAACTGGTTTGGCTCCGTGTCATTGTTGAGGCCGAATACCTCCGTTTCGAATTCACCGGTCCAGTAAGGGGCTGAGATTCCATTTAATCCAGGTACGAGAACACCCTCAGTCTCCAGCTCGCACCGCTTGTCCCACATTATCTCTTCGTGGGGAATCTCGAGCCGTCCTTCCACCCATTTGAACAGTGATCCGATGCTGTTGATGGTACCCTCCAGTAGAAAATGGGTAGCTTCAGCGGTTGAATAGAGGACATTTGTTAATAGTGATGGTACAACTATCGATGATTGACCACAGTTCACAAGAACCGATCCAGAAGTCCCGAAGTTCATCGAGACGTCACCTTTGCGCCACCGCCCCTGTCCGATAAGGGACGCTTGCTGGTCGCCTATAACGCAGAGAAGAGGAATTGCTTTCCCGCCAGCTTTCACCGTGCCAAAGCTGTAGCTGGTCGGGACAATCTGGGGCAGTGCCCTTTCCCTGACTTGGAACAGTTTCAGGAGATCATCCTCCCATTGAAGTGTTGCGATGTCCATGAGAAGAGATCGGCCTGCGATGGACTGGTCAATGAGATGGTTTCCAGTCAGCCGATGAGTCACGAAGGAACTGAGGGGACCAAAAAAAAGATCACCCTTTTCCACGCCGTCCTTGATATTGCTATGGTTGGTAATTGTGTGAAGATACTTTGGTCCTCCGAAATGGCCTGTAAGAGGGATACCAGTTTTCTGTTGTACAAAGCCAGAATGTTCAGAAATTCCTTTTGCCAGCCCATCGGCCCGGGAGTCTTGCCAACTCATGGCCGGAGCGGCAGGCTCACCGTCAGCTTTCCGCCAGAAAAGGAATGTTGATCGCTGAAACGCCATGCCGATGGTGGCTATAGTCAGCGATTGAGTGTGAGCTTCCTCAACCATCTTGTCGATGACTGTCTCACAAGCGGTAAGAATTTCCGTGGCATCGCATTCTACCCAGCCTGGCTTCGGGCGATCTACAGTGTGGCGAATCTTTTCGGTAGCTACAATTTCCAACCTTTTATCAAAAAGGAATCCCTTTGTTGCTGATGTTCCATGATCAACGACGATGATACCGGGACGACTCAACAGGATGTCTCTAGTTTGCGACTAGGGTAAAAATAGGGAGTCGTAAGGGGAATCAGATCTATTCAATCAATTCGCAGGTGCTGCCTAATGTCACTTCACCAGCTTCGAGTACACGAGCGTACCACCCTCGCCTGCCCATTGTTGTTTTAACAAACTCTGGGCCGCGGTCCTCGCCCACGTACGGCAGACTGTGCAGTTTGTAACATGGATCGCACTCGTAGGAGATCTGGATGACGGATGATCCCAGCTTGAACTTTACTTCTGGTTGAAGAGTACTGTAGGGTATTCCTTCCGTAACAATATTCTCCCCCATATCTCCCGCCTTCACCGGCCAACCTTCTCTGTTCAACTCATCGATAGTCTCAGCCGGCATAACAAGAAGGGCCATGTCCCGATGGCCATTCTTCTTGGTGGTTCTGTAATCGTTGTAGTCTCCCTGCATGCCTTCAGCCGTGATTTGGCAACTTTCTATCAAGGGTTTTCTCAGACCGAATTCGCCGGGTGTCTTTGGTTTCTGGTGAAGGTGCAGAATTTTCCCGGTCATTGAAAATGTTCCTGACATAAGCGACGCATCTTATGTTTTTCTACACTATCAGGATACGGTAATTCCGTATACCTTTTCAAACTCTTCGGTAGGGATCATTCGGATTGCATCCCAAGTCAGTTTTGTGCATACTCGGGCACAGATCTGACATCCGATACATTCATCAAACCGGACCTGCACTGGGGGGATCGGGATATTGTATTTTCCCGGTGCCACTGATTCAATACAGTCAACAGGGCAGAAGGGTACACAGACCTGACATCCGGTGCAGTTGTCCTCATCTACCACAGCCATCAGCTTTGGCTTCTTCTTTTTATGTCCCGGCTCTTGCGAGAGTTCGGGAACCGGTTTGTAATGATCGTAGATTTTCGCCATGGCGTTAAACAGTGGAGCTTGAATTGGTCCGGAAGTTATACTTTTGTTTCAGGACAATCAAAGAGAAACTGAGAAACATACCTCGATTAGGAGAGTACTTCGAAAAAGATTTCACATCTCATTTTGGTAAACCTAAATTTTGCTAAGAGCAAAAAGGTTTTGACAGAAACTTAAACAAAAATTGAGAGTAGGAGGCAAGAATGACCTACATAATCGCTGAGCCGTGTGTCGGGGTGTGCGATACAGCATGTGTGGAAGTGTGCCCTGTAGATTGTATTCATGGTCCAGAGGATCCTAAAGGGGCTGGAGGTGAAGCGAAGGCAGATGGGTTTGATCCCGATGGGAAACAGCTATACATTGATCCCGAAGAGTGTATCGATTGTGGTGCCTGCGAACCGGAATGCCCTGTGGAAGCCATTTTCGAAGAGAGTGAGGTTCCTGAAGAGTGGTCCAAATATACTCCTCTTAATTACCAATTCTTCGGGCAGGAACCGTAAAAAAAGCCCGATCAATCTAGCAGCGGCTGTTCAGCAATGGACAGCCGTTTTTCTATCCAACGCATAATCCAGCAAAGAGCGATTCATGACTAAAGATGAAGTGATGGAGCAGCTGAGAGGGGTCAAGTACCCCGGCTTCAGTCGGGATATTGTCTCCTTTGGGATTGTTAAGTCTGTGGACATTGAAGGGAAATCGGTTAAGGTATTGTTGCAAATGTCTTCAGCCAGTGAGGAAAGTCAGGAGGAGATCCGCGGCAGGGTCATCTCCGCACTTAAAGAAGATTTTTCAGCCGTTGATATTCAGTTAGATCAACAACAGGCCTCGGCACAGGAGCCGGTTCAGCAAGCAGAGCTGCTCTCGGGTGTTAAGCGGACCATTGCCGTAGCGAGCGGGAAAGGAGGCGTCGGTAAATCGACCGTGGCGGTCAACCTCGCGGCAGAATTGATGAACCGGGGTCACTCAGTGGGACTCCTTGATCTTGATATATACGGGCCTAGTCTTCCAATCCTTCTCGGAATCAATGAACGGCCTTCAATGACGCAGGAGAAAAAACTGATTCCGCTAGAGAAATTTGGCATGAAAGTAATGTCCTTTGGATTCCTGAGTGGGAACGATACACCTGTTATCTGGCGGGGGCCCATGGTTGCAAGGATGACGGAACAGTTTTTTGGTGATGTTCTCTGGGATGAGCTAGACTACCTTATTTTGGATCTCCCTCCCGGGACGGGGGACATTCAGCTAACATTGGTTCAGAAGTTGAAAATCGCCGGCGCTGTTATTGTCACCACGCCGCAGGATTTGGCCGTCTCTGATGTAAGAAAAGGGGCAGACATGTTCGGCAAAGTTCACACGCCCGTCCTCGGGGTTATTGAAAACATGGCAGGGTTTGTGGTCTCCGGTTTTGTTAGGGATAGAGAAGGGGAACCACTCTCAGGAGGATCGGTCTCTTTCGCCGAAATGGACGGCTTCCGCGATGTGCAGTTGCAGGCGGATGGCAAGTTCGAACTCGAAGTTGATCTGTTTAAACGGGGTGGAGGAAAAAGTGAAAGTGAACGACTTAATGTGCCGTTGCTTGGGGAAATCCCTGTTTCTCAGGAATTGATGCAAGCGTGTGATGAAGGGACACCCATTGTCATGAAGGATAGACAGTCTGCGGTGAGCCATGCTTTCTCATTCATTGTGGATAAGATTGAGGACTCTTTAGCCTGATCAATTCTCTCTTTCCTCTCTTTTCTATTCTATGCTGACATTTCTTCTTACGCTTACCCTGGTCCTTTTTGCCGCCATCTTCCCGCTATTCCTCTGGATTGTCGAGCGGGAAACAGTTGAAATGAATATTCACCGATTTATTCTGGGACTGTCGCTCGCAGCGGGAGTGGCTGGTCTGCTCCTTACCTTTTCGCTGAATGTTCCAGATGGCAAGTTAGTTACCTCCATATGGCTCGGGCTACTCTTTGCAGTGACACTTTTATATTGGCCTAAGAGTCGTGTTAGTGCATGGATCATTATTTTTCCTTCCTTGTTAGGAGTTGGGGCGAGTGTTAAGCTTATCTCGTTTATGGTTTTATCGGGCGTGGCATCGGTTCCGGTCATGCTTCTCGGAGGATTGATCTTCTCCGGATCCCTGTTCGCCATGATCCTCGGCCACTGGTACCTGAACGTAGTCGACCTTCCCATCACTCTCCTCAGAAACGCTACTCGACTGATTTTAGTCCTTCTCATCATACGCTTGATTTGGAATGTCATAGCACTCCTGTTTCAATCCGTGATGACCGAAGGATATTTGGTTCCTTTAACTGAATTCCTTTTCACAATAGACGGAATCTTTCTTGCTACCGCCATCCTTTTTGGCACTGTGCTTCCCCTCATACTTGTTTTTCTAACACTTAGAACAGTGGCAATCCAGTCAACCCAATCCGCCACGGGATTACTCTATGTGCTGGTTCTTTCAGTCGCGATGGGAGACCTCATTTACAAGTATTACGCAATCCAGTATGGCCTCATCCTCTGATGTCGTCAGTTTCAAAAGAGTGTGATGTATGCGGAAATTATTATGGTGCAGAAGCCGATGGGATGTCAGTTCTTTGTCCACAGTGCGGAGAGGAAGAACTTTCAGTTTTTTCAGGTGATTGGCCTTTCCAGAGATGTCCCTGCTGTGATTGCCATCAATTTTACAGGAGGAAAGATTTTAATCAGATCATCGGATGCTTCATCATCCTTGTGGGAGCAATCTTTGTTCCTTTCACTTATGGACTTAGCCTGATCGTTCTTTCGCTACTTGACTATCTACTCTATCGGAAGGTTCCGGAACTGTTCGTTTGTTATAAATGCGGGGCGGAGTTCCGCGGTTTTGGGCCACTTCCAAAGGATGTTGCAGTTTTTGATCATCATATTGGCGAATTGTACGAAAAGTGAGTCTCGTTGGATAATGGCTCTCTGACAGATTAACTTTCATGTTTAAGATAGATGACTAGAGAAGAAGAACTGCTAACCAAAGTCCAGAAGACCGGGGATCTTCCAAGCCATATCGCTATCATTATGGATGGAAACGGGCGGTGGGCAAGGAAAAGAAGTCTCCCTCGAATAGCCGGTCACAGGGAGGGGATTAATTCTGTGAGAGAGATTACCCGAACCTGCGGCGAATTGAACATAGACTACCTTACCCTCTACACTTTTTCCCAGGAAAACTGGCGCCGGCCCAAGCTTGAAGTCTCAGCACTGATGAACCTCCTTGTGGACACGATCCGCAGAGAGATCGATGAACTGATGGAGAATAATGTAAGGCTTAAGGTGATTGGTAAGTTAGAGGAACTTCCAGTGAAACCGCGAGTTGAGATGGAAGAGGGGATTCAAAGGACCTCTGAAAATGATGGACTGACACTCGTTCTTGCTCTTAACTACAGCGGCAGGATGGAAATCCTAGAGGCGGTGGCTAAGATGTGGACGCTCCAGAATAATGGCAAAGAGATTCCAGAAATGACTGAACAGCTTTTTGAAAAGCAGCTCTACACTGCGGGCAGTCCGGACCCCGACCTTGTAATACGGACCAGTGGTGAATCTAGGATCAGCAACTTTCTTCTTTGGCAGATAGCCTACTCTGAGATTGTTATTACCCCAACTCTCTGGCCTGAGTTCCGACGAGAAGAACTTTACAAAGCAATTATTGAATATCAATCGAGGGAACGCCGTTTTGGGAAGATTCCCCATCAAGTGAAAAGGAGCAAGGTGTGAAAGTAGTAAAGACGATCCTTGCGACAGTTCTGTTTCAAGTCGGATTTTTCTCTGCGCAGACGCCAGCCCCAATGAAAATTGCCGGTGTAGAAGTTGAGGGAAACAACATTACCACCGCGACAGTGGTTAAATACACATCAGGCATCGTGGAAGGGAAAGAGATCATGCCCGGGGAATTCGGCAAGGCCGTTAAGAAGTTGTGGGCTACAGGTTTCTTTTCAGATATCCAAGTACAGCTTGATCGCGAATCTGTAGATGGTCTTTATGTGACAATCATAGTCGAAGAGACACCTATTCTTGGAAATGTAACTTTCACCGGTGACAAGAAAAAACGGCGGGATATCGAAGACGAACTCGATCTCAAAAAAGGTCAGCGAATACGGCCCCACCTCATCAAAGAATCGATCGAGAAAATCAAGCGGCTTCTGGCTGAGGATGGCTATCTCCGCGCCCACGCGGAAGCGACCATCACTGATGGTGACATGGACAATGTGAAGGATGTTTCTTTCAGGGTGAAAACCGGGAAAAAGGTGAAGATCGGAGCTATCAATTTCCACGGCAACGAGGCGTTCAAGGAACGGAAATTGAGAAAAGAGATGAAGGATACCAAGATCCAGAAATGGTACCTATTCTGGCGCACTGCTTTTGACAAAGAAAAATTCAGGACTGACAAGGGTCTACTCACACAGTTCTACCAGAATAACGGCTTTAAGGATTTTCGAATTGTCGCGGATTCACTTTCCTATTCAAAAAATGGTAAGATTAACCTCGATCTGTGGATCCACGAAGGCGAAAAGTACTACTTTCGTAATTTCACCTGGGAAGGGAACGATCTCTACGAAATGGATGAACTGGTGTATACCCTCGATATACGAAAGGGAGACCTGTTCAACGGTGAAGAATTTGATAAGGCTGTGAATGAGCGAGTACATGGTCTCTATATGGATCGGGGCTATATCTATAGTATGGTAAATCCGATGTTTACACCCATTGGCGATGATTCTATCGACGTCCATTTTTCCATCACCGAGAATCATCAAGTTTCCGTCCGTCGCCTCGATATCTCCGGCAACGACCGCACTCGGGAGAATGTTATTCGTCGGGAAATGAAAGTGATACCGGGAGAAGTGTTTAACAGAGAACTGTTGATGCGGAGTGCTAGGGAAGTTTTTATCCTGAATTACTTTGCGGACGTCCGGCCGGATGTAATTCCTGTAGATGAGGATGAGATCGACATCCTCTTAACAGTGGAAGAGAAATCTTCTGATCAGGCGAACGCAAATATTGGGTATTCACAGGAATTCGGCATCATGGGCGGCGGCGGAGTTCAGTTCAATAATTTTAGCGGCAAGGGTCAGCAATTTGCTGTCAATCTCAGTCAGGGTGTTCAGGGGAACATGCGGAATTATGGTTACGGTTTTGGTTATCAGGCTGCCCAATATAAGAGCATTTCATTCAGCTTTACCGATCCCATGGTGAATGACCGACCAGTTCTTCTTGGCTTTTCTGTCTTCTACTATTTGAGAGGTCAGAACCGCTATTACTACAGCATCCCTTTTGATCGTGAAATGCAGGGCGCCAGTTTTAGAATCGGTACGCGGTTGAAATGGCCGGACAACTATTTTCGTTCCTTCTGGGCCATAAGTATATCCCAGAAAAACTACAGAGGGACCGAAGAAAATCTTAAGGAGTATGGCCTTCTCGGTATCAGCAACAGTGTCGGGCTTAGTTTTTCTCAAACGGTCACAAGAGATAGCCGAAACCACCCGGAGTTTCCATCCCGAGGCTCCAGTTTCTCATGGACTTCAACACTCTCCGGCGGACCATTCAGCTCAGAACTATTGCCAGTACACGAAAATTTCCACAAGCATATCTTAAAATTTGATTGGTTTACCAATCCGTTCTGGAAGGCGGCGCTGGTTTCTTCCTGGCAATTCGGTGCTATCAAGGACTTGCCGCCTCGCCACACGGAGAATACCATTATTCCCATAGACGAAAAATTCATTATGGGTGGAAGTGGCATCCCTTACGGCACTCTTCTAAGGGGATATCAGGATAATACCGTTGGGCCATACAACCGCTACCCCTTGGGCGGTCGGGTGATGATGAAATATCTTGCCGAGATCCGCTTCCCCTTTTCAGAGAATCCCACAGTCTACGGCCTCCTCTTTGCCGAGATGGGAAATAACTGGCTCAATTTCAAGGAGACAGATCCATTTGATCTGAAACGTTCCGCTGGCTTTGGAATCCGGATGTTTATGCCGATGCTTGGTATGCTCGGATTTGACATGGGGTACGGATTCGACGATATTTCATTCACGGAGAAGAGTCCTGAGGGTTGGAGGTTCCATGTTCTCTTTGGAATGCCCTTATAGCCTAAGTTTGCTTAAATTCGTTTGATTTTATACAGGAAACGAAATCAAAGAACTTTATAAACGGTGGAGGTTAATGTGAAACCTTTGAATAGATTATTTTTGAGCGCTCTGCTTATGGCAGCACCTGTTATGGCAACTGCCCAGCTAAAAGTTGGGTTTGTCCAATCGGATCGTATCCGAGCCGAGTATGAGGAATTCAAAGAAGCCGAAAGCGAATTGCAGCTCGAATTCAGGAAAGTACAGTTTGAGTTCCAGACTATGACTGAAAGGCTTGACAGCCTTAAACAGGCCTTCGAAACCCAGCGTCTTATGAGTTCGCCCGATCGACGGCGCGAAAAGGAGACAGAGATCAGTGTCCTTGAACAACAAGTGAAAGATTTTCAAACGCAGAAAGTCGGTCCTGAAGGTCAGCTATACCGACGGCAACTCCAGCTTGAAACTGAGATTATTCAAAAAGTTCAGCGAGCGGTCAACAAGGTTGCCATCGATAAGGGATATGACTATATCCTAGATTCGGTCAGTCTGCTCTATGGAAAACCGACACATAATCTGACGGATGACGTTCTCTATCAATTGAGGCAGATTACCGAAGAGGGATCTAACGACGACTGATTCTTGACCACACTCCAGGAACTATCTTCATTGGTTGGTGGTGAACTGGTGGGTGAGCCTGATCTTGAGATAACAGGTGTTTCAGAAGTTCAGAGCGGCGTGCCGGGAACCATCACATTTGTACATATGCCTAAGTATAGGCAGTATCTAGATACTACCCAGGCGTCGGCTGTTCTAACCGGAAAAGACGAATCTCTTATGAACGTGAACGGTATTATCGCAAAGAATCCAACCTTGGCATTTTCCAAGATTTTGGATTATTTTGCTCCGGAGGCCGGAGACAGTTCAGGCGTTCACGAAACTGCGGTTGTGCACAGCTCGGCGTCACTCGGTAAGGATGTTACGGTTGGTCCCTTTGCCGTTATTGAGGAAAGGGTGAATATCGGCGACGGCGCCGTAATCGGTCCTCAATGCACTATTGGAAGGCAGTCGACGGTAGGACAAGACAGTAAATTGAAATCATTGGTCGCAATATATTCTAGCTGTAACATTGGCCGCGACGTGCTGATCCATAGCGGAACAGTCATTGGATGTGATGGCTACGGTTACGCTACTGAAGGTGGAGCTCATCTCAAGATTCCCCAGATCGGCGGCATTGAAATTGGAGATAATGTGGAAATTGGTGCTAACTGTACCATTGATCGGGGAACCATTGGTAATACGGTCATCGGTCAGGGATCTAAACTGGATAACCTTGTACATATCGCACATAATGTGAAAATAGGTAAGGGATGTCTTCTTACTGCTCAGACAGCTGTAGCTGGAAGTTCTGTCATTGGCGACTATGTCGCTTTCGGGGGTAAAGCATCTGTGGCGGGACATCTTGAGGTTGGAGACCATGCAAAATTAGCGGCAAAGAGTGGTGTTACCAAATCACTTCCCGGTGGTGAAGCATATTCTGGAATGCCTGCTCGGAAGATTTCCGAAAAAAACAGACAGGACGCCCAAATTTCTAGATTGCCAGAGATGGCAGAAAAGCTGAAAGAGTTAGAGAAACGTCTAGATGAATTAAAGCTAGATGATTAAACAACAGACGATAAAAGAATCTGTTTCTTGTTCAGGGATCGGTCTACATACCGGTGTTGACAGCACAATTACCTTCAAACCGAGCGATGAGAATACAGGCATTCGTTTTATCAGAAATGATGTTGATGGTTCGCCAGAGATACAGGCGGATATCGATCATGTTGTAGACATTTCACGGGGAACGACCATAGCTCAGAACGGCACACGAATCCACACTGTAGAGCATGTATTGGCTGCCTTGGTGGGTCTCGAGATTGACAATATTCTTATCGAACTGACGAACAAGGAACCGCCTGTAATGGATGGAAGCTCCAAAGATTTCGTCGACGTTCTTCAAAAGGCGAACATCGTTGAGCAGCATCAACCCCGAGAGTATCTGGAGATAGACAAGGCGGTTACGTACAGCGACCCTGCCAAGAAAACTGACATTTCTGTACTTCCTTCTGATCGATACCGCCTTACGTGCATTATTGACTACCAGTATCCTTGGCTTGGCACTCAGTATCTAACAATTCATTCAATCAACGATTTTCCGACTGAAATCGCGCCCGCCCGGACTTTTAGTTTCCTCAGCGAAGTTGAAGACCTCAGGGAAGCGGGGCTTGTTCAGGGTGGTCGTCTTGACAACGCCATCGTTATCATGGACAAAGAAGTAGACATTGATGAAATAAACCGGTTGCGGTCACTTTTTCATATTGAGGAGGATATAGAGATAGGTACAAACGGTATCCTACATGGTGTGAAGTTGCGGTTCGAGAATGAGCCGGTGCGACACAAGGCGTTGGATGTGATCGGAGATCTGGCCCTTCTTGGGATGCCCATAAAGGGACATGTTATTGCCGCACGTCCTGGACATGCTGCCAATGTAGAGATCGTGAAAAACATCAAGAAGGAATATGAGAAAAAGATTTTGAAGAAGAAGTACCAAGCAAAAGTCTCTTCTGAATTCTTATTCGACATCAATGCAATCAGCAAAATTCTTCCTCACCGGTATCCTTTCCTGCTAATCGACAGGATACTTGATATGAAGCCCGGAGAATCACTGAGCGCCATCAAGAATGTTTCTGTGAGCGAACCTTTTTTTCAAGGACACTTTCCCAATCAGCCTGTTATGCCTGGTGTGCTGATTATTGAAGCGATGGCCCAAGCAGGAAGTTTTATGTTGTTGCATACCGTACCAGATCCTGAAAAAAAACTGATGTATTTCACTGGAATTGAAAAGTCCAAATTCCGCCGTCAGGTTCTTCCGGGAGATCAAATTCTGTTCAAAATAGATCTCCTCAAACTAAGACTTGGTACCTGCAAGCTCCACGGTATTGCCTATGTTGATGATAATGTTGTTGCTGAGGCAACATTTATCACAACCATCGGCGATCGAAAGGAGTAATCATTTCTCAAAAAATTCACCCCACCGCGGTGGTTGACTCCGCCGCCACAATTGGCAATGGTGTGGGAATCGGTGCATACTCTGTCGTGGAAGGGGATGTTGAGGTCGGAGATGGAACATGGGTCGGGAATCACGTCAATCTCCGAAATGGCGCTAGGATCGGCAAGCGGTGTAAGGTATTCCACTCAGCTGTAATCGGTGAAATTCCTCAAGACCTGAAATTTGGCGGTGAGGAAACCACAGCGGTCGTCGGTGATGATGTAGTCGTGAGGGAGTTTGTGACGGTCAACCGTGGCACTAAAGCGCTCGGCAAAACTGAAATTCGCGATAAAAGCTATCTCATGGCCTACGTGCACATTGCCCACGATTGCATGATTGGTGAGAACGTGATTATGGCAAATTCTATTAATCTCGGTGGTCACGTTGAAATTGGCGACTGGGCGATACTGGGTGGTGCGGTGCAAGTGCATCAGTTCACCAAGATCGGCAGGCACGTTATGATTGGCGGTGGCTTCCGGGTGGTTCAGGATGTTCCTCCTTTCATCCTTGCTGCTGGTGAACCGCTCAAGTTTTCAGGCATCAACGCCATCGGGCTGCGACGGAGAGGTTTTTCTGGGGGGACTAGGAAGGAGATTAAGGAGTCATACCGTGTTCTATTCCAAAGGGACAAACATCAGGCTGAAGCGCTGGCGGAAATGATGGAAAATTATCCCTACAGTGCCGAAGTTCAAGAAATCATTTCATTTGTCGAAAATAGCGAGCGCGGTCTTATCTAAGACCACGGTATTCTATCTCTTCCTCAGCTATGCCTTGCCGCTATTTGGGCAACGGCCGAACTACAAATTTAATTGGACTGCCGAGAGCTACAAGGCAGAGGCGGCCCCCTTTTTCAATCAGTTGACGCTCCAAAGCGGTCCCATTCTCCAAGTAGGTCATGGCCGTGAGGGGAGAACATCTCTTAAGGCCACTGTCAGTTCAGGACTATCAAAAGCAACGGGGACAATTCCGCTCTTTTCCGGTTTATACCGTTTTTCAGAAAATCTCTGGCTAGGGGGACTCATTTCAGGTTACAGGGCAGGAGGCGATGTGATTATTCTGTCTGGATACGCCGCAGAAATACTTCCTGTTGAACCTTCCGAAGAAGGATCATCATGGTCGGTGGAAGTGAGCCGAAGAGCGGTTGAAGGTGCCGAGGATTTTAATTTCAAAACTGTTGGTGTAGTACTGTCCAGAAGAATAAATTTTCACGGCGCTCAATTCTACTACGGGTTAGGATTTGCCTTTTTTGATGTTATTTTTCATGGTTCTTCAGTGGCTGTTGAAGGTATTCCCCAACAACTCGAAGGCCAGGTTAATCTGCTGTCGGGTGGAGTAGAACGATCGCTAGGCGAACACGTCGTCGGTTTGACAGCAAGAACCAGCAATAAAGGCGCATCTGTGATGATACACTTAAGCAAGTTAATCAACGAATGAGACGATCCGTCGGAATATTGGGGTCCACAGGCTCCATCGGCGTAAACGCCTTGGAGGTGTTGCGACACCACCGCGACCGCTTCTCAATTAAATATCTTTCAGCTAAATCCAATTCCGAGAGACTAATAAATCAGGCGATTGACATCAAGCCGGAGGTGGTTGCTATCATTGATGCGAGAGCGGCAGAATCGGTACGTGATGCACTGAAGGATCATTCTGTAGAAGTATTGGCAGGCAGAGATGGTCTGCTCGAATTGGCATCTCGGAATGATGTGGACATCTGCCTTAACGCACTTGTAGGTAGCGCTGGGATGGAACCGACCGTGAGAGCGATGGAAGCGGGAGTGGATGTTGCGCTGAGTAACAAGGAAAGTCTTGTTATGGCCGGAGGCATTATCACGGAAATTATTGAGAGGAAAGGGGTCAAGCTCATCCCAGTCGATAGCGAACATAGCGCTATTTTCCAATGTCTAACGGGAGAGGAAAATGCCTCTGTCAAACGTCTCATCCTCACTGGTTCAGGCGGCCCGTTCCGGGATAGATCGATCGATCTATTCTCAACCGTTACCGTTGATGAAGCCCTAGCTCATCCCAACTGGGAAATGGGGAGAAAAATCACCATCGATTCGGCAACCATGATGAACAAAGGATTAGAGGTTATCGAAGCATATTGGCTATTTAAACTATCCGTAGATAAGATTGATATCGTGATTCATCCCCAATCGATCATTCACAGTATGGTTGAATTCATTGACGGGTCGGTGAAAGCTCAGCTTGGCTATCCCGATATGAAAATTCCAATTCAGTACGCTTTGACCTATCCTGAAAGACTTGAATCGGACTGGGAGCAGTTCGTCCCGGCGGAGCTTTCCGACATTACGTTTGAAGAACCGGATTTGGAGAAATTCCCATCTATACGACTGGCGTATGAAACGCTTGCGCGAGGTGGGACAGCCCCGGCCGCACTTAACGTTGCCAATGATCACACCGTAGAGTTGTTTCTGAGCGGAACCATTGCCTTCCCGCAGATTTTGGAGATCAACGAGGCAGCAGTGACGTCCCATAACTGGGTAGAAAATCCGGATATTTCAGATATTCTGGAACTTGAACGCTGGGGGAGGAGTTTTGTAGAATCAAACATTGAGGAAACAGTGATAGCATGACAACAATCCTTGCAATGATTTTCGTATTAGGTATTCTGATTTTTGTCCATGAACTCGGGCACTTTATGGCGGCCCGTTCCATTGGTGTCAGGGTAGAGCGTTTCTCCCTTGGTTATCCGCCGAGATTTATATCGTTTACTCCTACACCCGAAGGCCTCCTGTTTAAGCTTTTTTTCTACAGATGGGGTGAATCCCGAAAGCCAGTATGGGGGCCGATTGTTGAGAAGTTGATCTCAGCTCCTCGGCTAAAAGCCTCCAACACTGAGTACTGTCTCGCCATTATCCCGTTGGGCGGCTACGTGAAAGTGGCCGGATATGTGGATGAGAGTCTCGATGTTGAGATAACTGGCGATCCTGACGAACTTAACTCCAAGAATCGGCTGCAGCAGATCTGGTTCATGTCTGCGGGCGTCATTATGAACATTTTGCTGGCGGTGATTTTCTTTGCCGGTATCACCAAATATTCCGGCATCCCAGAGAGAACGGGCGAACCGGTGGTAATGGATGTTTCACCGGGATTCCCCGCCGCTGAGGCGGGCATTGAACCGGGAGACCGTGTTGTTTCAGTACAGTCGAAACGGATCAACGAATGGGGCGACCTAACAGAAATCATTCACGCCAGTCCCAATGAAGAGATCAACGTAGTCTGGATGAGAGACGGACAGACTCAGTCGGCATTGATGAAAACTAGGGTGGGACCTATTCCGGATGGAGACAGCATTAAAGAAGTCGGTCTCATTGGAGTCGCCGGTGGCTACACCATCCGGCAAGCGACCATCGGTGAATCAATTGTTAATGGGATGGAGAGGACCGGCTACTGGTACGGGATGATTGTTAGATCCCTATCGATGATTGTTAAAGGGGAAGCATCTATGAAGGACATCGGAGGCCCCATACTGATTGCCCAACTGGCGGGGGAATCAGCTCGCGCGGGAATGATTGCCTTGCTCTCCTTTACTGCCATCATCAGCGTTAACCTAGCGTTTATTAACATTCTCCCTATTCCCGGTCTTGATGGCGGACATATTCTTATCGTCACACTGGAAGGTATCGCGAGGCGTCATTTTTCGCTGAAAGTTCGGATGGCCATCCAGCAGGCGGGGATGGCTCTGTTGCTATTGCTTATTATTGTCGTACTTTATAATGATCTGACGCGATTATTCACCAATTAAGGTGAGTGCTCCGTCAGTTTCATAACCAGAGAACCGAACCTCGCCTTAGAGATGATCATAACCGGCAGTCGATGCTGGTCATCACTGATCCAAACTTTCATATCACCTTTGTTCTTGAACAGGGCGCGCCCTTCCCTGAATGGCTCCACCACAAAGCAGTCATATTGGCCCGCCGCTACCTTGACAATCTCCTTTCTATGAACAATCATTTTCAGATCGGTGAACCGGTAGTTGTCAAAAATAGTGAAACTGAATAGGCCTCCTACTTTCAAGGGGAGAGTCCTTAAGTAATAGAAGAACGAATAGGGGTCTCTTGCTTCATCCTTCATGGGGATTGAAGTTCGGTTAGTCGTCACGGTGCCGGCATTGTAATCAAAATCGGCAGTCAAATCCTGAGCGTAGGCTCCCTCGCGAATAACTTTCTTCAGTTTCCTCGTAGCAAGTCCCTTAGTGTCAATCCAGCTCTTCACCGTATCCCGGATGGGAAAGATCTGGTCCCAAAGTGAATTGGTTTTCATTTGGAAAGTGATAAGGTATAATGATGTTCCATTTGTTTCTAGATTTTCATCGATTTCCAGACTTGCGTCTCCCGCGGCCAAGATATTCAGACTCACTTCGTAATTGAGGGTTTCACTGGCCGTAAAGGGATAAGATTGACCAAGGATCAGAGATCCGTGAAGTGCAAGCGAGAGAAGGATTGTTTTCACCGCAATTTTTCGATGGGGTCTCTTGTAAGATTGTAGATTGTTGAACCGCTGGAGGGGTGGAGAGTTCCTGCATCGATAATCAGCTGGATCTCTTCAGGGAACTGTTCGGCAATCTGAATGGGATCGTTCATAGCCGATTCGCCCGAACGATTTACGCTTGTTGAGGTAATCGGCCTTCCCAGTTGGCGCACCAGATTGGTAGAGATAGAATGATCGGGAATTCGCATTCCGATTGAACGGTCATCTCCAAGGAGATCTGGCGCCAATGTCTCGGCTGCCTCAGGGAGAATGAGTGTAACAGAGCCGGGCAAATTCTGTGTAACAAATGTGGCATGATTTTTCGGGATTACACAATACTGCTCCAACATTTTGTGATCGCTCACGGCGATGCTCCATGGTCCAGAACGCCCTTTGATTTGAGAAACTTTCTGGACGGCCGAAGTGTTCAGAGCGTCAGCACCCAAACCGTAGAGAGTGTCAGTGGGGTAGGCAACAATCCCGCCATTATTTAGCACGTCAGCGGCCTCAGCTAACGCTTCGGAAGATAATGCGGAGATTATCTTTACTTCTTCGGGATGGATTTCCATCTCCTGTGGAACCAGAAATACTGAGCAGGTCGCTTCATCACTTCTGATTCGAGAAGGGAGGTGAACCTCTCCATGACTGTTTCTCCGCCGTCATTGGGCAATCTGTCGAATTTCAATTCATAATCGCCTGCCGGCTTCCGATAGCAGAAAGCGGTGATCACCATCGCTCCTGTCTTTTTGTTGAAGACTGCGGGCCCTCGTGGCGAGGAGGTGGGGCGTCCGAAAAAGTGAACAAACTCACCTCGCTTTCCGGCGTTCTGATCACTGGCAAGGATCAGTATCTTTCCCTCGCGAAGGGCGTCAATCATCGCTGAAGGGTCGGTGGATGGAGGTATGGGAGAAGTGCCAGTTTGCTGTCGGTTCTCTGTGAAAAAAAGATCGGCCCCCCGATTAGACTGGCGCTGTGCTACTGTCATTATTTCATAACCATGGAACGATAACCAGGGGGGGATTAGCTCCCAGTTTCCGAAATGTCCCGCCATAAGTATCACTCCCCGATTGGCGTTGTAGGCGGACGCAAGTTTCTCTTCACCCTTTACCGTTATTCGGCCATTTGTCAAAATAACATTAGCGCAGAGTGCATCGAGAAACATGATACCGAAATGATGATGTAACTGTCGCAAAGTTGTTTTGCGGAACTGACGAGTTGAGTCAGGGAAGGCAATCTCTAAATTCAGGATCGCTTCATTCTGGCGCACTTTCAATCGATGAAAAGCAAGGGAGCCAATTCTCTCACCGACACGAATCCTTTCTCGATTAGACAATCGGCCGAGCCACCGATAGAAAAGTTTCAGAGTGAAGTATGTGAGTTGGTGAGTGATTGACATGGAGCAACAGTGGCCAATTTATCCGACGTCACCGCAGTCAACCAAACGGTTTCACGATGATTGTTTGCTGCAGCCTACAAGCAAAGTCGTTGGCTATTGGCGGAGGTAAAAGTAATTTTGATACGATGAAACTCCGCTTTCTTTCACTTCTGCTCTCTCTAATTGCAACATCAGTCACAGCTGAAGTTGTCTATCGTGTTCCAATTCAGCGGACCATTGATTTGGGGCTTCCTCCTTTTATCCAGCGTGCTGTTGAGCAGGCGGAATCTGAAGGGGCGGACGCGATCGTTTTTGATATCGATACTTTTGGGGGAAGGGTGGACGGCGCCACTCAGATAAAAGACGCAATTCTTGATTCCAAGGTTTTGACTGTGGCTTTTATCAACCGCCGTGCAATTTCAGCAGGAGCACTTATTTCTCTTTCCTGTGAAAAAATTTACATGACCGATGGTGGAACCATTGGTGCAGCCACCGCCGTTGACATGTCAGGAAAAAAAGGGAGCGAAAAGGTTATTTCTTACATGAGAGAGGAGATGGCGTCAACTGCTGAGAGTCGTGGCCGGAGTGAAGAGATCGCCCGTGGAATGGTGGATGAAGAACTGAAGTTTACGCATCTAGTGGTAGATGAGGATTCCGTTGAGGTAACCGACATTGAAGGGCGGAAGGAAGGGAAACTGATTTCGCTGACGACTTCTCTCGCCTTGAAGTATGGTATTGCCGACGGCGCTACGGAGACCTTTGAAGAGGTGCTGGATGAACTCGATCTTTCAAATGCGGAGGTAATAGATCTTCGTGTGAACTGGTCTGAAAAGCTGGTCCGTTTCCTTACGGACCCAACGGTCAGCTCACTCCTGATGACTCTCGGTTTCCTTGGTCTTTTGTTTGAAATCCAGTCTCCAGGATGGGGTGTTCCAGGGACGGTGGGAATTGTCCTACTTAGCCTTTTCTTTGGCTCCACCATTCTAACGGAACTGGCAACTATGACAGAACTGCTGATCATTGGTGTCGGGGTGGCTCTCCTTTTAGTGGAGGTGCTGGTGATCCCTGGATTCGGATTCGTTGGGATTTTAGGCGGGGTCACGATCATGGGCGGTCTCTTTATGATGCTCTTACCGGCGCACCCCATGCCCGGCGACATCTCTGCCGCTTCTTGGGGATTTACCATCTCCATTATTGGTGGTTTTGTGGCCCTCTATCTTTTGGCAAGGGCCCTGATCAAGACCGAGTTCTGGAAAAAGATTACGCTCCCTTTCAGCGAGAAAAGCTCTGAAGGATACAGCACCTCCTTAGGGCTCGAAAATCTGGTGGGCAAGAGAGGTTCAGCTGCATCCGACCTACGTCCTTCCGGTTGGGCCATTGTTAGGGAGGAAAAGATTTTTGTTGTTTCGGAAGGGGAGTTTGTCGAGAGTGGGGAGAACATAAAAATTCTTTCGGTTGAAGGTAACCGAATAGTAGTCAGAAAAATCAACAACGAGGAGTAGGAGGTAATATGGTAACACCTTTGGTTCTGTTAGGCATAATTGTATTTGCCCTATTAATCATCTTTTATTTTGTTCCCCTTGGTCTCTGGATTCAGGGAATTGTTTCGGTGGGAGTCGGGAAGATTACCATTATAGATCTAATCCGGATGCGATTGCGGAAAATACCACCAAGAGTTATGGTTGACTCGATCATCAACCTCCATAAGGCCGGACTAGAGAATATTTCGACAGGAATGGTGGAGACGCACTTTCTTGCAGGTGGGAATGTGCCAAATGTTTCCATTGCCCTAATTGCTTCGGATAAGGCGCGGATACCCCTTGACTTTTCTACGTGTACGGCCATCGACCTCGCTGGTCGAGATGTGAAAGGGGCAGTGGAGACTTCTGTCTATCCCAAGGTGATTGACGCCCCGGTGAATGGTACGCTGGCCGCCGTTGCAAAGGATGGCATCGAAGTGAAAGCTCGTGCCCGTGTCACCGTAAGAACAAACATTCCCGGATTGGTGGGTGGCGCCACTGATGAGACAATAATCGCCCGTGTAGGTGAAGGAATTGTCAGTGCCATTGGTTCATCCGATTCGTACAAAAAAGTGTTGGAGAACCCCGATTACATTTCCAAGTTTGTTCTTGAGAAAGGGTTAGACGCTGGCACTGCATTTGAGATTCTCAGTATTGATATAGCCGATGTGGATGTCGGTAAAAACGTGGGAGCACATCTTCAAGCTGACCAGGCCGAGGCCGATTTGAGAGTCGCTCAGGCCAGAGCTGAAACGCGCCGCGCCATGGCTGTTGCCCAGGAACAAGAGATGACCGCCAAAGTTGCGGAGATGCGGGCAAAGGTTGTGGAGGCCGAAGCCGAAGTACCGCAAGCGATGGCCCAGGCTTTCCGTGAAGGAAATCTCGGAATCATGGATTATTACTCCATGAAGAACATCCAGTCCGACACAGGAATGAGAGATGCCATCTCCGGCCAAGGTGAAGAAGGCCCGGATACATCTCAGGGTAACGACGGATAATAGTATAAATGGACGTTGGTTACTGGATATTTATCCTTATAGCCTACCTTGTTTCTCAATGGCTGAGAAAGAGGATGCAGTCCTTTAGTCAACCACCGCCTCAGGAACAGCAGCCGGAAGATAATCAGAAGGAGGTTGTGCCAGAGTTTCTTAGAAACCTTGGTATTGATGAGCTTTTTGAAGAAATCAAGTCAGAAATTCGGCCTGATGAAGCTTATGAACAAGCAGATATCGAGATTGCGGAGGTGGCTGATCTTGATGAGGACTTTGAGATTATACATGAAACAGTCGATGAATCGGAAGCCGAACCGGAGGAAGCTACAGTTTTTGAACAAGAGACCGAACGCGAATGGTCACAGCTTGAACCTCTAGGAATAAAGAAAGCAGCATCTCATTCCATCCACGCCTATTTCGAAAGCATAGCGGATTTAAGAAACGTGATTTTAATGAAGGAGATTCTTGGGCCGCCCCGAGCCATTGAGCGACACCGTTTTCGCCGGTATTATTAACCGCTAGGCGAGTGCGCTCTCCTGACCTGAATCTCTGATAAAGAGACAGGTGGTGCCCGCTTCCATTGTAATGGTGTGCATTGCCTTTACATCAATTTCGTTTGAAATACCAAAAATGTTGATGTCTGCTGACGGACAATCCTTCAGGTCTTTTGGGAACGAACCGGCGAGCACCTGAGATTCGCAGTCCAAAGGGAGTCGACCCCGCCGCGCCACTGCCTCAAGACCGACCTTCGCTTTAACGATTTGTGTATCATCTTCTATCATCCGCAACAGCCGCAGCTGACCGTTCCAGTTTTTCTCCAGTTGAATAGCGGTGAGAATGGATAGGTTTCGATTGGGTGAGCCGCTCCGAAGCCACATATTAATATCTTTCCTTCTGCCGAAACCGCGGTCTTCAAAAAGGTTCAGGACAATGAGTCCAAGCTCTTCCTGCATAGCCATGGATATCAACTGTTCGAGTCGGTCATCTTTTTCCGGATCATCACTCATGGTAAGGAACATGACATTGGGTGGCAGCGGCATCCCTTTAAGGGATTGTGTCACAACACTGATACCATGGAGAAAGTGATTCGCTTCAATGAGAGTGGAGACAGCTAGAAGCCCCTCTTTCCGGAACGGTTGGATGAGGGCAGCAAGATCTTCTTCCAGCTTTACCGAATCATTATTAGGTTCTTCGTCATCTTTTTTCTTGCCGATGATCTGAGAGACCATGTAGCTGATTCTATGGCGCACTCCCTGCTCAAGAATCTTAACACTGAAGATTCGGACACTTCCGCGAGGGAAAATGATATCACGGATAAAATCCATTCGCTCCTTCCAAGCTTCGGGCTGTTCCACCGGCACAACAAGATTTGGTTTCCATGACTTCGGGCCGGCGGGAACTCGAGCGCCCATCCGGACCGCCCATTCCGCTATCGCAGTGAAAATTCCTGAACGAACATCGCCCCAAGGCGCCTGAAGCCCTTCCCGGACGAGCCAGAGATACACACCAATAATAACAACGATGGCACTTCCCGCGAACAGAGGATTGATCAAAAACATGGCGATAGTGCACCATACGAAACCGATGAAAGGAACAATCGCTGGTACTTTAAAAGTGGGGCGGTAGCTTGAAATCCCGATCCGATTTTCGATAAAAACCACAAGATTGATAGTACCGTAGGTGATGAGGAAAAACATGGTCAGGAGAGGTGCTATGGTGTTGAGGTTTCCGAAGAAGACGCCTACAGCTATGATGATTCCGGTGATCAGTGTCGCAACGCGG
The DNA here is from genome assembly GCA_002448795.1 of Fidelibacterota bacterium UBA6931. Taxonomy (GTDB): domain Bacteria; phylum Fidelibacterota; class Marinisomatia; order Marinisomatales; family S15-B10; genus S15-B10. The sequence goes on from DKAH01000017.1 coordinate 113,534, forward strand.
GGTTCGCCATTGGCGCTCTGTTGACCGAGAATCTTTCCGAAAGGAAGAACATGGTGCTGCCCCAGCGCCATTAGTGTACGCGGCCCACCAACGAGACTGCCAAGGGCTGAGGACAGTGTTGCACCCAGCACGGCCCCTGCCACAACAGGCCGCCATTTCGATACATCCATCATCACCATGTAGTTGCTTCTAAGAAGTTCTGGCGAGATAGCGTGATCCATCCAGAAAGCCAGTGTGACGTATACCACAAAAGAGACGCCGATGGCGCCAAGTATTCCAGTTGAAAGGGATCGCTTCGGATCTTTCAGATCACCGGACATGGCGGCCCCGGCTTCAATCCCTGTCACCGCTGGAAAGAAGATCGCGAAAACGGTCCAGAATGGCGCCGATTCGAAACCGCCCCAAAGTGCTATTTCAGCCGAACCGTCACTTTTGCCTTGAAAAAATGACACGAGCGAGGCGGAAATCAGGGCCATAATAATGAACTGGAATTTCATTGCCACTTTGGCGCTAATGAGAGCGATTGGAAGGAGGAACAGGAGTACACCTCCAGCAATCTGCAGCGGTGGGTGATGAGGGAAAAGCGCCATCCACGCCTCGGTAAAGCCAATGATATACATGGAGCCGCCAAGTGCCTGAGATAGATAGAGGGGAATTCCCACAGCGCCGCCGATTTCCAGACCCAGGGATCGCGAAATGATGGCGTAGGAACCACCGGCGCCAATCTTGACATTGGACGCCATGGACGCAATAGCCAGTCCTGTAGTGACAGTAACAAGCTTTGCCAGAAGAATGATGACAAGTGCACCGCCAAAGCCGGCATTTCCCACTACCCATCCGAGGCGGAGGTACATAATAGCACCAAGAATCGTAAGGATTGTTGGTGTGAAAACACCTTCGAAGGTGCCGAATCTTCTTGAGGAAGCCATCAGGAAGGGCTGCTGACGGCGGAGATGGTCAGATTATCTCCTGATAGATTTCATCCACCTGACGGAAAAGGTGATCACTGTCGCCGTTATTGTCGATCACAAAATCGGCCATCTGCACTTTCGATTCTTCTGGCAACTGCAAATCCATCCGCTTCTGGATATCTTCCCTTGTCAGCGTGCCCCTGTTAAGGGATCGGTTAATTCGCGTGCCGTATTGTGCTGAAACTACGACTACATAATCGAGGTGCAGATAAAGTCCCGATTCATACACTAGGGCTGCATCGACAACAAAGAGAGGAATATCATCTCGCTCATTAACTTGATAGTAACGTTCATCGATGGTATCGAAAACATACGGGTGGACAATGGCGTTGAGGATCGACTGATTCTCTTCATTGGAGAAGGCAATCTTGGCTAACTTTTTCGGGTTGATGGAATTGTCCGCGTCCATCACATCGGTTCCAAATTCGTTCCTGAGATCCTCCTGTATCTTTTTGTCTTTAGCCAGAATCTGTTTTGCCTCCTTATCAGCATCAAAAACGTAGGCGCCCAGTTCTTTTATCCTCTCGCTGGCGGCACTCTTTCCAGAACCAATACCACCAGTAATTCCAACCTTCAGCATGATTCCTTCGTGGGTTTATCGTTAAAATGCTCTTCGATTTTCCCTGCTACTTCTTTGACAGTCTCGATCCCGCTGATCCATACCAATAACCCTTTCTTGTCATAGTATTCCACCAGCGGTTTAGTCTGATCTCGGTAGACATCGAGTCGTTTCAGGATTACTTCTTCCTTATCATCATCCCGCTGGAAAAGTTCACCTCCACACTGATCGCAACGCTTTTCAACTTTTGGTGGAGAGAAAATCAAGTTTGTAATTTTTCCACATTTTGAACAGGTTCGTCGGCCGGACAGTCGTTCCAACAGGATTGCATCGTCTCCTATTAAGTAAATCACTTGGTCGATGAATAAGTCGAGAGATTGCAGAAGCTCCTCGAATCCTCGTGCCTGGGCTTTGGTTCTGGGAAAGCCGTCGAAGATAAATCCGCTGCTGGTGTCGGGTGCTCCGAGCCGATTCCTTACCATCTCGAGAACCACGCTGTCGGGAACGAGTTTTCCCTTATCCATGTATGACTTTGCCAGAAGTCCGACTTCAGTTTCCTGTTTGATATGGGATCGCAACATATCTCCGGTAGAGAGGTGTGCCAGCGAATTTTTTTTTGATATTAGTTTCGCCTGTGTCCCTTTACCAATACCGGGAGGGCCGAGAAAGATCAACCGCATATTGCTTGAAGTCCTTTCCTAGATAATTATTCCTGCAATCGTGGCGGTAAGCCATGACGCCAACGCCCCGGCGATCATTGCCTTGAGAGCAATCTTGGCCAGATCTTTTCGTCGTTCCGGCGCGATGCCTCCTATCCCGCCGAGTTGAATCCCAATAGATGCGAAATTGGCGAATCCGCAAAGTGCATAACTGGCGATTATGGCTGTTCTGTCCGAAACGGCATTCTGGGCCCGTATTTCCATCAGATCAGTGAACGCGATCAACTCAGTCAATACCAGTTTTTCTCCCATCAGTTGACCGAGTATAGCTGCCTCGGACCAAGGGGCGCCCATGGCCCACGCTAACGGTCGGAAGAGCCAGCTAAGCATTTCTTCAACTGTCAACCCAAACAGTCCAAGGATGCCGTTCACCAAAGCGATAAAGGCGACAAAAGCGACGAGCATAGCCCCTACATTTGCGGCCAGTTTCATTCCGTCAGTGGCGCCTCGGGAAAGGGCTTCCATGGCATTGTCGTCCGGCGTTTCGACATTAATCTTATGATTGCCCAGCGTCTTCGACTGTTCCATTTCGGGAAATATGATCTTTGCCATAACAAGGGCGGCCGGAGCACTCATGATAGATGCAGCCATAAGGTGCCCCGCAATTCCCGGTATGTCGCTGAGCATGGCGACATATATGGCCATGACGCCACCGGCCACCGTGGCGAATCCTCCTGTCATGACTGCCATCAATTCCGACTTGGTCATTTTGCTAATGAAAGGCCTAACCATAAGAGGTGACTCTGTCTGTCCAACGAATATGTTAGCCGCCACACTGAGTGTCTCTGACCCACTTGTTCCCATCGTTTTTTGCATTCCCGCAGCCATCCAACTAATCAGTTTCTGCATAATCCCCAGATAGTACATCAGAGCCATGAGCGAGGAGAAAAAAATAATTGTGGGAAGAATTCGAAAAGCAAAATTCAACAGCGGCGCTTCGACGATTCCATTACCGAACGATTTGAAAAGAAAATCACTCCCGGCATCGGCGAAGCCCAGAAGTTGTTCTATAACGCCATCGATAGCGGCAAAAAATGGTTGTCCTACGGGCGTTTTGAGAATGAACATCGCAAAAAGTAGTTGGAGTCCCAGTCCCCACAAAACAATTCTTTTCGAGATTGAAGAACGGTTGTTGGACATGGCGTAGGCTATCCCCAGCAAAGCCACGATTCCAATCAATCCGACAAATCTATCCATCATTCCTTCGGCGATTCATAACACTTTCTACACCTCGCCTCATATTTGTCCGTCTCTCCGATAACAACCTGATCTTTTTCGTGACTCAACCGCTGTGAGTAGTTTGCGGGATTCCCGCAGATCACACAGATGGCCAGTGTCTTGGTGATATATTCGGCTTCGGCGAGGAGTTTAGGCATAGGGCCGAATGGTATTCCCCGGAAATCTTTATCGAGTCCGGCAACAATAACACGCTTGTTTTGTGCCGCCAGTTTACCGCACGTTTCAAGAAGTGAGTCGTCAAAGAACTGTGCTTCATCAATCCCCACTACATCATGATCTTTTGAACTTTCCAGTATCTCATCCGCCGATTCTACAATTTCAGAAGCCATTCTCAATTCGGAATGTGAGACAATATGGTTATGACTGAACCTTGAATCAACCCTCTGTTTGAAAATACCCACAGACTGGCGGGCGATCTGGGCGCGCCTTAGGCGCCGGATCAACTCCTCCGTTTTCCCGCTGAACATACTGCCGCAGATCACTTCGATCCATCCTGACTCTTTTGGGCTCGGTGTAAGCATGGCGTTTTGCGGATAACGCGACACGAGGGCGCGAATGGCGATTTCAGTTATTCAGTGACTTCCCCTTCAATAGCGACTGAATCTTGGTCTGAATGAGGTCCACTGCGACTGCGTTCTCGCCCCCTTCGGGTAGTATAATATCAGCATATTTCTTGGTTATTTCCACAAATTGTTCGTGCATGGGCCGGACTGTCGATTCGTACTGTTGTATCACATCGTCTACTGTTCTTCCTCGCTCTTTGATGTCACGCTGGAGCCGGCGTAGGAATCTTACATCTGAATCGGTCTCAACATAAATCTTGATTGTCATCATATTCCGGAGCTCTTCATCTGTCAATACCATGATTCCCTCCAGTAGTATAGCACGGTGAACATCCACAGTTCTGGTTTCCGGTTGACGCGTATGAGTGGAAAAATCATAGATCGGCATTTCTATGGATTGATCATGGAGAAGCGACTGTAGGTGCTCCTTCAACAGGTCGAAATCGATGGCGTCGGGATGATCAAAATTTCTCTCAGTCCGTTCCTCAAAGGAGACATGAGCCAAGTCTTTATAGTAGGCATCCTGTTCAAGAATGATCATTTCGCCTTCGTCGAATTCCGTGAGGAGGTTCTTGGCAAATGAGGTCTTGCCAGAGCCAGTGCCGCCCCCGATGCCGATCAAGACATTGTTACTCATCGTTCTTTTTAAGGAATCGGTTATCAAATGCCCTTGGAAGCAAATCACCGCTCATGAGCTCTTCTACTGAACCGTCATCGCTGATCATCAGAATAGGGATATTCCTGCATAGATCCCAGATAAACTGCCGGCATGCTCCGCAGGGGCCAGCATCTCCTTTGGAGGAGACAGCAATCCGTTTGAACCGGCGGTACCCCTTTGCCACTGCTGAGGCAAGTACCACCCTCTCGGCGCAGACGGTGAGTCCGTAACTGCTTGATTCCACATTGCATCCCACTATGATTTCACCATCTTCAGTCTCCACTGCCGCACCAACCCTGTAGTTCGAGTATGGAGCATAGGCTTTTTCTCTGGCCTTGAATGCTGCTTTGACAATCGGTTCCATCAGTATTTTTCTATCGTCAGTTTTTTCAGGTAATGGATCAGCAACAATCCCGCTACAAAACCACCGATATGGGCGAACCATGCGACACCGCCGGTTGTGTCTACCCCAAGGACGGAAAGCCCATTCGTCAGTTGCATAACAAACCAGAAGCCAAGAATGTAAAATGCGGAGATTCGAATGGTAGTGAAATAAAAGAAGAAGAATATCACTGTGTGAACTCTCGCATGAGGGAAGAGGACCATATAGGCTGCCAGTACGCCGGCGATGGCACCGCTTGCACCGACAATCGGCACCGTTGAAGAGGGATCCAGAAGCGTTTGCACAATTCCCGCAGCCAGACCGGCGGCAAGGTAGAAAATGATGAATTTGCCGTGCCCCAGTATCCCTTCCACATTGTCCGCAAAAATCCAGAGATAGAGCATGTTTCCGGCCAAGTGGGCAATACTTCCGTGGAGAAACATCGAGGTGCCAAGAGAAAGCATATAGTGTCCGAAATCGAGCGTCGCCATCTTTGGTATAATTGCGAACACAAGAGTGAATTCTCTCGGGCCTGCCATCTGGAGGAGGAAAACAGCCGCATTGATTCCAATAAGAGCATATGTGACATACGGAATGAGCACTCTTGGGTTGTCATCTCTGTATGGAAAAAACATCTGATATTAGCTCGTCGGTTGGTCAATCAGTTCACTTTGAAGTTAATAACTCTTTCCGATCTGTTCCCGGTCTGATCCGTGGCGGCGACAGTTAGCTTGTAAGCTCCCGATTCGAGAACGCCATCAAAGCGGTAGCGGACTTCCTTTTCAATCGGGTGATACTCAAAGAGTAACCTTTCTCCGTTCAGATCTATCTCAATCGCCTCCTGTCCCGAAACACCTGCGAGCTCATCTTCCACTTTCCCCACAATTTGGGTCAGACTTTCGGAATTGTAACTGCTGTTTGGCCCTGGGATGAACTGATGAATGTGGGGCGGTATTGTATCTTCAATTACAGCAACAGCTTCGAGACTGTACAGAGGTGCTGAGAGGATGCGATCCACAATGGAAAATTCTGTAGGCAGGAATGTCCACCCTTCTCGTCGGTCGTAGAAGAAAATACCCTTCTTGTCAGCTGTTTCGGACTTTTTCAATTTAATGCTGACTTTGGCTGTATTCTGAAGAGCCCTGTCAAAAGGTTGGAGCTGATAGACACTACTCGCGAATCGACCATTCTCGACTTCAACGGGTTTTTTCACTGTTTCAATCCAAAATGATGTGGTGTCATAAAATGTTGTGGGAGTTGCTAAAAGAGTGCATTCTCCATCAGTTGAAACGGCTGTTTCATTCGTTCCTCCGTCAGCCACTTTCGTCAACAGTCCAAACCTTGTTTCACGTGTTGCTGCGCCGGAAATCGTCAGGACCGCTGATTCTCCGTTCCGAAGGGCTTCAGGAGGCAATGGATCTGATTGAAAAACTCCCGGCCGTCTCTGCAGAAGTGGAACATTCCTTTCGCCCTCACCTTTCAAAGTGAGATTCGCGGTTTGATCAAAGTAACCCCGGGCGGCCACCTCCAATACGACGGAGTTTTCAAGATGGGCGAGACTTAGTTCGAATGGGATGGTAAGGTGATCTGCAATGTCGTTGCCATATGACAGGTGAAACGGTTCGCTTACGCCACCGAGTCGATTGATTCCGATAAACTGAAGCACCCTCTCCTCGGTGGGTTTTCGTGGAAGTTCAACGATTAGGTTACGTCCTTCCAACTTTCTGGAAGTAGCCTCTATTTTCCTTTCGAGATATCCCTTGTTGTTGAATGCGTAACAGACAAAATCGGTAATGGCAAAGGGGTTGCCATCCGGACTGACAGCAACGGTGAGTGATGATTTTGTCTCTGAGATGATTTCCGTTTTGATTCGGACTGATGGTGCGTAGTAGAAAGTTCCCTGAATCCGGGACACATTTCCCACATGATCGAAAAGACGCAGTGCAACAGAGTGATAGCCCGGTGACAGGAGTAACCTACCGGTTCCTTCCCCTTTCACGAAGTCGGATTTCGTCCCATCATCGGTGATAAAGAGACGAGTGAAATCTCCATCATTTAGCCTTCGAAGAGAATTATCATAGGTCATCTCCATGAGATGATTTTTAGTCAAGTTGTACCGATCAAATTCGAGCCGGAATCTCTCCGAATCGTCGACCGATAGCGAGATGCCGGTGATATTATATTTTATCGAGAATCCGGTTATTTCATCAACAGCGGACAGCGCCATTCCGACAGCACCTAAGACATGAATTGTGTCAGGAAATTCGTAAACAGCTGTACTGATCCGCCGGATGGGAAAAACTTGAGGTAGGGTATTACCATTTATTCGGGCGTCCGCGCCCAGCGGAATTACAGCAATGCGCTGAGGTTTTGGTCTGTGCCGGTCATCCAGTCCAAATCCACTGATGAAAGGATTGATGGGTTGATTGAGTGTATCCCTGAGCTCAAAATGGAGATGGGGTCCAAAAGCACCGCCGGAGTCACCGGAATAACCAAGTAAATCACCTTTGTTTACAACCATTTCATTGGGTCGGAAAAACTTTTCCATCTCAAAAGACTGTCGCCGGTTCTGCTCAACTCTGACGATCTCATCCAGCAGTTCGGTAAATGAATCTAAGTGAGCGTAAACCGCCGTTCTTCCATCGGAAAGTTTCTGATAAAGAACACGACCGTAACCATCTGAGGAGACCCGGATCCGCTCAACGTAGCCGGTATCGACTGCAACCACTTCGTGGCCACTGGCCCCTTTTGTAGCGATGTCTAGTCCAGCATGAAAGCGGCGTGGCCGAGGATCACCAAAATTGGACGAAACAACCTTTCCAACCTTTACCGGCCAGGCATAATCCTGGGCCACCGCGATGACGCACAGAGATAGAACGAATACTAAAGTTGACTTGTAATATTTCACTGAATGACTGACGCTGAAGGCCAATTTAGACAAGCGATTGAGGGAGTATCAACGAAATTGTGTTGATGCACCTAAATCTTTTCAATTATTGTCCGAAAAAGGGACAAACCGAAATAGCAAAAGACGGAGGCGCCAAATACCCGATTTGCCATTGAAGTTGATTTAGTTCTGTGAATTGTATCTGTATGATTAAATTGACTCAACATGTATGGGGCTGACAACATCCAAATTTGGAGGTAATTTTATGAAGCGACTTGCAGCGCCTTTTATAGCTTTTTTTCTCTTACTCCCGGCACAGCGTGCTGAAGCACTGTTCGGCATTGGTTTGAAGTATGTATCCGATTCATTCTCCGTTGGAGAGTGGACTGACGGGGACGATTTCTTTACTCTGACGGGCGGGGGATTTGATGGTGCTCAACTCGGGGGACTCTTTGTCTACGTTGACGCAATCCCATTCATCGATCTTGAGGCCAGTTTTGAAACTTCTGGAGCACTATATAATCTGAGCTTTGACAACCCCGTGATTGATCCCCTTGATGCTCAGTTTGTTTGGGCCAGACTTTCTCAGTATTATACCGCCAGAAAAGAAGTCTTCGGACTTGGTATCCCTATTCTCGGTGGTGGTGCAATTCACGTTGGTGGGGGAATCAATAATCATCAAACCTCCAAGCTTGCTGACAAAGAGGTCATGACCAGTATTCTCGGCGACCTAGCCACTGGTGGTGCTGGTATGGATCTTGAAAAGACTCTTAAAGATTTTGTCGAGAACAGAGATAATTGGATCGAAGGTTCAGGGATTCATGTTCAGGCAGGATTACAAGTGAAGGTTGTCACTTTCAACGCCTTCGTTAATTACCGATTGACAATGGTAGAGGATGTTGTCCCGGGAGCGAAGAGTTTTTCTTCCATCTGGGCTGGTTTGGCGATCGGGCTCTGATCGAAACCAGAAAACATTGATAGAATGATAGAAAAGGGCGGCTTTAGCCGCCCTTTTTATTTTCATCGATTTAAAGGAGCAAGGGACTGATATTTCCAGTTTTCTAAATCTTGTGAAATATAGTGTCTGCCGTTAGCCGTCATGGCTAAGTAGAGAGGCTGAGTTCCCTCCTGCGCTGCCATAAGTGCCAGTGAGACAAAGTCGTCTCTGTTGTCGACCCTGACGCTTTGTTGGAATGATTCACCTGCAGTATAGAGATTTTTATTCTCGAGCTTATAAATGTTTCCTTCATTACTCATAGCTGCGAATCCCATGATGGGCGGTGCTATACCGAATTGGTAAGGAACAATTGCCACGATAATCTCCTTACTATTCTCAGATTCCTGTAACTTTGACCTCTCAGCTTTCTCCAAGATATTGTTAAGCTGGGCGAGAAGGTCAGGAGAGACCGATTCTCCAGGCTGGCCTTGGGGTCCCTGCGGACCGGAGGGACCTGGTGTACCCGGTTTTCCCGGAGCGCCGTCTTTTCCGGGAAGGCCCTGCTTACCGGCCGGCCCAGGAGGGCCGGGCTCACCTTGTTGAGCCGGGGTGGAGCAGCCGGCAATCAGGAAGACAGCTGACAGTACAATAAGTTTGTTCAAAAAGGTGAAGAGAGGAACTTTTCGAGGGCGGGGAATCTTTGAATGAAAAATGGAATTGATCTTGCCCAGGCTAGCGCCATGATGATCATGAGTTCAGATGAGATAGCAACAATAAAAGATGAAATTGCCGTCTTAAGGTGCTTGTATTTATAGGAGTTAATCATTCCCAGCGAATAGACTTGATTGGCAAAAAGGGTGTATGTTTTTTCTCGATCGCTAGCAACAGAACGGAGGTGTCTTGAATAGCCAGAAGAACTTTTGTACTGGCTAATTCCAGCGAAAAAAAGTGGATTGGAATTATCGTCACCCTCTTTTGTCTTTTCCGACCGGACTCTTGGAACAATAACCAAAATGAGGTTAATAATTGTTGTCAACGCCGCGGCAAAATAGACGATAACAAAAACAAAGATGAACCATGTCATCTGCATTTTTAGGAAATGGACGATGAAGAAAACCATGAAGACACCCAGGATTGAAAGAAGGGTGAACGCCTTTTGATCGGTTCGCATTAGAATCTGATTCTCATTCCCGAGAATCTGGAAAAGGGTGGCTAATTCTCGTTCGTAATCGGGCTTTCGGGGTCGGCCGGGTGGACGTCCACGCCGAGCTGGCTGTTTTTTACCTGTTGTCACCATGCTATAACTGTCTTACCTCATAGGCAGTTCAAGAACCGCCAAGTTTACCGTTTGAGAAGCGAATATACACTGCTGTTTCTAAAGGATGCAATTATCCTAAATGCTCGGCTAGTAAGACCTTGATCCACACAAAACCTCACCATTTCTGATAACAAAAATCGAACGAATAGTGACGCACCAAGTAATGTGATGAGAAGGAGTCTCATCACAATTATCCTCCCTCTTCCAGAAACTCCTTTATTCTCTGCTTAATTATATCTCTTGTTTTTCTGTACGGTTCGAGAAAGTGATCCTCATCTGACCAGTTGACAAAGGGATCGGAAATGGGCCAATGAAGCCGCTCTATATCTCCGGGGAAAGTGGGGCAGAGACGGTTGGCAGAATCGCAAACTGTAATGACCGTATCCATACCACTCTCGATGTAGTCGTCCAACAGATCCGAACTGTGATGCGATATATCGATGCCCCATTCTGACATCACCTTGATGCTGGCGGGATGAACTCGTGTGGGATGTGTGCCGGCGCTGAACACTTCGTAACGATGTCCTGCGAGATCACGTAAAATTCCTTCAGCCATTTGGGATCGACATGCGTTGCCGGTACAGAGAAATAGCACTTTCTTCATATTGATTCTGTTGGAAAGTTTCCGGAGATGTAGAGTGAAAATCAATAGAAAATCAATAAGAATAGTAATCGTTACTATTCTTATTGATTTCGGCACATTTTTGTCTTATTCTATGCCGTGGCTCTAAGGATATACAGCAAGCAGAGAGAGCAAGTACTCGAAACGGTGAAATCGATGGATCCTCACCCTTCCGCAGATGACGTCTACCATCGCGTTCGGCGACGTCTTCCACATATCAGTCTCGGGACAGTCTACCGTAACCTTAATCAGTTAGTGGAAACTGGCGATTTGAGCTGTGTGCGGGATGGGAAAATGGTCCGTTATGATTGGGAGACTGGGCATCATCAGCATTTCAGGTGCGAATTGTGCGGAGTGCTTCAGAATGTTAAAGTATCGAACAAAGAGATTATGAACCTGCTGTCGCAATATTCCGGAATGATAATCAATGAAATTGATCTTGAGATCAAAGGGGTTTGTGGAGATTGCTCTGAAAGGAATTAAAGGAGAACGACTATAAATGATACAGCACAAAAAGGGATGGCTGAATTGATCGGCACATTTCTTCTCACTTTTATTGGTGGTGCCGCCATTATCAACGGTCAGACGGGACTTATCGGAGTGGCTCTGGCCCACGGGTTGACAGTGGCTTTTGTGATTTTAGCCTTTGGTCAAATTTCTGGCGCTCACATCAATCCTGCCGTTACTGCGGGCTTTCTTGTGACGCACAAGATACAGCCGAAGGAGGGAGTGGTCTATATTATCGCCCAGTTGGCAGGAGCGGTGCTGGCGGCTCTTGTTCTCAAACAGTTTGTTTTCGGTGCTATGGATGCCTTGCTGGGCGGTCAGTCAGTGGCACCCGATGTGTCGACCACCGCTGCTATCGTCATCGAAATATTTCTCACATTCTTCCTTGTGACCGCAATATTTGGAACAGCGGTTGATGAGCGTGGTAGCTTTAAATCAATCGCCGGCTTTGGGATCGGTATGGTCGTAACCGCCGCCATATTGGCTGGTGGACCACTCACTGGTGCCTCCATGAATCCTGCCCGGTCGTTTGGTCCGGCGCTAGTAAGCGGACAGTGGGGAGATCAAATCGTCTACTGGGTGGGGCCTCTTATCGGTGGGGCGGCAGCTGCAATAACATATGTGTCACTCTTCATGAAGAACAGTAAATGACTGAATGGTTCAAAGGTCTTGAGCCTCTGACTCAGGCGTTCCTCGCTACCTGCTTTACGTGGGGGATGACAGCCTTGGGTGCATCCGCGGTCTTCTTCTTCAAGGAAGTGAATAGGAAAGTGCTGGACGCCATGCTCGGTTTTGCCGCCGGTGTTATGATCGCCGCTAGTTACTGGTCTCTATTGGCGCCTGCGATTGAGATGTCCGAGTCTATGGGAGCTGCCCCGTGGTTTCCGCCGGCCGTCGGCTTTATGCTGGGAGCAGCTGTTCTATTCCTTGTGGATAAGGTATTGCCACACCTTCACATCGGTTATCCTACTGAAACAGCGGAAGGAATGGAAACGACTTGGCACAGGACGACGCTGGTCGTTCTGGCAATCACGCTTCACAATGTACCAGAGGGGTTGGCGGTAGGCGTCGCATTTGGGGCCCTTGGTGCCGATCTTCCAAGTGCGACTCTTGTGGGAGCAATTACCCTGGCAATCGGGATTGGAATTCAGAATTTCCCAGAGGGTTTCGCAGTGGCAATGCCGCTGAGGAGGGTTGGTGTATCGCGATTTAAAAGTTTCTGGTACGGACAATTGTCGGCCTTAGTGGAACCTATTTCGGCGATCATTGGCGCTGTGATCGTGATCCAGTCGCAGGCGATCTTACCCTATGCCCTTGCATTTGCCGCAGGCGCTATGATCTTTGTAGTGGTAGAAGAGGTGATCCCTGAATCTCAACATGAAGGAAATACCGATCTCGCCACCATCGGCGTAATGGTTGGTTTCACAGTTATGATGGCCCTCGATGTAGGGCTCGGTTGAACCTCCTGCCACCCATGCAAATCCGCAACTTTTTTACTCTGCTGTTGATCCTTTTGTTTTGTTCCTGCGAACCGTTCTTTCCGGGAGAGACGGACGGCGATCTTCTTCTTGATGGCCCTATTGAAGACTTGACGCTCTCGCAAAAAGCAACTTTCGTTGCAGGAGATAAAAACTTCGCTGAGGTGTTTACAAAAGAATCTGGCCTCGGTCCCGTGTTCAACATGCCTTCGTGTGCAAGTTGTCATGTCGGAGATGGCAAAGGTCATCCCGCTACAAACCTGACTCGCTTCGGACGTGATATGGGTGGGGGTCACTTCGATTATATGGAGTCTCAAGGTGGTCCTCAGTTGCAGAACCGATCAATTCCCGGCTATCCCGCTGAAACTTTGCCTATCGGTACCACAGGTGTTAGTATAAGGAGTGCACCGATCGTTGCTGGAATAGGGTTTCTCGAAGCTGTTCCGGATTCCTTGTTAATCGCTTTGGCAGATCCGGATGATAGCGACGCCGATGGGATCAGCGGCCGCTTGAACTATATCTCTGCGCCGGATTTTTTCATCCCCAAACCTCACCACAGGTCGATGGGGGGAAACTATATCGGCCGTTTTGGAAGAAAGGCTACCACTATCGATCTCCTCCATCAGACCGCCGTCGCCTATATAGATGATATGGGGATCACTTCTGATTTCTTTACGTCTGACCTCCACAATCCATTGGCAGGGCAATTTAGCGGTGATGGAGTAGCCGATCCGGAAGTCGGTTCTGCTGCAGTAGCGAATGTTGTTTTTTATCTCCGGACACTCAAACCACCCGTTCCCAGAAATGAGGATAATCCGGATGTTCAGGCAGGAAAAGAGCTCTTCAGTGAAATTGGCTGTGCCGGATGCCATTTACCTCAATTGTCTACCGGTGACTCAGATATCGATGTTCTTGCGAACAAAACTTTTTCCCCCTATACAGATCTGCTCCTGCACGATATGGGAGACGAACTGGCGGATCACTATCCCGAAGGTGAGGCGACCGGGAGAGAGTGGCGTACGACACCACTCTGGGGTCTTGGTCTCATCAAGGATACCATCGGTGGGGTTCCTTATTTTCTTCACGATGGCCGCACTTCAGATCTAACAGAAGTTATCCGTCTCCATGGTGGTGAATCCGCCGTCAGCAGTGGAGAGTTTATGGCTCTGTCTGATGAAGAGCAGTCTCAGATCATCAAGTTTCTGGAATCACTTTGATGACGAGCAGGAGACAGTTTATGAGGACCGCCTGCGGAACCGCTGCGGTGGCAGTCTGTGGCGGAGTGTCTCTCAGCGTGACGGGTTGCTCAACAGTTCCTTTAGTGACTCCGGAAATCAAATATGGCGGACTGTCTGTCTCGGTATCGGTTCTTGCTGAAGAAGCCTCTGTCATTCTCAGAAGAGGTCTTAGGCCTCCGATTGTGATCCATAAGAGTGAGGCAGGGAACTACACAGCACTCTTGCTCCAATGTAGTCACAAGGCTTGTCGGCCTGAGGTATTTGAATACTCTCTCGATTGTCCCTGCCACGGTAGTCAGTTTGATTTTGATGGAAGGGTCCTCAACGGACCTGCGGAAAAAGCTCTCAAGACCTTCCCAGTTACGGAAGATGGAGAAGGGAATCTTTTCATCGCCTTAGAAAAATGAAACGCAGGATTTTATCATGTACTCTTCTGCTCTTTCTGTATCCACTCAATGGTGAGAGTGACTCAACATCACACTCCATTTACGACCGTCCGTTCGTTCTTACATTCGGAGCCAACGCCGCCGTGGGAGGTTACTTTGAAGCAAACAGCAACTATTTTGTAGAAGAAGGAATATCGGAAGGCCTATCATTTGAGGCAAGGCGGTTCAACATTTTCCTGTATTCGGCGGTGGCGGAAAATATCCGATTTTTTTCGGAATTAGAATTTGAACATGGGACTGAAGAGATCGCGCTGGAGACGGCAGTCTTGGATCTGACTTTCGCTTCCGCCCTAAGTTTCAGGATGGGCATTCTTCTGCCGCCGCTGGGCCGATTCAATGTTGAGCATGATAGCCCCAAGTACAACATTATCGATCGACCGTTAGTTTCGACGCTTATCATTCCTGCTACGCTCTCTGAGATAGGCCTCGGTTTTTTTGGTCAGCGTTATCTGAATAGATCGAATCGGCTCGGTTATGAGTTATATATTGTCAATGGTCTTGGTGATGGAATCGTATCCAACGAGACGACCGGCACACGCATTCCTGAAGGCAAGTCTGCTGAATTTCTTGAGGAAGATAACAATGGCACTCCCTCTTTAACAGGCAGACTGAAGGTTGAGAATAGACTCTTAGGCGAGGTAGGACTTTCGTTCTACAGAGGTCCTTACAACAGTTTTCAGGCGGATGGGATGAA
This sequence comes from Fidelibacterota bacterium UBA6931, assembly GCA_002448795.1. GTDB lineage: Bacteria > Fidelibacterota > Marinisomatia > Marinisomatales > S15-B10 > S15-B10. The sequence continues at coordinate 128,752 of DKAH01000017.1, forward strand.
GGTGGATGAAATACGATCTATCAGTATCAGCGCCATTGATCACGGCGTAAACAGAGGCCGATTTCACTGGCGGAGTGAATTTGCTACCGCCACAGTCGATATTCCTGACGGCCTTAAGGAGGTGGCGGGAAGTGTTCAGTGGGGTGCCTATACCGAATTGAATTTCGACTATTTTCATGGCACCGTTTTCAACTTTGACAGCTCCAAATTGATTGCAACGCTACGACTGGAAAAAGTGGATCTGAATGTTGGTTCTTTCGAATCGACGGGCACCAATATTGGTGACGAACTTTCTAGGGTTACCGTCGGCACCAGTTTTCGGCCTGGGGAAAACACGGTGGTGAAGATCGCTTATCAGTATAACTGGCACCGCGACTTCACCGATAATCCCATCCGGTCCGCGGGACTTCAGCTGGGTGTCGCCGCTTATTTTTGATTATTGGTTGTAGGAGTAAAGATATGATTACACTTTCCTTCAAGACAGCTGAACGTGTCGACATCGTTGACATTACCGACCTTGTGATTCAAGAAGTAGCGAAGACCTCCATCAATTCCGGTGTAGTCAACTTATATGTGCCGCACACAACCTGCGGTGTCACAATTAATGAAAGTGCCGATCCCGATGTGGTGAGAGACATGAAAATGCACCTCGCTAAGATGGTTCCTCAGGATGGAGGATTCAGGCACTACGAAGGGAATTCGGACAGTCACATCAAGACTAGTATGATCGGCTCTTCAGAAACAATATTTATTGAACAGGGAAGGCCTGTTCTTGGCACGTGGCAAGGGGTGTTTCTGTGCGATTTTGACGGTCCGCGGACACGTAAAGTTTTCCTCAGGATCAAAGAAGATTAAGTCATTTGATGTTCAAGGATCATTTCAGCTCATACGCCGCTGACTACAGGGAAAACAGACCTCAATACCCTCCGAAGCTGTTCCAGTATCTCGCCTCGCTCGTTCCTCAGCACAAGAAGGTTTGGGACTGCGCAACAGGAAACGGTCAGGCGGCGGTGGGCCTTGCGGACCATTTCAAAGAGGTCTTGGCGACGGATGCCAGTGCGGATCAGATCAGGAACGGGACTGCTAAGTCGAATATCAGCTACTTTATCGCTGCCGCCGAATCGTCTGGTCTTGAAGACAAATCGATTGATCTTGTCACCGTGGCGCAGGCACTTCACTGGCTCGACACCGAGAAGTTTTACCAAGAAGTTCGTCGCGTTGCTTCAAAAAAGCACGGCGTCTTGGCTGTATGGTGCTATGATTTTCTTTCGGTAAGTCCGGAGGTGGATGCGGTGATCAATCGCTTCTATCGGAAAACAATGAGAAAATACTGGTTTCCTGATCGGTACCACATAGAGACCGGTTATTCAAACCTTCCCTTTCCTTTTGAGCGAATGCAAGCACCGCCGCTCTCAATGACAGCTTCTTGGGACCTAGCCGCAATAATAGGATATCTGAGGACTTGGTCAGCGGTACATAACTATATGGAGAGAGAAGGCAGCAATCCTCTCGCCCTTATTGACTCAGACCTTAAGTCGGCTTGGGGGAATCCCGAAGAAGTGAAAAGAGTAATCTGGCCCCTGAGTGCAACTATCGGCAAAGTTCATTGAGCAGAGGGAGATTCTTTTTGTCTATTCCAGATCTCATCCATCTCAGCTAAGTTCGTCTCTTCCAGTTTTTTCCCTTGTCTTTTCAGCTCTTTTTCTAGGGACTGAAAGCGGTTTGTGAATTTCCTGTTGGCCTTTCGAAGGGCGTCCTCCGATGAAATATCGAAGAACCGACAAAGATTGACAATCGTAAATAAGAGGTCACCTACTTCCTCTTCGATTTGATCATTATTGTTATTCGATTCTGCCTTTTTAAGCTCTTCCATCTCTTCATGGACTTTGTCCCATACCTTATCGGTGGCATCCCAATCGAAGCCGACATAAGCCGCTTTCTGCTGAAGACGCTGTGCTTGCACCAGAGCTGGAAGCGTCATAGGGACACCGTCCAGTCTTGACTCCCGTTTTTTCTCCTGTTGTTTCGCTGCCTCCCAATTTTGTTTCGCATGGAATGCGCCATCGGCTTCCTTGTCACCAAATACATGAGGATGTCTCCTTACCAGTTTGTCGCTGATCTGTTCGAGAACAAGGTTCAGTTGAAATTCGCCGTTCCTGTGGGCGATATCAGTCTGAAAAAGAACATGCAGTAAAACGTCTCCCAATTCCTCTGAGAGTGCATTCCAGTTCTTTTTATCGACACATTCCATCACTTCATAGGTTTCCTCGAGAAAATAGGGGAGGAGGGAGTCGTGAGTTTGCTCCTTGTCCCATGGGCAGCCGTCGTCATCTCGAAGTTTCTCAACGATTTCGACAAGCTTCTCAAATCTTTCACCGTTCCTCATTCGGCGTCTCCTCTCTGAAAATTTCGATTTTTAGGATTCTGTTCCCTTTCATGGTTTTGACATGAAATCTGAAATTGTCCAAAACAACATTGGTGCCTACTGTCGGTATGTCCCCGAATCGGGAGAAGAAGAAGCCGCCCAGTGTGTCGTATTCCCGTTCCTCTTCGAATTCGACCGGGAGTTCGTCTTCGAGATCATTAATGGACAGACGAGCATCCACCAGCCATCGGTTTGAGCCAGTAGAAATGACCATAGGTGTTTCTCTGTCAAATTCATCCTGAATCTCACCTACTACCTCTTCCACAATATCTTCTACTGTGACTATTCCGGCAGTACCGCCGTATTCATCCACCACAATTGAAACATTATCTTTTCGCCGCTGGAATTCTTTCAGCAGCGAAGCAATTTGTTTCGATTCGGGAACAAAGTATGGTTCCCGAAGAAGAGGAGCAATCGGTTCACCGTCTGATCCGTCATTTATATGAGTGAGAACGTCCTTTGCATAAAGGATTCCATCGATGGTGTCAAGGTTGCCGTTGTAGACTGGGAATTTCGACAGCTTCGACTCCTTAATTATGATGATTGCTTCATCGATTGTGGCATTGGTATTGATTCCGATGACATCGATTCTCGGAACCATAATTTCTCGGACTGCTTTGTCCCCATAAGCGAAAACCGATTTGATCATTTCGCTCTCTTCCGGTTCAATGGAACCGCTTTCGGCGCCGAGATCAGCCAGCGCCACCAGCTCATCCTCTGAATCAAATAATGTTTCACGTTTAAAGCGAAAAAGTCTGGACAAGAAGTGTGTAACGCCGTAGAGCGGAACCGCAATGGGATATAGAATTATCATGAAAATTCTGATCGGGAAGGATACTTTAGTCGCAAACCGACTGGAATTCCTTATGGCCAAAATTTTAGGCGTAATTTCGCTGAGCAAGAGAATAGTAACAGTAATAACGAAAGTTTCCACTCCCAGAAGCACGGCGGTATTTACGTTAAGTCTGAAAGCGATATCCGCTGTAATGAGTGCGGCTAGGATTGCCATACTCGTATTGACGATGGTGTTTCCTGTCAGGAGCGTAATCAGGAGACGCTTTGGCTTGCGTAGGAGGGATACCACCACCCCCGTTTCGTCCGAAGTCAGCCCTCTCTTGCTGATAGAGAAATAAGCCGCCTCGGCGCCGGAGAATAGGGCAGAGAGAGCCAGGAGTAACAGAAAAAGGAAAATTTCCCCGAGGATCACCGATTTAGTATGAACTCCGGTTGGAATTTCTCGAGGTGCCAATCTTCCTTGACCCTCATGGCGCTCTTTCCGTTTTCAGATTGGTCCTCGTGGCCTATGAGATGGAGACATCCGTGACAAACAAGTCTCGCCAGTTCTTGTGAAACAGGTTCATCAACTTTCTCGGCGTTTTCTTCTGCTCTTGCGGATGAAATATAAATCTCTCCTTCGAAAGGCTCTGACTCTTCGTCAAGTCGGAAGGAGACCACATCGGTGTAAACATCCTGGTCAAAATAGGTGATTTTCATCTGTCTTAGAAGTTCATCGTGAGCAAAAATGATGGTGAGCTCTCCTTCGGATTGGCCTTCCTCCGTGAGCACTTTGATCGCTAGTTGTTTGACAGCCCCGTCGTTAATGGGAAGCTGATCATCTGCCACCTCAACGGAAACTTTAATCATTCACCAGGAATCTCTTCCGCCAGTTCCTCATGGTCCGGGTATTCAATCCTGAGATGGTAGATTCCACGGAAGACGGGCATCATTCCGTGGCGGCCTCGAACGTTACCCTTTATCTTCGTAAGATCGGCCATGGTGAGGGGGCAATCGTCCAACTGCCCTTCTTTCAAACGTTTTTCGATAATCTTATCCGCCATAGTTTCAATTTTTGTCAGCGTTGGATTTTTCAGAGAACGGACAGCAGCTTCCACCGCTTCGCATAGCATCAACAGTCCAGTTTCTTTAGTGCTCGGTTTCGGCCCTGGATATTTGAAATCTTCCTCGGGTACTGATCCCCCTTCGCCGTTAGTTTGGTCCAGTGCTTTGGTATAGAAGTAATCCATTCGAGATGTGCCGTGGTGTGTCGGTATGAAATCGGCCACGGCTGGCGGGAGTCGGTACTCTTTGGCAAGTTTCATTCCGTCTTTGACATGCCCCATAATGATTTTGCAAGAGAGTGACGGCGCCAAAGAATCATGGGGGTTCTCACCTCTAAACTGATTCTCTACAAAATATTCGGGACGTGTCAGTTTGCCTATGTCGTGGTAGTAAGCGCCCACGCGAGAGAGCAGTGGATTGGCCCCGACAGCGTTCGCACAAGATTCAGCCAGATTTCCCACCACAACACAGTGGTTAAATGTTCCATTTGCTTCCTGAGATAACTTTTTCAATAGGGGATGATTGAAGTCTGTTAGTTCAAGCAGTGTCAGGTCAGAGGTCACTCCGAAAATCACCTCGAAGAGAGCGCTGATACCATATGTAATAAACGGTGCCAGTACACCGCTGATCGTAATATAAAGCAGATCGCTACCGATGTCCGCCCAGTATAACCGTTTGATGATCCCAATCCCGATCAGCACCACCGCGCCGCTTACCACAATAAACAGAATTGCGATAAACAACTGTGCCCGTGTCCTAAGCTGACGGACTGCATAAACTGCAGCAAGGCTGGTAAATAAACCGATGATGACGAAATCGAGTTTCCCGCCGATAATGAACGCCACAAGAATTGCCAGCGCAATCGATGCAGACATGGCAATTCTTCCGTCAAAGAGGACGGTCAACACCATGGCGCCCACAGTAAATGGGATGAGATATTCGGACAGTTCAAATGTAATGACAAAGAGATGAGACACACCAATGATGAGAAAGAATAGAACACTGAAGAGCAGCAGAACACCATTACTGCTAAACAACTCAGGGCGGTATATCCGCATGGATACGAAAAAAAGTGAAAGAATTGCCGCGATTATGATGAAGCGGCCGAGCCACGGAAGGATCATTGCCAGTCCCTGCTCGGTCCTTTCCTGCTGCTCGATGGCATGTTGATAAGACTTGAGTTTCAAAAGTATTTCAGGTGTGATGCGTGTATTAATGTCCACAATCCGCTCACTTTGCATTACAATCCCCTGATATCGTGGAACTCTCGACGTGGCAGTGGCCTGGCGATGCTCCGTCGATTCTCGGTTAAAAATGACGTTCGGTTTCAGAAATTCCACGATGATCCTATATCCGATGTTTCGGATCAGCTCGTTATCAGCATAAACCTCATTTATCTCTTTCTTTGCTTCCGTCCATGCTTCTTCCAGATCGAGTAGGTTTTTCTTTGTCATAATCTCGGAGATATCCGTAGATGCTACCGCGATCTCATCACTCTCGATATCGATGCGGGGAATGTCAAGAATCCCGATCGCCCACTGGTTTCTGCTGATGTTTTGTAGAGCAATTGTGAGAGAATCGAGATCGGTTACAGCGGTTTCATCATTGAGGGACGCGATAAACTGAGTCCATTCGGGGTCATCGATGTCAAAAGAATACTTTCCAGAAAACTGTTCCTGCAGCGTCGCGAGGGCGGCACTATCGGTGACTGCTCTGGTCTTCAGCTTTTCCTCCTCCTCACCGTAACGTTTTTCCCAGAGTAGCTGCACTGTTGATTGATAGATGACCCCTGCTCTGGACAAATCTGAAACAGCTGCCACAAGCTGTTCGATTTCAGCTGTCTGCTGTTCAACTATGTCATAGTGCCGCTCGAATCTGAAAGGCTCGATTCTTATCGCCTCGGCAAGATCATTCTGTAACTGGTCTTCCTGCTTAAGGATTGGAAAATTGAACTCAGCCACAATCTCTTCTCTAGTTACTTCTCCCAGTTCATAGTTGTATTCCAGCGCCTTTCCGCCAGGGAAAAGGAATGAGATGGCGACAACCAGCCCAGTGAGAATGAGCCATCGATTGATCTGTGCACGCTTCTGCTCGCTTGACAGTTCGGCTCTACGCTTGCGGTGTAATGGAGTCATGATAAAGGAAACTTAAAATGAAATAGCTCTATCGAGTGACTTTAGGATTTCCCTGAGAATCACGATCTTCTGCACTTCGCTCGTTCCTTCACCGATGGTCAGTACTTTGGCATCGCGAAAATATCGTTCGGCGGGATATTCCTTGATATATCCGTAACCGCCGAAGACCTGAATGGCCTCTGTTGCCGTTCTCATGGCTGTTTCTGAGGCAAAAAGTTTTGCCATGGCCGCTTCTCGCACTACTGAATGGCCTTCATCATATTTTTTGGCAGCTTGGTAAACGAGCAGTTTAGATGCCTCAATTTCTGTCGCCATCTGCGACAGCTTAAAGCCGACGGACTGGAACCTGTGAATTGGTTTGCCGAATGCTTCCCGTTCATTCGAATAGTTCAGCGCAGCCCTGTAAGCGCCCTCCGCAGTGCCGCAGGAGAGAGCACCGATTGAAATCCTTCCCGTCATGAGAGTTTTCAGAAATGTTCTAAATCCCTCCGCCGGCTCGCCTAGAAGTTGTTTTGAAGAGAGGCGCAGATCCTCGAAAAAAATTTGGCATGTATCCGAGGCATTCCATCCCATCTTTTTCTCCGGAGGACTAATTTTGAGGCCAGGGTTGTCCGCTTCAATTATGAAGGCACCGATCCCTTTGTCATCGCCATCTTCAAGAACTTTTGCGGTGACTGTAATGATCCCTGCTTTGCCAGCGTTGGTGGTAAACACTTTTCCACCATTCAGAATCCATTCACCTCCTTCTCTGATGGCGGTTGTTTTTGTGGCAGCGGCGTCACTACCGGCTCCTTCCTCCGTCAGCCCAAAAGCGCCGATCATTTCTCCAGAGGCGAGAGGGGGCAGGTACCTTCGTTTCTGGTCTTCAGTGCCAACAAGGTAAATCGGTGTCATACCAAGCGAGGTGTGTGCTGCCATAGTGATTGCGGTGGAGGCGCAAACTTTTCCGATTTCAAAGACAGCGGTGGAATAGCTCACATAATCCATTCCCGAGCCGCCGTAATCCTCTGGAAATGGGATCCCCATAAGTCCGAGCGCGCCCATCTTTGCGATAATTGCGGAAGGGAATTCTCCTTTTTCGTCGAGCTCAGAGACGACTGGCGTAATTTCATTGGAGGCGAAATCGCGAACCATCTCCCGAAGCATCCGCTGTTCTTGGTTCAGGAAGAAATCAATCATGTCAGATTCGAAGAAACGTTATCCACGAGATGCTGGGGTATTTCACCAGCGGATTGCTGCTGATCCCCAAGTGAATCCAGCACCGAAAGCGGCGAGAATAATATTGTCACTTGATTTGAACAGTCCTTCTGCGAATGCCTCCGACATGGCGATCGGAATGGAGGCGGCTGTCGTGTTTCCGTACTTGTGAATGTTGCTGTAGATCTTGTCCATTCCTATACCCATCCGCCTCGCTACAGCCTGACTGATCCGTAGGTTGGCTTGATGGGGGATCACCAGCGCAACGTCCTCCAATGCAATACCATTGTGTGTCAGCGCTTCATGAATTACTTCTGGGAACCTTGTAACAGCGTTCTTGTAAACTTCCCTGCCATTCATGTAAGGTGTATGAAGTCCTTCATCAATAAGCTTCTTGCTCATGAATGGTTTATATTTACTCCCCGGCGCGGGAAGCCACAGATCCTGAAGATGTTTCCCATCTGAATGAAGGTGTGTTGATAGAACGCCACTGTCATCGTCAGACGTTTGAAGTATCAAAGCGCCGGCGCCGTCACCGAACAGGACTGCCATATCCCTGTGGTCAGTATCAAATTCCAATGCGACACTTTGAACTTCGGCGCCTATGAGAAGTATGGTGTCGTGCGCTCCTGTCCGAATGAACTGATCAGCTACAGAAAGACCGTATACAAATCCGGAGCATGCGGCCCTGAGGTCGAAGGCGCCGATGTTCTTCATCCCCAGCTTCTCCTGGATTTGGACCGCCCCGCCAGGGAAGAAGTAATCGGATGAGATTGTGCAGAAAATGACTAGATCTACATCTTCTGGATTCATTCCGGCCGAATCAAGAGCAATGGTGGAAGCTTCTATGGCGAGGTCTGATGCGGATGTCGATTCATCAACATGATGCCGCTCTTTGATACCGCTACGCTCGGTGATCCATTCATCGGAGGTGTCCATCAACTTTTCAAGGTCTGCGTTGGTCACCACCCGATCGGGGACAGAGTGACCTATTCCTGTAATTTTTGCTCTCCTCATGTTACCTCTGCTTGATGTCCCGAATGTTCAGCTGGATCGATGAAGTGCCCTGCCATTCATTCTGCTCAACAACATAAGCGATGTCGATGGGCTTTCCGTTGATCATTTTTTCGAAATGGTTCCCTTTGTCAAAGCCGATGGCATCATAACTTATCTTTCCGTATTTCGCTTTGAACTTGAGATGGTTATTACTCTTTCCTACCAGTTTCGGTTCCCCTCCAGGCATGACATTCCGAGTAATGAATTTGGGAGTCATATTTCCGGGTCCGTAGGGCGCAAGCTTATCTAAAAATTTCATAAACCTACCGTCAATGAGATTTAAGTCCATTTCGCCTTCAATGTCAAGTGAGTTTATTAGTTGGTTTTTGTCAAGCTTTTCAGTCGCGAGGGTCGAGAATTTGCTTCTGAAATCTTCGAGCCTTTCCCGGCTCACAGTCAGTCCTGCAGCCATGGGATGTCCGCCGTAACCTTGAAGTGTTTCTTTGCAGAGACTCAGGTTTTCAAAAAGGTCAAAGCCGGAAACGCTCCTCGCTGAGCCTTTTCCGGCTTCATCTTTTAGCGAAATAATCACGGCTGGCCGATTGTATGTTTCCTTGATTTTTGATGCCACGATTCCAATGACGCCCTCGTGCCACGTTTCATCCCAAAGCACGATCGCTCTCTCTTTCTCAAGATCAATCTCGGCGTTGACTTTTCTGATGGCATCATCCACAATCGACGCTTGGATCTCTTGTCGCGCCCTGTTTTCGTCATCCAGTTCTCCGGCCAGCTTCTCAGCTTCTGAGAAACTCTCAGTGACGAGCAATTGAACGACGCGATTTGCGTCTCCGAGGCGTCCTGCGGCGTTTATTCGTGGCGCCGCCCGGAAAAGAAGCCTTCCAATAGTGAGTGGCTTCCCGCCGAGTCCACTCACCTCCAGCAACGCCCGAAGTCCCGGCTTACGGGTTTTTGCCAGCCTTTTTAGGCCCTTTGCTACAATAACGCGGTTTTCATCAGTAAGAGGAACAATATCAGCGGCAGTTCCAAGAGTGATCAGATCAAGATATCTGAAAACTTTCTCCTCCCCAATACTGAGCAATCTTGCAACGGCCTGCATCAGCTTGAAAACAACCGCTCCGCCGCAGAGTCCCTTAAACGGGTAATTGCAGTTGGGCTGCTTTGGGTTGAGGATCGCCTCGGCGTCCGGCAATGTTTTGTCAGGTGTGTGATGGTCTGTCACAATTACTTTCAGATTGTGGGATTTTGCATAGGCTACCTCCGCCACGGCGTTGATTCCGCAGTCGCAGCTGATGAGTAGATCGGCACCCCAATCTGCCGCTTTATCTATGCCCGTTTGGGAGAGACCGTAACCCTCGGCGATTCTGTCGGGGATGTAAACCTTTGTTTTGCATCCAATCTCTCTGAGGAACATGCAAAGTGCCGCAGAACCGGTCGTGCCGTCAACGTCATAGTCGCCGAAGATAAAAATCTTATTCCCTGCTTCAACATGGGACTTTACCAACCCGGCAGCCTTCTCCATATCTTTCATCAGAAAGGGGTTGTGGAGATGAGCAAGATCCGGATCAAAAAATGTCCGGGATTTCTCAAAGGACTCTATGCCACGGGAAGCGAGTACGCGAGCTATAATATCAGTGGTATCGAATTCGTCAGCCAATCGAGCGACTATGGCTGGATCAGGATCTTTTAGTTTCCAAATGGCCATGGTGAGGAATGTTTTAGAGCCGGTCTATAAGCCGAATTCTGTATCTCGAAAAATCAAGACTGTGGTCATTCATCTGGTCCCAACCTTGCGGTGGGGATCACGCAACCAACCCAAGAGTCATAGTGAGGCGGACAACCTCATGCTCTCCTACTTGGTCTTGCACCGGATGGGGTTTACCAAGCTCCCGACATTGCTGTTGGGACTGGTGGTCTTTTACACCACCGTTTCACCTGTATCCGCCAGCAGGCGGATAGTCTACTCTCTGCTGCACTTTCCGTATCCCGTCCGCAATCTGACGGATGGGACCCCTCCCGTTAGGAGGCATCCTGTCCTGCGGTGTTCGGACTTTCCTCCCCATCCACTTGTTAGAGGACAGGGTAACCACACGACCGGCTCTAAGTTCAAATAGCTATCAGAAATTATGATGATTCTTCGGCATCTACCCAATAGAGAATTCTACGGCATGTATTGCATTGAGTCATCCGTTCTCCGCTTCGGATTACCGCCTCCAGTTGGGATGGAATGCGGGAGTGACATCCACCGCACGCCTGGTTTGAGACTGGTACCACAGCTAAACCTTCCCGGGCGGAACGAACACGATCATATAGCGAGAGATTGGGATTATCAATATTCTTGGCTAAATCTTCGCGCTTGCTTACAAGCTTGGTGTGCTCTTCCTCAGTCTGAGCAATGCGGCTCTCCAGTTCATGTCTCTGAGTTCCCAATTGCTGTGACATCTCCTCGTTCTCAGTCTTATCTGTCTCAAGTTTTTCCGATACCTGATCATTTTCCTCGCTCAGTTCAAGCTCACGCATCTCCTCTTCGTCGAGCTGGCCCTTGAGATGATCAATCTCTGCCATTAGCGCATCATACTCTCTGTTAGTTTTCACGAGATAGAGCTGATCTTGGAGTTTCGCAATTTTATCTTTTCGCTCCTGCTCCAAAGTCTGCAACTTCCTGATCTCCAGTTCGATTTCAGTTAGCCGTGATTTACTGGCGGTGATGGCAGATTCTAGCTGAGACATGGTGGTAGTTAATTCTTCCACTTTTGATGGGAGATCACCCTGAAGTTCTTCAATCGCCATAATGGCAGTGTCTATTTTCTGAAGTTTGACCAAGTGGGTGATAAGACTCATTTTTCTACTCCTTGGGATACACAGCTCGTAACTGTGAGGTGCGTGAAAGGTGATTGGAAGGCAAGAGCTTGGAATTCTGAAGTTGTGCCAAGCTCTTGCATGCTAGCTTACTTCGACTCCGAAAGTTCGGAAGCCTATGGCAATAGATGAGGAACAGACCCGGGGAAGCTTTCTCTTACGAAAGATCATATGTGGGTTCGGCAGGACTTGAACCTGCGACCTCTGCGATGTGAGCGCAGCGCTCTGACCAACTGAGCTACGAACCCAAGATTGACTCTTGGATGGTCTTGAATTCGCGTGGCAAATTTAACCGATGCTAATCTGCAAAACAAAGGAGTGAAGCTTTGGTTCAGGTTCTTGACAGATTCGAGATCATAAATGACATTCTCGTGATCAAATGGGAAGGGGGTGAGGAGTCATATATTTTGCTCAAGGCTCTACGGGATAGATGCCCCTGCGCTGAGTGTTCCGGAGAGACCGATGCACTGGGAAATCTCTATATGGGCTACGATAAGCCCAAAATCCCTGCAGGATACACAATCATGAAGGTGAAACCGGTTGGCTATTATGCACTTCAGTTTACTTGGGGAGACGGCCACGATGCCGGAATCTACCGGTTTGAACTCCTCAAGGAATTGTCCGATTTGACAGACTGATTCCCCCTCGGATCGATACTTTCACTCCTGTAGATCACCACAATCTTCACCAACTCGGGGTAGAGCGCCCAATCCTGCGGTTCATAGATCAGGTGGATCCACCTTTTATCAGCGAACTGCCACGTTGCGGTAACGTGTTGAAATCTGCCATATCGCTTGCCGAAAGGAGTCTCCTCAAGGAGCGCTTCACGCCCGTATTTGTCTCTGAGGTGAGCCAGGACGGTATCCATAGTAAGTTTATGAGATTCCAGATTTTCTCCCTCCTCCAGTTGATGGTTCCATTTGAGAAAAATCTCCTCCTCAACAGCGAAGAGACCCTTTTCCCAAGACAAAAAGGCCCTTATCTGGATTGGACGATCTTCCCTCTTCACTTCTGTAATCTTCATCGTTAAGATTTGGTAATTGTCTCGCTCCGTAACTGCAATCGCAGAATCAATGAAAGCATCCATTACCGTCTGCACTTCTGGTCTGTCCATTTCAAACAGCAATGCGTGAGGTAGTTCAAGGGACCTTAGTCCCTGACCTTGGAGATTGATGATAGCTATAGTAAAGACTAATAGGATGGGACACACGTGCGTGGGCCCACAGGGATTTGAACCCCGAACCAACGGATTATGAGTACTGTGCTTTCGCATTGCAAGATGTAGTTATTACTAAAATCCTCTGTCGAGAAAAGTAAGAAAATAGACTCATCTCATTCAGTACATGAGGATAAGTGTGTACGTTATGTGTACGTGAATTGCTACACATATACGTACCCGGATTTATCCCCAAATACTACCTTGAGATATTCCATCGGAACACGGGCATAATCTTCCGTCATCTTAACGAATGAATGACCAAGTAAGTCTCTTACTTTAATCATATTGTTGTTGGATTCAACCAACATCCGATAAGCATATGTATGCCTCAAGGCATGGATGGTTTTCTCTCTTTCAGCGATACCCGCTTTTATCCGAGCTGAGGTAAAAGCTCGAGATACCACAGTTACTGAAATACCCGATTCGATGTACTTGTGATAATCGGCAAGGAGTTCATCGGTTAAAGGTACAAAGCGTTCTTTATTCCTTATTACCAAATACTCTCAATCCTTAGCTGAGACTAAAGATCATCGACAAAACGCTTTAGAATCAAAGTACTACACCCAATCCCGGCGAGATCAGATCGTATATCTCGGGCTTGAGTCTGCGGTATGAAGATTCCTTGTAGAACGTATAGGCCAGTATATCAGATACGTGGAATCGAATCGCCTTACCGATCCGACAATCTTTGATCTTTCGTTCTACGATCAGATTACGCAGATGCCGTTCAGATATATTTAGCAGTTCTGCAGTTTCGCTTACATTTAAGAACATTGTTTCTCCTTTCATGGTTTTTCAACAATTTTGGTATCTTTGCCCCCTACTGTTAGTGAGAAATGGCGTGTGTTTTCACAGAAAAAAGATTTAAGTTAAAGAATATAGAGAGATAAAAGTTTCTACAATGGCGTGTCAGGGCACTTCAATACCCCTCTTTTTCAATGCGTTTATATGTTGCCTGATAGTTCTTCGGGACACACCCATTATTTCAGCAATTTTTTCTTGAGTAAGGCCATCAGCTCTGTGAATTAAAACTTCAATCTGCTTTACTGTTGGCCGCCTTTTCGGGGCGTAAGGTTCATCTGTGAATTGCGTAAGGTGACTTGTTAGTATTGTAAGCCATAAAGAGAATATAACAAACCATGCACTTTCTTGACCGGTTGTGATTTAGTAGATTCCTGAAAATGAAGGAGAAATTCTGATGGACAAAACTCTTATTCGACACTTCTCAATTCTTCTGCTCTTTAACTTAGGGATATTACAAAGTCAGCCTAAAGAAAAGTATAAAATCCATGATGAAAATAGGCCACAACCAGAGGTAGTAACACATAGTTCTTTTTCAAGGATGGCAACTCCGCCCTCTGATGCAATTGTGCTCTTTGACGGCACTGATTTGTCAGAATGGGTTAATTCATCTGGGAGTAAAAAGACGCAATGGAAGCTGGGTGATAATTATTTCGAAGTAAGAAAGAAAACTGGTGCCATTCAAACTGTGCAGGAATTTGGTGATGTGCAGCTACACATTGAATGGTCCTCACCAAAAAATATTGAGGGAGAAGGTCAAGGAAGAGGCAACAGTGGCGTCTTTTTTATGGCCAAGCCCAATGTTTCACACGGTTATGAAGTCCAGATACTGGATTCCTATAAGAATCCAGTTTATCCTGATGGGCAGGCGTCTGCAATTTACGGTCAGTACCCACCAGCATATAATGCATCTGCTCCACCTGGTGAATGGCAGACATACGACATTATTTTCATTCGTCCTCGATTTGACGAATCAGGAAAGCTTATCAGGGCAGCCTACCTTACGGTCTTACATAACGGGGTTCTTGTGCATTATAATCGTGAACTGTTGGGCCCTACAACCCATCAAGTAAGAACTGCATATTCAGCTCATCCTAATCGTTTGCCAATTGCTCTTCAGGATCATGGGAACCCAGTTCGTTACAGAAATATCTGGGTAAGGGATTTGGAAAGTCATTAATGCACTCATTGGGGCTGAA